>NZ_CACMSM010000045.1 GCF_902616385.1 uncultured Prochlorococcus sp. | reverse complement strand
GACTAATATTTAATGCCTTGCAAAGGTTTATAAGCTTGCATTAATATTAAATATGTGTCTTTATATAATTGTAAATAAATTATTTCTATTAAATTAGCTATTTTTTATTACTTAATAAATATTCCAATGATTTCTAAATTTCTAAGCAAACTAAAATCAATTCTATTTAAAAGCGCAAAATCAGCTGATACGCCTTTAAAGAAAGAAAAAAAAGCAACTAAATCTGCCAAAACTTCAAAAACAAAAACCAAATCAATAAGCAAATCGGTTAATTCTAAAAAAAGTATTGAAACTTTAACCACACTCCCTGGTGTTGGAGCAAAAAGCGCAAAAGCTTTATATGAGGCAGGATTCAAAACAACGAAAGCTGTTATCGCCGCTGATGAAAAAGATCTTCTTGCTGTATCAGGAGTTGGAATAAATCTTGTTAAGAAGCTTAAAAAGCTTAAATAGTCATATTTTTATTTTTAACACTTTCAAAAATTAATAGTAAAATTAAAAGTTTTTTAGAAATTTTAAAAACTTTAGCTAATCATCTTCTTCTTGCTTTTCTTCTCTGTTGTAATTTCCTTTTGTATTTTTCAATAGGAGTTTCGTGATGTCTAAGTCTTTTTAAATCTGCAAAGATTCCAGATTTAGATACTTGTCTTTTAAATCTTCTAAGGGCAGACTCAATTCCCTCATTCTCTCCAACTGTTACTTGTGTCAAAATTTTATAAATAAATTCTATTCTACCACCTCAATAGATAAATTTAAAATTTTGAGTCAAGGATTTATGGTTTATTAGGCTTATTTTTTTGCCCACTCAACAAATCTTTTTTTTTTACTTTTTATATCTTGTAATGATTCAAAATAATATTTTTCCCAATTATCTTTAGGCAGTCCAAGAAATAACATTAGATTTAATGGGTATTGATCGCTATCGGAGCAATTTCTAAAATCATCCCTAAATAAAAAGATTTCCTTTTTTAATGCAATTGCGATACCCAATTCAATCATTACACCTTCATCTGGTGGATTTCCATTAACAATCGCAAAAATACCATCACATTCTTTTAAATCGTTGAAATTACTTCTTGCAACGTCATATGCCCATTCACTTTCTTGTTGTATTAATTGTTCTGCTCTCTCAAAAGGTTCAAATACTTCTACATTTAAATCATTGAAGATTTCAATAAATTTATTTAATAGAGTTTTAGTTTGTTTTGAAAATCCATATGGATTTGCCAAATATAATTTTTTTCTCAACCTATACCTCTTTTTTTGATGTACTCTTCGCGGTCACTTTTTGAATTTAAAGTATATTCCCAAGGGAAAACGATCCATTGGCTTTTTTTTGATATAAATACTGTATTCCACCATGTAGGGTTAATCTTACTAAATAATACAAAAAACATTGCTCCTTCAACATCCTTGAAGGGCTTTAATGTAAGGCCAGTTTCATAAACATCATCTACTATTAGTGAATTTTTTATTGGTTCTGAAATTAATTCAATTTTTAATTTATGGCTTAGTGCTACAGCAAGACATAATCCACCACGAGGGACTCCATATATTCCAGAAAACTCCTTAAACCTACATTTATTAGCTATTTTTTCTACGCTCTTATCAAATTCGCTCCAAGTAAAATAAGTTATCATCTTAATTCTCTTTTTTTTCTGTTGTAGTGGCGTAATTAGAAGCAATTACACTTAAAAGTGCTACTACTTGCTCATTTGGACATTTAGTATTTTTTTTTAAATTTTCACATTCATTTATGATCTTAGCGTATGTATCCTCTACAATACCGTTCATTTGATCGATACTAAAAGAATAGGGGTTATTCATTTTTTTTTTATTAATTATTTTATTTTTACTTAAATAGCCAACGAAGTAAATATTTTGAGTATTTAAAGATAAATTTATTCCCACATGGGATCATTTAATTTTTCAATTCTTAGTGAAGAAGGAACATAAGTATGTAAAGTTTCAATTTTTATAGCCCATTTTTTTGAGTTGCCCTTTAAACTATCGCTTTCAATTAAGTTTGTTAAGGGAATCCTTTTTCTAACTTTAAGAAGACCTAGACAAGCTTCCCAGGCTTCTTGATTTTTATAAATTTCTACCCAAAAATCAAAAATATTTTCCAAGATTTCTAAAGGGATGTTAAATGAAATTCCAATTGAAGGTTCTTCAATTAAGTAATTTTTGTTTCTTAGTTCATTTAATAAATTATTTACGTTTAAATTAATAGCTAAAAGAATATCTTTGGCTGATTCATTACCTATTAATTCTTTTCTATGGCAATCTAAAATATTTTTATCCTCAAGGATATTTTCATCACAATTTTTTATCCCCACAATCCAAAAACCTTCTCCGTTATTTACTCCACTAGCAAGAAATAGATATTGAGGTGAATTCTCCAAGATTTCAAATCATTTTTTCCATTTTTAACATTTTTTGCTTTATATGAAAATAAGTTTGCTGAGTAATTAATAATGTAAACTCCTCGTAAAAAAAATTTAGTTGTTA
>NZ_CACMSM010000044.1 GCF_902616385.1 uncultured Prochlorococcus sp. | reverse complement strand
TTCAGGTTATGAATATGTTGAGGGTGTGAAAAATTATTCAGATTATTCCCCTAACCCTTTAATAGTATTATCTTTACTGGCAGGAGCATATGGTGGCTTTCTAATAATTAAGAAGGCATTTAGATTAGCAAAGCAATTTGAAAATGCTGAATAATAATACCGCAGGCAAATTCAAGATAATAATCCAGATCCTTTCAAGTAAAATTTAAATAAAAGAATTACTAAAAGGTTAACTATTGCTAAGGCTACTAAACCATTTCTGTTTTTTACATCTAATTTCTTGACTAAATTAGAAAGATAAACGACTGGATTTTCTGGCTCTTTATTATCCAAATTTTATTTAAATATTAATTTGAAAAGAAAATATCATAGTTTCATTTGAAGAATCAAAATTGTAAAGATGATTATCCAAAAGGAAATAAATAATTTCTAACCCATAATTCCAGCATTTCTTAAAAATGCTTTACCCATATTGCCAATTACAAAAAATAGAGACAAATTTATTATAAGGATTATTAATAATGCCAACATTTTATAGTTTGGATTTGTTGAAATTCCATCAAATCCATTATTAAGAAATCTTTTAAAAAGTGATTTGTCAATTTTTGATTTTTGTTGCTCAGAATCAAGTTTTACTTTTTCTTCTGAAGAATCTTGATTACTTGCTTTCTCAAGAAATTCTGTAAATGCTTTAACATTTTCTTCTTTTTTAATCCCCTCATTAAGATCTTTATTGTCTTCATTCAAATTGCGGGACGATTCGATTAAATTATCTTCCTCAGGATTAAGTTTTGAATCTTCCAAATTAGTATTAAATGCTAGGAGTATATTACACCATAAAAAAAAACCCACTCGATCAATAGAAGAGAGGGTTAGCTAAGGTTAAAGTTCTTAGATATATAATAATTTATTTTAATTAAATTTGCGGTTTTAGCATAATGAAGTTTTAATTTAGATTAAATTCAAGGTGATTTTTTTTTAACACATATGTTAGATGCGAATACTAAAAAAGCATGTAAAGATGATCCCTCAATAAGAGAAATTAAAATTAGAAATATAGAACATGCTATTGAACAAGCAGAATTGATGATAAAAGAATCAAAAATGAGCCAAGAAGAACTTATCTTCTTAAAAAGAAAAATATCGGACTCAAGACAGGATTTAGAAATACTTTATTTAATGAAAATTCAATGAATATATTTTTTTTCTTTTAAAAGAATTGAACTTTTGCAAAGAAAATTAATTTGTATATTTGAAGACTTATAAAGTTTATAGAGAATGTAAGAATTTTTATAAAAGTTCTATTTATGTCTAAAAATAATCTATACATACCTTTAAGGGTTGTTCCATACATCTTCATTTCAATTACTGCTATAGCAATAACAGCAGCTTCATATGTTATTACTTAGTTCTATCAGGTAAGTAAAGTTTTAAATATTAAATAAATTAAAATATTTGTAATAACTAATTGTATGAATAAATTCAAAATAGCAATATTTACAATACCAATAATCATATTTTCCTTTATTGGGATTAAAAAATTAATTTATATAAATCAAGTTAAAGATTCAAAAAATAAAGAAGAATCATTCTTAAATGAATCTATACGCGTTTTAAATGAATGCTTCGATCTAGAAAATAAAAATAAAAGAACACTTAATAAATCAATTGAATTAATTGAGTATTGCTTAGAGGAATATGGATATAAAAACTGATTTCAAAACTTGAATGATGAATTTCCTTAATACTCCACTAATATGCAAATAAAAAATTTCTCATCAATAATCTTGCTATGTTCCATAATGTTTTATTAATAATATTTTCCTAATTAAATTTTAAAAATGACTAAAGTTAAATGTTCTTATTTAGGAAATTTAAACTGTGAGGCTATTCATCTACAGTCTGGAAGTCTTATTAGAACTGATGCACCTTTAGATCACTGCGGTAAAGGTGAAAGTTTTTCCCCAACTGATTTATTAGCAACATCTCTAGGTACTTGCCTGCTAACCATTATGGCAATCAAGGCTAAATCGAAAGGATTTGATTTGAAAGGTATATATTTAAATATTGAAAAAGTAATGACACAAAATAGCGAGAGGAAAATAAAACAACTTATAATTGATATTTTTATACCAGAGCGCACTTCTAATGAAACTATTGATTTTTTGAAAAAAGCTTCCAAAGAATGTCCAGTTACAAGAAATTTATCTCAAGAAATAGATATTAAAATTAGTTGGCATAATAAATAAATATCAAGCATAGTAATGACATAAAAATAATGAAATACTTTATTGGAATAGTCATTCTTTTATTTGGAATATACATAATGACAGACTTGGCATTAAAGACTAGGTATACAAGAAAAAGACTTTCAAAACGAAAAAAATAAATCTTGCAAATTTTAATATTGCAGATTAAGGAAATAGATTTATTTTTGTACTGAAAATTAAGGAATATTTTAGTTTTATTTTTTCACTATTTTTTGGTCAATCAAACTAATCAAAGGGATTATGAAATTTACATTTATTCCAACAGTGCACCATGTATAAATAATAAGAAAAAC
>NZ_CACMSM010000043.1 GCF_902616385.1 uncultured Prochlorococcus sp. | reverse complement strand
AGGTTTAACTGTTCCTTTATTAGCTATTTTGCTTATAGGCTTGATGGCGAGAAATTTTGTTGGAAGATGGTTATTAGAATTTGGAGAGGGTACTCTATCAAAAATCCCTGTCGCTGGAGCCGTTTATAAAACTCTAAAACAATTGCTAGAAACTTTTTTAAGTAATAAATCCAATAGATTTAGACGAGTTGTTTTAGTTGAATATCCTCGTGAGGGTTTATATAGTGTAGGCTTTGTCACAGGAGATGTAGGACCTTCTCTACAACCAGAATTGGAAGAAAAGTTACTTAGTGTTTTCATTCCAACAGCTCCAAACCCAACTACTGGCTGGTATACACTCGTTCCTGAGTCTTCTGTTAAGGATTTGGATATTTCTGTTGAAGATGCTTTTAGAACAATAATTTCAGCTGGGATAGTTAATCCAGATGAGAAAAATAACACTACAAATCCAACATTTTCAAAATTGTTTTCTCAATTACGAGCTTCCACTAATACTTCTTCTTAATTGATGCATAATAGATCCCTTTCTAGAGAATTATCTTTAATTTCTCTAGGCCTTATAAAAGATAAAGGTGATTTTAAATTAAATAAATTTCAGATAGAAGAAATTTTTGAATCTGCGTTGGATGCTTTAATAAACCATTGCAGGGACGAATTAGATAATTGCGAGTCAGAGTTAGAAAATGCTTCACAAAAAATATTAGATAGTGAATTGCAAGAAGGTGTTGATTCCTCTTATTCAAATGTTCGAGATGAGTTAAAAAAATCTTTGACAAAAATTGAGACCGTAATGAACACACTCTCTGTAACTCTAGACTTTCCAAAATTAATTGTTTCTAGCGGTCAAATAGATATTAGAGAGGATGTAAATCAAAGGATTTGTAATATAATCAACAATCTTAAAAGCATTGATTCTGATATCGATCAAGTAATGGATGGCTGGAGATTAAAAAGATTACCGAGAATCGATAGGGATATTTTGCGTCTAGCTTACGTGGATATTAATTTTTTGAACACACCTGTAGCTGTTGCTTGTGATGAAGCTGTGAATTTAGCTAATAAATATAGTGATTTGCAAGGAAGAAAATTTATTAATGGAGTTTTAAGGAGATTACAAACAATTTAATTGTCATAATTATTTGATATAAATAAATAGTATTTAGAAAAATTTTAATTACGAACTAAAGATAATTATGACTGATACTGATAATTCTCGTGAATGGGCTGCACAAGCTTATGCACTTCTAAAAAAAAGACAGGAAGAGCAAAAGCAAGAATTAGAGAAACAGGAAGAGCAAAAGCAAGAATTAGAGAAACAGGAAGAGCAAAAGCAAGAATTGATTGAAACTCTTAATAAAGAAAATATTGCTGAAAAGTCTACAACTATTGCCGAACCTGAATTAGGAGAATTTGATGATAATTTTACTTGGTCTGCAATGGTATTAGCTGCTCAAGGAAAAAAAATGAATCAAATATCGATTGATGAAATTGATTGGTTAACTAAATTACGGAGAGGATTAGAAGAAACCCGAAAAGGATTTGTTACTGAATTATTGGATAAATTGGGAGATGATCCTCTTACTCCTGAATCTCTTGATGATTTAGAGACCCTATTGATCAGAGCTGATGTAGGGATTGATTCAACCGATAAAGTTATAAGTTCTCTTAGAACAAAATTAAACGAGGAAGTCGTGGGTGGAGAAGCAGGAATAAAATTCTTGAAGAAGGAATTAAAATTAATTATTGATAAACCAATAAAAAATTCGGGCTCTGATCTTTTAGTTCCCCAAAAGGGTAAGTTAAATGTCTGGTTATTAGTAGGAGTTAATGGTGTTGGAAAAACTACTACATTAGGAAAATTAGCATATTTGTCATCAAAAAGTAATTATAAAACTTTGATTGCTGCTGCTGATACTTTTAGAGCTGCTGCAGTAGAACAACTTAAGGTGTGGGGAGATAGAAGTAATGTTGATGTTATATCTAATCAGTCAAAAAATGCTGATCCAGCTGCTGTAGTTTTTGATGCAATTAATTCTGCAAAAAAAAGAAATGTTGACTTATTACTTGTTGATACAGCGGGTAGATTGCAAACAAAAAATAATTTAATGGATGAATTATCAAAAATAAAAAAAATTATCGATAAAAAGGTCCCAGATGCAATTGTTGAATCATTATTAGTTTTAGATGCAAGTCAGGGGCAAAATGGCTTAAAACAAGCTAAAAGTTTCGCTAAATCAGCAGATTTAAGTGGAGCAATTATTACTAAATTAGATGGTACTTCCAGAGGAGGTGTATCTTTAGCTGTATCTGAAGAAGTAAATTTGCCTATAAGGTTTATTGGAGCTGGAGAAGGTATAAAAGATTTGAGACCATTTAATAGTTATGAATTTGTAGAGGCTATGCTTGCAGATAAATAAATATTTAATTAATTTTTTTTAAAAACTTAAATTTAATGTTAAAACATATTTATCTATTAAGTTAGTTTTGACAAATAATCATAAAGAAAAAATATTTTCGAATAAATTTATCCAAAATTTTTTAGAAAATGATCCTAAAGTAACTCTAAAAAATAAATATAAATTTGCTGAAATCG
>NZ_CACMSM010000042.1 GCF_902616385.1 uncultured Prochlorococcus sp. | reverse complement strand
AAAAATTTGCTTTATTCCAACAGCATCTGGTGATAGTAGTTTGTACAAACTAAATTTTTATAGAGCATTTTCCAAACTTGATTGTATAACAAGTCATATTGATTTTTTCTCAAGAACAGAAAACTTAGAAGATAAAGTTTTAACGCAAGACATCATTTATGTTGGAGGAGGAAATACAAAAAGTATGTTAGCTGTCTGGAAAGAATGGAATTTACATGAAATTTTGCAAAATGCTTATGAAAAAGGAATTGTAATGAGTGGTGTAAGTGCTGGGGCTATTTGTTGGTTTGATAGAGGTATAACTGATTCTTATGCTGAAGAATTAGCAATAATTGATTGCTTAGGAATAGTTGAAGGGATTGCCTGCCCTCATTTCGATGAAGAAAAAGAGAGAGAACCTTATGTAAATGATGTAATAAATAAGGAAATCATTAAATCTTGTATTTGTATCGAGGGCAATTGTGCCATACACGTTAAAAATAACAATGAATATTACTCAATAGATTTTGGTAATGGTAGAAAGTGTTTTAAAGTTTATAAGGAAAATAATACTTTAAAGAAAGAAATTTTATAAAAAGAAAATTTTTACGTATTTTAGATTTCTTCATTTTTAGAGATTGAAGTAAATTCAATCCCTTTGTACTTTACAAATGATGCCGTCCATACTTCTTTGGAGAGATTTCCAAGGTATTTTAAAAATTGTTGTGTATCACCGTCTCTTATCCATTCAGATTTAATAAATGGAAGCTCTTTCTGCATTCTTTTAGGATGCATATGAACTAAGAGTAAACCTTTTTCTTCAGAAGACCTTTTTAAAGCACCTTCATCACTTCTTTGAAAAACTCTCATTAGAAGATTTAAAATTACTTCTTCTCCAAGTTTCTGGAAATATTCTGACTCATCTAAATTATCTTTAATTTCTTTCCCTCCAAGAGGCATTGCTCTTACAAGGTTTTGCTCAATTAAAGCTATTGCAATTAGATAATTTTGGTTAGCCATATTCTAAAATAATATCTTTGATATTCTACCCTTTCGAGTTCATGAAAATCTTTCCTGGATTAAATATTTGCCAAAAGAATATAGGAAATATCTTGTTAATTATTTTGCAATACAATTGAACCTTTGCTTTTTATTTATTTTAATTAGTAAAATTAAAACTTTTAATTGTTATGAGGTTTTCTTTATTTCTTTTATTCGGGATTTTTATAGGTCTTTATTTATCATGGCCCGGTTTAGTAATGCCAGAAAATTGGAAATGCTTTAATAAAATTATTTCGAAATCTGCAGATGATAAAATCTCTTTAAAAGCTGCATTAGAGATATCTCCAAGTTATTTGCTAAAGGGTAAGAATAAAAAGACAACTTCAAAAATAAGAATCGTAGCAGATGCGTGTTTTCGTTAATATGTTGAGGGATTAAATATTACTACTAAATAATGAAGAATAATATAAGATTTGAATTGTCATTTAAAAATATTCCACAGCTAGAAAAAAAACTTAATTTCTGCAGATTAAATAACATAAAAAATATCAATATTCCGTGTAAAGGACTTATAAAGAAGGAATTATTTAATTCGACAATTAATTATATATCTAAAAACTTCCATGAATTTAATGTCACTTATCACTATAGTCTTTATCATCAATATTCAAAAAATAGAAATGATTCGTATCAGGATTTTTTAAACTTCGTTAAAAGTTCTCATAGTAATAGAAATTATGAAATTCTTCTTGTGTCAGGATCAAATAAGAAAAAAAACTTTGATTCTATTGATGCATTAGCTTATTTACAAAAAGAAAAAAAATTAAAAGTTAAATTAGGTATAGCTTACAATCCATACTTAAAAAAATATTATAAAATTTGTTCAGAAAGAGAAAGGATCGAAAGGAAAATTTCAACAGGATTAATAAATTCAATTTGGTTTCAATATGGTACAGATATTAATGTTCTTCAGAATGAGGTGAATTATCTTAAGAACTTAGCAAAAGAAGAAAAATTAAATCTATTTGGAAGTTTATTTATTCCTTCTAAACAATTTATAGCACGGTTTAAATTTCGTCCTTGGAAGGAGGTATATATATCTGAAAAGTGCTTATGTGCCTTAGAAAATTTTTTTGATTTCACAAAGGATTTAGTTAGTTTTTATAAAAAAAATAATATTACTCCTGTAATTGAATCTGATTTTTTATCATCAAAGAAACTTGATTCTGTTTATAGTTTTTTAGAAAGTGAAAGATAATTTCTGTCAATAGATAACTATGAAAAGTGATTTATCATATGACTTAGTAATAATAGGTGGAGGAATATCTGCTTGTGTTTTTGCTTCGAAGTATTTGAAAAACAATATTTCAAAAAAAATTGCATTAATTGAAATTGGTCGTGGACTTGGAGGGAGATCAAGTACGAGAATAAGCAAAAGATTTAAAGGATGGAAACTAAACCATGGGGCTCCAAATTTTAATATAACTAACAGTAAAAATAATCCTCTATTAAAAAGTTATATTGATGAATTATTGGAAAAAAAATTTATTAAAATTGACGACTCAGATATAATTTTTCTTAATCAAGATTCAAATTCAGAAATACAAAAAAAATATGAATTTTCTTGCGGGGTTAATTATCTATCTTTAGATTCTATGAGTCAATTATCTCAAAAGATAATTGACTCTAATAATTTAAAGGGGAAAATTGATTTTTACTTCGAAACTTTAATAGTTGATTTGAAGTTTA
>NZ_CACMSM010000041.1 GCF_902616385.1 uncultured Prochlorococcus sp. | reverse complement strand
CTAAATTCTACGGTTGCAGAGGTATTATGCTCTGTGTAAAATTTCTGCACTTGCATGTAAAAATCAAATTGAGCTAATGCTGAGAAATTATTGATGTCTATTTGGTCTGCGCCGTCTATATTTGCCCAACTAACTTCTGTAGGGATTTCAACTAACCATTCTGTACATCTCGGATCAAATGGATTATCGAGCAAGCAACCATTTTCATCTTTATCAGATTGAGATGGAACAACTGAGTAACCATAATCCATGCAAGCTAAAGCGATTGGGTCATTTTTTCTGAAAGTTATTCTTCTTATGAATCTTTGAGCCTTTGGAGGATGCCAACCTGGAGCTGCTCCAGTAAGAAGACTTTTAGTTCCAGCTGGCTGAACTGTTGTGCATCTATTTGGTCTCCTTAGATTATGCTTATCACAATATTCCCACACAGTTTCTTTTACTATTTTTCTCCAAGAATCTAAGAATTTAGCTTCCTTTTCTTTGAAGGCCTTCCCTTCTTCGCTATTTGGCCTTCCTGCTTCCCACCATTTCAACCATGGCGTCCCAAAGGCATGGACACAAAAATCAAATAATCCAGTGAAACTTACTCCTACGATAGGATCATATTCCCTACTTTTTCTGTAACGCTCAACTTCAAACTCATGATTAAGTAAGCATGCTACAGAAAGTGCGGCTGCTTTAAAAGCTTTTTTTTGCTCTTCAAAATTTCCTGGATCAATCTGATTTAAATGAACTTCAGCCAAATTGCAATGGAAATCATTTCCCAAGATCTCCCCACAAGGGTTAAGTCCATATCGGCTCATCCTGTGGTCTAACTCTTCTTCTGAAAAAGGACCATAACTACTATTTATCCAATTTCTCGCTTCATCCTTGCCTTGTTCTGAGTAGATTTCAATAAATTCCTTTCTCAATTCATCATCTTTGAGAATATCTGCATTTGACCTTGCGATTGCTTCTGGTGCAAATTGAATGGCTCCCTCACCTGAATGGAATTGTTTTGTTACGGCATCCAAAACAGTTTGGTAAGTGGGTTTCGTATGGTAAACCCTAGTATGATTGGCCATTCTGAGGGCATCTTTTTCAGGATCTATTCTCCAATTACCATTCTCATCTTGACTCCATAAATTTTCTTTTGCTGATGCGGCTTCCTTATCATCTGAAGCAAATTGTCTCATTCCAGCACTTCTTCTTATATTCCCAGCAACTATGGTTACTGCAGCTTCATCAATTAATAAACAACACTCTACTGTACTTAATTTCCTACCAATTGCCTTTCCAAGAAGTGATGCGACTCTAGAGTAAAGATCTTTCAATTTGATAGGATTTGCCATACCACCAAAACCTTTTAATGATTCTCCCGCAGGCCTAATATCTTCCAAATCAATATAAACATCAATTTCTCTTTTAAGACTCTCGTTACTTGATGCCTCAAGAAGATATTTATAGCTATCTACCCATCCTCTTCTGCTATCTCCAACTTTGATATGAAGATCTTTTCCTTTAATTTCTAATGATGACTTTTCTTCTCTTTGATCTTTAGGAGTTATTCCAACTTCACTGACTGATTTAATGTTTATTTTGTTAATTACAGTAGGTAGATTATTTATAAAATGAGGCTCAATTATTGCACCTGTTCCACATCCCATCATTGCTAAGTCCATCATTAATGCGAAGGCTTCCCAATCAATTAAGTTTGTTGAGGTACAGTTGTATGCTCCTGAGAAATTTTGGTTCTTATTAATCCAAGGGGTTCCGCCTATCCATAACCATCTTCCTGAAGGTTGAGCTTTTTGGTTACTTTGCATCTCTCTCATTAGGATTAATTCTTCTTCAGAAAGTTTTCCCAATTCTTTTAATCCCGATAAATTCCTTTCGCCCACTTCGCTCCAGTTCTCCCTTTTGCCAGATGAAGTTTTTCTACTATAAGATCTGAAAAAAACTGGGTAAGCAGCTGGCGCAGTCTTTGGAAAATCATCTTTTTTAAGATTATTGGAATTGCTCTCTGAAGAAGCTTTATTTGGTGCAACAGTCACGATAAAAAAAAACGTATGTAAATAACCCGTACTGGAAGAATAACTCTACCTGTGGCGTCTGCAACTATTCTTACCACTATTTAACGGTTTGTGTAGAATTATGTTTAATATGAAATCTTTGTTTCAAGAAAGGATATGGAAAGAGTCCCCGAACCTGAATTAATGGAAGAAAAAGAGCAGGTCATTTCTTATGACGAAGCTGATTTTTCAGAAGGGGAAGTTAATCTAATTAATCAAATAAATCAATATCTTTTGAAAAAAAATATTTCTTTAGGTGAAAAAGATTTAATAGTTGATTTAGGATGTGGCCCAGGAAATATTTCTGAGAAGTTAGCAATAAAATGGCCTAATACTGCAGTCGTAGGAATAGATGGTTCTAAAGAGATGATTTTGAGAGCAGAATATAATAAAAGTATTTCTAATAATCAAAAAAAATTAAAAAATTTACGCTACATTTGTTCTGACATCAAAGACATTAAATCAAATAATTTTTTATTTAAAAAAAGAATTAGTTTACTTGTAAGCAACAGTTTGATTCATCACATTACCAATCTTGAAGATTTCTTCAACACAATAAGAATTTTATCTAGTAATATTACTGTAAATTTTCACAAGGACTTAAAAAGGCCATTAGATGAAAAGTCTGCTTTAGAACTCAAAGCACAATGTTCAATCAAATATAATGAGATTTTAACTAATGATTATTATGCCTCTTTAAGAGCTTCTTATACTTTTAAAGAGTTAAAAAATTTCATCTCAGAGAATGATCTATCCTCTTTAGAGGTGTTTGAGGAAGGTGAAAATTATTTAATAGTCTATGGTAATGTTTAAGAACTAAGTGAAAGAGCCTTATATTATATAAATGAGCTTAGATACTAAAATTCTAAATAATAAAGAAATACTGGATGCGGTAAATAAAAGAAGAAATTTTGCTATTATTTCACATCCAGATGCTGGGAAAACGACTCTTACCGAGAAGCTTCTTTTGTATGGAGGTGCCATTCAACAGGCAGGAGCAGTAAAAGCTAGGGGTAATCAGAGAAAAGCCACCTCAGACTGGATGGAACTTGAGAAACAAAGAGGTATTTCTATTACATCAACTGTTTTGCAATTTGAATATGAAAGATCTGTAATTAATCTATTAGATACGCCAGGACACCAAGATTTCTCCGAAGATACATATAGAACATTAGCTGCTGCTGATAATGCAGTTATGTTGGAAGATGCTGCTAAAGGACTAGAACCTCAAACAAGAAAATTGTTTGAAGTTTGCAAGATGCGAAAAATACCAATATTTACTTTCATAAATAAAATGGATAGACCAGGAAGAGAGCCATTTTCTTTACTTGATGAAATTGAATCAGAACTTGGATTAAATACCCTACCTATAAACTGGCCAATTGGGAGTGGCGAGGAATTTAGAGGGGTTATTGATAGATTTTCGAGAGAGGTGATTTTATTTGATAAAGCAGTGAGAGGGAAACAATCGAATGAGCAAAGATTAAGTCTTGAAGATAAAGAGCTATCAAAATATGTAGAGAGAGATTTACTTGAAAACTCACTAGAAGAATTGGAGGTTCTTGATGAGGCAGGATCTAAATTTGAAAAAGAAAAAGTTTTTAATGGCTCTTTAACCCCAGTTTTCTTTGGATCTGCCATGACTAATTTTGGCGTAAGGCCATTTTTAGATAGTTTTTTAAAAATGGCACAAAAACCAACTTCAAGAAATAGTAATAAAGGGGATATTGAACCTGCCAGCGATGAATTTAGTGGGTTTGTTTTTAAGCTTCAGGCAAATATGGATCCAAAGCACAGAGATAGGGTTGCTTTTATAAGAGTTTGTAGTGGCAAATTTGAAAAGGATATGTCAGTTAAACATTCCAGAACTGGGAAAACAATTAGATTATCAAGACCACAAAAAATATTCGGGCAAGATAGAGAAGTAGTTGATGATGCCTATCCTGGAGATGTTATTGGTTTAAATAATCCAGGGATGTTTTCTATTGGAGATACTCTTTATACGGGTGCTCATCTGGAATATGAGGGCATACCATCCTTTAGTCCTGAAATATTCAGCTGGCTAAGAAATCCAAATCCCTCAGCTTTTAAAAACTTTAGAAAGGGTGTTAATGAACTTCGAGAAGAAGGAGCTGTTCAGATTCTTTATGACTTTGATGAGAGTAAAAGAGACCCTATACTCGCAGCCGTTGGTCAATTGCAGCTGGAGGTAGTAACTCACAGATTAAAAAGTGAATATGGTGTAGATGCAAACCTTGAAGCAATGCCATATCAATTGGCTAGATGGATTTCTGATGGATGGCCAGCTATTGAAAAACTAGGCAGAATATTCAACTGTAAAATAGTTAAAGATTGTTGGAATAGGCCAGTTATTCTTTTCAAAAATGAGTGGAATCTAAATCAGTTTGTTGAAGACAATAATCAATTAAATTTAAACAAAGTTGCCCCCGTTGTTAGTGGAGTCGAACCAATTGTTTTATAAAGTCTTAATGGATTATAAAATTAGTTAATCTGTTAGTATTGGTAAAAAATTTTGGATTCAAACAGTAATAAAAATAATAACGAAAAATCGCCTTATGAAATTTTAGGTGTAAAAGAAGGTGCTGCTTTTGAGGATATTCAGAAGGCTAGAGATATTAAAGTT
>NZ_CACMSM010000040.1 GCF_902616385.1 uncultured Prochlorococcus sp. | reverse complement strand
TTACCAAAAAATTGGAACAATTTTTTTCCTCAATCATTTCCGCTTAATCCTCAAGGTGATGTCATTTGGATCACAAATCCACATAACCCTACCGGTCAATTGTGGGGGAAAGATTCATTAGAGGAAATTGTAAAAAAATATAAATTAGTTATCTGTGATGAGGCGTTCTTATCGATAACACCCAATGGCGAAAAAGAATCTTTAATACCATTAACCCAAGAGTATGATAATTTACTAGTCTTGAGAAGCTTGACTAAAATCTTTAATATTCCTGGTCTTAGATTAGGTTATGTTATTGGCTCATCTAGAAAACTTAAGCAATGGAAATTCAATAGAGATCCTTGGCCTTTAAATTCCTTTGCAATTAAAGCAGGAATTGACTTACTAAGTAATAAGAAATTCTATGAAAAATGGACAAGACAGATTCACAACTGGATAAATGTTGAAGGAGAAAGAGTATATGAAAAATTATCCAAGATAGAAAACCTTACAGTTCATAACTCTTCAACCAACTTTTTTTTAATTGAAAGTAAAACATCCTTATCACCCAATATAAAATACTTAGAAAATAGGGGAATATTGCTTAGAGAATGTACTTCATTTAGATTCCTTGACGAAAAGTGGGCAAGAATAAGTTTACAGAGTAGGAAAAATAACACTCTTTTATGTAAAGAAATTCAAAACTCATTTAGAAAATAATTAAAAAATTTTTTAATCTCAATTTTAGATTTGATTTTATTATTATTTTCCATGTTTTTCTTCATAATATCTAATATTTCATAGTAATTTTTTCCGTTCTTTGATTTTATTTTAAAAATTCTTTCTAAAGTTTCTTCAAAAACTTCTTTAGAAATTTTATTTTGATTCATTAAAACTGAACCTCCAATTTCGGCAAGAATCACTGCATTTTTCTCCTGGTGATTATTTTTCGAATAAGGAAATGGAATTAAAATTGAAGGTTTTTCAGTCTCTATTAATTCATTTATTGTTCCTGCACCAGATCTAGATATTACAAGATCGCAATTTTGAATTAAAGCTGCGATTTCATTAGTAAAGTTCTTTTGAACATAATTTTTGAAATTTTTTAAATTAAAGGAATTTTGATTACATTCGCCAATAATATGAACTATTCGAAAATTTTTTTTCATTAAAAATTCCAAAGAGTCGTAAAGAATTTGATTTATGGCTTTTGCTCCTTGACTACCGCCCATAACAATCAAAAGAGGGCCTTTTCCTTTTGGAACCCATTCTGGTAAAGGATTAGATTTATAGAATTGCTTTCTTAAAGGAGTCCCAGTGAAAATAGTTTTACAGTTTCTTAAATAAGAATTTGTTTTCTTAAATCCTAAAAGAACATAGTTACACAAAAAACCAAAATATTTCGTGACCATTCCTGGAATTAAATTTGATTCATGAATAATGACAGGTATCCTGAGAAGTTTTGAAGCAACAATAGTAGGGGCAGATATATAACCTCCAGTCGTAAAAACCAAGTTAATTTTTTTTTCTTTTAAAATTCTGATTATTTTGAAAGTTGACATTAAAATTTCTATATATTGATAAAACAAAAAAATATTTTTTCTCGGTGTCTTCATATACAAAGTCCTCAAATTATATTTTTCAGGAATAAAATTTGCATCAAGTCTTTGGTGTACACCCAACCAATGAATATTCCATTCATCTTCTACCTCTTTAGAAATTGCTAAAGCTGGGAAAATATGGCCTCCTGTTCCACTTGCTGCAACTAATAAATTATTTTCTTTAGACATAAAAACTGAAATTACTAGAATAAAAATAATAAATGATAAATATGTTGAATTTAAATTTTTTCAAAAATATAGGAGTCCCTCTCTACTTATTTATTTATCTCATTATTCCTTATTCAGCAATAACGCAAAATTTAAAAGTTGATTTTATTAGAAATTTAGAAAACTCATTAAATGAGGGAGATTTAGAGTTTATCAGAAAAAATTTTAGATATGATGAAAACCAAAATATACCAAAGCAGTTTTCAAAAATTGTTAATGATTTCCCTGACAGCATATGGAAGATTAAAAGACTAAAATCAAATATTCCAAATAAAGAAATTTTAAGAATAAAAGTTTCAGGAAAAAAAATATTTAATGAAGAAATTCATAAACTTGAATCGAATTTCGATTATGTTTTTTCAATATTAAATGGAAAAGTTGATGAAGGCACCATTGTAAATTTATTCACAACAATAAGGAATGATCATAATAAGATAGATATTAGTTTTAAAATCCCTGATAAAGTTCTTACTGGTTCAAAATATGATATCGATATTATTCTAAATAAGCCACTTGAAGAAGTTATTATTGCTGGAGCTATAAAACCATATCAAGTTAATTCATTTTTTGAACAAGAAATATTACTAGAGCCATTACCATCGGGTGGAATTTTCAAAATGACAAGAGCCCCTTCAAAACCAGGGATGCAAATATGGTCAGGTATAATAGCTCATCCTGAGGGGATGATTACTTTCACAAAGAGTATCGATATTGTTGATAAAATATAGCCTAAGCGTCGTTTAAAGCTGCTACACCGGGTAAAGTTTTACCTTCTAAAAGTTCCAAACTAGCCCCACCTCCAGTAGATATATGAGACATTTTCTCAGCTAATCCTGCTTTCTCTACTGCTGCAACTGAATCTCCACCACCAATTATTGTACAAACTTCAGAAAAAGCACTTAAGTCCGCAAGAGTCGTAGCTATTGCATTTGTGCCTTCTGCGAATTTATCAAATTCGAAAACACCCATTGGACCATTCCAAATGATTGTCTTACATTCTGCGAGAGCATGCTGAAAAACTTTGATAGAATCTGGACCAATATCAAGGCCCATCCAATTTCCACTTATTGAATCAATTTGAGAAACTTTGCTTTCGGCATCGGGTGAAAATTCATTAGCCAAAACAACATCAGTGGGTAGTAATAATTCGACTCCTTTTGCTTGCGCCTTTGCTTCTAAATCTTTTGCAAGCTCAAGTTTATCTTCTTCTACAAGACTCTTTCCAACATCAAGACCTCTAGCTTTATAAAAAGTAAAAATCATGCCTCCACCAATAATAATTTTGTCACATTTATCTAATAAAGAATCAAGTACTCCTATTTTGCTACTAACTTTAGATCCTCCAACTATTGCAGCCAATGGACGCTTTGGAGTATCTATTGCTCCTTGTAAATATTTCAGTTCTTTTTCTAGAAGGAATCCCGCTACTGATGGATTTAAATAATTTGTTACTCCCTGAGTTGAAGCATGAGCTCTATGAGCAGCACCAAAAGCATCATTTACATACATATCTGCGTGTGATGCTAAATTTTTAGCAAAATCCAAGTCATTCTTTTCCTCTTCACCAAAAAAACGAACGTTCTCAAGTAAAAGAACATCTCCATTAGATAAGCTATTTGATTGTGCAACTGCTTCATCACCAATACAACTGTTAGTAAGAGCAACATTTTGCCCCAACAATTCACTTAATCTTGCTGCTACTGGAGTTAATCTCATTTTTTCATTTACCTGACCCTTCGGTCTACCAAAATGAGCAGCTAAAATGACTTTTGCAGAATGATTAATAAGATATTCAATAGTTGGGATCGCTGCACGAATACGCGTATCGTCGGTTATTTGACCGTCTTCATTTAATGGAACATTAAAATCTACTCTTACAAGAACTTTTTTTCCTTCTAAATGTGTCTTATCAAGACTGGAAAGAGATAATTTTGACATTAAACAAGCTATATTTATAATCTCAAGACCCTAACGTTAATTTGGGCTTATTGGGTTAAAAAGTAGTTACTGTTACCTATGCCTTAATAAATTTTAAGAATTAACGATTATAAAAATTTTTAGTTATTAAATTTATACTAAAATTTAGAAGTAAATACTTTTGAAAGTTATAAAAACTAAAAGGAATACAAAATTTTATTTGATTTATTGAAGTGGACATACCCAAAATACAATGGTACCCAGGCCATATCGCAAAAGCAGAAAAGAAATTGTCTGAAGTTATCAATAAAGTAGATTTAGTTATAGAAGTTAGAGATGCACGAATTCCTTTGTCAACAGGACATCCACACTTAAATAAATGGATAAATAATAAAAAACATATTCTTGTCATTAACAGATCAGATATGATCTCACCGAATACAATCAATAGTTGGAATAAATGGTTTAATTCTAAAGATCAATATCCTCTTTGGTGTGATGCTAAAAGAGGAATAGGGATTAAAGAAATTTGTAAGTCAGCCAAAGATTCTAGGTCTTCAATCGACGATAGAAGACTCTCTAGAGGAATGCGAATTAGGCCAATTAGAGCCCTTACACTTGGTTTTCCAAACGTAGGAAAGTCGGCATTAATTAATAGAATCGCAAAAAAAAGAGTTGTAGATAGCGCTAGGAAAGCAGGCGTGACTCGTAATTTAAAATGGATAAAATTAGAAATTGGTATAGATCTGCTAGATGCTCCTGGTGTTATACCTCCAAATTTAGAAGATCAAAAATCAGCACTTAATCTTGCACTGTGTGACGATATTGGAGAAGCTGCTTATGAAATAGAGAGTGTCGCAATTGAATTTATCAAAATTATATCCACTCTCAACAAAGATAAGAATGCGAATATCTCAGTTAAACAAATATCTAATAGATATGGAGTTGATATTACTAAAGGCTTTAAGAATCCTTCTGCTTGGATCGACGAAGCAGCTTCAAAACATACCTCAGGCGATAAAAGGAGAATGTCTCATAAGTTATTGGAAGATTATAGAAATCAAATGCTGGGTAAAATTGCTTTAGAAGTCCCGCTATGGAATTAAATAATCAAAATTCTTTCGGCATTGGAGAAGGTGAACTTATAGAAATTATTTATGAGCTACCTCTTCCTATGAGGCTAGACAGATGGTTGGTAAGTAAAAGGCCAGAACAAAGTAGAGCAAGAATTCAACATTTTATAAATTCAGGTTT
>NZ_CACMSM010000039.1 GCF_902616385.1 uncultured Prochlorococcus sp. | reverse complement strand
CGAATTATGTAAAAAGAATATTATTCTTGACTAAGAATAAACAATGAACCAATATTATGCATTAAAAAATAAAATAATTACTCAATAAAGTTATATTAATCCTGATTCCTTAAGAATGTTTATTTTATTTGCTAATTCTATATCTGCAGAAGATATTGAGCGGTCTAAAGTTTTGTGAGATGAGACTGTGTAACCACTGTCATCAACAAATTCGTCTTCTCCATCTTTTAAGTGGGCATTTTCATTTTGGAGATCTTTAAAATTATTCGACTTGAATATATTTGACTTGTTGATATTACTATATCCAAAATTCGCAATTCCTCTGGCATCTAATGCTTCCTCAACTAATATTCCAACTACTTTAGATCTACTTATAGATTCGCTCTTGGATATTTCATCAATAATTTCAAGTACTCTTTTTCTAGGAAGATATCCTATCCTTTTAACTTTATTTTCCATAAGTCTTTACATATGTCAATATTGTAACACTTCTGTCAAATCAACTTAGATTTTGATTCATAGCACTTATGTATAGATTTAAATAGTAGGATTAAAGTATAATTTCAAAGAGCACTTATTCAAAGTTATTTCTCAAATACTCATGAGGATAGTTTTAAATACTTATTCTAATTACTTTTTAGTTTGGTTCTGATTTTTGAAATTTTCTAAATTTAAATTCCAAATATTATGAAAGATAAACTATATGATAATGCTGATAGCTTCGCAATGTCATTTGATGAGGAATGGGAAAATGTTGATTGTGATGATATACGATTAAAAATAGATAAGGTATTAGAACTTTTATCAGAGCACCCTTTTTTAATATCTAATCCTGAAAATGCAAAAAAAATGGCAGAATTTAGGATATTTTCATTAAAAAAATTTCAATAATTATTTTTAAATTTTTAAAGTAAATTATTTTAAAATTATTTTTAATTATTTATGATTGAAATAGTTGGTGAATTAAAAAATCCCTTACTGTATAAAAATATTATTATGCCAATAATTGGACCTATCCCAAAAACAAAAAGTAATAATTTGGCAGAATTTTTTGTTTGACCTAATTTTTGCTCTTTTAAATTTGAAATAGTTTGTTTTTTTTTAGACTTTTTCTTTTTCATAAAGAACATCTTACTACAATTCGACTTTAAAAGATTTTGATATGTTTTTGGGTTTGAAAAAATTTTTCAAATTGACAAAACTTATATGGGAGTCAAAAAAGATAGTATTGTATAATAAAAAGAATATAAAGGAAATATGAGTGCAACTAAGAGAGAGGAAGTTTGTTCTCACCTTAGATATATAAGGTTAGAGCTTAGAGAGATGCATCAAATGCTCATCAAAGAAGATTTGTTGCCAGATCTTAATGAAGCAAAGGAAGTTCTCGCTCAGCTAGATGCTTTATTGGATTTATTATCAGAAAAAAAGGTAACCAAGATAAAAAGCCAATTTTGAGAGCTTTCAGTTAAATTGATTGTATTAAAGATAATTTGTAGCTGATTCTATTTTTTTTCTATTGTCGTGCATCTGTTCTAATTTATTGTAAATTTCTTTAATTTGGATTTGTATTAGATCGGTAGAATGTATATTACTTAACGCATCTAATGTTGATAGAAGGCTTTCTTTGGCTTCAATTAAATGTCTACATTCTTTACTGCCTGCTTCGTATGACATAGGATTATTATAAAGAAAACAATTATCTTAAATATATTAAAAATTCTTCCGTATTGATTGATACTCTTATTAAATCAACGCTTATTATTGTAATTTTAAATACAGAATAAGAAATCTTTTTTACTAAAATTCAATAAAAACAAATGCAAGAAAACTCCAACGATTATAAATTCTGCATTAATTTGGCACTAGATAATGCAAAAAAAAGAATCAACTTATTAGATAATTTTGATAAAAAGTGTGTTTTAGAAGAATATAAAGAATGGATTAATGATGGTTTAACTAAGCATACGGTTTTACTACTAAGAGATGATCCGATCATCTAGGAAAGATGTGAAAATATTGTTTAATTCTTTGTACTAGAAGTAACCCTGAATAAAAAATAAAGACTTACGATAAAAATTACTGACAGAATAAAAGTTAATGATGAAAAACTATCCATATCAGTATTAATTAAAAAATTTATTTAACTATAGCAGTTAAGTTAAATAAGTCCTAAATTCAGTTTTCTTTGAAAAGTGAAAGAATAAATTTATTCAAACTTTCTTTTTCTAAAAATATTTTTTTCTTCTTATAGGTCTTTAATTTCTTAAAAATTAAATCAACTAAGTGTTCTGATTTTGGAGTCATATATTAAATTTATTTTTCCAATAAATAAATTTTCTCTTCTCCTATTTTATCTGGTTTTGTTATTTTACATCCTTTATCTTTTTCCATATTGCAATCTTTTGTGGCAGGAACAGATTTCCAGGTACAAATTTTTTCTTGGGATTCTTCTTTTAAAATATTCCATCCATTATCTAAGTATTCTGAAATACCATCCTCTCCACAAGAAAAATTTATTTCCATTCTTTTCTTTTCTAAATTAGGATTATCCTCAATATTTTTTTCCAAATTATTTGTGGGATACTCTTTATTATTCGATGTCTTACATGAAATTAAGAAAATTGCCATTAAAATTAACATAGGAATTTGTTTTATTATTTTCATTTTTTTAACTTTTGATGATTCTAAATTATTTAAATTATAGTTTATTTTGATTCTATTAATTTTAATAGTTTATCCATTTTATCCATCAAGTCTTTTACATCACCTGGCTTTGGTAATATTAATTCTTCTGTGACTTCTAAATGCATTTTCTTTAAGTTTTGCCTCAAATCTTTTAAATGCATTTTTACGTTTTCTTTCTTTTGTTTTATATCAGTCATAGGGATAAAATTTAAACTTTATTAAACTTGAAGTTACTATCATAATATTGTGGTGCTTATTTATAGAGAATAATTCAAAATTTAATTTTTTAAATTTTCTATTTCATAGATTTCTTCGCCACCATTACAAAAATTTGTAGATAACATTTTTATCTCTCTATTATTAATTCCGATTGTATTTTTATTTTTAATAATATAATTTTTAGCAATGGCTTCACAATCTAATTTATTTTTTGCATGTTTAATAACTGGATAAAAATATGACAATGTAGTAATTACAAATAAAAATATTATTATTGATTTTTTTTCATTTTTAATAAATTCTTTAGATGTTTTTTTGGCTTTTAATATTTTTATTAGTAATTTATCTGGTAATCCTATTTGAACAAATAATAACTCTACCCACCATGGAAGCTCCTTATCTTTCTTTTTCTTTAAGTTTGAGGAAGTATTCATTTTCTTGGCTTCATAGTTTTGGTTTTTCAGTTCTTTAGGATTAGTTGTTTCTTTTTTATTCATATCATCCAATGATTTATTTGGAATGTAGAGTTTTTATTTTGATTTGGAAACTATATCTTTATTTTATAAGTTTTAATTTAATTTATCTATGAATATGAGTATTGTTAATCTATATTTAGAAATTTTAAATGGCAAAAAAAAGAAGGAAGTTAAATAAAGATTTTGAGAGAAAAATATATTCATCAAAAAAAAATGTGGAATTAGTACTGGCAAAAATTTATGATATCGATGATGAAGACATACAAAAAGAATATATGAGCGCTTTTAACAAAGTGGTTTACTTATATGATGAATTAAAAGAAGATTACGAAAGACAAGGATTTTCTGATAATTCTGAAGAACTTCTCACAAGCTATAAAAATGCATTTAATCTTTTCGAATCAGAATTTGAAATTTAAATTCAATTTCTAATTACCGTTTGTAAGGAGTTACAGGTATTTCAATTAGCTTTCCTTTTTGGAGATCAGATTTTTTTTCTTTTAAATTTTTGATACATAAGGATATTCTTTTCTCCTTTGCGCAAAATCTTTTTATTTGGTAATCAGTAAGTGATAATGATTGATTACTAAATGAAAAAAAGGCCATTAAAAACATAAAAAAATTTAATACAAATTTCATTTGTTGTCTCCTAACTATTTTCTAATACCCTTTAATTTAATTACTTTTTATTATAAAGATCTATGATTTCTTTTAATTCATCTTTACTTAACTCTGTTGAAATAAAAACTTCTTGAGCTGTATTACCCTTTCTTGCGATTGCTTTATATCCGTTTATAGTTTTCACTGACAATCTAATTATCAATTTAGAGGATCTTCCCCTGGCTCTTGAAATAACAGCTGGAGTTATTGTCTTGATATTATTTTCCAGTGCTAATTTTTGAAGTATTGGAATTAGACCTTCTATATTTGTACTATGATTTAGAACTAACTTTCCCAATTTAATTTATTACAATTCTATTGGGAAAATTTTGTTTCTGAGAAATTAACTTTAGCTTTAAAATGATTAAAAAATTTTGAAGTTCTGTTATATTTATAAAAATGGTTAAATTCTAATGATCTTTCAAATAGGCTGGGCAGCATTGGCTGCTATTTTTACTTTTTCAATCGCCATGGTAGTTTGGGGAAGAAATGGGGACGGATCCATTGACATATGATTTCATTTTTAACTTATGAAGTCTATTTGAGTAAATTTCTTATCTTAACATCGTTTGTTTTACTCTTATTCATAACATTAGCTGTAATTTATATATCCTATGTCTCTTGGAAAGATAAAAAAAGATTAAAAAAATAGTTATTATTTTTTTTGATCTTTTTTCTTATCCTTGATTCTGAGCTCTTCAATTAATTCTTTTGCTTGTTCCATTTTTGATATGCTGCTTTTATAGATTCCAATATCTTTTTCTGCTTTATTAGCAGATAAGCTTAACTTCTCAAAAATATCAGAGGTCATCTTATTTTTATCTGATTCATTTTTCTCTTTGAAATCTTGCGAGTTTGAAATTAATATATATATCCCTAAGTTCAAAATCCTTGAAGGATAAAGTTTAGAATTACTTTTTTCTACTAATAATTTTGAAATATCTTTAGATGTTTTATCCTTTAATTCTTTTTGAGACTTTTTAGATATTTCATTAATTTCCTTCGCCTCAAAATTTGCAGAACTGCATAAAGATTCAAAAAGTAGATCCAAGTGTTTTTCAGGTTGATATCCTTTCATTAATTCTTTGAATGTTTCGGTGAGGCCGACACAAAAGAGATAATCTTGCGTAAATTCATTTTGATGGTTCAAAAGATTAAGTTCGACAAGCATTTCATCAACTATTCTTTTATATAAACCTGGAATGACGTAGGGAAATTTTTCATGAAATAACTTTTTGCTATCAGAAACAGTCAATTTTTCTTT
>NZ_CACMSM010000038.1 GCF_902616385.1 uncultured Prochlorococcus sp. | reverse complement strand
CTTTTGATACGTCCGACCCTAGTGTTAGTTTGCTGCAAAATAGGATCTCTAATAATTTCTCTAAAAAATATTGCAACGCTATTCAAAATGGTTTTTCTAAAGATGAAGCAATGAAATCAGCTATTGTAAAAACTGAAAACATTATATCTTTCTCTTACAATCCACAGAAAAAATGGATTGAGAAGAGTGATTTGGCAAATCAAATTTCATTGCAAGTAGTAAATGATTGTGGATTGTCATTTGGATTAATTGGAAAGGAGGGAGTTGATTATTTTAAATCATATTTTCTAGAAATTTACGAAAAAACTACTCCTGACAAAAATTTTTCAAGATAAGGTTAATGAATAATATTTCGGACAAATTAGTATTGACAATAATTTTGATTACTATTCTTTTTGTATTTGGATTGATTTTTTCAGTAAAGTCTCCAGAGAGAAAGGTTATAGATTCACCAATAATGTGGAAAGATGATTATTCTAATATCTCGATTTTTAAAAACAATAATATAAATTCAGAAAGAATAAGAATAATTTAATAAAATATTGCTTACTTAAATAAAGGATCCTATTCAACGATATAGAAAAAGATTTTTCGAATCGCAATCAATTTATCATTCATTGTTTAATTTAAGTAGTTCAAAAGAACTGACGCTAATTTTAAATCATCATTAAACCAGGCTCGTATCGCCATAGCTCTTCGAGGATCATAAAAATTTTGTTTTCTGTACCAACTAAGAACTTCTGAATCTGATTTCTTTCCATTACATGACAAACAACATGGTACGCAATTACTTGTGCTGCTAATCCCCCCTTTGGACATAGGATGAAGGTGGTCGAGTGATTCTGAGGGTCTACCGCAATAAATACATTTATAATTAGTAAGTTTATTAAGTGACTCTCTCCAATTTTTATTACTTGTCTTGGGACAAAACTGATCAAGGTAGATTGCATCTTGTCTATGCATAAAATTCTTGATAATTTTTTCTGATAATAACAGTTTTTTTTTAAGTATGATTGAAAAAGATAAGGTAAGACTTCTTAAACTAAATGTTTCTTATGAAAAGAATAATTTTCAATTATCCCTAAAAAGGGCAATTTATAGTTAATGCTTTATTTATTAACAATATTATTAGGAAATTTTGATCCTTCTTTATTTAAAAGTATTTATATCTTTTTGATATCGTTTTTTTCTAATACGTTCTCAGCGATTTCTGGAGGAGGAGCAGGATTATTACAATTGCCTGCATTGATTTTATCAGGAATTCCTTATTATCAGGCTCTGTCTAGTCATAAATTAGCAACAGTAGCACTAGGAATAGGGGGTTCCTTAAGAAACTATAAATCTTTAGGCAATGATATAAGTGTTGCTTGGCAAATTTTAATTTTTGGATTACCAGGAGTAATTTTGGGGGCTTCTATAGTTGAATATATATCAGAAAAGTATTTGTACTTGATTTTAGGAATAATATCCATATTATTAGCTTTTTACTCATTCCTTAAACCAGATTTAGGTTTATCATCTGGCAATAAAAAGCTTAATTTTATCCATAAAATTAGATTTTTAATTTTTATTTTTCTTATAGGTATATTAAATGGTTCTATTTCTTCAGGAACTGGATTGCTTGTGACAATACTACTAATAAAAACTTTTGAAATGGATTTTCTTCGAGCCATAAGTATGACATTTTTTACTGTTGGGATTTTTTGGAATTTTGTCGGAGCATTATTTTTGGCAAGAATAGGATCTGTTCCATTAAATTTATTGATAGTTTTAATAATTGGTTCCTTTACAGGAGGATTTTTCGGGGCTCACCTGTCAAAATTAAATGGGAATATACTTATTAAGAAAACTTTTATAACAGTTTGTATTTTGGTTGGCATTAGCTTATTGATTAAATCCATAAAAAACTTTTTATAAAATTATTGAAGGATAGCAGTACATTTTGTAAAAATTCTAAAGCATGATTATAAATTAAAAAATAAATTAATTATCATCTTTATTCGTTATCAAAGGTGTTAATGAATCACTCGTTTTATTAAACAATACTTTTAGACCTTATTTAAAAACCATAAAAAAAGGCCTCACATATGTGGGGCCGGGTGATGGGGAACCTTATTTTTAAACCAATTTCTTAAAAAATGCAACCCCCTATCTGTAGCGCATACTTCGTCCTTTTAATACACTACAGATAGTGCTTTAATGATTTTCACATATGTAAATTTAAGAATTCTAAAAAATTTTGTAATTTTTAAGTTTATGAGAAAAAATCCTATCTTATGATTTCAAAGGTTTTTGGGTAATTTTACTTGTTAAAAATGTTCTGCACAGTATCATTCGTAAGAACTTTGCTAGTAAAAAGCTTTAATGATTGAATTAACTTTACTAACTCTTTTAAATTATGTTGGGGATAATTTCTGTGAGTATAGAGATCTAGGTCACGATAACTATAAATCTTTACTACTTTCCTACAGTGATGCAAGCAATAAATTTGGACCATTAGAGGTTAAAAAGGTTATCGAGAAGTCAGAAAATTTTAAAGTTACGGCTGTTGCTATTGCTGCAATTAAGTGCCCTCAGCATATAGTTAAGTAATGAAGTTTGAATTAAAAACTGAAAATGAAAATTATTCAAAATCAATTTCACAATTTTTTGGTGTAGTTTTTTTTATCACTTTTATAATAATTCTTTGTGATGTTGCACTCAAATTAGGCATAATATCTAGAAATCATAAAATCGAATACAACTGTAGGCTTTTATCTGTGGAAAAAACTAAACCTTATTTTAAGAAGTTATCTAGGCTTTCTAATCTGAAAAGTAAACAACAAATTTGGGAATTTTGTAGGGAGGTTAATAAATGATAGTTAGCTAGATGCTGATGAATAGAATTTTAATGCAAATATCCAGAACTTTCTTGAAGTTATAAGAAATACTGAAGCAACTATAACTTCAAGCAATATTTTCCACAATTGAGAAAGTCCTAGAAAAACTTCAGAAGGAATTGTAGTTATAAAAGCAATAGGAATGATGATACTAAAAAAAATTCTTAAAGAAAATGAAAATGAATTTAGAGGAAATCTTCCAATATAAAGAAATGATCTTAATACTTCTATTGCATTCCAAGTCTTAACAAACCAAATAGTAGTAGTAGATATAAAAAACCATAGGCTATATAAAATACAAATCGAGCAGCTTATCGTAATCAAGGATAGGCTTAGAAAACTTAAACTTAAATTTATTTGATTTATTCTTATGCAGAATAGCAACAAGAAAAATCCAAGCATAATTTCTAAAAATCCAGATGGATTTATTTTTTTTAATGAAATAAAAAATTGACTATCAATAGGTTTTAAAAGTACGAAATCTAATGTTCCTTCTCTTATATGTTTAACTATTTCTGTGAGATTAGGATTGAACCATGTATTTGTTATTCCATTCAAAATTGTATAAATAGCTTGGATTATTAGTGCCTGTTCAAATTTCCACCCTCCAATATATCCATTATTTTGAAAGAAAATAGATAATAAAAAAATACTCCCTATTAAACTTAAAATTGCAGTAATTAAATCAACTAATATATTTGTCTTATACTCCAATTCAGAAGCAAAAGAAGAATATAAAAATTTTTTATAAACTTTAAAATATTTTCTTAAATTCATGACCCCATTGCTGTATATTTTTTCGTCCCTTCAGACCAGATTTTCTTAAATAATGGGAAAAGTAAAAAAATCCATAGAATTTGCATACTTAAGCCTCCACTAATATTTGTTTCATTACCTGACAGTAAGTTCGCAGGAAAATCAATTAGATATGGAAAAGGAGTTAAATAAATCCAAGATTTAACATATGAAGGAAATGAGACTACTGGTGCCAAAAGACCTGAGAGAAATAAAGTTGGAATAAATAACAATCTTTCTATCGATGAGGCTTTCTCTGTCCAGAAACATAGACATGCAACTATTGACTGAATTAAAAATTGAATCAAGAAGGATAAGAAAGTAGATACTATCGATAAGAGTAAAATACCTAAATTTGGTATCCATAAACTCTCTGGATTAAAAATAAAAAAGAAAAATGCGATTATTAGTGCGAAAGGAAATCTTGTTATTTGTTCAGCAAGATGTTGTGCAAAATATCTGAAAAATGGATTTAAAGGTTGGATTAAATACGGAGATACTTTCCCCATAAGAGAATCCTCTTCAAAACTAAATACAACCCAAACTACAGAAAACTGTCTTACAAAAAAAGCACATAAGAAATACCTAGAAAGCAAAACATCACTAATGTTTATGGATTCATAAAGATTATTATTTGTCCAAATGTTTAACATGAAAAAAGGAATAATCCCTGAAATTGCCCATAATGCAATTTCTACCCTATATTCCAACATGTTTGAATATTGGACTTTTAATAAAGTGAATATTTTGCGGTTAATCAAATTAGATTTCATAATCTTTTTTAATTAATACCTTTCCAATAACTTCATCTATAGGTGGTTCATTTATAAAAAGGTCTTCAATATCAAAATTATTTAGGATAGTTTTTAGTGAAGAAGTAATAGAGTTGTTTTCAATTTTTATAGTGATTTCATTCTTTATTTTATTCTTAACAGTAAAACCGGAATTTTCTAATTTATTTGCATCCTCTTCTGAGCGACAAACTATTAATATTTCTTTAACAGGAGAAAGCTTTTTTAATAATAAGTCAAGTTTTCCATCATATGATATCGCCCCTTCGTGAACACATATAACTCTCTTGCACAGCGATGTAATATCTTTCATATAATGACTGGTAAGGCATATCGTTGCATTAGTATCTTTATTATATTTTTGAAGGAATTTTCTTAAATTTCTCTGTGCATTAATATCTAATCCAAGTGTAGGCTCGTCTAAAAATAGAATATTTGGTTCATGTATCAAAGCTGCTAGTAATTCTGATTTCATACGCTGACCTAGTGAAAGTTTTCTAACAGGTATGAATAGCTCTTCATCAATTTCAAGCATTTCAGATAGTTTTTTTATTCTTTTTTTAGCTTCGAACTTATCTAAGTCATATATTGATGCATTCAAATAGAATGATTCAATTGGAGGAAGATCCCAAATAAGCTGTTGCTTTTGTCCCATTATTAAGGTGATATTCTTTAGGAAATTTTCTTTTCTCCTGAAAGGTAAGTAGCCTGAAACCAAAACCGAACCTTCAGTTGGATAAATTAAGCCACAAAGCATTTTTAATATTGTTGTTTTACCAGCTCCATTAGCACCTAGAAAACCTACTATTTCTCCTTCTTTAATTTCAAAACTTATATCTTTTATAACTTTTAAACTTTTTTTTT
>NZ_CACMSM010000037.1 GCF_902616385.1 uncultured Prochlorococcus sp. | reverse complement strand
GAATTATCCTTTACCCAAGATGAATTATCTATTACAAAAGATGAAATTTCGATTAAGAAAGGTAAATCATCCATTAAAGATGAAAAAAAATTATTTTATGTAACTGAAGAAACTGCTGTTCTTCTTTGTGGAGGTAAATCCAGAATAATTGATAGTAAAAATGAAGAAATCATCAAAATAGAAGTCAAAGATTTTTCAAGTGCTGATAAAGTAAAATTTGTTCAATTTACTCTTGTTGAGACAGATAGAAAAGGCGGAAAATATAGAATTGTTAATTGTTATCCAAATAAAGATCCGAAAAAATCGGTAATTAAAACAATCAAGACTAACTACAAGTTAAATTAGTCTTAGGTTAACTAGATCAAATGAAAATATTTAAATGACATTTAAAGCTGCTTTAAACTAAATAATCTATAAAAAAAGAGTAGAAATATTTTTTATTATGCATCCAAGCAAAGTAGTCAAAGATCCAAAAATCAACGATACTTATTACGATCCAGATGTTGATAAGCTTTATCAATATGTAAAAATTGGTGACTTTCCGCCAGAATGGGTAGTGACAAATATCGATGAAGATGACGATTATTATTACGCTTCGATGGGATATTAGTTTTAATATCTATTATTAAATTCAATAAATTTGTCTCTTTAAAGTTTTGTGTGAGGAAATTAAAGAGACAATTTTAATTTAGGTAAAAAGGTTTAAGGGAAAATTAAAAAGGAAATAAGATTAAATAAAAAAATAATAATTCAATGTAAATTAATTATGAAATAATTAGATCAAATAATTTTGATTATATAAAATAAAATTGTTGGAACTTTAAATGGCTATTAAAGATCATAAAAGTTTGCAAGACTCAAGAATTCTTCTTGTAGAGGATGATAAGAGTATTAGGCTTACAGTCAGTGAAACCTTGAGCAGCGAAGGTTTTAGAGTGTCAAGTTTCAAAGACGGTTTAAGTGCCTTAGATTTTATTAATAATGATATTAAAAAAGATGTTGACCTAATAATTCTAGATTTAATGTTGCCAGGACTAAATGGATTAGAGTTATGTAGAAAAATAAGAAATGATGAAGACTATACACCCATACTAATTTTGAGTGCTAAAGATAATGAATCAGACAGGGTTCTTGGATTAGAGGTTGGTGCAGATGATTATTTAACAAAACCTTTTGGTTTAAATGAATTAATTGCTAGATCTAGAGCCTTAATAAGAAGATCTAAACGTAATAAAAAATATATAGAAAACTCAAAAACTGTTCTAGAGTTTAATCATATAAAAATGTTTTTGGAAGAATGTAGGGTAACTTCTTTTGATAGAGAAATAACATTATCTCCAAAAGAGTTTAAATTATTAGAGTTATTTATGAAAAATCCAAAAAGAGTATGGTCAAGGGATTTAATACTTGAAAAAATATGGGAAATTGACTTTATTGGTGATACTAAAACTGTAGATGTTCATGTTAGGTGGCTCAGAGAGAAATTAGAAGAAGATCCCTCAGCTCCAAAGTTTCTTAAAACTGTAAGAGGTTTTGGATATAAGTTTGGATGAAAATGAAAACACTACAAGAAGTATTATTTTTTTTACATCAGAAGTGGAAAATAAAAGTCAAGCATTTTTCTCAATCAAAAGAAAAAAAATTTGAAGTTGATAAAAATAAGTATAAAAAAACTATTGATTTCCCATTTGATAAAATTAAACCTCAAGAAGTGTTGTCTTGGTTAGATTATTCATCGCAAGGGTGGATAATCTTATCATCTGATCTAACAATAAAATTTATCAATCAGAAAGCTTTATCTCTTATTAGGGTTATCAAATATAAAGATGTTATTGGAAAAGCAATTAATGATATTAATGAGCTTGAAGTACTTAGTAATAAAATTCTATATTTAAGAAAAAAAGATTTTCCATTCAACCTTGATTTCATAATTGCGGGAGTACCCATTTCGGTAAATATTGTTAGAGGAAGGAAAAAGAATTATTTAATTTTATTGGAAAGTAAATTATCAATTGAATCGATAAAAAAACGACAAAATCAATTAATTAATGATGTGTCTCATGAACTGAAAACTCCTCTTACATCACTTATCTTAATTGGGGAAAGACTTGAATCAGTAGTATCAAAAAAGGATAGGTATCTTGTTAAAAGACTTAAGAAAGAGTCAAAAAGATTAAGAAAAATGGCCGAAGAGACTTTAGAGCTTTCTAAGCTAGAAAGTAACGAAGATTTTAATAAAAACAAAAAAATATCTATTTCAGATTTGATTATGGAATCTTGGCAAACACTAAAACCGCTTGCAGAAAAAAAGGACATAAAAATAAATTTATTTTCTCCAACAAAATATTATATATCTGGGGATATTGAAAATTTAAAAAGAGCATTTATAAATATTTTAGATAACGCTATTCGTTATTCCCCAACAAAAGAGTGCATACAAATTGAAATTTTTAAGAGAGCTAGCTCTGTTGTTATAAGAGTTAGAGATAAAGGTATTGGATTAGAAGAAAATGAATCAAATGACATTTTTTCTCGTTTTTATCGTGGGGATCCATCAAGGACTAAATTTAAGAAAAGTGGAAGTGGTTTAGGTCTTTCAATTACAAAAAAAATAATTAATAACAATAAAGGTTTTATAAAGGCATTTAATCATAAAGATGGTGGAGCGATTATTGAAACTATCTTTCCGAGTCTTAATACAGATTAATAGGGAAAATTTAAAAAATATTAGGACATGATTTTTCTGCAATAAATTTTTTTAAATTCAAAACCCCTTCTCTTGTAAAAAGAATGCTTCCTTCTTTGGAGTCATCTGCCCAATAAGAATCTCTTTTGCCAATAGCTAACCAAAGCCTATCAGGTAATGTTGGCATGTACATACTCTCGAAAGCAGATGTTCCAATGTCATTTTCTTCTTTCATATCTTTGCATGCTTCTATCATTAGTTTGGGTCGATTTAAATAATGCCTGACACCCTGCCAATAATATTTTGTTTCAGCTTTAACTGGGGCGATGAATAAAATAATAAATATTAGGTATTTCATGATTTAACTTTTTTTAATTATAAGAATTGCAAAAAAAAAACCACCATTTATATATGGTGGCTTTTTTTAGAAGTTTTAACTAGATTTTTCCAATATTTAGGAAAAGAGTTTCACCAGTTGATTTCTTTCCAGTGCCATCGTTGTCAGTTGAAATCCATGCTTGCCCTTCGCTTGTTATTGCTAAACCTTCAACCTTTTCAAGGATAAAACCACCCGTAGATTGCATTACTGGTTTTAGATCAGTAACTAACTCTTTTTCAACTAAAGGATAAAGTCTGGGAGGAATATTAGTCTGAAGACCTTCAAAAATAACATCATCTAAATCTACTTTATATATAGCTTTCAATTTTGCTTTCTTTCCATAGAAACTATCTCTTTCGATTACATAAAGTGCCCCGTCATGGTAAGTCAATTCTGAAATGCCAACGCCACCTTTTTTGATCCTATCTAATTGATAATTTACGGCCCCCCACTGTTTGGTTTTTAAGTTATAGGAAAGGATCTTAGTAGTATTGAAAGTATCATCACCCCAAGGCTTCTGTTGAGCAATATAAAGAATATCCCCATTCCTTGTTATGCCTTCAAAACCAGGATTTTTAGCATAATTAAGATATGAAGGTGGTGGAGTTATCTTCTCTAAAATTTCACCATCTGAGCTTACATGGTAGATTGCAGGAGGATGTTCATCTAGCTTTTTCTTGATTCCTTCAGTAGAAATGTAGAATCCACCATTACCATCAGTAGTAATACCCTCTTGATCCATAAATAATGCAGTCTTACCATCTAGCTTTATATCTATAGCTCTTTCTAATAGTGCTGGGGAAGATGAAGGATCAATAACGTAAATTCTTGGCTGAGTTTTAAAAGTCCCATCATTTACAGCATAAATTTTACCGTCATCACCAGCTACCATTCCACTTATCGCACCCCAAGATACAAATTCGAGGCCATTTTCATTTGTTAAATGTGGGTATGAAGCAGGAGCATCTTGTAATTGATAAATAGTCACATGAGAAGATAAACCAGGTTCTTTTTTGTTGTAGTCTTTTTCATTTGCTGAGGCAATTAATCCCCTCTCTGGAATTGCGACAAATCCCTCTGGTCCAATGCCTGATGGAAGTAATTGAGTAAGCAAAGGTTGATTTAGTTCTGTGATATCGTAAACAGCTACTATCCCAGCTCGTTCAGCACCAACAAATAAATAGGGCGTTCCATTAATTTTTGAATATGTAACTGACTCAGGTTCTACTCCCTTTTTACCTGCTCTCCCATCTTGGAAATGACCTATTTGTGCAATTGCTCTTTCTAGTCTATTTGCATCTTCATAAACTACTGTTCCATCTTTTTTGAAAATAGTCCAGGATCTTGAACCACCTCTTTTTGCCTGATTTGGATCAATATGCTTGTAATCGCCTTCATTTGCTGTTGCAAAATGATCATTATCAATCCAAGTAAGACCATCGGGTTCTCTTCTTACATTCTTTAGTTTGCTTTTAAATTTATGTGCTCCATCTTTCTTTGTATCCATTCCTGCCATTTGTTTTACAACTCCTGCAGAGAAATGTGATATTACATTTCCATCTTTATCAATTACTGCAAGATGGTTGTTTTCTTGAAGAGAGACAACTGTTTCACCAAGATCATTAATAGCAACGAATTCTGGTTCGGGATCGAAAGGAGCTATTTCGGATAAGCCTGTTAAATCAACTTTTTTTATTGAATTGCATTGTATTTTTCCTCTTTTGTTTAACTTCACAAGAGAAACATAACCTGCAGGATTAATTTGAATGCCATTGTCATCTAATTGAGGGATAAATCCATTTTTATATTCTTCATCCCTCTCATTTTCTATAGCGACAGCTAGAAATGTTCCGTCTGGTGAAACAAAGACGCTATCAGGCTGCCCACCTAAATCACATTCTTTTACTGCTTTTCTTTTTTCTAAATTGTATTGAACTAATGCTCCGGAAGGATTTGTATAACTTTCAGATGTATTTGAACCTATATAGGCATTGTTTCCAAGTGCTGCAATTCCAGTTGGTTCTGCTTCCAGTTCAATAATTCCCAATGCTTTTGGCCTCGCAGGATCTGAGATATCAACTAAACCTACTACTCCTAAATCACTATCTGTATACATCAAAGTCTTACCATCTTCTGAAGCTGTAACAACTTCAGAGGATGTTTTGGTTGTAGATTTTGAGCCCTTTGGTAAATTATCGCTTACATTGAAAGAAGAAATTCTGTTGAAATTTTTTTCATTTGCCCAGTATTTGGTATTCCAATTTGCAAATCCGCTACTTGTAGAGGAGGCGAGGATTGCAAGTAATGCAGAAAAACTTGCAGCAGCTAGGGTTTTTTTCATTTAGTGCGAAGGAAACACCTTCATATAGTCCCCATAAAAAGTTAAGA
>NZ_CACMSM010000036.1 GCF_902616385.1 uncultured Prochlorococcus sp. | reverse complement strand
AAAGTGGTCCATCTGGAGCCCCTACGAGAGGTAAAACTGAAGCTTTACCCACTGGTAAAAATTTCTTTTCAGTTGATTCAAGAGGACTGCCAACTGAATCAGCATGGAATATTGGTTGTCAATCCGCCTCACAAATACTTGATTTATACAAACAAGATAATGGAGAAGATTTAAAAAATATAGCAATATCTGTATGGGCAACATCCACAATGAGAAATGGTGGTGAAGACATTTGTCAAATACTATATTTATTAGGAGTACAGCCTATTTGGGATGGGCCCTCAAGAAGAGTAGTAGATCTAGAAATCATTCCTTTATCTGTTCTCGAAAGACCAAGGGTTGATGTTACTTTAAGGATTTCAGGAATGTTTAGAGATGCATTTCCACAGTTAGTTAAATTAACTTCTAAAGCAATAAATCTTGTTTCTAATCTTAATGAGGATGATAAATTTAACCCTCTTGCTGGGGCATCAAGGGATGGTGATTCAATTAATCGTATATTTGGGTCAGCGCCAGGTTCATATGGAGCTGGACTACAAGAACTAATTTCTAATTCTAATTGGGAAAATATTGATGATTTTGGAGAATCTTTTCTTAATTGGAGTAAGTGGATTTACAGTGATAATCTTGAACCTATAGAGGATAAAAAATCATTAGAAAATGCTCTTAAAAATGTTCAGTTAGTTGTTCATAACCAAGATAATAAGGAACATGATATTTTAGATTCTGATGATTATTATCAGTTTCAGGGTGGCTTATCTTCAGCAGTAAAAAAATTGAGCGGTAAATTTCCTGAAATGTATCATGGTGATTTATCAAAATTTGGATTATCCAAAATTTCAAAATTACAAGATGAAATTAATAAAGTTGTTATATCAAGAATACTTAACCCTAAATGGATAAATGGAATGATGGATAATGGTTATAAAGGAGCGTTTGAATTTTCAGCTACACTAGATTACTTATATGCTTTTGATGCTTCTACTGAAGTAGTCTCAGATTGGTGTTATGAGGAAGTTTATAAATCATGGTTATGTGATCTGGATCTTAGGAATTTCTTTCTAGAGAATAATCCATGGGCTTTAAGAGATATTGCACAAAGATTTCTTGAAATTGTAAATAGAAAAATGTGGAATAATTGTTCATCAGATGTCATTGAAAATTTAAAGAACATAATTATTAATACTGATTCAATAATTGAAAAAAATGAATTCTAAATTATCTACCTAATAGCGAAAGTCCATGACTATCTGTTCCGCATGTTTTTAGCATTGAATATTTATCTGCTAATTTATCTATTTCTGAACATACAAATAAACTAGGATTCCATACTTCATTAAGTTCATAATCGTACCAAACCTCTATTCCATCAATACCTTGTATTTTGGCCTCTGGAATTAATTTATAAAAGGGAATCCTGTATCTCGCTGGATGTGCAAGAAATGATAAACCACCAGCCAAATTTATTGCTTTTATAACTGATTTAATATTTAAATCATTACCTATTGGAGACTCTCCAAGGATGTAGGGATTTAGGTATTTACTTTTTATATCTATTCCCAATCCAATTACATGTACTAAACATCCTAAAATTAAACAATTAATTTCTATTCCCGAAATTAATGTAAAGGAATCTTTAGGATAATTTTTGAGTATATTATTTTTTTTTATATATTCATGAGCTTTAATTGTATGATGATCGGTTATTGATAAAAATTTCAAGTTATTTTTATAAGCTTGATCTAAAAGTTCATATGGTTCTAAACTTCCATCACTAAATTTTGTATGACAGTGAAAATTAATATTATTAGGACAACTATTTTTATTAATATTGGAAGTTAATTTTACTAAGTCTTCCCTATTCATTACTTAATGAATTCTCATTTTTCTTTCTAATCTTTGCATATATTTGAATTGAAGCCAACATGAAAATAATTAGTCCAACTACGCTCCATGTAGCAATACTAGTTGGAAAATTATTTTTAAAAATAACTAAAAGTACAATTATAAATAATAATAAAGTAGGCAATTCATTTAATAATCTAAGGTTTTTTGCTGAAATGGTTGAAGTACCATTTTGTAATGAATACATTATTTTATAACAATAGGAATGATAAATTACTAATCCCAAAACAAAAGAAATTTTAATTTGCAACCACTTCTCACTTAACCAACTTGGTTGCATAATAACCATGCAAATAGCCATACTTAAAGCTAATATCATCCCGGGTGTTGTGATTATATTCGCCAGCCTTTTTTCCATCAAGGTGTATTGTTTATTAAAGGCAATTTTTAATTCATTATCCATATTTTTAGATTCTTCATGATATATAAAAAGTCTTACTAAATAAAAAAGTCCCGCAAACCAAACGATTACACCAATAATGTGAAGTGATTTAAACCAGAGATATGCTTCAGCTGCCAAATTACTAGATTAATTTAAAAATATATGTTTTTAATATAGTTATATTTAACAATATCAAGAAATCTATTTTTCAAAATTTAATTAATATTTATAACTCGTTAAAATATTCATATATATCATTAACTGAATTTTTTCCAAGTCCTTTAACTTTTGATAAATCCTCCTTACTAGCTATTCTTATCGCGTCTATTGATTTGAAATGCTCAAGCAATTCTCTTATTCTTGATGGTCCTAATCCACTGATTTGGGACAATTGAGATCTATTCATTCTTTTAGATCTTTTGTCTCTATGAAAAGATAATGCAAATCTATGTGCTTCATCTCTTACCCTTCTTAATAGAAGAACTCCTTTTTGATTTTCATCAGTATCAAGAGACTTAGTAAATCCTGGAATAAATATTTCTTCATTTTTTTTTGCCAATGAACATATAGTTACTTCTTCCTCAAGATTTAATTCTTTTAATGCTTTAATAGCTGCATTTAACTGTCCTTTTCCTCCATCAATCATTATTAAATCAGGCCAATCTGATAGAAGTTCATTGTCTAATTTACTGTTCTTTTTATCATTTAATATTGAAAAATCCCCTCCGCTTTCTTTAAATCTTGACCATTTTTTAAACCTTCTTTGTATTACTTCATATATCGAAGCAAAATCATCACTATGTCCTATAAAAACGTTTGGATCTTTAATTTTATATTTCCTATAATGCTGTTTAGAAGGAACCCCATCAATAAAAACGACTTGTGATGCTACAGGGTCACTACCTTGAATATGGCTTATATCATAGCCTTCAATTCTTTTAGGTTGTTCGCTTAATTCAAGTATTTGGGCAAGATCCTCAATTGATGATTCATTATCTTGTATCCCATTTAATATTCTATCTAATTCCAATTTCGCATTTTTTAAAACCATTTCTACAGTTTCATGTTTTTTATTTCTTTTTGGGATTAGGATTTTTACTTTCTTTTTTCTTAGCTCCGTTAACCAATCCTCTATGGTTGCTTGTTTAGGAAGGTTATATTGAATAAGAATTTCTGATGGTATTTCTACAGGTTCAACATTCATATAATGCTCTTCTAAAATCTTTTGTAAAATAAGATTTTCATCTTCATTATTTAATTTTTGACTATAGCCAATTCTCCCAATGAGCTTACCTGATCTCATTTGGAAAATTTGTATACTAGCTACATTTTTTTCTGAAACTATTCCAAAGATATCTCTATTAATTGAAGAATCTGGTATTGATATTTTTTGTGATTCAGTTAATAATTTTAAACCTGAAATTTGGTCTCTTATTTTTGCTGCATTCTCATAATCTAAATCATTTGAATATTGCAGCATTTTTTTTTGTAAAAATATTTCTAAGTCATCATTTCTTCCCTGAAATATCATAGATACTTGTTTCATTATTTTTTTATAATCGTCAGATGATATAACTTCTTGGCAAACACCTGGACATCTTCCTATTGAATAATTCAAACAAGTTCTATCTTTATAGACTGGCCTTGGTCTTTGTCTAAGTGGAAATATTTTTTTTATCGTAAATAATGTTCTCCTTAATAATCCGACATCAACATAAGGTCCATAATATCTATCTAAATTATTTCTATTTCTTCTTCTTCTTGTAATAAATATTCGAGGATATTTTTCACTCCAAGTTATACAAAGATATGGATATTTCTTATCATCCTTTAAAAGAATATTAAAATATGGTTTGTTTGTTTTAATTAAATTTGACTCTAAATTTAATGCTTCATATTCGCTATCTGTGACTATTATTTCTATTTCAGTTATTTGACGAACCATCAAACTTAATCGGGGAGTTAAATCTGAATAATTATTGAAATAACTACTTACTCTACTGCGTAGTTTTTTAGATTTACCTATATAAAGTAAGTTATTATCAATATCTTTAAAAAGATAACATCCAGATGACTTTGGAATTTCGGATAATCTTGATTTTAATAACTCTTTATTATTAATTAATTTATATTCAATTTTAAAATTATATTTGTTATTTATTTTTTCGATAGAGGAATTACTCATTTATAGTGGTTAACCTCCATAATTCCAGCCAGTTGAAGATAAATTTAGTGAGTCAACATCATTATTCAGATAAGCAGTTTGCACCTCTCCTACAAAAACGGTATGGTCTCCATGCATAACACTTCCAACAACATTACATTCAACACCACCAACACTATCAACTAAAATAGGCAATCCAAGCTCACCTAAATTAAATTCAACAGATTCAAATCTACCTCCTAATGCTTTTTGAGGTTTAAAGAAAACAGCCGCTAGATCCTTTTGATCACTTTTGAGCACATTTAATGAGAACTTATTGGTTGACTTTATTATTTCATGACTAGAACCCTCTGCTCTAACAGCCATTACAACTAATGGTGGGGTGAAAGAACCTTGAGTCACCCAACTTGCAGTAAATCCATTCACTTCATTTTTATCCTCGTCTCTAACGCCACAAATAAATAATCCGTGAGGTATTTTTCTTAATAAGATTTTTTTTGCTTCTAGATTTAATGTCATAATTGATTTAACTAATAATATTATTTTAACTAAATTTCTTATTCGATCATAATAAATTCATGAAAATTCTTTATCCAGGTACATTTGATCCTTTAACAAATGGGCATCTTGATTTAATAGAAAGGGCTGAAAAAATATTTGGCAATCTAGTAGTTGCTGTTTTAGAAAATACCTCTAAAACACCAACATTTAATCTTGAAAGAAGAATAATACAAATAAAAAATTCTCTTTCTCATTTATCTAATATTGAAGTTATTTCTTATTCTGGTCTAACTGTTGATTGTGCAAATGATCTAAAAGCTAATCTTATTCTTAGAGGCTTAAGAGCAATGAGCGATTTTGAGTATGAACTACAGATTGCTCATACAAATAAATCACTTAATAATGATATTGAAACTATATTTTTATCTACAAATACAAATTATAGTTTTCTTAGTAGTTCTTTAGTAAAAGAAGTTGCAAAATTTGGTGGTGAAATTAATCACATGGTACCCCCCTCTGTCGAGAAGGATTTAAAAGATTATTTTAAATAATATTTTTTTAACAGGATCT
>NZ_CACMSM010000035.1 GCF_902616385.1 uncultured Prochlorococcus sp. | reverse complement strand
ACCATATTTGCGAAGGTCTAAATTTAAAAAAAGATACATATTGGATTATGTGCCTTGCTGAAATATTAGATTTACATAGGCCCCCCAAATTTGGGAAAACGAAAAGTGTGGAGGTTTTCGATTTGCTTCTTGAAAAAGGACTTGTTATTGGTTAATTTTTTAATTATTTGAGTAATAAAAGATAAGTTGTTTTTTCTTTATTCTGATAGCATTTAAATAGTTTTAGATAAATAAATGAAAGATTCTAATGAATTGATATTGGAAAATATTATTAAGCTAACAAGATCAAGTGAAAAGAAATTTAAACTAGGAAATTTTAAAGGGGCAATAGATGACAAAATGAAGGCTAATGCAATATTGAAATCCAAATCTTGTGATGAAAAAATTATTGAAGAATATAGAGAAGAATTATCTAGATTGTATTCCTCAAAATTTGATCTTATATTCGATCATAAGCTGAAAATTAATGAAATAAAGAGAAATGAAATAGTAAAAATGCTGGAACAAAAAAGTAAGGAAAAATTAAAAAGTCTTGATTATAAAGGCGCAATAAAAGCCTTTAGGAGGGCAGAAAAATATTTTTCAAATTAAAATTAACCTAAATCTCAGATTTTTATAAGACAATTAAATTTATAAGTTTGAGAATAAAAAATAATGAAAGGGTTGATTTTTTTTCAGAATTCGTTTCTTTAAAGATATATCATTTTCAGTACTACTTATGGTTATGCCCCAATCTACCTTGGAAAGCTTATTATTTTTTTTGATACTCTCTCTTATTGCAACTTACATTGTTAATTTAAAGTATTCTTCAAAATTAAAAATACAGAAGTAGTTTTTTATTTATTTTTTATCTTAATTAGATTTATTTTCTTGGATCATTCCAAGACTCTTTGTATAACCAGCTCAAAAAAGTAAGTGTAAGTATATTCCCAAATGCATAAGTTATTCCTAATAATGGGTCATATATATTGGCAATGATGGTCGACATTATAAAGATTATTAATCCTGAAACAACCAAATCCTGAATAGGCAAATGGTTAAAATTCACCGAATTTATCATTTGATAATTGTTTTTAATAGATTAAATTAATTATAAAACCTACATGTACCTTATTTTTTATAAGGCAATATCATTTAAGGTATGAATAATTTTAAGATTGCTAAAATAATTATAGTTTTTTCATCATTATCATATTTAAGTGTTTCTTTTTTAAGAAATTATAATTCTCTAGAAAATATAGAAAAAAGGTGTATTCTTAAATTTGAAAAAGATTTTAAAAATAATTTGGAAACATCTCATGAAGATTGGAATCAAATTTTAGATTTAGCTGATAACAATTATTTAAAGTGTATGGGAATACCTCAGTATTAATTATGGGAGAGGCAAAGAGAAGAAAAAATTTAGGTATTCCGCCTAGAGAAAAAACTGAAGATATAAAGTTGCCTCAACTTGATAAAAAAGCCATTCAACAAAAAGTAAGGTCTATATTGTATAAATATCCAATTATCCCTTTTCTTTTTTATGGAGCAGCAATATTGATCCTAATCGGAGGTTTATTTTATGTTTTCAAATCCTTCAATATAGCTTAATTAAAAGGATTATTAATTTTGATATTTATGATTTTTTGGCATCATCAATTAAAAAAAATTGGGGGATAATAAATGAGCAATTTTTATTGTGCAAAAATAATCAAAGAAATAATATATGAGAATTATTTACAGTTGACACCATCATATGTTGTTGTAATTTAAGATTAAATTAAAACTATTTATGAAGAAAATAAATAAAAAATATTATGAAATAATGCTTCAAGCTGATAATGCAGTTGGAAGAAAAGAAGTAGTTAGTTTATTAAAAAAAGCTGCAATAATTATGTCTAAATCTGAGGAAAACTTAGCTGCTTAAATTAAAAAACTATTTTATTAGGATAAATAAAACACCATAAAGAATGACTGATGAGGATGCAGCCATAATGATAAATGGCAGTATCATGCCTGAATTTAACCATCTTAAAAGTCTAATTTTTTTGTTAATTACTCTTGGCATCTTTTCTGATTCCCATAATTTCAACCTAACAAGAAAATAAATGGTGTAAATGATTAATTAATCTTTTTAAATATCATTCTTTAGCTATTTTGGAATTAAATTTTCTAAATAAAATTATTTTAATTGCATCTGGATTTTTTATCTTAAGAGAAATTTTTAGGTAATTAATACCTTGCATTCTTCAAATTTCTTATGCAAGATTTGAAATATTAGAATTCTAAATAATGATTAAAAATTTAAAAGAGGGCCCTGAAGAATTTAAAGATTATGATTCAGAACTGTTACTTAAGATTTTAAATAAGATATCTCTGGAGAATGAAAAAGGCGATGATAAAGAACTATTTGTAGATGAAAATTGGAAAATTAATTCAAAAAATATGAGTAATATAATTCATTCAGATAATTCAAATTTGAAAAGAATATTATCAGATATTTTCCCTAATAAAAAAATAGTGATTCAGGATAATAATGATGGGTCGCAAACAATTTTCTTATCCTAATTTAGGAAATATTAAAACCTTTTTTATACATTCTATTCAATATTTATTTTTTGAGAAAAATTTATTAAAAATTACTCTCGCAGAATTTTTTTAAAGATGTTATTGTTCATTTACGTTCATCCAAGTTTATATCTCTGGACGCATGAAATGGGAGTAGGGAACGGGATTCTCATTAACTGCAAAAGACCATGAATAACCTCTTACAAATAAGAGAAAAAATCAAAAGAGCCAATAGGCTATATGAAGCCCAACTTTTGGCTACTAAAAGTGGAGAAATTACTCCATACAGAAGATCCGTCTTTGAAGAAAGAATCAGGAAAACACAAAAAGAAATGAAATTGAAAGACTCAAAAAATTAAATTCTTTTTTGAAACTGATCAATTAAGAGGGGGGTTTTATCCCTCTCTTTTTTTATTTTTATAAAAACAACGTAATTATTAATTTATTTTTTTCGATTATCGATTATTAAAAAGAACATAGTTTTGATGCTTTTACTATTGATTTAAATTATATGAATGGCAAATTTAATTAAGTAATTAAGAGGTAAATAAATATGTTTAAAAAGAAAAATAAACAAATTAAAACCGCACCCAATAAATCAAATTTAGATCAAGTTTTATGGTTTATAGAAAATTATTTGCCCCAAAAGAAAGATATAGGTTTTCAAAAAAAATTGTATATGGATAATCTAGAAGTAGAGACTATTAATATTAAGATATTTTCTAAATTAGCCTCTACACGTTCTAAAACATTATTTCCCTCTACAAAAAATACGACAATCTCTTTTACCTTTGGTAATTGGGCCTTGCCTTACCTGAAATTGCTTAAGAAAATAGGAATAGCTAAGTAAGAAAATTGTGATCTGCTAGAACTAGATTTTTCCCTCTAATAAAAATAAATATAGATTAAAAAGTCTCTGAAAGTTATTTTCGAAATTTAAGGAGGAAAACTTACTTTACATAAAAAATACAATTGCTAAGTTTAAGTTAAGAGTTTTATTAATTAATGTTTCTAAATTATCTGCCTAGTGAAATGGTTGAAGTTGTTGGTTTGACTATGATTTTTTCATTTCTAGTTGGAACTATATTAATTTTGTTATTTACATCAGATCAGGCAAATACAAAGAATCTATATTTAAAGAAGGTTAAATAAATTTTAAATGATTTGTTTTTCTATAAAGACCTCTGTTTTTAATAAAGTTTACTCGCAGGTGAAGAACATAATTTTTAATATTGTTACATAAACAAATTTAATATTATGGGCGAAGCTAAAAGAAGAGAAGAATTAGGAATACCACCTAGACAAAAAAAAATTGAATTAAATAAATCTGATAGATACCTTTCATGGCTTCCAATTACTAAATCAAGAATTAAAAAATACCCTTATATGGGTGTAGCAACAATGGCACTAGGAGCGATAATTTTCTTAGTAAGTGGGGGTGCAGATAGGATTAATTAATTAGATTTTGGATTGACTTAGAATATATCTAAGATTTTTTTTGTAATAGTTTAACGCCAGATATTATTGAGATTATTGAAGCTATACCTAGAAATATCGAGTAAAAAGGTTGCAAATTAATAATGCCAAAATTACCTGTATGCCATTTTATTAACCAAAAAGCATCTATTCCTAGTGGCTGAAGAATACTATAAATAGTCCCAGAAACAATAGTAATTAGTAATGGGATTGCTGAAATTGCGGTTAATTTTCTGTGAATTTTTCTTTGATTTATTTTTAATTTATCCATCTATTTCCGCAAATAGATATGTAATTCTTTTTCGTTTTTGCATGGCATCCATTTATCTTGATTCTTATGTATCCCTTCGCAACCAAGTTCTAAAGATCTATTTTCCGCGTCTTTTTCAGAAAGAAAAGTACCCCTCATATGTGCATGCGTATAACTATTGAAATTTAGAGATAAGGAAAATAAAAAAATAAAAAATTTAAAATTTCTAAGAAAAATATGCATTATTTCAAATAAGTATTCGTATTAAGGAGAGATTTTATCAAATATTTTTGTTTTGCCAGTTTTACTAAATGAAACTACTTTGTAGTTCTCATAATCATGAGAGTGCGATTCGTGAGAATGAATTTCCATTCCTGGAGAGCCAAGTGGCATGCCAGGAACTGCTATCCCATTAATATTTGGTTTTTCTCTAAAAAGTTTGTTGATTGATTCAATCGGGACATGTCCTTCAATCGTATAGTTATCTATTTGAGCAGAGTGACATGATCTCAGATTATTGGGAATTTGATATTGGTTATGGTGACTTATGCTTCCTATTTGAATAAAAAGAGTAATCTTCCAAAACTAAGTGTTGGAGTTGCATCATTGGATACTTTGGTGGGTCTTATGGCAGGACTTATTACCTTTCCTATTGTTTTAACATTTGGTTTAAGTGATGCTATTTCTGAATCAACAGTTGGTGCATTATTTATATCAATACCTACGGGCCTTGGTTCATATGGAGCGGTTGGAAGAATTGTAGCTGTTGCATTTTTTGCACTAGCGTATATTGCAGCAATAACTTCCTCTGTTTCATTATTGGAAGTTCCAGTTTCCTCATTAATGGATAAATTTGGTTTTAAAAGAGAAAAATCTGTTTGGCTTATAACTCTTTTCCTATTCTTAGCAGGTATTCCTTCTGCATTGAATTTAAACATACTAGGAACCATTGACTCGATTTTTGGAGGGGTATTACTTATCTTTGGTGGATTCTTGGTTACTTTCTTTATGGGATGGGTAGTACCTGGAAAGTTTAATGAAGAACTTAGTGATTCAAAAGTAGGAATCAAAACGACACGTTATTTGAAATTCATGACAAGGTGGGTTGCGCCCCCAATTATTGGTTTTGGACTATTTATTAGTGTGTTTGATTTACTCAAAGGCTGGGTAAGTTAGAAAAATTTTACAAGTAATATAGTGCGGAAATAAGGGGGGTGGTATAAGTCGATCAACAAATTAAATCGTGAAACTTTTTGCGCATTATTTGAAAGCAAGCTTAAAAAAAACTTGTCAATATATTAGTATTTGCAGTCGTTCTTGTTTAAAAAGTTGATGTGTTTGAGAAGTTCTTTTTTATTTTTTAAAAACCAAAAAATTTTTTCCAAAAAAATATCTTACCGCGGATCCTTTTTTTTAATTAAGTATTAACTTTTAACTTATATTTAATCTCAAACGTATCGCCAAAAACCATCCCTAATAGAATCTATATAAGATACATTTAGGTGTTTAATTTAAAGAAATTAGAGCGCCTAAAAGAATAGATAACAAATTTGATGTCAACCAAATCTGATTCATTAAAAGGAAAGCTTACAGAAAATTTTTCTGAATTTTCTCAACTATCTGACTATTCTTTTATGAATTCTCTTAAAGCAGATCCTCAATCAACAAAAGATGGAAATGATCACAAGCCGCGTTCAATATATTCAGGTCATTATGTACCAGTTGTGCCAACTGCTATTCCAGAACCAGAATATATTTCCCATAGCAACAAACTTTTTAAAGAACTAAGGCTAAGCTCAGATCTTACTAAAGACGAGAATTTTTGTCGTTTTTTCTCAGGTGATATTTCTGTTGCTAATTATCCAATGAGTCCTGTTGGTTGGGCAACAGGTTATGCATTATCAATTTACGGAACTGAATATACCCAACAATGTCCCTTTGGCACCGGCAATGGTTATGGCGATGGCAGAGCAATTTCTGTTTTTGAAGGTTTATTCAATGGGAAAAGAATGGAAATGCAACTTAAAGGAGGAGGTCCAACTCCCTACTGTCGTGGAGCAGATGGCAGAGCTGTCTTAAGGTCTAGCGTACGAGAATTTCTCGCACAGGAATTAATGGATGCATTGGGAATCCCTACCTCAAGATCTTTAACACTTTATGTCTCACGTTCAGAAATAGTTAGAAGACCGTGGTATTCCAAAGGGTCCAGATATTTTGAACCTGATATCATGATTGATAATCAAGCGGCAATT
>NZ_CACMSM010000034.1 GCF_902616385.1 uncultured Prochlorococcus sp. | reverse complement strand
ATGGGCATTGGAAGGTTGTCTAGACATAAGAACAAAATACTTGTGGCATGAGTCTTCAGATTTAAGTGATGTAGATGCAATAGTTTTACCTGGAGGATTTAGCTATGGTGATTATTTGAGATGCGGAGCAATTGCGAGATTCTCTCCATTAATAAATGCCTTGGATGAGTTTGTTAAAAGCGGGAAAAGAGTTTTAGGAATTTGTAATGGGTTTCAAATTTTGACAGAATCAGGCTTTTTGCCTGGTGCCCTTACTGCAAATAAAAATCTTAATTTCATCTGTGATGATGTTGAACTTGATATCATTTCTTCAAAAGGAGGTTGGTTTAATAATGGAGGTGAAAAACAAACTATTAAGTTGCCAATAGCGCATGGGGAAGGAAGATATCATTGTGATTCTGATACTTTAAAAAAACTTGTAGATAATGAATTGATCGCTTTGAGATATAAAAATAATCCTAATGGATCCTCATTCGATATTGCAGGCATAACTAATGAAAAGGGAAATGTTCTAGGTTTAATGCCTCATCCAGAGCGTGCATGTGACGAGACAATTGGTGGGACTGATGGTCTCTTTACATTAAAATCATTAATATTGAAATAAAAAAGACCCCCAATTTTGGAGGTCTTTTTTTATTTAATTTGGGAAAAAATTAAACAGTAGCTTTTACTTTTGGATCTAAATCACCTTTAGCGTAAAGATCAGCAAAGTAATTGGTGCTGTTTTGCTTGATCTTACTTGCTTGACCTTCGCACCAGAACTGCTTGTATCTGTCAAGACAAACTTGCTTCATGTATTTTCTAGCAGGTTTGTTGAAATGTCTTGGGTCAAAGTTTGCCTTGTCAGCAAATGCTGCCTCTCTTACTGCGGCAGTGAAAGCAAGCCTGTTATCTGTATCAATGTTGACTTTCCTAACTCCATTTCTTATTCCCTCTTGAATCTCTTCAACAGGAACACCGTATGTTTGAGGGATTTCACCACCATATTTGTTAATGATATCCAACCATTCCTGAGGAACTGAACTAGATCCATGCATTACAAGGTGTGTATTTGGAAGTGCTTTATGGATTTCAGCAATTCTGCTTATTGCAAGAACTTCTCCTGTAGGTTTTCTTGTGAATTTATAAGCACCATGACTTGTACCTATAGCAATAGCTAATGCATCAACTTTTGTTTTAGCAACAAAATCTGCAGCTTCTTCAGGATCAGTCAAAAGCATATCTGTAGAAAGTTCACCTTCAAAACCATGACCATCTTCAGCTTCTCCTTTCCCTGTTTCTAATGAACCTAAGCAACCTAATTCTCCTTCAACACTAACCCCAACTGAATGAGCAAAATCTACAACTTTTTTAGTAACTGCAACATTATATTCGTAACTTGCGGGTGTTTTTGCATCTGCCTCTAGAGAACCATCCATCATTACTGATGTGAAACCATTTATTGCTGCTGAATAGCATGTTGATGGCTCATTACCATGGTCTTGGTGCATTACAACTGGAATATTTGGATATGTTTCTGTGGCGGCAAGGATTAGATGACGTAAGAAAATTTCTCCTGCATAATTTCTTGCCCCTCTTGAAGCTTGGAGGATAACTGGACTATCAGTTTCATATGCTGCTTCCATGATTGCTTGAACTTGCTCAAGATTATTAACATTGAAAGCTGGAATACCGTAACCATTCTCAGCAGCGTGATCTAAAAGTAGTCTTAGTGGAACGAGGGCCATAATTAAAATAAGTTAGATGCTATACAAAGCACTTGTTTCCGCGAGTTTAGTACAAAGAGGGATCAAATGTCACGTAATTAGATATACAAAATCTATATTTTTATATTTAACCCGCTCTTCGACGATTCTCTTATAGCTTCGCAAACTTTATGACTTGCAAGTCCCTCGCATAAGCCTGGAATGATAGGTGTTTTATTAAAAATACTCTCAGCCCATAAATTTTGAATTCTCAAAACTGGAGCTATCCGCCCATCAGTCCATGTTTTTTCAAAATTAAAACTTGAATCTGCAGTTAGATTTTGTATTTTATTTTCGCTGTTTGAATATTTCAAATTAAAACCATGTACATAATCTTTTTGGTTTTCGCTTTTAAGAATTAGTGAACCTTCGCTTCCATATATTTCTAAACTAAATCCTCTACCATTTTTAGAAATCGATGATAAGGATACCTGACATGGAATAAGATTCGAGCTGTAGTTTGATATTTCTATATTGGCTAAACATACATCTTCACTCGTAACATCATTTAAATCAGATGAATTAGGTAAAGGTCTTTTTTTTATTGATGTTGCTAACTTGCCAGAAACGTTTATTGCCTCTCCAAAAAACCAATTCAACATATCGAATGCATGAGTACCTAAAGCGCCAATAACTCCTCCACCTTTTTCTTCCAATGAATACCAATTCCAGGATCTTTTGGGGTCAGATCTACTGCCCATTAGCCAATCTAATTTGACTAAATATATATCTCCCAAGATATTTGCATCAATAAGTTTTTTTGTCTGAAGAAAAAGAGGTACTGCTCTATATTCAAAATCAACACACACGCTTAAATTATTAATTAAAGATATTCTCTGAAGCTCTTCAATTTCTGAGGAGGAAATTGAAACGGGTTTTTCTAGAAGCAAATTTTTATTGTTCTCAAGTGCGCTTTTGGCTAATTTAAATCTTGATTCAGGAGGAGTTGCAATAATGATCCCATCAATTTCTGGAGATTTAACTAAATCTTCCCAATTATGAAAAAAATCTAAACCCGTTTCTTTTTCTAATATCGATTTTTGCTTTTTCTCATAATGATAAATAGCTACAGGAGTTAAATAATCAGATTCTTTTAATGCCTCTAAATGAACTTTTTTACCAAACCCTAGTCCAGCGATTGCTATTTTTAATTTTTTATTTTTAGAATTCATTATTATTCATTTATAAACTCTGAACAGCTATTTTCAATAACAACATCAATAAGTTCATCATTATTAGAAGTTTGCCATTTTGAATTGAATTGAGGAATTCCATTTATTGATGTATCTTTGAACTTTTTTTCATTGCAATTAATTCTCATTACATAAAGTGATAACTCTCCATCATCATCAGAATTAGTTGGATTCTTAAAGAACTTTGTTAATACACTTATTTCACCATTTGGGAGCGGCTTAATACTCCCTTTATCAAGCCATTCTTTCCCATCATCATTCTCTTTAAGGAGAACCCAATCAACATTTCCTATCGCATATGAATAGGAGGCAAAGTTTAAAATAAAGAGTAGAAGGCTTAAAGAAAAATAAAATAAATTAGAAATTATTTTCATTATATATTTGATTCTGCAAGTTCTTTTACACCATGAATTTTTAAAATTTTAGTCAGAGTATCCTTGAGATCTTTCCTTTTGACTATTACATCAACAAAACCATGCTCAAGCAGATATTCAGCTGTTTGAAAATTATCGGGTAATTTTTCTCTTAATGTTTGTTCTATAACTCTTCTTCCAGCAAATCCAATAAGTGCTTTGGGTTCCGCCAAAATTAAATCACCTAACATCGCAAAGCTGGCTGTTACCCCTCCAGTAGTTGGATGAGTTAACAATGGCATATATAGGAGATTTTTCTCTTTATGTTTTTTTAATGCTCCAGATATTTTTGCCATTTGCATGAGACTTAACATACCTTCTTGCATCCTTGCACCTCCTGATGCGCAAACAATAAGAATTGGAAAATTTTCCAAAGTTGCTCTCTCAATTATCCTTGTAATTTTTTCACCAACTACTGAACCCATGGATCCTCCCATAAATCTAAAATCCATAACAGCTAATGCTAAAGGCATTGAATTTACAGAACAGATACCTGTTACGACCCCATCTCTTAAACCTGTGCCTGCTTGGCTTTCTTTAATTCGATCCGCATAAGCTCTTCTATCTTTAAAACCCAAAGGATCTGTAGGACTTAGTGAACTATCAAATTCTTTGAATGAATTTTTATCAGCAATTATATTTATCCTTTCATCGCTATTAATCCTATTGTGGTGTCCACAATTACTACAAACATTGAAATTTGAAATTAGGTCTTTTCTATAGGCAACTTGCGAACACTCTGAACATTTAACCCACAAACCATCTCCTTCGTCAGTATCTTGGGAAACTTTCCCAACAAATTGATCTTTACGCCTTGCGGCAAACCAGTCGATTAATGACACAACTTTTCCTGTTTTTTCTATTTAAATCTAAATAAGGTACTTTTATCAAGAAAGATATATAAAAATTTGAGATCCTCTAGATTAAAAACTTCTCAAAGTTTAAAAATAATGATTTGAGTTGATAATCGAAAATAAATTATTATTTATTTTTCTCCTCAATCATTTTATGAATTATTGGAGTGAGAATTAGTTCCATTGCGAATCCCATTTTCCCTCCATTTACAACGATACTTGTTGGACTTGACATGAATGAATCATTAATCATTCCAAGCAAGTATTGAAAATCAATCCCCCATTTCTCTCTTGCCCCTTTTCTGAAATGTATGATCACAAAGCTCTCATCAGGAGTTGGGATATTCCTGCATATGAAAGGATTAGAAGTGTCAATTGTGGGAATTCTTTGGAAATTAATATCGGTTTTGCTGAATTGCGGGCATATATGATTTATATAATCAGGCATTCTTCTCAATATAGTATCCACAATGGTTTCCGCTGAGTAACCTCTTTCTGCGTTATCTCTATGGATTTTTTGAATCCACTCTAAATTTGTTATCGGAACAACTCCAACAAGTAAATCAGCATAAGAGGCAACATTGTATCCATCACCTTCTACCCCGCCATGCAAACCTTCATAAAAAAGTACATCTGTTCCCTCAGGAATATCTTCCCATGGAGTAAATTGCCCAGGTTCTAGGGATGTCCCAAGTCTTGTATTATGTTCTTCTGCTTCTTCAAGACTATGTAGATAATATCTTTTCTTTCCTCCTCCAGTTTCACCATAGATTTTAAAAAGTTCTTCTAGCTTGTCAAAAAGATTTGCCTCTGGACCAAAATGTGAGAAATTTTCACCTTTTGAAAGAGCGTCTGCCATAGCTTTTTTCATAGGCATTCTTTCAAATCTGTGATAACTATCACCTTCAACAACTGCGGGAACAATATCTTCTCTGGCGAAAATATGCTCAAAGGCTCTTTTTACTGTACTTGTTCCTGCTCCTGAAGATCCTGTTACAGCAACTACTGGATGACGTTTTGACATTTTTTAAAAACAATATCTAATGATTCTGACAGGTCATATGCCAACTTTATGTTTTACTTAAAAATATTTTTTTATTTATTAATTTTTTTTTAAATTTCATCCATTATTTTATCTCCGATTTCACTGCAAGATAAAACTTCAGTAGAACCATCAGCTAAATCTGCTGTTCTAAATCCTTTTGATAAAACTTTATCAATGGCAGTTTCTAAATTTTCTGCAGCTTCTTCTTCATTTAATCCAATTTTTAACATCATGGAAGCAGATAAAAGCATTGCAATAGGATTAGCTACGTTTTTACCAGCTATATCAGGAGCCGAACCATGAACAGGTTCAAAAACGCCTGGGCCATTATTGTTTAAAGAAGCAGATGGAAGCATACCAATAGAACCAGTTAACATTGCGGCTAAATCGCTTAAAATATCTCCAAATAAATTACTAGTTAAAATCACATCAAATTGACCAGGATCTCTAACTAATTGCATTGCTGCATTATCAACGTACATATTGCTTAGAGATATATTTTTATCTTTTGAGGTGATATTTAAAACTGTATCTCTCCACAATTGACTAACCTCAAGAACATTTGATTTATCAACAGAACATATTTTTTTATTTCTTTGGTTAGCAATTTTTATTGCTATTTCAGTTATTCTTTCTATTTCAGTCGAATCATAAACCATCGTATTGAAAGCTTTTGGGATTTTTGTATTTGTTATGTGTCCTCTTGGTTTTCCAAAATAAATTCCTCCTATCAATTCTCTTACCACAATAAGATCTACATGCTCAACGATTTCTTTTTTTAATGTACTTGCATCTAATAGAGATTTTCTTATTTTGACAGGCCTAATATTTGCGAAAAGGCTTAGGGCAGATCTTAACTTTAGTAACCCACTTTCTGGCCTTAATTCTCTTGCAAGAGAATCATATTTAATATCTCCAACACATGCTAAAAGTACTGCATCACTATTTTTGCATTGAACTAGTGTCTCATCTGGAGCAGGAGTCCCATATTTTTCATATGCTATCCCTCCAAATAATTTTTCAATAATCTCAATATCGAAATTATGACTTTTTGAAAGCTTTTTTAAAACTTTTTTTGAAACTTTTGAAATCTCTGGTCCAATTCCGTCTCCTGCCAATAAAACAATCTTATATTTCTTCATTTAAATTTTTGTTTAATAGAACAATAAATTATTGCTTGTCTAATTGTCTAAGTTTTTTTGCTAATTCTGGTAATTTTTTAAAAATACTTGAACTCCTTAGCCATGATTTATTTTCCATCGCGGGGAAACCACTAATTACCTTGCCATCTTCTATGTCACAATGGATTCCGCATTTTGAACTCGCAATGACATTATTACCAACTTTTACCCTATTATTGACTCCTACTTGCCCTGCCAAAATAACACCATCTCCAATATTTGCTCCTCCAGCGATACCGACTTGAGCTGCAAATGCACAATTCTTTCCAATTTTTACACCATGACCTATTTGTATTAAATTATCCAACTTTGTTCCCTCATCAATAAAAGTAAATCCAACTGCGGGTCTATCAATACAACAATTAGTTCCAATTTCTACAAAACTCATTATTTTTACACCACCTTTTTGCGGCATCTTTACCCATTTGCCATTTTCAGGAATAAAACCAAAGCCCTCTGATCCAATAACAGAATTTGAATTAATTACACAATTATTTTTTAGAGTGGTATT
>NZ_CACMSM010000033.1 GCF_902616385.1 uncultured Prochlorococcus sp. | reverse complement strand
TTTCTTCAGATTTATATACTTTAGCCCCATAAATATTTGCTATGTCAACAGTTTTATCCTCACTGCCACAATCGACAATTATAATTTCCCCCTCTTTTTGAATAATTGATAAGTCTGAAAGCAATAATGGTAAATTATTGGCTTCATTGATAGTTGGAATGATAATTGAGATTTTAGACAAGTTGATTACTTTCTATTTTCGATATCAAATATTGTATCTATATCTATTTTTCTATCTAAAAACTTATATTTCAATTTGTTAGAAGCAAAATTATCAATTGTATTTTGGAGCACATTTTCTGTTCCCCACTTAATGTTTATGAAAGGTAAATATAGATGCGTTGACATTATTTTTTCTGATAAACCAATAAGCCAATATCCTCCATCATTAGATGGTCCTAAGACAAGATCATTTTGTTGAAGCTTTCTTTGAGCATTCAACAAATCTTGATGACATAAATCTGGAAGGTCTGTACCAATAAAGATAATATTTTTGATATTATTTTGAGTACAAAATTTTTTGTTGATAATTATTTGCCTTTTCATTTTTTCTCCCAGACAACCTTTTCCTTGTAAATTAAATTTTTGTATGCCTAATTCTTTAGACCATCTTCTACAGTTTTTTTCACCTAAACCAGATATAGCTATAGAAATATCAATTAGTTTAGTTTTTTGAAGAGAATTAGCCACTGAAATAGTGTGTTTGGTCATTACACTTTGTACTTTTGCAGAATTAATTTTACCGATATCTTTTGATAATCTTGTTTTGCATCTTCCAAAAGCATGCCATTTTGCCATGATAATAAGTAATGCTTTATCCAAAAATTTCTTGCGATTTAAAATAATTATATTCCTATTAAAATAAAAAATTTTTTATAAATTTGTATCATGGTTTGTTAAGTAATTTTAAATTTGTCGTGATCTTGTGATTTCCTAATGGCCAATTATTAAATTCCAACTAGATTGATAATCTAGAGAATAAAATTTTGCAAGCAATTAATCCTATTTGGGCGGAAGTTCAACAATCACTTCAAAAAACTTTAAGTAAGCCTTCATTTGAGACATGGATAAGGCCAGCTAAATTTAATTGTTTTGAAAATGGCTTATTAACTTTAATTGCTCCAAATACTTTTTCCAGTGATTGGTTAAGAAAGAATTATTGTCAAACTATCGAAAAGGCCGCAAAAGAAATATGCGGACATGATGTAAAAGTTGTTTTTAAATCTGAAACAAATATAAGCAGCGATTCAACAAATAAAGAGAACCTAGATGAACAGATTGTGAATCATAAAACAAAATCATTTCCTAATAATAGACAAGAAATTTCTTCAAAAAATCGATCCAAAAATCCCAACGGTCTAAATTTACGCTACGTCTTTAAAAGATTTGTTGTAGGTCCAAATAGTAGGTTGGCTCATGCAGCGGCTTTAGCAGTTGCCGAATCACCCGGGAGAGAATTTAATCCATTATTTATTTGTGGTGGAGTAGGTCTCGGTAAAACTCATTTAATGCAAGCAATAGGCCATTATCGAGTAGAAATAGATCCAGAAGCAAAAGTTAAATATGTATCTACAGAAACTTTTACTAATGATGTTATTAGTGGTATTCGAAGAGATGGAATGACAGCTATTCGAGACAAATATAGAAATGTAGATTTGATTTTAATAGACGATATACAGTTCTTAGAAGGCAAAGAGTATACACAGGAAGAATTTTTTCATACTTTTAATGCTCTTCATGAATCAGGAAGTCAAATAGTTATTGCAAGTGATAGGCCACCAAATCAATTGTCGGGAATTCAAGAGAGATTAATTTCTAGGTTCTCAATGGGCATGACGGCAGATATTCAACCACCTGATCTTGAGACGAGGACAGCCATCCTTCAAAAAAAGGCAGAACAAGAGAGGATGAGTCTTCCAAGAGATTTAATTCAATTTATAGCAGGAAGATTTACTTCAAATATTCGAGAATTGGAAGGAGCATTTACTAGAGCTGTTGCATTTGCTTCAATAACAGGCTTGCCAATGACAGTCCAATCAATTGCTCCAATGCTTGATCCGAATAGTGTTGGAGTAGTTGTTACTCCAAAACAAGTTATTAATAAAGTGTCAGATTTCTTTAAAGTTTCTACTGATGAATTGATCAGTTCAAGTAGGAGAAAACCAGTAAGTCAAGCTAGACAAATAGGTATGTATCTTATGAGGCATGGGACGGATCTAAGCCTACCAAGAATTGGAGATGAGTTTGGGGGCAAGGACCATACAACAGTAATGTATGCTATTGAACAAGTTGAAAAGAAATTATCTATTGATCCAAATATTGCAAGTCAAGTTCAAAAAATAAGAGATTTACTTCAAATAGATTCAAGAAAGAATTTGTAGTTTTACTATTATCTAGAAATGAAATTTATAGGATCTTGATCATATCTATGCCTTAAAGGTAACTTATCTATTTCATTGATATCACTGAGTGACTCAATTCTATTTAATGATTGCCTTAATAACCTCGCTGAAATGATTGGCATATCTCTTGGAACTGAGATTCTATTTTTTAAGTATCTTAAAGAGATTCCTGAAAGTTTTTTAGGGATTAATACTTCACCTGTGATCATATGGCTTAAAGCTGATCTCAATGATTCGTCAAAGGATTCTTTATTGTATGGGTTTACCTTTAGTAAATTGTCTTTATGTTTTATCACTCTTTTAAGAGCAATTGTTGCATAATATTTTGACTCATAATTTTGGTTTAATTCATAATTACCTAAACCCTCCCCAGTATCTATTAGCTCAGAGAAAGTAATCTGTTGTTCATTGCTTTCTTTATAGCATCCTCCCATTTGTGGGGGTAAATCATGAGAATGAGTGTGAAAATCTCCTTGAGTGCCTCTATAAGCACTTGTACACTCAAAAAGGGTAAGCCAGTTATCTACATGACGATAATTAGATCTTAAATTAAATCCTTTATAATAAAAAAGTGATGCATTGATTCTCTCCATATAGGGAATAAAAATTATATCTCCAACACCAGGCTCTATATTACCTGTGTTAGAAACTGATGGGTCAACAAACCCTGATTTTGAGCAACTTAAGATTTCATCGAGTTTAGAAATGGATTCTTTAAATCTTTTTTTTCTAAAAGAGTTATCTATAAAATTAAAGCTTTCTCGGCAAAGCCAATTACACCAGGATCTGAAAATTTCTCTTTCTAACTCTCGAATTTTGATAAGGTGACTAGATGTAATAAAAGATCCAAGTGCTCCAAATTCATTTTCTAAAAAAGCTATGATATCGTCGCTTTCAGTTATAACTTGCCCTTTAAATTCAATTGCAGGTAATTTCCCCGATCTGACTTTTTCAAGGAACCAACTTTCTTTTTGGCCGTAGCAAAACATATTTATTTTTTTGACTCTGTATGGAATTTTCTTAAATTCAAGCCATAGCCATATCTTCTGACAGTAAGGACACCAAGAATGCCTATCCCTATAGAGGGTAACTAATACATCATTTTCACTATTTCCAAATAATCTTAAATTTGCGTAGGAATTATTTATACCATGGACTCTATCAAGATCTTCAACTTCAAATTTATTTAAATCATCCCATGTCAAAATTCCATTCATTATTTGAATTCAAGCTATAAACTAACGTTATAATAATTGATTAAAAAAAGTCTTGGAATTCGAATTTGATTTAATTGTTGTTGGCGCTGGATCTGGAGGACTAGCGGCGGCTAAACGTGCGGCTAGTTATGGAGCTAAAGTCGCAATCATAGAAGCAAATCAAATAGGAGGAACTTGTGTGATAAGGGGATGTGTGCCTAAGAAATTAATGGTTTATGCAGCTAAAAGTAAAAAAAATATGGATTCTTCTGAAGGATATGGATTAAAAAATGAAGGTATTAATTTTGAATCAAATATTTTGTTGAAGAATGTTAGAGAGGAGGTTTCTAGATTAAGTAATTTACACAGAAATTCTTTAAAAAAGTTGAATATAACTATTTTTGAAGGCTTAGGAAGATTTATAACTCAAAATGAATTAGAAATTATTTGTTCAAACACCAAGAAAATTAAAAACAAAATAAGTTCAAAAAAAATTCTTATTTCAGTTGGAGGTAAACCAAAGAAATTAAATATTCCTGGAATAGATTTGGCATGGACTAGTGATGATATTTTTGAATTAGAAAAGTTTCCTAAATCAATATTAATAGTAGGAGGTGGATATATTGCTTGTGAATTTGCTTCTATTTTCAGAAATTTAGGTACTGAAGTTACTCAATTAATTAGAGGTCAACATTTACTTAATGGTTTTGATGAGGATCTTTCTTCATGCCTAGAGGAATCACCTACTTTTACTGAAATCAATATAATCCCTAATACTCAATTAAAATCTATCAAAAAAGTAAATGGAAATCTGGAATCTACTCTAGACTCGGGAGATAAACTCCAAACTAATAATATCCTTATTGCTACAGGAAGAGAACCAAATCTTTTGCCTTTAAATTTAAATTTTTTAAATCTAAAGATGGATGGCCAATATTTAGATGTCGATGAACTTAATCAAACAAGCAACACAAATATTTTTGCAGTTGGCGATATCATAAATAAGCCAAACTTAACTCCAGTAGCAATAGAACAAGGGAGAGTTTTTTCGGATAATTTCTTTAATGACCAAAAAAGAAAAGTAAATTATGAATATATCCCTAAGGCCGTTTTTACTATTCCAGAAATTTCAACAGTTGGCTTATGTGAGAAAAGAGCTAAAGAGATTTACTCTGAAAAAAATATAAAAATTTTTAAATGCAAATTTACCCCTATGTCTAATACCTTTAAAAAGATTAAATCAAAATGTATGTTGAAGATTGTAGTTCATAAGCTAACTGACAAAGTCCTAGGATGTCATATGTTTGGAGAAACATCGTCTGAGATTATTCAAATGGTATCAATTTCATTAAATGCAGGGATAACAAAAAAAGACTTTGATATTACTATGGCTTTGCACCCAACTATATCTGAAGAATTTGTGACTATGTATGGATAAAATTATGAATTAGAAAATTTTAATTTTTCTTGAACAATCAGAAATACTATAAGTAATGCAAAGTAAATAAATAAACCTATCCTTAATTCAGAAAGGTAGTTAAATTCATTCAGGAAAAGTATCTTATCGAGAATGTAGAAAATATAAAAATTAAGCAAAATAAATCCTTCAATTCTTGTGATTTTCCCTTTGCTCCAGAAAATTGGTAAGCATGCAAAGGTAGTTAAAACCATAAAAGGTAAGTCAACTTTTATTAGACTCTGTTCAATTACTAAACCTTTAAATCCTGAAAAAATACTGCAACTTCCAAGGATTAAAAGTTGATTGAGTAAATTACTTCCTATTACATTCCCAATCGCAAGATCTGTTTTGCCTTTAAATGCAGCAATTATTGACGTTACTAATTCTGGTAAAGATGTCCCAGTTGCGACGATAGTTAATCCAATAACAATTTCATTTACACCCAAAAGAGTAGCGAGCGTTTGAGAACCATTTACTAATATATTTGAACCAAAGCTTAAAAGAAATATTCCCAATATTAACTTTAGTAATATATTTATTTTCCCTTTGTAGTTATCTTTTAATTCTTCTATCTCTGGTTCAGCATCTTTTGTCTCCTCTCCTTTTTCATTGATGGTATTGATTTCCCATATTGTATTTAAGATTAAACAAAATATTAGAAATACCCCTGCTTGCAATGTTAATAAGCCTGTTGATGACATAGCCCAAACTGCACAAGAAATTGCCATTAAAAGAGGCACATCTCTTCTGACTATTCTGCTTTTTACTTTAAGAGGTGTTATCAATGAGCTTATGCCCAAAACAACGAGAACATTAAAAATATTGCTTCCAATTACATTGCTTGCCGCAAGCGAGTCACTGCCTTTTAAAATTGAACTCAAACTTACCAATAACTCAGGAGAGCTTGTTCCAAGGGAAACAACTGTTAAACCAATTACTATTTGAGGTATTCCTAAAATTAAAGATAAAAATATGGCTCCTTGAATAAAAAACTCTCCTCCAGCAAAAAGTAGAACTACGCCTAAAAATATTTCTATTATTGGAAATAAAAAATCACTCATATTTAGGATTTAATTCAGATAATAAAAATTTTCATAATTGGTTAATAACTATCCTCGAATATCTATAATTTATTGTCAATTTTAATTTGCTGTTAAAATTGATTAAATAGAAAAAATTTTGAAGACTTTAAACATAATAAAACCTGATGATTGGCATTTACATTTAAGAGAAGGTCTTGTATTAAAAAATATCATTCAGTTTACTTCGGAATATTTTGGAAGAGCCATTGTTATGCCAAATACTAAAAGTCCCATAACATCAATCAATAGCGCTATTTCTTATAGGAAATCTATTGTTGAAGCGCTACCAGAAAGTTCTAAGTTTGAACCATTAATGACAATTTATCTTACAGATGACACTGATAAAGGGGAACTAATTAATGGTTTTAAAAATAAAGTTTTTTTTGCAGCAAAATTATATCCTGCTAATGCCACAACAAATTCCAGTCATGGAGTTAGGAAAATAGAAAATCTATATAAGATCTTTGAATTAATGCAAGATTCTGGAATGCCTCTTTTAATTCATGGGGAAGTGACTGATTCTGAAGTAGATGTATTCGATAGAGAAGAAGTTTTTATAGATAAAGAACTCTCTCAAATAATTAAAAGATTTCCAAAATTAAAAATCGTTCTAGAACATATAACCACCTCTTACGCAGTTGATTTTGTGCAAGAAAATAATATTGGGGCTACTATTACTCCTCATCATTTGCATATAAATAGAAATGCAATGTTTTTTGGAGGCTTAAATAGTGATTTTTACTGCTTACCAGTTGCTAAGAGGGAAAATAATAGACTCGCTTTGAGGAGAGCGGCAACAAGTGGAAAAAAATGTTTTTTCTTGGGGACTGACTCTGCTCCACACCTTAGGAAGTGGAAGGCTTTTTGTGGATGTGCGGGCATTTTTAATTCGCCAGTAGCAATAGAA
>NZ_CACMSM010000032.1 GCF_902616385.1 uncultured Prochlorococcus sp. | reverse complement strand
AATAGTTATACCTAATTTTCCATTTGCAGCCATTTCTGCACTACTGCATGTTAAACCTGCAGCACCCATATCTTGAGCTGCAATTACATCTCCTGTTTTGAAAGCATCCAAACAGGCTTCAATAAGACTTTTCTCAATAAATGGATCACCGACCTGAACTGCTGGTCTATCATCTAAAGAAGTTGTAGTTAATTCTGAGCTAGCAAAACTAGCACCACCAACTCCATCTCTGCCAGTAGTATTACCAACATATAATACCGGTGATCCTATATTTTTAGCTCCAGAACAAACTATTTCATCGGTCTCTAAAAGTCCTAAAGCCATAACATTCACTAAAGGATTTCCGGAATAACTATCATCGAAGTCAATTTCACCTCCGACAGTGGGAACACCGACACAATTGCCATAATGGGCAATACCAGATACAACACCTCGGAGTAAATCAACATTTGATGATCTATCAAGGTTTCCAAATCTCAATGAATTCAATACTGCAATTGGCCTTGCACCCATGGTAAATATATCTCTTAAAATCCCTCCTACGCCTGTTGCAGCACCTTGAAAGGGTTCAATAGCAGACGGATGATTATGACTTTCTATTTTAAAAACTAGTTTTTGATTATTTCCAACATCAATAACGCCAGCATTTTCTCCAGGTCCAACTAAAACATTTTTACCTTTAGTGGGAAATTTAGATAGTAAAGGTTTTGAATTTCTATAACAACAATGTTCAGACCACATAACACCGAACATGCCTAATTCTGTCCTATTAGGTTTTCTCTTTAATCTTTTGCAAATTTCTTCATAATCATCAAGTGTTAAATTTTCAACTTTGAGGGCCTCATTAAGATCATAAAGATCGTGACTTTCTTGATTTATCATTCTTTATATCCAAGGGTCATCTTCTTTTTTTTCACTCAACGGTATGGATGTTCCATCTTCATTATAAAAACTTTTTTGTTTATAATCTAAGTTTTGGCTAATATCTTCATCTTCTTCAAGCCATTCCTCTAATCTATTAGAAGCAATATTTTTCATATCATCGAATCTATCAATAATTTTTTTCCCTTTTTGCATAAATTCATTTTTAATACTTGATTTGATTAAAGATAAATCATCTAAAGAATTACTTTTACAAAATACCAATCCAGGTTGTTGATCATTAATATTTTCAATATTTAATTTCCATCTACTAGAACCTGGAATCTTAGGATTAGATCTAGAAACTAAGTAATATATAATCTTACCGGTTTTAATTTCAAATAGAAAATCTGCAACAACTCCTATTTTTGATCCATTTATATTTATCAAATTAGCTTCTATTAAAGTTGGAAACCTATTTAAAGTTGCTAAATCGGAAATAGCCGGATCACCTTTGACATAAATTTCATTATCTATGATTTGAGAAATTTGATTTAATCGCCAAACATTTCTCTTTAAATCAAAATTTGAAGGACGAGAGTACCATCCTAAAATTCTATGAACAGGAGGATGCATCCAAACATTTTCTCCATTTCCATAATTAAGGGCCATATTACCCTTAACAATATAATTTAGTAATTCACTTAATAAAATTTCTTTAGGTAATTTCAATTTAAGAACGAACCTGCACTGGCATAACTAGATAAGTAAAAGAATTGAGATTATCTTCTGGCACAAAAACAGCTGGAGTAGTAGCAATATTACACTTTAAAAGTACGTTTTCAGAAGAAATAACTTTTAAACCTTCTAACAGATATCTAACATTAAATGCAATATCAAAATTTTCTCCCGAATGAAGAACAGGTATTGATTCATTTGCATTTCCAATATCTTGGGCATCTGCACTGATAGAAGCTAAATCTGTATTATCTAATTTGATCTTTACAACACTACTTTGCTGATCAGCTAAAACGGCAATTCTTTCTAATGAATCAATTAATTTTTTTGTATTAAAATTCAGAATTTTAGAAAAAGAATCAGGAATTAATTGTGAATAATTAGGATAAGTACCTTCTAGGGTTCTTGTAGTAATTATTTGATTAGAAGAAATAAATACTACTTGACCTTTATCATAAAAAAGCTTGATTGAATTTTCTGAGCTTTTCAAAGATACTAGTTTTTCAATTTCTCTTAATGATCTTGTTGGAATAGTAACTGACAAATCACCATCATTTGAAGATAAGTTTTCTTTATTTTTGATATGTTCTTCATTACCAATTAAAGCAACAGCCAATCTATGACCATCTGTTGAAGCAGACTCTAAATAATTTGGTTTGAATGTGAAATTAACACCTGTGAGTAATTGTTTTGAATCATCATTACTACTAGCGAAAATGGTAGATTTTAAAGCCTTTAAAAAAGAACTAGGATCAATATTTAAAGAAGTACCACTTTCAACAAATGGTAAATTAGGATATTCATCAGAAGGAATTCCTTTAAGATTAAAAGAACCTCTGTCACTTTTGATTAAAATATTATCTAAATTCTCTTCAACTTTTAAAGAAACAGGAGTTTCACTAGGTAGTTTGTTTACTATTTCAGATAAAAGTTTTGAAGGTATCGTAATAGCTCCACTATTTTTAACAGTTCCATCGAAAGAAGTTTGAATTCCTAAATTAAGGTCAAATCCTGTCAAGCTAATTTTATTGGTTCCTTCATCAGCTGTTAAAAGTATATTTGCAAGAATTGGATGCGTTGGTCTTGAAGCAACTGCTTTGCTCACTAGTTGAATAGCATTATTTAATTCATTTTGATTACAAATAATTTCCATCGGAATTTGGAACTTTTTACAAATACAATATACTTTTTTCGTAAATTAAATTCAATAAATTAATTTTTACTTTTTTTCTAATATAAAATAAATAATTAAAAAAAAATTTAGTAGTAGTAGTTCTTGTGGGAACTGTGGAATTCTTAGATTTAATAGCTTCCCAACCTAGTTTACGTAAACAAAAACATGTGAAAAAATTTTTTAATTTGTTGAATAGTTTTCTCTTTATCCAAAAAATTTAAATTTACTTAACAAGAAGAACTATTTATTATGGACTTTTCAACAAATGATGTTTGTTTTTAATTGATTTCCACAGACACTTTTTTTTTTGGATTTTAATATCCTAAAATTTCAGTTATATTTTTTAATGAAGGTTCAATATTTTTTCTAAAAATAGCATCATTGTTTTTTATGGCGCAATCAGGGTCTTTCAAGCCATTTCCAGTAAGAACACAAACTATAGTCGATTCTTTCTGAATTCTATTTTTATTTTTAATAAGTCCAGCAACTGATGCTGCACTAGCAGGTTCACAAAATACTCCCTCTTTGGCAAGGATTTTATAAGCATTGATTATTTCTTTATCTGTAACTGACTGAAAGTCTCCTTTACTTTCCTTTTTTACTTTTTTTGCTTTTTCTCTATTTACAGGATTTCCGATTCTTATAGCAGTTGCAATTGTTTCTGGATCTTTAACTATTATATTTTTTACTAATGGAGCAGAGCCTTCGGATTGAAAACCCATCATTATTGGTAATTTCAAATTTCCTTTTATTTTTGAATATTCTTTAAATCCCATCCAATAAGCAGTAATATTTCCTGCATTACCCATTGGAATACAAAGCCAATCAGGAGCATGGCCTAAGTCATCAACTATTTCAAAAGCTGCCGTCTTTTGTCCTTGTATTCGATATGGATTTACAGAATTAACAAGTTCTATAGGATGTTCTGAAGATAAATCTCTGACAATTTCAAGAGCCTTATCAAAGTTTCCATTAATAGATATTATCTCTGCGCCATACATTAATGCTTGCGCAAGCTTTCCTTGTGCAACATATCCTTCTGGGATTAACACATAAGGTTTTAATCCTCCTCTAGAAGCATATGCAGCAGCAGCAGCAGAGGTGTTTCCAGTACTTGCACAAATCACTGCTTCACGGCCTTCTTCTTTTGCTTTACTAATTGCCATAGTCATACCACGATCTTTAAAAGATCCTGTTGGATTAAGGCCATCATATTTTAAAAAAACTTTTGTTTGATTTCCAATTAAGTTGCTAATTGACTCGCTTAAGATTAATGGTGTATTTCCTTCATTTAATGAAATAATGGGAGTTTTCTTTGTTACTGGAAGATATTGTTTATAAGCTTCTATTAGACCTGGCCATCTTTTTTTTCTGTAATTAATACGCAGTTTATTTTTGATTTTATTTAATAACACCATGGTTGTTTAATTTGTTTTGATTTTTTCTAGAGGAGAATTGGTGAAAAAGGTTAATAATTCTGAAATCGATTCTACTTTATTCATAACTTTGCTCAAAGCACTGACATCTAAAATTACAGTTTTAGTTGGATATCCTTCAAAAAAATTTATTAGATTTATTTTTCCATTTCCTATATTAATTCCTTGAATTACGCTTGCTCTAAGTGCTAACATGCCTGTTCTTTCATCAGTTGCTCTGGGTGGGTGAATAATAGATGAAAGCCTTGTTAAAAAAACATTTCCTATTTCAGAATATAATAGTTTACTTGCAATGGTAATAGGAATTTCAAAATCTTTATTTAAGACTGTTCTAATTTCTTTATCGGGAGACCCGGTTGCTTTTAAAATCCTTTTTAATTTTCTCGTGGATTTACCTTCTTTAGCAAAAGTTTTTAAAGAATTTACTTTTATTGTTCTAGAAAATATGCTGTATGTTATTTTTATTTCTTCAGCAGCATTAGCTTTTGGTAAATTAAATAGTAATGAAGGAATTACTAAAATAAAAAATAGTTTAAATATGAAAAATTTCCTAAACTTCATTTAGATATTTGCACCGGCGGCAATTTTAACAAGTCTTACTACTCCTTTTTCAGTAACTTTTTTTGCAATTGTTATACCCATTTCTTTTGTATAGGGCTCATTTATAAGTCTGGGAACCCTTTTTTAGAAAAATGTCAATTGAATAGCCGGGTACTTTTTGTAAAATCTCTAAAAAGTTTCTCAATGGCTCTACATACATTATAAAGTCACTTAAGCTGTTATTTTCTTCGTTAGTATTTAATTTAATTGATTGTGGAAGATAGTTATTCAAACTTTTCAATATTTTTAGACTAAGTGAATCTATCTGATTTGTTAAACCTTCTATTATCTCATTTCTAAGAAATCCTCCATTTGAAGAGAAGAGAAGATTGATAACTTCGTCTAAAAGTTTTTCCAAATCAAGATTGGTTTGTTTTGCAGCGTTAGAAAGCAGATCTTCTAAACGGTCCCATTTAAATTTTTTATTATCAAAAAGCATTTCTTTAAGACTTTCCCTTAATTGTGGATCAGGGTCTTCCATCAACCTTCTTGCAAAATATGGATAAGCTGCGCCTAATATTTTAAAGTTTGGATCTACGCTTAAGGCTATTCCTTCTAATGTAAGTAATGACCTTATTATAAGCGCATAATATGGGGGTAGTCTGAAAGGGAATTTATACATAACACCAGACATATCGTCTGTAACGCTTTTAAAATCCATTTTCGAAACCCCTTGTTCAACAGCATTAATGAAAACATCTTGAAATGCTGGAACAATTGGTTCTAGATTAACTTCCTCTGATAGGAATCCCAACTTTACGAAATCTTGAGACAATTTATCAAAATTTTTATTTACTAAATGTACTACTGCTTGAATTAAGCCTGATCTAGATTCTCTGGAAACCTCGCTCATCATTCCAAAATCTAGATAACATAGTCTTCCATCTTCTAAGGCTAATAAATTACCTGGATGCGGGTCAGCATGAAAAAAACCATGTTCTAAAAGCTGTTCTAAACTGCATTGCACTCCTATATCAATCATTTCATCTGGGTTTATTCCTAATTTTTTTACGTCTTCTAAATTTGTTAATTTTGTACCATCTATCCATTCCATTGCTAAAACTCTTCTTGAAGTTATTTCTTTATAAATTTTTGGTACGGCAATCATTTTGTTGTGTTTATGCATATCTCTAAATTTTTCAGCATTTGCAGCTTCGTTTAGATAATCCATCTCTTCAAAGACTCTTTTGCCTAATTCATCTATCAAAGCAACTAGATCACTTCTTATTAATCCGATATTGTTTTTTAACCAGTAAGCAATATTTCTCACTATGTATAGATCTAAGGTTATTTGCTCTCTTAAACCTGGCCTTTGTACTTTTATTGCAACGATCTCTTCATTTTTTAATTTAGCTTTATGCACTTGCCCTAAAGATGCAGCCGAAATTGGGTCTTTATCAATTTCTAAAAAAATCTCATCTATTTTGTTTCCTAAATCTTCTTCTATTAATTCCATCGCTTTATCTCCATCAAATCCAGGGAGTTGATCTTGTAATTCAGATAATTCTTCTAGGAGAATTCCAGGGATTATATCCGGTCTTGTTGATAATGCTTGGCCTGCTTTAACAAATGCTGGTCCAAGTTCTACTAACAAATTTGTTAATTCTCTTGCTCTAAATTTTGCTTGCGATTCATTTTTCAATCTTCCAGTTAATTTATCCCATCCAACGGAGAAGATGTAACCAAAAATAGGTATGAGTGTTTGCCAAAGTCTTTTTAAAAGTCTTTTAGGATTTTTTTTGTATATTTTTGAAATTGTGTCTGGATCATAATTTAAAAGTCCTGAAACTTCAATAAAATCGGTAAATTCTTCTTTCATAACTTTATATATTTAAAACCTTTATTTTTTTATAAAAGAAGTTAATTTTTTTATATGGAAGATTTATCATGTTAATACAATTAAAAATAGAAAATTTTGCCTTAATAGAAATTATAGAAATTAATTTCGAAAAAGGTTTAAATATCATAACTGGGGATTCAGGTTCAGGAAAATCACTAATTTTTGATTCTCTAAATACTTTATTTGGTGGAACTAATATACCTCTAAAACATTTAATACGTCCAGAAAAAGATTTTTGCATTATCGAGGGGATATTTTCTTCTTCTTCTCAAATTAATAATTGGTTAATTAGTAATGGTTTTGAAATAACTTCTTCAGAATTACAAATTAAAAGAAATTCTTATAAAAAAAATAATAAAATCTTATCCAAATATAGCCTTAATAATTTTTCAATTAATAAACAATTATTAGAAAAACTTGGAGGATTTTTAATTGATTTCGCAGGTCAATCTGACACCTTTATCTTTGATTCTTTAGATAAGAGAAGATTAATTATTGATGACTTATGTTCCCAAGAATCAAAAGATACTAGCGAAAAGATTAAAAGTATTTGGGGTGAAACAAAAGTTTTAAAAGGATTAATGGATGAAAAAATAGAATTTTCTAGGATTCAAGAGGAAAAAAACTTGGCAATTAAACAAATGTTGAAAAGTTTAGAAGAAGCTGATTTACATTCCAGTGAAGAAATTTTAGAATTAGAGTTATTAGAAAATAAACTTGTAAACAATCTCGAAATTAATAATTCAATTAAATCTTCATTAGAAAACTTAAATAATTTCAGTCATGATGAACCTTCAGTCACTTTTTTGATAAATCAATCAATAAAGATTTTGAATAAAACAGCAGATTTTGATTTTAAGATTCAGAGATTTAGAGAGAAATTATTAAATATCCATGCTGAAGTTGAAGATTTAATTTTTGATCTAAACTCATATTTGCATGACATAGAAAATTATGAATCTAATCTTCCTGAAATACAAAAAAGATTATTTTTTTTAAAAAACTTAGAGAGAACTTTCTCATTAGATCTACCTCAATTAATTGTAAAGCGCGATCAATTAAAGACGTATTTTCAACAAAATGATCAAGGTAATGAGATTTGCAGAATAAAAGCTCAAATAGAAAATTTACAAAGTAATTTAAATTCTCTATTTGTTATTCAATCTAACGAGAGAAAAAAAATTGCTAAGCATTTACAAAATTCAGTAATGTCAATTTTAAGCAATCTAGGTTTAAAAAATGCAAATTTTTCAATTCAATTTTCTGAATGTAAGCCTTCTGTCGATGGAATTGACGATATAAATTTTTTGTTTTCGGCTAATCCTGATCAGAAGCTTGCTCCATTATCAAATGTTATTTCTGGCGGAGAAATGTCAAGATTCTTGTTAGCTATTAAATCTAGTATTTCTAAAAAACCCAATACCTTTTTTTTAGATGAAATTGATAATGGTTTAAGTGGTAAATCTCTATTTTCTTTGGTTGAGCTGATAAAAAAAATTTCTAAAAATCAACAAGTTTTATGTATTA
>NZ_CACMSM010000031.1 GCF_902616385.1 uncultured Prochlorococcus sp. | reverse complement strand
ATAGTTTTTTACAATAATCTTAAAATTTCATAATATTTTTTATGATAAATATAAAAAATATTTATATAATCATAATAAATAAAACTCTTACTGATAAGTAAAAACTTTAGCTCACTTTCTTATAAATTCGTTTATTGTAAAAGAAAAAAAAATGAAAAAAAACTCCAAGAAAGATTACCTTAATAGAGATGAAGTTAATGAAATGATTGAATCCGCTTTAAGGAGACATAATAGAAGGTCTACAATTATATCAAGTGTACTTGGATGGGTTCTAATAGGAGGTTATTCTTTTGGACTTTTTCAAGCAGTTCAAAATGTCTAATTAATCTTTTCTTAAAAGCAGAACTTGCTAGATGATAAATTAATATAAAAGACTAAGTATTTATTATGACGGAATATATTGAGGCAAATCTTAAAGCGATAAGAAATTATTTAAAAAAAAGAAAACTGTATACATCAAAATTAAATAATGCCTCGATAATGGAAGAATTCAAAGAATGGAGCAAAGATCCATTACCTGAGACAGAAACAATTTGGACTTTACCTGACTTAACGAGGAATGAAAGACTAAAAAATTTTTGTCGCTCAATTAAGAAGGAAATAAGATAAGTTTTTAACTACCTAGTTGTATATGATTTACCTTTAAGTAAAAATAACCCGCAAATCCAACTATATTCAAAATTACAACGAAAATCCAAGCTCCAATTGGCTGATTAGAATCAAATTTTTTTATTTTAACTTTTTCCTTTAGTCTTTCAATATATTTAGCCATAATTAAAAATATTAAAAAGAATATTTCTAATTATAGAGAGTTAAATTTTAAGGAATCTTAAATAAAATAAAATTTCTTCTAATTCGAATTCTTATCGTCAAACCTGTTAATGGGATATTTAATTAACTCCTTTTTGAGATTTTTTAAAAGTTTGTTATGATTAAATATGGTAAATTTTCTAGTAAAGGAATAATGCCAATTCATTGAATTAAAAAAAAACTTGCTAATTCATTATTAATAAAATTATAATACTTATTAAGGTCGTTCTGACCATACATAATTTAAATAAGGACAAATTTTTTCATGAGCTTAAGAGTTGGACAAGAAGCACCAGACTTTAGTGCTACAGCAGTATATGATCAAGAGTTTAAGGAGATTACACTTTCAGGTCTAAGAGGCAAATGGGTTGTTTTATTCTTTTACCCGCTAGATTTTACATTTGTATGTCCAACTGAAATCACTGCATTTAGTGATAGATACCAAGATTTCTCAGAACTTAATACGGAAATTCTTGGAGTATCAGTTGATAGCAAACACTGTCATTTAGCTTGGATACAAACCCCAAGAAATGAAGGTGGTATAGGTGATATTAACTATCCGTTAGTTTCTGACTTAAAAAGAGAAATTTGCCAGGCGTACAATGTTCTAAATGATGATGGAGAGGCTGATAGAGGTTTATTTCTTATCAATCCCGAAGGAGTAGTTATGCATACGACTGTTAACAAGGCTCCTGTAGGTAGAAATGTTGATGAAACGCTAAGGATTCTTCAAGGTTATCAATACGTTGCGGCAAACCCCGATGAAGTATGTCCAGCAAACTGGACCCCCGGAGAGAAAACAATGTTAGAGGACCCTAAAGGAAGTAAGGAATATTTTTCTGCGCTATAGAAGAATTAGAAACATTTAAGTAAGTATTGAGTAGTAAATTACTATAAAAAAATAAAAAATAAATATATTCAAAAAGGGGATAAAATCCCCTTTTTGAGGTTTGGGCACGATCCAATCGCTCAAATTAGTTTTATATGATAAGAAGGACCAAGTATAAAAAGAAATTTCTATGGAGACTAGGATAAAAAGATTAATTAAATTTAAGTCATTTAAGCCAAAATATCTATAAATATGAAACTGATCATCAACACTAATATTATTAATTTGAAGATGCCAAAGATAGAGAGAAATCAAAATAAAATTTACCAAAATTAATTTTTTTAACAGAAACCTAGATTTCTTAAAAATTAATAGAATAGAAATAAAAAACATTGAAAAACATAACTGTGGAATATCCGGTTTTGGTACATTAATTTCTTCAAGAAATAAATTAAATATAAGATCTAAATTTATATATATATAATCAGCGATAAAGTAAGAGAGAAATATTAAATTTATTGCTACTAAGAAAAATAATCTTTTCCCTTTAATTATTTTTTTACTTTGAGTTTGTTTCTTATTAAAACTATAGAATGTATAATTTTTTAAAGAGTATAAACACGCCAAAGATGGACATACTGCACCGCTCAGATAGTAAAGGATTGAATAAAAGGAAATATCATTAATATTGAGTGAATATAAATTAAACCATTGTTTTTGTACCAGTGGAAGAATAAGTAATAATGAAAGTGTAATTAATAAATTCGTTGGATTATTTTTAATTATCAAGAAAATAATTTTTTTTAATTTAAAGTAATTAAATCAAACTTTCAACAATTTAGTAGTTGTTAATTTAAAAACTTTTTTATCTATAGTTTCTTGATTTAAAAGCATATCTACTAATTTATCAAGTAAGACTCTATTTTTTTTCAATATTTTTATTGAATTATTTAATGAAATTTTAGAAATATTTATTATTTCATTATCTATTCTAGAACTAGTATTTTCTGCTATGAGTGGCTTTCTTCTAAATAATCCATCTCCTAAATACATTTCATTATTATCAGAATCCATTGAAATTGGACCAATAATTGAAAATCCATATTTGGTAACCATTTCCCTTACGATATTTGTCGCATAAGAAATATCATTTAAGGAACATTGTGTAATTTCACTTTCACCAAAAACTATCGTTTCTGCTGCTCTTCCAGCTAAAGCAATTTCAATTTTTGAAAATAATAATTTTTTTGAAATCAAGCCACTAGAAATTACATCTTCATCAGGACTTATTTTTGTATATCCCCCTATAGATCCAGATCTAGGTAAGATCGTAATTTTATCAACTGATTCGATTCCGTTTCTCACAGCAGATACAATAGCTCTACCTACCTCATTATAAGCAATAATTTTTTTCATATTTGGAGAAGTTATTAATGAACTTCTCAGGCCAATAGTAATTTTATCCAGAGCATTTTCTATATGAAGATCACTGATTAATTTAGATTCATCTCTTGCACAGTGAATAGCACTCTCGTTCATCAAATTTGCAAGATCTGCTCCTGAAAATCCAACTGTTCTGGAAGCCCAATATCCTAAATCAACTTCGCTTGAAAGTGGTTTGGAAAGTGAGTGAACTGAAAGAATTTTTTTTCTTCCATCTAAATCTGGAAGCATTACTTCAATTTTTCTATCAAATCTACCTGGTCTTAATAATGCTGCGTCCAATATATCTGGTCTATTTGTTGCTGCTAAAACAATTATCCCGGAATTATCAGCAAAACCATCTAATTCAGTTAAAAGCTGATTGAGAGTTTGTTCTCTCTCATCATTTCCACCTCCGATCCCAGACCCTCTTTGCCTACCAATAGAATCAATTTCATCAATAAAAATTATACATGGAGATTTTTCTTTAGCCTTAGAGAATAGATCCCGCACACGGCTTGCACCAACACCAACAAAAAGTTCTACAAACTCTGATGCCGATATTGATAGAAAAGGAACTCCTGATTCACCGGCAATTGCTTTAGCCAATAATGTTTTACCTGTTCCTGGTGGGCCAATTAAAAGAACTCCCTTGGGAACTTTTGCTCCAAGATTTTCAAATTTCTTTGGTTCTTTCAAAAAAGTTATTACCTCTTTTAATTCCTCAGCTGCTTCAGGAACACCAGCTACATCATCAAATCTTGTTTCTACATCATCAATAGTTACAAATTTAGCTTGATTTTTAGTAAAACCAAAGGCTCTGGAAGCCAATTTTGATGTACTCCTCAAGATTAAGACTATAGCTAATATAAAAATCAGGAAAAGACTTATTGAAGCGAACGAATTAGCCGCTGAAGCTTCTTTTCTACTATTATTTATAGTGAGATTAACTTTATTTTCAGTGGCCTTTTCAAGGATTAATTGATCGTTATAAAGGATAGGTATTTTAAATTTATCGCCATTTTTATACAGAACATCAATTTCTCTCTGCCTAGGATAGAAAAATATTGATTCTATTTTTCCTGTCTCTATATCCTCTAGAAGATCAGAATAACTAGATTTAGAATTTGAATATGAGAATTTTGATCTAAACACTAATCTTTATAAGTGATTAATAAAGCATATATGCTTATTTAAAAAATTGACGTATATAAACAAAATATACTCAAAAGTTTTGGAGATAACCAGTTAAGGGTTATATTAATATATGGAAATAATGAAACAGAATGGCTGTACCAAAGAAGAAAAAATCAAAGAGCAAAAGGAACCAAAGGCACGCTGTCTGGAAAGGGAAAGCAGCATTAGCAGCTCAAAAAGCTATATCTTTAGGTAAATCAGTTTTAACCGGCAAAGCTCAAGGATTTGTTTACCCTATAGAAGAAGAAGAAGAAGAATAGCCTTTAAGACCCTAATTTAAATGCCTCAAGTATAATGGCATAAATTGCGCCTATTCTTAATTTATCAACTACGGTCCATAGATAATAAAATTTTGAACTTGCGGCAGGTTTTGTTCTTATAATAATTTCAATAAAAACAATAATTATTGGGACCATAATCAACTCATTTTTACCTTCAGATATAAATTTTGTAAGAAAGTTTGCAAACAAGAAATAACCTGTCAATACAGAAATTAGACCAATAGATTTTGTCCTCCAAGTATCACTTAGAAAACCAAAAAATAAATTATTTAACTGGTATGTAATTCTTGAAAAATTAGTTTTTTGCATTACTAAAAGAAACTAGATAATCACATAGAAAGCTATAATCAACATATGATTTTTTTAGTTTAGGACCTTTAATTACATTTGCCACATTATTCACATCACCAAGACTATCTAAAATACAATCTAATTTAATATTTTCCTCAAGAATAATTGGGATATTTGAAGGAACAAAAATTGTAGGCAAGTTAGCTGCCAAGGAAGATTTCAATCCTGGATTGGAGTCTTCAAAAACAATTGAGTTATTTTTGTTTATACCACTCAATTGGATCGCCTTTAAATATGGTAATGGATTTGGTTTCTTTAATTCAACGTCTTCACTTGAAATAATGAACTCAAAAGGATTGAAGCCATTGAAAAGATATTCAACAAGTAGATCAACTTGATTTCTTGAACTTGAAGTAACAATAAATTGTCTTACTTTTTTTCGATGTAATTCATTTATTAGTCTAAAAACACCATTTTTTAAACTAACGCAATTTTTTTTTATAATTTCTAAATAATGAAACTGCTTTGTTTCATGAATTTTGAGAACTAAATCTTCTGAAAAATTATAATAATTAGAATTTGCGTAATAAGCAATCCTATTTTTGCCTCCATTTATCTTCAGAAGTTTTATATATGTATTAGTATCCCACTTCCAATCAATACCAAGGTCTTTAAAAGCATTATTAAAAGCAGGTAAATGGGCCTCTAATTCAGTATTGGCGATGGTACCATCTAAATCCCAATAAACCCCCTCCAGATAAGCCACCAAAAAGAATTTCTTTTATTTACGGTAAAATACAAGAGCAATTATTGCTGGTCCTGCTAACGCAACTACAGCCAAAGGAATAAGTGTTGCCATGATTAATGAATATGTTTTGTGATACTATTTTTACAAATAAATGAAGAAACTGTACTGATACGTTACAAGATTGAATTAAATTATGAAATCATGGACATGTATAGAAAATTGTGGAGCTTGTTGTAAATTCGACTTGAGCGAAAGAAGCGATTTGGCTAACAAACTTAATAAAGAAGATATAGCTTTGATAAATTCGATGACAGCTAAAGACGGTTGGTGTAAAAACCTGGACAGAGAAAATAAAAGATGCTTAATTTATGAAACCAGACCACATTTTTGCCGTGTAAGTGAATTTTCAACTTCATTTAATGGATATTTGAAATCTGGTGATAAATTTTTAATTGATTGCTGCAAACAACATATTTCATCAAATTATGGATACCAAAGTAAAGAGATGAAAACATTTAGAATTGCTGTTTCAGGTAAATGAATAGTAAATTAGAAAAAAAAGAAAACAATCTAGAAAAAAGTTTTTTTTCAATATTTATAACGACTTTTACAACAATTTTTATTGCTGAACTTGGCGATAAAACTCAGATAGCCACATTAATGCTTTCTGCCGAATCGGGACGGCCAATAGTAGTTTTTCTTGGAAGTTCTCTAGCATTAATAAGCTCTAGCATAGTAGGAGTTCTCATTGGCAAATGGGTATCAAAAAAAATATCTCCTGGCAAATTTGCTTTATCTACTGGTACCTTAATGATATTGATAAGTATATTTTTAGCTTATGAAACATTCAAAAATTATTTTTAAATGGTTTTAAGTTTATTACTATCAACATTTCTAACCGTTTTCATAGCTGAATTAGGTGACAAAACTCAACTAGCTACTTTAACTATAAGTGGCACTTCAAATAAACCATTAGCAGTTTTTCTAGGATCTTCTTCAGCACTTGTTTTTGCAAGTTTACTTGGTGCTTTAACAGGTGGTTCTATTTCAAGTTTTTTACCCGAAGTAGTTCTTAAGTCAATAGCATCCATTACATTTTTCATCATTGGTATAAGGCTTTTTATCAACTCTTTCACCATCGAAAAAGAAGAAAAAGAAGAGAAAGAAAATAATTAGTTTTAAGCTTGGATAATAAGGTGTAATAATGAAATGTATACCCCTAAATTAATTTATAATTTCATTTAGATCATGTTCACATCATCTTCAATAATTGATAATCTTAATCAGTCAGAAGGGTTAGAATATAAAAAATTATGCAGATTATTAAAAATAACAAAGAAATCTGATAAGGATAAATTAGATATTGCTTTAACAGCTCTAGAAAAACTTGAAATAATTAATAAAAATGAAAATGATGAATATACATGCAAAAAGGATAATGATCATCTTGTCGCCAAAATAAGATGTAGTAGCAAAGGCTATTGCTTTGCTGTAAGAGGAAAAGACAAAGAAGATATCTACATTAAAGAAAATCTACTTAACTATGCATGGAATGGAGATAAAGTTTTAGTAAGGATAATAAAAGAGGGTTATAGAAGAAGATCACCTGAAGGAATAGTTGATTGTATTCTTGAAAGATCAAATCAAATACTACTTTCTAAAGTAGAAATAATAAACAATGATGTATATGCAATCCCAATAGACGATAGGATCCTTTCTAAAATTAAACTTCCAAAAGATAATAAAAAATACACTTTCAATCCAGAGAATAAGAATATAGTTAAAGTTGAGATTGATAGATTTCCCATAGGTCAAGAAGAAGGACTAGGTCATGTAATACAAGAACTAAAACTAAACAATAATGAAGATTATGATACAGACTTTGTTTTATCTAAAAGCAATATCGTTAAATCATCCGATTTAAATCATATTGAATCAAAAGGAATAGAACAAAGGGAGAGGATAGACCTAACAGATAAAAACTCTTATTTATTCAAAAGTTGGAATTCTAATAATTCTCCAATGCTACCAATGATTCAAATAGAGCATGGAAAAAATAAAAATACTAAATTATGGATACATACAAATAATCTTGCAGAAAGAGTAGATCTAAATAGTAAAAAATCTCTAGAAATATTATTCAAAGGCTTTGAATCATTACCCTTATTACATGATTGGCAAAACTACCTTAGTGAAGTCGTAAGAAATGATTCTGAATTTAAATTTGGTGAAAAGAATGAAGCAATAAGCCTCTGTGTCAATTTAAATAGTGATAATGAATTAATTGATTGGTCATTTCATCTTACTTTAGTAAAATGCACTCTTATTGTTGGGAATGATCATACTGACGCGCTTCTAACTAGAAAAAGCAAATCAAGAATAACCTCTCGAGTATTAAAACCTATAAAGGAATATGTCGATGATCTAGATAAAATACTAGAAATTTCATGTTCATTCAGAGATAACCATCTTTTGGAGGGTAAGGTGGAAATTCCTGCGCCACTGAATAAGATTGAAGCACTAGAAGAATTTTTTATTCACAATCCAGCTGAAAATTCAAAAGGATATTTTGAATCATTAAATAAAGAAGATTGCCAAACTTACCTTTCACCAATACTATATGAAGCTAATTTAATATGGTTCAAACATTCAAATCAATATGGCTTAAAAAGTGCAGGATATATCTCAAATGCAATAGATTACGTTAATGCTAATGAAATTATCAAATATTCAGAATTTATTGATAATGATGTAGAGCTTAATGAAGATGGCAATTTAACATTTAGTCAAGTAATTAAATTATGTGACGACGATAATAAAAAAAGAATCTTACATAAACTTCTAATTAATGAATTTAAGGACAATGAAATAAGTTTGATATCTAAAGATCGTGATAATAATGAATCAGAAAAACTATTTATTTCTCCATGGACAATTCCTGGATTTGACTTCACAAATCTTATAAATCAGTACTGTATTTTTAATATGATAATAAATGGTAAGAAATCAAAGAAAAATAATAAAAATGAAATCAATATATCGGATAGTAATTCATTAGAATTAGTAAATTGGGATATATTTAATTCATCAATTTCAAAAAATCTAGAAATATTATTTAACAAGTTTGTTATAGATAAACTTAATGAATTCAATTACAAAGTTAACCAATATAAAGCTAATATGATAAATATAAAAAAAGTAAGAAAAGCAGAAAAATTACTAGGTAATATTTATAGTGGGTTTATTTTATCAGTGCAAACATATGGTTTCTTTGTTGAGATATCAGAACTAAATGTAGAGGGTTTAGTACACGTAAGCACTCTTAATAATGATTGGTATGAATACAGGTCAAGGCAAAATCTTTTGATT
>NZ_CACMSM010000030.1 GCF_902616385.1 uncultured Prochlorococcus sp. | reverse complement strand
GCCTACCAAATGCGGTTCGTACCAACAGGAGTATTAAGTGGATTTGTAAATGCACTGGCACTTTTAATATTTCAAGCACAACTACCTCAGTTAGGAATTGGTATTAAAGAATCAAAAGGATTAGTAGAACAAACTTTAAGTCAATATCCAGTTAACTCTCAGATTCCATTAGTTTGGATTCTTGTAATCCTAGGATTAATAATTATCTATGGGCTTCCAAAAATCACAAAAGTAGTTCCATCTCAGCTTATTGCAATTGTAGTAATTACTCTCATTAGCATATTCTTTAATCTAGATGTCCCAACAGTTAGCGATTTGGGTAAATTACCTGATGGATTACCAAGTATTTCTCTTCCTTTTGGATCAATAGAAAATGGAAAAGTACCTTTTAGTCTTGAAACATTAGGGATAATTTTACCGACCTCACTTGCAATATCTCTCGTGGGTTTAATGGAAACCTTTTTAACTCAAGACATTTTAGACGATGTAACTGATACAAGTTCCAATAAAAATAAAGAAGCCAGAGGACAGGGAATAGCAAATATTGTGGCATCCTTATTTGGTGGAATGGCAGGATGTGCCTTGGTTGGGCAATCTGTAATGAATACTGAAAATGGTGGCAAATCTAGATTGTCAACCCTCTCCTCAGGGATATCTCTCCTAATTATGATCATCCTCTTGAAATCTTGGATTGGAGCAATACCAATGGCTGCTTTAGTAGCAATCATGATAACGATCGCAATAAGTACAGCAGATATAAATGGATTAAAAAATATTAGAAAGATACCTAAAAGCGATACTGCAGTGATGCTTATGACTTTTGCAGTTACTATGCTTACAAAACCTCATAATCTTGCACTTGGAGTTATTGCAGGAGTTGCACTAGCTGCAATTCTTTTCAGCAGAAAAGTGGCAAAAGTTATAACTGTCTCAAGAGCGAAAGAAAAAAATTCGACTACCTACAAAGTAAAAGGACAATTATTTTTTGTAAGTAAAATTTATTTTTTACAAGGATTTGATATTCATGAACATCCAGACAATATTGTAATTGATATGTCTCTAGCTCATATTTGGGATCAAAGTGGCGTTGTTGCTCTTGAGCAAATTATTAGAAAATTCCAGAATGGTGGTTCTAAAGTTGAAATCGTAGGATTAAATAAAGAAAGTCTTAACTTATTTGAGAGACTAGGCGGTATTGAAAGTGCTCATTAAAAGAAGTTAATTAAGACTAACTTGTTGATAACAAAACCAAAGCCATTGCTGAAAAAGCAAATTCCTATGAGATCTCCAAGCAGTTTTTGAACTATTTGGATCAAAATTTTCAGGAGGAGGAACATCTCCCTTTTCTTTGTCTCTTTCAATTTCACTAATAATTCTATGCACCGTATATTCAGGATGACCTAAATGCATAAGTTGTTTTTGATCATTAGATTCAAATATTGTATATCCTACGTTTTCTCCATAGGCCAGCAAATTCAATTTCCCTTCATTTTGGGCCTTCTCCATCTCCAAATCTGGTAATCCTGCAAATCTACTTTGAGGACAAATAAATTCATCATCTTGTGTACCCATCAAAGGATGGCCAGGAACAAGACTTTTTAAAGGGAATACCCCAAATAATTTCCTATCAAAAACTTTCTTATCGACCCCTGCCAAATAAGCTAGCGCAAAGCCCGCCCAACATAATCCAAGAGTACTAGCACAAGAAGTTCTAGCTTCATTTACAATATTCACAAATTCATCCCAATACTTAACATCTTCAAAGGCTAAGTGCTCAATAGGTGCTCCAGTAATAATGATTCCATCTAATGGTTCTGGATTATTTGCTTCTTCCCAAGTTATATATAGATTATTTAGATGATTCAGATCCCATGTTTTATAAGAGTGAGTTTTAAGCTTTATCCAAACTGGCTCTATTTGAAGAGGAGATAAACCAAGTGGATGTAGTAAGTTAAATTCATACTGCTTACCAAGAGGCATGATATTCAAAATACCAATCCTAAGAGGACGTATATCCTGTCTTTTTGCCAATTCTGGTTCGATCCAAGATATATGATTTTTCTCAACATCACTAATCTTGTGATAGTTACTAGGAATTATTAAAGCCAATAAATCTTCTTTCCTATGTTATTTGTGAAAGTGCTTGTTCGAAATCTGCTTTTATATCATCAATATGTTCGATTCCGACAGAAACTCGTACCATCGTGGGAGTTACACCTGCAGATAATTGTTCTTCTTCAGATAATTGCTGATGAGTTGTTGAAGCCGGATGAATTACTAAAGTTTTTGAATCACCCACATTAGCAAGGTGACTTGCTAATTTTAATGAGTCAATAAATTTTACTGCATTTTCATAACCTCCATTAAGTGAGAACATAAGCATGCAACCCATTCCCCTTCCAGTAGTGTATTTTTTGGCACTTGAATAATATGGATCAGATTCTAGTCCAGGATAATTAACACTACTTACATTAGGATTAGAATCTAACCATTTTGCTAATTCAAGAGCATTAGAAGTTTGTCTTTCTATCCTTAAACTTAGAGTTTCCAAACCCTGCAATAACAAGAATGAATTAAAAGGACTTTGAGCTGATCCCCAGTCTCTTAAGCATTCAAGTCTTGCTCTTAACGCAAAAGCTATATTTCTATTATCGGGTACCCCCAAAGATTTGCAAATATCACTACCAAAACCAAAAGCGTCCCAATGAACGAGCCCATGATAAGCATCGCTTGGCTCACTCATTAGTGGGAATTTACCATTACCCCAATCGAAGGTTCCGGCATCAACAATAACCCCTCCGATACTTGTTCCATGTCCACCGATCCATTTTGTTGCACTTTCCACAACAACATCGGCCCCAAAATCAATTGGTCTTATTAAAGCTCCGCCAGCACCAAGTGTATTATCAACTATTAAAGGTATTCCATTTTCCTTAGCCAAAGCAGATAGTCCCTCAAAATCTGGAATGTTGAAACGAGGATTTCCCATTGATTCGACATATATTGCTTTGGTTTTATCGTCAATTTTATTTCTAAAACTATCGATATTATCACCATCAGCAAATTTAACTTCTATACCTAATCTTGGAAATTGTACTTTAAATTGATTATAGGTCCCACCATAAAGAAAAGATGTAGAGACAAAATTATCTCCTGCAGTCATGCAGTTTACGATTGCCAAGAATTGAGCAGCTTGACCTGAGGATGTTGCGAGTGCTGCCATACCTCCCTCCAAAGATGCCATTCTTTTTTCGAAGACATCTGTGGTGGGGTTCATAAGTCGAGTATAAATATTTCCAAATTCTTTTAATCCAAAAAGATTTGCTCCATGCTCGGCATTATCAAAGACATAGGAACTAGTTTGATAAATGGGTACTGCTCTAGAATTTGTAGTTGGATCAGGCACTTGGCCTGCATGTAACTGAAGAGTCTCGAACTTTTGGTTGCTCAAAATTTTTAAATAATCCTATTATCTATTTAACTTAAAAAAGTCCAAAAAAAAAACCAAAAAAAGATAAATATTTATAAATCCTTTTTTAAAGAGGGGTAATTATCATTCATATATAAACTTAAATCCTTTCTTATCGTAGACCTGAGTTTCTCAATATTTGAAGAATCAATTATTGGAAAAGTGTTATTAGCCCCAGGATCTTTTTCAGTTATTGATTTCCAATTCTTACCGACATCTTTCTCAGAGTTTTTTAGAACTTCATCAAAATTGAAACACTTATCGTTATTTTCAGCATCAAATTCACTAAAAGCTTTATTTATGAGCTCTTTTCTATTTTCGAATAAATTCTTGGCTTTTAAAGTATCCGGAAGACCCATAACTGGTTGTAATTCCTTAAGAAGTTTTATTTCTTCTTCAATTAATAAAGTCCAAACACCATATTTATTTTTTGGTAGATTAGAATTACTAAAAATGCTAATTTCATCAAGATAAAAATTTAACCATAAATAATATGATTTTTCTTCAATAGTTTTTTTAACAGATATCTTTTTATTTTGGATCTTTGGGAGTAGCTTTTCTGCTTTCTTTAAAAACTGTCTGTCTTCCCTTTCTAAATTTATTAATCCCCATCTTTGACTGTAGTCCCATAAATCTTCGTATCTTGTCAAGTCTTCTTGATTCCAACCAAGAGCTTTCAGTTCATGAGAACGATGTGATAATTCCTTTTTCAAAAAAACCTTTTAAAACCATAATAATTCTAACCCCGCAATCAAGATTAGTAAATAAAAGAACAACTTAGCTTTTAAGTAAATTAAATAAACTATCAATTATTAAAATAATTATTGATAATTTTCAATACATTGATGTAGCTTAGATTTTTTTTTGAAATTTGATTACTATATTCATTCTTTTTAATATCATTTTCCTTTTTTTTAATCAACAATTTATCGAAATTTTTTTCAATATCATTAAAAAGATAATCTCCTCTTAATTTTTCATTTAGTTCTAAAGATAATTCAGATTTCACAGATTCTTGGCAAAAATTAGTAATCTCTTCTGAACTAATCAAAACCTTATAAATTTCTTTTTTTTCTTCTGAATTAGCATTAAAACATAAATAAATAAGATTAATCATTGAACAATTATTATTTTTGATTTTGAATTCTTTATAAATGTCTGGCCAAAATTTTAAAGATTTTAGACCTTCTAAACCTCCTTGACTGAGAGAGTATTTATTACACCAATTTACAAATTCTGAGACATCTTTTGGACATCTATTGAGTTGCAAAAGCATATCTGATAAAACTTGTCCTGCCTGGAAATTCCGTGTTGGTTTTCCATCAGTTGGTAGAGTCATACTCCCTAAGACATCAGCCTTAACAGCATTTAATTGAGAAAAAGTATAATCCCCTTTTTCGAAAAATTTATCATTAATTTTTTCCTTTGCACTAATTATTTCTTCACCATAACCAAGTTCCTTTAATGAAAGATATTTATTGTTTAATTTTTTTTCTTTTCTAACTTGTAATGATACTGATGCGGCCTGATCCAAACATTGTGTTAACAAAATCGTATTGATGGTAGGTAGCATTCCTGGCTTATCGGAATGAAAGTTATTTACAAAACCTGCAAATATGGAGGAGATATTTTTTATTGATTTTATATATTGACATTCAATATTATGGACTCCAGGAGAAACTTGGATTTTCGGTGACAATTGATTCAAAATTCGAGCTCCTATTAAAGCAGTTAGTGCATCAGGATGGCAGAAATTCGCAGTAAAACTATCATTAGGATTTCGTAAAGCTCCATGACGATGAAATCCTGTAAAAAAAGCTAAATTTGGATATTTATTACAAAGAATAAAGGGGTTTTTGTTTTTATTATCAATACAAAAAGACCCAACGAGACAGCCAAGAACCACATTTTCTCTTTTTAAAGTTTTTCTAAGTTTTAAAGCATGTTTAACATCATCTTGTATGTGGTTACTGTTTGAAGCAAGAATAACAATTTGACATTTTAAGAGAAGATCTTTTAGATCAAAAGACTTTCTTATTCCCTCTAAAGAATAATGTCCCATGCTCTTAATCTTTTCAATAGTCTCATTATCCATATCAGAAAGAACATCATTTGAGAAAGCGCCTAACAAATCTCTATCTTCCCTAGGAGCTAAGAGAATATTATTTGATTTTCCATGCATAGCACAGTTATATGCTAATGATGCAGGATATAAACCAACACTGTAGAATCCAACTTTGCTGTTCTCTAAATCTTCAATCAACGAATAAAAATATTTTTCATCATTTATATTTTCTATAAAATTATTTTTCATTTTTGGAAATTCTTGATAATTTTTTTAATTTCTAACCCATACCAACATTTTTCTACATTAAAGCAATTCTTGACCATAGCAAATTATTTATTGTAAATATTGAATTTTTTAATTTATAATTTCTCTGAGATATAGAAATTAAATTAAAAGAGAAATAATTATAAATATGGAATATATGGCAAGTAATTCAATGGTACAAAAACAATTAATTTCTTCTAAAAATATCTTAATTATTCAAGACATTGACGGAGTTTGTATACCTTTAGTCAAAGATCCAATGACTAGAGAATTAGAATCAAAATATATCTATGCAGTAAAAGAATTTGCAGAGGAATTCTTTGTATTAACTTGCGGGGAACATGAAGGTCCTAGAGGGGTTAACAGAATAATAGAAAGAAGCTTAAGAAGCACTACTGAGCCAAAAAACAAAGAACTATATTTAAGAGGTTTAGCAGCCTGTGGAGTAGAGTATCAAGACAATAATGGTAAAATAAGTTTTGAAGGAGTCTCAGAAAAAGAACTAAACTTTTTATCTAAAGTACCTAGTCTAATAAGACCAAAGTTTAATTTTATAGTTAAGAATATTTTTCCTGAACTTACCCAAGAAGATATCAATTTTCATGCAGTAAAATCAATATGCGAAACACGCTTCTCGCCTACGATTAATTTCAATAGTCTTTTTGATTTAGTTAACAATGATTCTGATAAAAGAAAGCTTATTCAAATTAGTTTTGAAAAAATGATGAATGAAATCATATTTAAAGCTGAATCCGAAGGACTTAATAACTCATTTTTCCTGCATATTTCACCAAATTTAGGAAATAAAAATGGTAAAGAAAGAATTAAACTTTCTTCTAAAAATGATATTGGATCAACAGACATACAATTACTTATTAAAGGAGCAGTTAAAGATTCTGGAGTCTTATTTCTTTTAAATAAATTTATTGAGGATAAAACTGGTAAGGCTCCTTTTGGAAGTAATTTTAATTTTAGAAACTCTCCAAATTCTATTACGGGAAAAATTGATTTATGCAAAAGTACTATTCAAATAGAAGATATGCCTTTGATTGTAGGAGTTGGTGACACAATAACATCAAAAAAAAATAATGGTAAAAAGAGTTATTTGAGAGGAGGAAGTGACAGATCTTTTTTAGAATTTATACAAATATTAGGGAATGAATTTGGTATTAATAATAAAATAATTTTTGTAGATAGTAGTTCTGGTGAAGTTGAAAGACCTTCTACAAAAAAAACTGGATTAACAGGGATCAGTGATCTTTATGACAACTTAAAGTTTGACTTGGTTTTTCAAAATGGTCCCAAAGAATATATAAGTTGGTTTATTGAACTTGCTAATAAGAGATCAAAATTTAAAAAAAATAGTTGACTTTTGAATTTTCAAATGACAATTTATAAATAATATATTCATGAAAGAAAAATTCCCCACAATATATAAAGAACCTATAGATACATTGCAAATCAATATAGGTTATAAATGCAATCAGGCTTGTAATCATTGTCATGTTAATTCAAGTCCTCTAAGGACTGAAAAGATGTCCAATGAAATAATATCTCTCATTCCAAAAATAATTGATAAGTACAAAATCAAGACTTTAGATATAACAGGGGGCGCGCCAGAACTTCACCCAGAATTTAAAAACCTAATAGCTAGTTTGAGCAAAAAACAAGTTGATATTATTGATAGATGCAATTTAACAATTTTCTTTGAAGAAGGTTATGGAGATCTTCCTCAATTTCTTGCAAAGAATAAAGTAATAGTTACTGCTTCGCTACCATGTTATGAAAAAGATAATGTTGAGTTTCAAAGGGGTCTTGGGGTTTTTGAAAAAAGTATTAATGCTATAAAAATTCTTAATGATCTAGGCTATGGGAAGAAAGAAAATGGATTGAAATTAAATCTTGTTTACAATCCTGTAAGCCCAATTCTTCCACCTTCTCAGAAAATATTGGAAAAAGATTATAAAAAAATACTATTCGAAAAATATAATATTTTTTTTAATAACTTATACACAATAACTAATATGCCAATAAATAGATATGAAGAATCTCTAAGAAGAGAAGGGAAACTAAATATGTATTACAAATTACTAAAAGAAAATTTTAATGAAAATAATTTAGAAAATCTTATGTGCAAAAAAACTATTAGTGTAAATTGGCTGGGAGAAATTTATGATTGTGACTTTAATCAACAGATAAATTTCCGAGAGAATAAAGGACCAAAGACGCTTTTTGATCTATTGGATGATTCATTTACTTTTGATTACAGGGTAGCTGTAAAAGAACATTGTTTTGCCTGTACTGCAGGTGCAGGATCAAGTTGCGGAGGAACTTTAAGTTAAAATCTGCTAAATGCAATTAGGACATATAGCTCTTACGTTTAAAGAGGATTCAATTAGTTTAAACCCATTAATTTTTGCTGCAACTTTGCCTGCTTCTAAAACTTCTTCATTTTCGAATTCTTCTGTTCTACCACACCTAATACAAATTAAATGATGATGATCAGGAGTGTCATTACTAAGCAACTCATATCTGTGTCCGCCCTCACTGAGTTCTAATTCATGAAGCAAACCCATTTGTACTAAAAGTCTTAAAGTTCTATAAATTGTTGCAAGTGAAACTTTGGAGCTTGATTTAACTAACTTTTCATGTACCTCTTCAGCACTAAGATGCTTTCCAGAACCAATATTTTCAAATAAATTAAGAACCTTAAGCCTTTGAGGAGTTAACCTTTTTCCATCTTTATGTAAACCTTCTCCAAGAGGAGATGTGATGACATTGTATTGAGAGGATAATGACAACAATCAACCCATGACTATTCTCAATAATAACTCTAGATGAGAGTAAAACAACTTTTTCATTTAAAATGTTTACTTAAGTTGTTCAAAATACTATGTTGAATATATCTTTAAATACAAATGATGAAGGGGCATGAAAAGTCTTCTAGAAAACTATCACCAAAAGTTAATGCTTTACTAATAATAGACGTTCAGGAAAAAATTATAAGAGCAATATTTAAAAAGGATTTAATAACTAAAAACATCAAAAAGCTAATAGATGCCTACCAAATTTTAGAAGAAAACATTTTTTTATCTGAACAGAACCCATTAAAATTAGGTGCAACGATACCTGAATTATTGCCCAAAAATGGATTTAAAAAAATTGAGAAAATGGAATTTAGTCTAGCTAACATACAAGAATTTTTAGAAGAACTTAAAAATAAGAAAATTACAAATTTGATAGTTTGTGGTATCGAAACGCATATTTGTA
>NZ_CACMSM010000029.1 GCF_902616385.1 uncultured Prochlorococcus sp. | reverse complement strand
AAATTGCTATGCAAATAAAACAAATCGATAATGTATTAACAATTACATTGAGAGATTTTGAAGGATAAAGAGTTCTAAATCTGTTGGTTTTTATAATAATTTTTTTCTTTGAGAGTAATGATTCTGCTCCATTATCAATTCTCAGAAATATATTTTGAAATAACCTTTCCACTAAGATTAATAAAACATTAAAGGATTTCTTTAGTCCTAAATTTCGAAAATTTATTGATCTAACTGATACTGATTTAATGATATTTTGAAGTTCTTCCTGCACTAGAGGAATAAAACGTAATGCAATTAACAACTGAAAAAGCCACTTACTAGTTGGTAATCCAATCTTTCTTAATGGATACATAAACCAACTTAATCCCCAAACAATGTCTTCCTGCAATGTGGTTAAAAGCATTAAATTCACACTATGAATAACAGTAAATATCAAAGTGGAGGTTTTTATTCCTAGTTCAAAAGCTTTTCTTGAAAGATTGTAGGGACCAAAATTAATAAACCATATCTTCTGCAAAGGAACTTGCAAAATATTCCATTCTTTTTGGCTTTCCAGCACTACTTGCAACTCATTGGGATTTCTTAAATAGCCATCAAGAGATTGAATATCAGACGAGGCAAGTATTGATATACATCCAATTAATAGTGATAAACATGAGAGAAAAAATAATGATCGCCACCATACTCTAGATGGCAATAAACTTAAAAAAGTAATTAATAGTAAAAACCCAACTAAACTCAATCTCCATATTGGACCTGCCCAAATTGGAGTGATTAAAAATATCATTACGATAATTATTTTTAATCTACTATCTATAATTCTTAGCCAACTTCTATTACCATGAACATATTGACCAACAGAAAATTTGGTTAGCAAATTCATTAATCTTTTTGAATTAACTCAATATTTTCTCTTTCTACTTCTTTATTTAAAGCTCTTTGCTGTTTTCCTCTCCAAAGTAAAATAAGGGGTGTGCCTTCAAAGCCTAAATTTACTCTAATTTGTTTTTCAATATACCTTCTATAAGTTATTCCAAATAATTTAGGGTCATTCACAAAAAGAGTAAAAGTGGGAGGTTTGTTTTTTACTTGAGTACCGTAATAAAGCCTACCTTGCTTGCCGCTTCTCTTCGTTGGAGGACTTTTCCAACTGATTGATTCTTTAAGTACTTCATTAACTACGGATGTTGTAACTCTTCTTCTATGTTGATTTACAGCATTAAGAGCATGTTCAAAAATATTATCAACTCTTTGACCAGTTAGGGCAGATATAAAAATCATTTTTGACCAATGTAGAAAATAAAGTTTAGATCTAAGTTCTTTTTCTACTTGATAAATTGTTGAACTATTTTTTTCTACAAGATCCCATTTATTAACAACAATTATGCAAGCTCTGCCTTGTTCTTCTATACGCCCAGCCAGCTTCTGGTCTTGATCAGTTACTCCGTCAACCGCATCTATAACTAACACACAAACATCACTTCTATCTATAGATTTAAAAGCCCTATTTATACCAAAGAATTCAGTACCATATTTTACATTTTTCTTTCTTCTAATCCCTGCAGTATCAATAATTTTCCAATGATCATTACCTTTTTTAATAAGCGTATCTATTGAATCAGTTGTCGTACCACTAATATCACTAACTATTGCTCTTTTTTCTCCACAGATTGAATTTAACAAACTAGATTTACCAACATTAGGCCTACCAATAATTGACATCATTATCCTTTCTTCATCATCCTGGATATTATTTTCAGGAAGTTCGCCAATAACTAGATCTAAAAGATCTCCAGTACCTGAACCATGAATAGCCGAAACAGGGTTGGGTTCGCCCAATCCCAATTTCCAGAACTCTGAAGCTAGGGAAACTCCTAGAGTAGTCGATTCGCATTTATTTACAGCAACAATTGTTTTACAGCTTGAGTTCCTTAACCATTTTGCTATTGATAAATCACCATCAGTAACGCCTTGATTCCCATCTACCACCAGTAACGCAAGTGAAGCCTCTTCTAAAGCCAAGAAAACTTGTGTCCTTATCTCTGGGAGAAATTCACTATCATCATCAAAAACTAAACCTCCAGTATCAACTATTTGAAATTCCTTACCTCCCCATGAAGCATTTTGATAAGTTCTATCTCTTGTAACACCAGGTTTATCAAATACTATTGCATCATTACTTTGGCAAAGACGATTAACTAAGGTAGATTTCCCAACGTTAGGTCTTCCGATAATTGCTATTGTAGGAAGAATCAATTCTTCTCTCCAAAGAAAGTAGTATCCATTACAACTATACCTTTAATAGAATCATTTACCTTATTCAAAAAAACTTATTTGATTTCTGGATCACCAAAATGTCCTTTAACTGGATTAAATGGTGGTGAACAAAGACTCGGCAGTAATCCATTATCTTTTGAAAAACAATCATTTTCAATCGCCCAGTAAATTAACCAATTTACTGCCGTTGCTCTTCTAGTTCTTCTTGGGTATAGTTCATTAATCTTATAACCTTTAAAATCAAGAAAATTTTTCAACCCCTGTTTATAGTCTTTTGGAATTGATCGAGTCAAATGTACTGAGGCTGGTCGCTCTGAAATGATTTGAGGAGCTTTTTCAAATTTTTCTGACCAATAAGATGGAGTGAATGCGCTAGAAACCCAATTATTTAAAGTTGGTTCTCTATTATAAAAAAGTCTTTCCCAAACCAATTCACAAACAAAAACATCACTAACCCTATCTTCGAGAACAAGAAATAATAAATCCTTACATATTGGCCATGTAAATTGATTTTCAACTAATTTTTCTTTTTTATGCATTAATCGAACCTTATCAAAATCAAAGAAAAATAAGGCATAAATTCCTTTTTATATTGTGATGCATATTGAATAATTTGCTCAGGCATCCCAACACTTAAAGCTATTAATGTTGTATTGATAATATCCTCTTTTTTTAAAATTTCCCTGACTAAATTCCATCTTTTGCCAACTTTCATAATGGCCAAAACCGTTTTATTCCCCTTACTTTCCCTAATTAGGGTTGTTAATTCAGATTCTGAAGAGGGGCATTCTTTGATGATCAATGTCTCGCCTTTTTTTACCAAATCAAAATCATTCAAAGCTGCTGCTGCTGAAATAGAGGAAATTCCAGGTATTGTCCTGGTAATAATTTCAGGATGATTATTTTTTATTAACCTCAAAATATTTGAAGAACTTGCAAATAGTGAAGTATCTCCAAGACAAAGTAAAACAACTGATTCGCCATTTTGTATAAATTTCACAATTTTTTTTACAGCATTAGACCATATTTCATCTGGATCAAAATCCTTCCTAGCCATTGGAAAGATGATAGGGATATTTTTTTTGAATTTGGTGTATTTCTTTACTATTTCCGCAGCGAAACTCTTTTTATTGTCATCTGATATTGGGAAAACTATAACTTCCGCTTTTTTTATTGCATCCACAGCAGCAATTGTTAAAAGAGATGGATCTCCAGGGCCCACACCAACGATGGTGAATGTTGACAAATCAGTTTTATATCTATTAAGTAAACTTAAGAACTTGTTTATTATCATTTTTATTTTATTAACTTTAGCTATGTACCCTTGGCAATATAAATGTTTCAGATAGTATTGCCGACTCGATTTCAGACAATTCCTCTAACCTTTTGAAAGTTTGATTTTTAGAGAATTTAGTTTGCGCTAGTTTCAAATAAACTCCAAAATGTCTTGCCTCACTCTCTAGCAGAGACTCATAAAGGGATTTAAACGATTTATCTTCATAATTCAGCGCAAGCAAGCTTAATCTTTCATGACTTCTTGCTTCAATAAGTCCTGCTATTAAAAAACTATCAAGCATTCGATTGGGCTCTTCCCTTCTTATATGTTTGGACAATTCAGCTCCATATGGAGGCGGTTTTAAGGACTCAAGAGAATGTCCATGATCCTTTAAAAAATAAAGTATTTTTTCAAAATGCTTTAATTCCTCTCTCGCTATTGGACTTAAAACTTCTGCCAGATTTGGTTCTGATGGATATCTAAACATAAATTGAATAGCTACTCCTGCTGCTTTTCTTTCACAATGAGCATGGTCAATAAGAATATCTATTGGATTAGATAATGCGAGTTTGATCCACTCATCTGAAGTAAATGACGATAAATATTTAATATGAGATGTGGGCCTTTTAAAATCGACTAGCATTTAATCTTTAATACTCAAATATCCAATGATTCCTTCAAGAGCTAAGGAATAACTTGATATGCCGAATCCACTAATAATTCCTATAGCTTTATCTGTAAGAAAAGATTCTTTACGAAAATCTTCTCTACTGAAAATATTTGAAATATGTAATTCTACAAAAGGAATTTTCGATCCAATTAAAGCATCACGAATAGAAATCGAGGTATGAGTAAAAGCACCAGCATTTATAAGAATACCTTGGATACTTTTTACAGACTCCTGAATTTTATCTACTATTTCTCCTTCGTGATTACTTTGAAAACATTCAAGATTAATACTTTTTTCTTTAGCAACTTTAATTAAATCTTTTTCTATATCACTCAATGTTTTATTACCATATATTTCAGGCTCTCTAGTGCCCAAAAGATTTAGATTTGGTCCATTTATCAATAAAATATTCATCATCAATAAAGTCTTTTCTTTACAAATGCTATCTAGAAAGAAACAAAAAAACCAAAACAATTTCACACAAAGTGTCCATTAACTGATAAGTTCAAATAGTGGGGGTCGGTGCCCGAGTGGTTAAAGGGGGCGGACTGTAAATCCGCTGGCTCTGCCTACGTTGGTTCAAATCCAACCCGGCCCACTTTAAAATTGCCCTTGTAGCTCAGCGGTAGAGCACTCCCTTGGTAAGGGAGAGGTCTCGGGTTCAAGTCCCGACGAGGGCACTCGCGGGATAGCTTGGTATCAGTGAGATAACCACTATCGCACAAAGAAATTATTCAGAAGTGGACGTCCGTTTTCGGGTCCACTTTTCTGTTTTAAAGTCAGATATCTGAAGGTGTATCACACAAACGATGACACCGAAATGGCAACAATCAGAAGAAGCGGAAGCGGCTGGCAGGTCCTTATCAGAAGGAAGAATTATGTAGGCCCGAGGTCCAGAACTTTTCTTTCCAGAGATCTGGCCCAATCCTGGGCAGATGCAGTTGAAGAGAGAACAAAAAAGGTTTTCTTGGATATCCCAATCACCTTGGGAGAGGCAATCAATGACTATATAAATGGTCCGCTGCTGCTGCACCGCAGTGCGGAAAATGAAAAATATCCTCTCAGGGTTACAGCGGAAAGCTGGCTTGGAGATATTCCACTAATTAATTTGCAGATAAAGCACTTTGCAGTCTGGAGAGATGAACGATTACTGAAGGTGAAACCAAATACAGTTATGCGGGAACTGAGAATTCTGCGTGTATTAATTGACTGGGTACGAGATGAAAGAGGAGTGGAAATAAAAGATAACCCCGCAAGGCACCTGAGAGTGAGAGGAACGGGAGATGCTAGAGCTCCATTTTTCACTGATCAAGATGAGAAAAAACTTTTATATGAATTATCTCAGATGTCCAACCCAAATCATCTGAGACTCGCAAAGCTTGCACTTGCAACTAGCTTCCGCCGCTCGGAACTTCTGAGCCTGACCTGGAGAAATATAGATCTCAAGAAAAGAATAATCTATATGTATAGAAAGAATTGTGCCGCAACAGATTATTCTTCTGCGCCTAGAATTATTCCTCTTCCGTGTAAAGCCAAAAAGATTCTGGATGAATTATCGGAAAGGCAAGGAAAAATTATTGATCTGACAACAGGTGCCGCCAGGCATGGATTTGATAAAGCCAGAAAAAGGGCCCGGCTTGAAACTCTCAGATTTCATGATCTAAGGCATATTGCCATAAGCAGAATGTGGAGTTCAGGAATGAATGCTCTGGAGATAAGTGCATGCAGTGGACACAGAGATATAAAAATGTTGATGAGATACAGTCACTATCAATTAAGTTTTTAAATTAATAACTCCCCCCTTGGGGGGTATAAAAAGGGATTAGACGTATAAAACGAAAAAGGATTTTTAGATAAAAATTCAAGATTTTTTGAATAAATTCTGTATTACATAAATATCATCTGCATTAGGATATTTTTGCTTAAAGACTTTAATGGCATGATCTGGAGAGATCGCCAAAAGAGTAACCTTTATTCTGTATTTATCATCTACCAAACCTGATATGTGGAAGTTCTTCATTTAAAAACTCTTTTAAAAATTTTATCTTTCCGAACCATTTACCCAGCCACCTGATCTACATTTTCCTGGATGATTTATGTCATAGCTATCGCACCAATAGCTATTTGCTGCAAATATAACTTTGCTATTAATTCTTCTAGCTCCTCCATTAATAGGCATATAATGAATACCTTTTTTTACATTCAATTCTTCTGAGCAAAAGAAATCAGGACCGCACATCGCATAAGCAACTCCATCTCTATTTAAATAAAGTATTGCTGCTGAGCCTGAATTTCTCCAATAAGGTATGCCTGGCAAACCAATATCTTCCGCTTTTTTATGATGACGGGCAACTCTAGTTTTATTAGATTCAAAAACATATTTCCATTCTACCTTTGGCAAACATACCAATAGAATCCAAAAAATAATTGGCCCATACAATACTCCAACTAAAGGCCAAAGTCCAATTTTTTTCCCTTTATTTTTATTGAAAGACATATCAAAATAATTTATGTTTGTTTTTTATGTCATAAATCACAAAATAAAAATTAGCTACCCCTAAAAGCGTTTTTTAAATAAAGATGTTTCACTTACAAAAAGAGGATATATTTAGCAAAATAAATTTCGCAAAATTTAAAACAATTTCCTAAATGATTTTTAAATTACTGATAGTTTTCGTTTTATCTTCTATTCCTCTTTCAATAAAAACAGAAACAAAAATTCCTATAAGACAAACTTGTGATGAAAAAAAATATAATCAAAACTATAAATACTATGAAATGCAAGAAGCTTATGACTTCGGAAGAAAGATACAGACTTTATTGGCCAAAAAAGATCTAAAAGGTATTTACAAAATAGTTTTAATTGATGAACTAAAAAATGGACCAAGAAAAGCATATTTAAGAAGTAAAAGTTTCGATCAAATATTCCCAAAAGAATGGGTATCAAAAATTACTACAAGTAAGATTCCTTGCAATTCATTAGGATGGCGAGGATTCCAATTAGCAGATGGTTTAATTTGGTATGATTTAACTCCATCAGGTAAATGGTCTATTCAATCAATTAACGGGGTAAATCAAGAAAACTTTGAAGATAATAATATTGTGGGTTGGAGAACTAAAAAAGGTCTAATATCTCCAACTTGCTTCCCAACCTTTGGTCATTTTGAAAATACTAAAATAAATTTGTATTCAGAGAAATTCAAAATTAAAGACAAAATTAAATTTAAAACTAGTCCTGGGAAATATATTGGCAAAACAATCCCTATTAATTATCAAATTGAACATCCAACTCACATAAGAGGAAAAAATAATTATGTTTATTCATTGACAACAAATTTAAATGATTGCTTTAAATGGTCTCTTCAAAATGGATTTGGAAAGAAGAAATCAGAAAAATATGAATTAGTTGCATTTAATAATTTTATTTATCTGAAAAATCGATATGAAAAAAATAAAAAATATGATCATTACAAACCACATTACAAAATACTTAAAAAATAGATTTAAAAACATGCAATAAATTAGCTAAACAATTAACTAATAAATGTAAGGAAGCATATTTAATTAGTATTGGGTATCAATCAGGAGGAACTATTGGATGGTTAGGAGGCTATTATATTTTTGGGTTAATTGAAGAAAAAAATAATGAATATATTGTTCCATTAAAATTTTTTAACCTGAAAAATTTAGCCTTGAATTTTTTAGAAAAAAATTAAAAAATTTAAAATTTTAATTTATAAATTATATTCATCTAGTGCTTGTTTAATTGCAATTAAAGCTATTTCAATTTCTTGCTCTTTATTTTTAAACCATTCTCGGGACCATATTCTATGAAATTTCCATCCTAATCTTTCGAGATGACTTTGTCTTATTCGGTCCCTATCTCTTGCAGTATCAGATGAATGATATGTAGCTCCATCAGCCTCAATTGCCAAAATATATTTACCTTTTTCTTTAGGATGTTGCACCGCAAAATCAAGCCTATATCCAGACACGCCATATTGTGGAACAAGTCCTATTCCTCTATCAATTAATGCATCATATATATCCTGTTCGAATGCGTTCATTGGAACCGATTCTATTGATAAATCGCCAAGATCAGTTCCTCCACTTTTTACATATCTCAAATATTGAATAAAAGCCTTTTTACTTACTTGATTTAATTGATTATCATCATATTTATATGGATCAATTGTAGAAATAATTTCAATTCTTTTTCTGGCTCTTGTAATTGCTACGTTTAATCTTCTAAGACCAAAGAATTTTGGATTATCTAAATTAATAGGACCAAAATTCTGACGTAATTTATCAGCACTATTTGGTCCATATCCGGTTGATAGAAAAATAACATCTCTTTCATCTCCTTGAATAGTTTCCAAATGACGAATAATAAATTTCTCCTCTGGTCGATCTTCAGGACTTATTGAAAAATCTTCATCTCCTGTTTGTTTTCGATATTCTTTTTCTAATCTTCTTGCATGCTCAGCACCAAAAGCAATTACAGCTAAACTTTCATTTGGCTTTGTTTTTAAATGATTTATAGATAATTCAATAGTTTTTCTACATTCAGCCTCCGGAGACTTACCACTAATCTCGTTAAAATCGCCTTCAACTTGATGATATATAAATGGCGGATTTGATGAAACCGATGGAGCAGTAATTAATTTCTTTTGATAAAGTTCTGGATGACAATTAGAAAAAGATATTAATCTTTCATCTTCAGAACGATAATGCCATAAAAGTTTTTTAGTTCCATAAACAGGAGGTAAAGCCTCCTTTACTGCATCAAGCAATGATTCAGTTTCGTCAACCGCACTAAATCCATCATCATCATCATCAACGCTATTTGCAACTGCATTTGCATCATTACCAGTAGCGAAGAATGCTGTTGAAGTAGGTGACAATTGCTTGGAATCTCCAGCAACTATAGTTTGTTTCCCCCTTAGAATTGAAGTAATGGCATCATATGGAACGATCTGACTAGCTTCATCAAAAATCACTACATCAAAAAAAGGTTCTGAAGAGGGCATTACTTTAGAAACAACTAAAGGACTCATAGCCCAGCAGGGCTTTAGCTTTTTTGCTACGTTTGATACTTTCTCAAATAACTCTCTTGCAGGTTTAAACTTCCTAGACCTCGCTAATTCTTGCCTTAAAATTTGAGTCTCGCTCGGATTATTATTTAATGAATCAAAAGCATTATTATCTAAAATTGTACTTATCCTGACGAAAGATTTTTCTATATGCTCTGAATCATCCTTTCTGAATTCATCAACAATATCATCAAGATAATCTCTATTAAAAATTGAAAGTGAAGGACTTTCAATTCTCATTAATTCTTCTACTGAATCACACCAACCAAGAGTAACTCTTTGAAAAATTCTGGAGTGTGAAAATCCATTTTGAAAATCTTTTAAAATATTTTCGAATAAATTATCTTGTGACAGGCCTAAGTCAAGCAATTCATTTAGAAGCTCGTTAATTTTTATAAGATTAGGAATTAATTCTCTATTTTTCTGAAGTATTTCATTGGTTTTTCTTATTTTCTCAATACTTGAATTTTGGTTTAATTCCTTATCCAAGAAATTGTTCAACTGGGATAAATTTTCTTTTAATAAATTGATCACTTCAAAAATAT
>NZ_CACMSM010000028.1 GCF_902616385.1 uncultured Prochlorococcus sp. | reverse complement strand
TACACATCCGTTTGCCGTAATAATTTCTAAAAACCTTAATAATGCATGTAAAGAGATTAATACACCTCTTTTACTATTTGAGAGGAAATCTCTAATAAACAACACTAATAATTTTTTTTATATTGATGATTTAGAGGATATAGATAAAGTCGATATTGAGAATAAGAATATTCTTCTTGCAATAGGCTCAAGATTCCTTAACGATACAGCTTATTATTATATGAATTGTAAAGCAAATGTATTTACAAGGGTACTTCCAACATATGAGAGTATAACTAAAGCTTTTGGATCATGTATTAAAAATACAAATATAGCGATACTTGAACCGAGTAAAAATAATAAAAGCATTTTAGAAAAAAAACTTTGTGATTTTTGGGAGATAGATTATGTTTTATGCAGAGAATCTGGAAGTTATTCTCAGAAAAACTGGGAGAGTATAGTTTCTGGAAGTAATATGAAGTTATTTTTGGTTAAAAGGCCGAAAGTTAAAAATGATTATTCTTATTCTTTTGATCAATATCACAATTTGATAAATCACATAATAAAAAAATATTGATGTTTAATTCATTATGGAAGTACTAGTTATGAGCACAACTGAATCAAGTAACGCAAATGCTTTGCGAATGGCTAAATTACTAATACAAAATAAACTTGCAGCTTGTGTTTCGATAAAGCAAATTTTTTCAATTTATAAGTGGGATGATGATATTGAAGAATCTAAAGAGTTTGAAATCACAATAAAAAGTAAACTTGAATTTAAAGATTGTTTAATTGATTTCGTAAATAAAAATTCCACATATGATGTACCTCAAATTATTTACAAAAAATACCATGCTGAAATGAAATATTATGATTGGTTGAATAAGACTATTTGATTTAATCTAATTTTATTAACGCTTTAAGATCAATATCTGATCTAGATCCTAATTGAGTAATTATTTGTCCCGCACAAATTGAAGCTATCTCCCCGCATTTTTTGAGGGAACAATTGTTGATTAATCCATGGATAAATCCTCCCGCATAGATATCTCCCGCTCCTGTAGTATCAATAATCTTGCCTTTCGTTATCGACTCAATTATTTCAACATTATTTTTGTTAACTATGAGAGAACCATTGCTTCCAAGAGTTACTATGACTAATTCACATAAGGAAGATAGCTCTTCTTGGCAGCTTGCTAATTTATCATTTTTAAATAGACTTAACACCTCGGATTCATTACAAAAAACAATATCTACATATTCATAAATTAATTCCAAGAAACTCTCACGGTGTCTATCTACGCAAAATGAATCAGACAAAGAAAGGATTATTTTTGTATTAGATTGTTTCGCAATTTGGGCGGCTTTAATAAAAGCTTTTTTAGCTAATTCGCTATCCCATAAATATCCTTCTAAATATAAGTATTTACTTTCCTTAATTACATTAAAATCAATGTCTTTTGGTTCAAACTCTACAGATGCTCCTAGGTAAGTGCACATGGTTCTTTGTGCATCAGGTGTAACCAAAATGATTGAATTAGCTGTTGGAGCACCTTCAATAGTTGGTGGAGTATTAAATATAGTTTTACTTTTTTTTATATCTTCAGAAAAGAAATTCCCAAATTGATCATTTTTCACTCTACCTATGAACTGTACATGATTGCCCAATTCTGCTAAAGAAACAACGGTATTTGCTGAGGAACCACCTGAAATTTGTTTGATCACTGTGCAATTTTCTAACAATCTCTGAGATTCATCAGAATTAATTAGATTCATTGATCCTTTATCCAGATTATTTATCTCAAGAAACTCATCTTCAATATTCACAATAATATCTACTATTGCATTGCCCAGACCAATGAGATCAACTTTTTTATGTTCAAAATGTCTAAAGGATTCCTTCATTGATTTGGAACTAAATTACCTTAGCAGTGCTCTTTTAGGACCATGTATTGGGTCTTCAATTACTATAGTTTGATCTCTATTCGCCCCCAACGAGACAATGGCAATTGGAACCTCCATTAATTCAGCTAAAAATCTTAGATAATTCATAGCATTTTCTGGGAGATCAGATAGTTTTCTGCAATCTGCAGTTGAACATTGCCAACCTTTTAATTTTTTGAAGATTGGCCTACATTTTTTTAAGTCATCTGAATTTGTAGGAAAGTAGTCTATTTCCTCTCCATCGAGATCATATGCAATGCAAACTTGAATCTCATCTAATTCATCTAATACATCAAGTTTCGTAACGGCTAAACAATCAAGACCATTTACAGATACAGCATATTTACCAATAACTCCATCAAACCACCCACATCTTCTCCTTCGCCCAGTAGTGGTTCCAAATTCACTGCCTCTATCACAGAGTTGATCATTAATACTTCCTTGTAATTCAGTTGGGAATGGCCCTTCACCTACTCTTGTGGTGTAAGCTTTTGCTACACCTATGACTCTATCAATTAAAGTTGGACCCACTCCAGCCCCAATACATGCCCCTCCTGATATAGGATTTGATGAGGTAACAAAAGGATAAGTCCCATGATCTAAGTCAAGTAAAGTCCCTTGAGCACCTTCGAAAAGAATATTCTTCTTGTTTTTAGAGGCTGCATGGATAGTCCTCGTACAGTCAACAACATGCTTTGATAATCTTTCCCCATAGTCAAGATATTCTTCAACAATATCTTCTAATTTAAGTGGTTTAATGCCATAGATTTTTTCTAGTAGACCGTTTTTTTCTCTTAATGGAATTTCGATCACATCACTTAGCCTTTCCTTATTGAGCAAGTCTCTTATCCTAATACCATTTCTTTGTGACTTATCCGCATAAGTTGGGCCAATCCCACGACCTGTTGTTCCTATTTTGTTTGAACCTCTATCAGCCTCCATCGCTTCATCTAATATTCGGTGGTAGGGCATCGTCACATGTGATGTTGATGAAATTTGTAATCCTGAAATATCAATTCCATTATCAATTAACATGTCAATTTCTTTGAGCAAGATTTTTGGATCTACAACAGTTCCCGAACCAATTAGACAAGAAGTATTTTTATAGAGTATCCCTGAGGGAATTAAATGTAATTTTAAGACTTTATCATCTACGACTATAGTATGACCTGCGTTTACTCCCCCTTGATAGCGAACGACAACATCTGCCGAACGACTAAGTAAATCCGTTATTTTACCTTTTCCTTCGTCACCCCATTGGGCTCCGATTACAACAACATTGGCCAATTTTAGAAGAGCATTATTTTTGTGCGAATATTTAATATATTCAAAAATCTTGGTTTACTTTTAAAAAGTAAATGAATTGTATCAACTTTCTCTTAGAACCATTTTTTCAGCAAGAGAAAATTCTTTGGTTAAACGTTCTTTAAGTTTATCTGGTAAAGGTCTACTTGCAAAGTTTTTGTAATGACCTGCCATAGCATTTAAAGCTGTTTGCATTGTGGTAAATGATTGTGTCTTATTCACCATCCCTCTATTTCTATATCTGGAAATATAGTCAGTTATAAGTGTAAGAGCTTCAATTCTAACTTCATCTTTATTTGGAGAATCTTTTGGAGTATCAACAGCTGTTTGTAATGTTTTAACAACTGAAATTGTATCCTTTGTATAGTCACCTGTCATAGCGGTTTTTGCAGCTATGGAAGGGGAACTAAATAGTGTAAAAACAACAATTAAAGATACTGCAAAAGCTATAGCTTTGGTAAGATTCTCAAAAAATAGTTTTGATGTCCATTTCAGTAACATAACTTAGCTCCCAAAAAAAATAAGCCTCAAGACTTTTTATTGTACATTATTTCAGATTCGGAAATAAATGTTTCTAACAATTTATCCGTACTAATTTTAAGCTTAGTATTATTTGTTCTGCATAAAAGTTCTACTTCATTATTAATGGAATCTCTGCCAATAATTATCTGAAAAGGAATACCAATTAATTCCGCATCTTTAAATTTTACTCCAGCTCTATCGTTTCTATCATCAAGAAGGACATCAATTTTATTAGTTAAAAAGTTGTTATAGATTTGCTCAGTAAGATCACTTTGAATAGGATCTTTTAGATTTGTTGGGATAATAATAACTTCAAAAGGAGAAATCTGGATAGGCCAACAAATTCCTTTTTGATCATGATTCTGTTCGATAGCAGCTTGAGCTATTCTTGTAACTCCTATTCCGTAACAACCCATCCATAAATTTTTTAATTGACCGTCCTTGTCAGAGAACTTTGCATTTAATTTTTCACTATATTTCTGACCTAGTTGGAAAATATGTCCAATCTCTATACCTTTTTTTTCTTTAAGTTCTTCATGATCGTAAATACTTATTTTATCTCCTTTTTTGGCATTCCTGATATCCCCAATTAGATAGTCGTTCGAATCAAAAGAAAATTCTTGAAAAACTTTATGGAAATTAACTTTATTCCCACCACTTATAAATTTTGAAAGGTCACTTGCAGAATGATCAATTATTCTTGTCCATTCTTTTTCCCAGTTAGAACAAGCTTTAATAGTTTTATTATCTAAATCTGGCCCGATAAAACCTAAGGGTAAATCAACTAGATTTTTTTCGATAGTATTTTTGTCTTCAATCTTTTTTAGATTAAGGAGATTTAAGTGATGAAGTTTATTGATTAGGTTAAAAAGCTTTACTTCATTAATGTGTTGATCGCCTCTTATACATGCAAGAATTGGGACATAAAAGTCACCTTCGAACTGTGCAAGGAATATTACTACTTTAATAGTCTGACTTGGGTCTAAATTATTGTTTTCGCAAACTTCTAGGATTGTTTTTTGATGAGGTGTTTCCAACCATTCTGGAATATTATCTTTTAGTGGTTTAGGTTGGGTAGGTAGAGAAACAGCTTTTTCGATATTGGCTGCATAGGAACCGCTTTGAGTGAACAAAATGGAATCTTCCCCAGCATCAGCAGTGACCATAAATTCTTTAGATGAAGCACCGCCAATTGCTCCACTATCAGCTTCAACCCCTACTGTTTGCAGTCCACAAGATTTAAAAATATTTTCATAAGCATTTCCCACCTTTTCATAGAAAGAAGCTAGATCGTTTTCTGAAGAATGAAAAGAATAACCGTCTTTCATTATGAATTCTCTACTTCTCATCAATCCAAACCTTGGCCTTATTTCATCTCTAAATTTTGTCTGAATTTGGTAAAAACATTGGGGCAATTGCTTATAGGAGTTGATGGTCTCTGATGCAATACTCGTGATCACCTCTTCGTGAGTGGGTGCCAAACCAAATTCTTTACCTTGTCTATCTTTGAGATTAAACATTATCCCTTCACCTGCGGTATATCCTTCCCATCTTTCACTTTTTTTCCATAAATCTGCAGGATGAAGTTGGGGTAATAGTAATTTTGTACAACCAATATTATTAAGTTCTTTCTCTATTATTGTGGATATTTTTTCAATAACTCTAAGCATTAGTGGCATGTATGCATAAATACCGCTATTAACTCTGCGAATGTACCCAGCTTTTAAGAGTAATTGATGTGAAATGATTTCAGCTTCAGATGGTGTGTCACGAAGTGTCCCCAGAGGAAATGAGGTTGTCACGCGCATACAGAAAAATCCTTATTAATATTTAATTTTATCAATTAAGATGAAAAAATAATTTAAAGTGTCTTGAGTCCCTCAACCCGGCTAGTCTAAGAATATTCTTTCTGCTAACTTCTTCAGTAATAAAGTTCAAAATCTTTTAAAAGTTCATTATTACTAAAACATATTCTTAAGTTTATGGAAAATATAGATTCCAATATTTCTAGCGAAGAGGAACTAGTAGGTATTGATGAAGTTCAAAAATTCTTAAACAGATCAAGAGCTTCTGTTTATAGGTACACAAATACAGATTTAAGAAATCTAAACCCTAGCTTTAATCCAAGAAAATTAAATCCCGAATTTAGAACTGATCAAAAAGATCCTTTAAAATTTCATCCTAATGAAGTAGCAAGATTTGCAAAAGATATTTTAAGAATTAAGGAAGTTACTGTAGAGGTCTTTAATACACCTTCCTCAGCCGCTCAAAATATACTGGTGCAAATATTAGACGAACTAAAATCTATTAGGTCTTTGCTGGAAAAAGAGTAATTAAAAAGTTACTAGTCAATGTTTTGATTTATTGACATTTTGAATGTAGGATAATGATGTTAAATTATCTCCTTAATATTTACCAATTAAGAGTTCTTGAGTTACACGAAATCAAAGCAGCTTATTCAAAGTAAATCAAGCGAAGAATCTTCTTTTGGTTCTACTCGAAGTGATTTTGAAAGAGATGATGATGACCCTTTAAGTATAAGGAGTCTATCCATAACATCTCTAGGTATTATTTTTGCCATTTTGACAATTTTTTTACCTTCGATAAGCATCTTAATTGGAAGACCCTTATCTCAAGGAAACGAGATAATTCATAATCACGATTTTAAAAAAGATGGACCTTAGTTCAATACCTCCATCTCCAATGAAGGGAATAGTAAATATCGTTGTTGAAATACCTGCAGGGAGTAGGAATAAATATGAATATTGCTCTGATGCAGGAATAATGGCCTTAGACAGAGTATTGCATTCTTCAGTGAGGTATCCTTTTGATTATGGTTTCATACCAAATACCCTCGCTGATGATGGAGCTCCTCTTGATGCAATGGTGATAATGGATGAGCCTACTTTTGCTGGTTGTTTAATAAAAGCTAGACCTATTGGAGTTTTGGATATGCATGATTGTGGTGCATATGATGGAAAACTTTTATGTGTGCCTATAGCTAATCCTAGACAGGCTAATATAGTGAGTATTAATCAAATTGCTCCTAATCAGCTTGAGGATGTTGCTGAATTCTTTAGGACAAGTAAAGGACTTGATGGAAGAACAGTTCAAATTGACGGTTGGAGGGATTTTGATGTGGTTGAAAATTTATTGAAAAGTTGTATACCCACAAAAAAGAAAAACTTTAAAATACTTAAGAAATCAAAAATTAGTAAATTAAATTGAAAAAAATAATTTTTTATAGTTATTTGAAATGCTCTACTTGCAGAAAAGCTGCAAATTGGCTTAAAAGCAAAGATTTCGAAATCCAATTAATTGATATTGTAAAAGAACCACCACTTGTTAATTATTTAAATCTAGCTTTGGAACAATACTCTGAAGATAAGAAAAGGCTTTTTAATATAAGAGGTAAAGCCTTTAAAACTCTTAATCTTGATATTTATTGTTTATCAAGGGAAGAAATTATTCAACTTCTTTTAAGTGATGGCAAATTAATCAAAAGGCCATTTTTGATTTATGAAGGAAAAAAAGTAATATTAGGTTTTAACGAATTTGAATATGCCAATCAATTTATATAAGTTCAAAAGATCGTGACATTATTAATTTTATGAATGTTTCTATTAAAAGTTTTTTAAAAGAATGGGGTCTACTAATTCTATTAACTTTTTTTGTTTCTTCTTGTAGATCATTTTTCGCAGAACCACGTTATATCCCTTCTGGTTCAATGCTCCCAGAATTACAAATAAACGATAGGTTAATTATTGAAAAAATTTCTCTAAGAAACTCTTTACCAAAAAAGGGAGATATTGTTGTTTTTAACTCACCTTACTCATTTGATGAAAAATTAATTTCATCAAGATCAAAGCCTTTACCAAAAAAAAGATATTGTTTTTTTATGAGTTTCCCCCCAATGTCGTTTATTCCTGGTTTGAGGGATCAAGCTTGCGATGCTTACATAAAAAGAGTTGTGGCACTCCCAGGAGAGATTGTAAGTGTAAACAGTAGGGGTGAATTAATAATAGATAATAAATTAATTCCTGAAACTTATGTCTCTTATAAGTGCTCATTAACCCTTCCTAATAAATGTGGTAAATTTCAAAATATAAAAGTTCCAGAGGATCATTTTTTGGTTTTAGGCGATAATAGGTCAAATAGCTGGGATGGGAGATATTGGCCTGGAAGTAAATTTCTTCATAAAAAGGAGATAATTGGAAAAGCATATTTCAGATTTTGGCCTCTAAGTCAAGTTGGCTTTTTTAAATAGATAAAGCCTTTTTCTGACTCTGACTTTATCAAAATAAATTTTTAAAAAGGGTTTTAATTTAAAGTGCTCCGGAAGCAGTTGAATCAATAATTCCTCCTAGATGTGTTGTTATATTTAGAGCGCTAATCACTGGGAGCTTATTGGGATCATTGAAAAGATCAATTATAGTTATCCCGCCATTACCTTGTTTTATCATCCAAATATTTGAATAATTAATCCCGAGGATATTGCAAATTAGAGTTTTGTTAACTGCATCATGAGCAACCAGAAGGCTTAGATCATTATCCTTTTGAGATAAACAAATTTTGTCAAAAGCTTTTACGGACCTTTCTGATACATCTTTTATAGATTCACCTTCGGGCATTATTACTTCTTCAGGTTTATCATGCCAATTTTTTAGTAAACCAGGCCACTTTTCTCTGATTTCTGCTTCCAGTTTACCCTCCCATAATCCGTGACTAATTTCAACAAGTGAATCTATTCTTTCTATTTTTAAATCCATACTATTTTGAAGGATAATTTGCGCAGTCTCATAAGGCCTATGCATTGAACTTGAAAATGCCTTATTGAAAGAAACATTTTTCAAATATTTAAAAGTCTTTCTAGCTTGATCTTTACCGTTTTCATTTAAAGGAATATCAATTTGGCCTTGGAATCTACCTTCTTTATTCCAGTTAGTTTCACCATGCCTTATTAGAAATATTCTAGAATCTCCAATTTGATTTGGAATATTTTTATTCAGATGGGAAGTTTGATTTAAGCATTCAATTTGGGCCTTAAAAGAGTTATCTTTCCTTGAAATATTAAGTATCGAGAAAGAAGCATTTTCTAATCTTATTTTTCTAAAACCTTGCTTAGGCTTTCCTAATAACAAGAGTATTAAGCATCTGAGAATTGCATTATGTCCTACAACTAAAATATTTACATCATCTTTCTCAAGATAAATTTTTAAAATGTCTTCTATAAAATTTGTTGCTTGCAAAAATAACTCTTGAATTGGTTTATAAGACTTATTGTTTTTTCTTTTTAAGATTAGATTTTCTGGATCATTTTTCCATATAGGGTAAATTTCTGGAAATTTCTTTTTTATTTCATCAATTTTTAGACCAGACCATTCACTAAGATCTACCTCTAGCAAATTATCATCAAATAAAATATCTTGTTCTTTATTGAAGGTCTTTTTAATTGTTTTTGCAGTCTCTGCCGCTCTCACAAGTGGGGAGGAATAGATTTTATCGAAGTTTATTTTTGATAATGCTTTTCCTGCTTTTCGGGCTTGTTCGTATCCTTCATAAGTTAATATTGAATCATCTGTTCTACCTTGAATTAATCCTTTTGCATTGAAACTGCTTAGTCCATGCCTAACTAACACTAATCGTATAGCCATTATATAAATTTGAAAATTAAGATTATTTAATCATCTCATGGCGTGATTAAAATAGATACATAAACATCACGAACTTCAATTATAACTAAGTATGGTTTTCAAAATATAATGAGTTATGATCTTTAAAAATGTTTCTAAGTCAAAACTCACTTTAGCTTTTATTTCTATTGTCATAACTTTTTTTGTATGGCAGCAAGGCTTAAGAGATAGTTTAAATAGACCGTCTGTTTCATTTGATATAAGTCAAAAAGAGCAAGAAATTGCTGAATTATCGGCCCAATCAATACCAGTAGATCTAAAAAAGTTTTTTATCATAAATGATCCTGTTGATCAAATAAATAAATCTCTCTCTGAGGTCGAATTTGAAGAGCTAACAGAAAGAAATAAACTAATTCGAGTAATTTCTTCAGAATCAAATGATCCTATAATCTATAAAAATATATCCAAAGATTTTGAAAATAAAAACTATAAATCTTTGATTAATGAGATAGAAAAACAATCTTATAATAATTCATATAAACCAAATGCTAATAAATTTGATTCATTTAAAGATGATAGATTTTTATATCACCTTTTAAGCCGGAAATTTGATTTTGACGATAGTTCATTAATAACAAAATCATTTTCAAGCAGAATGTTTTTAAAAATATTAGCCATTAGACTAATACCACTTTTTTCAATACTTGTTGGCTCTATACTGGCTCTAAAAATATTATGGACCACTATATCTTTGAAAAAGTTTGGTTGGCAAAAAATTAAATCTTTAGATTTAGAATTAATAGATATGGTTTTACTAATAGCAGGTGGATTTGTTGTTTTAGGAGAAGTAGTATCTCCCTTGTTCTCTATAAGCTTGGTTGAAGTTTTTTCTAAAAATATTTCTGATGAATTGTCGCAATCTTTAAAAATATTCTTTGGATATCTTTTTATGGCTATTCCGCCATTAGGGATAGTTTATTATCAAATTAAATCTTTGAATGGAGAATTCACTTTTAAAAACGATTATTTACAGTTCAATTTCTTTCCAATAAAACATGCAATTATTCAGGGAATTAAAGGTTGGTTAACAATCGTTCCTTTTGTTTTATTGATTTCTCTAATTATGAATAGTTTGATCGATAATCAGAATGGTAGTAACCCTTTACTAGAAATTGTTCTTAATAATAATAATTACCTATCATTTTTTTTATTATTTGTAACAACAACTTTATTAGCTCCTCTATTTGAAGAAATTATATTTCGGGGTATTTTACTACCAACTATTTCAAGAGATTTTGGAATAATTTCGGGCATAATAGTTTCAGCGTTTATCTTTGCATTAGCCCATTTAAGTTTGGGAGAAATGCCGCCATTATTTGTTCTAGGGATTGGATTAGCAATTACAAGAATTGCTTCAGGAAGTTTGTTTTCTTCAGTTATCATGCATTCTCTATGGAATGGATTGACTTTCTTAAATTTGTTCTTATTGAGGACATAAAGAATTTAATTTCTTACTTGCGAATCAAACAAAAAGATGTTTATTTAATTAATAACACTTCTTTTATTT
>NZ_CACMSM010000027.1 GCF_902616385.1 uncultured Prochlorococcus sp. | reverse complement strand
AAAATCAAGACACTCATAATTGCCATTAAAAGATTTTCGATAAAACTAATAATTCCCAATGGAGTTTTTGTATATCCACCGATACATGCACAATTTAATTTTAATTTATCTAAATAAACGGCCTTAAATACTGAAATCATTCCAGAAATTCCTAAAACTAAAGCAATAAAAATAATTAGGGAAGGTGGAGAATAATTCAGGAAACTTATCCCAATTATTAATTCGCAAAAAGGATAAATATATATCCAACCATTAAATTTAGAAGATATTAAATCATATTTCTTATAACTTTTTCCAAAAGCTTCAATATCCATAAGCTTGAGCATCGCTAAAAGACAAATTGATATGCCCATAAAAATTTGGAAACTTTTAAGCAATGAAATGGTTATCAGAAATGAAGTACCAAAGACTGCAATTAAGGGGGTAAATGACTTAATCTTCATTTTTAACTTTTGAGGATAGAGTCACAAATACTAGATGGATTTGCTTGTTTAACTATTTTTAGTCTTTTGATAAGTTTGTCTCGATCTATTTGATGTTTCAAATATTTAATACATAAATTTTTTTCCTGATATACCGCTGCTATTGGAGCAATCTTTAGAGCAATAGCAAAAGTACAGATAACTAAAAGCATATTTGTAGCTAATCTAATATTTGGTCGAAAATTTGATCTCATTCGTATTCTTTATTTCTGTCAATAACTTCCCTTAAATATATATCTTTTAGCTCGTCATTGTATCCATTTTCTTTTGCAAATTTCTCTAATTCCTTCAACTCTTTTTCTGTCATTAAGCAGATTTTGATATATTGTTTTTCATATCTTCAATTTGGTTGATTAATTGATCTAACCATTCGGTATTATTTTCGGATCTTTTCTGAAGATATGTAATTTTAGGTTGATTTATTTCTAGTGTCTCATAATCTCCACTCATAAATTTCCCCTAAATTTATACTCTGCATAATTTATCTAGAGAGATTAGGCACATCAATAGGTTCTATTACTTATTAGACATTTACTATGAGTAAAAAGTTGTTTTTTAATAGTATAAATATGAATGAATTTATCTTTATAAAATATGGCAACTAATGAAGAACTAGAAAAAAGAATTGAGACTTTAGAAAAAGAAGTACAACATCTAAAAGCTGTTCTGCAATATCAAATGAGAAATAAGAAAAAGTGATTCTTATCGCATAGCAATGACTTTTGTTCAGATAAGCATTTTCTCTTGGTTGTTTTAGGTACTTAATGAAAAAGCTAAATATTAAAAATTAGTCCATAATTAACCACTTTTTAGAAAAATAAATTTAGTCATTGATATTTAGAACATATTTGTTTTTATATATATAAAACTACTTGATATGATTAACTCAATAGCTATTACATTGTTATTATTAGGCTCTTTAGTCGTTTACAAAAGACTCAAAAGAAAGAAACGGCAATTTCACGCGCCACCTACAAATCAGCTTCCTAGTTGAAGATTAAATTCCGTCTTCGTCTTCTCCAAAAGGATTGTATCTAATATCCCAAATGAGAACTACTGCTATAGATAAAAGCAATAGTCCAAAAATAACTTGAGGAGGTGGGAATAACATTAATGAAATATAACAATTATCAATAAACTTTGCTTATGAAAATTTTAAAGGGTAATCAATATTGTTTGGTTCTAAATGTTTTACATAACATGCTGTAGTGCAATCTACTCCCTCACTATTGATACTACAAGAAGTTATACATTCAAAAAAACTTTCCAAAGCATCTGAATCTTTAAAATTCGAATAAATGTCATTTTTCATGTTCAATCTTCCATTCTGAAGCTTATCTAGCAATTAATTTTTAATAATGTCAAATTTTAGGTAAAGTACCTATCAACCATTTTTTTTAAAATAACTATTGAATCTATAAGTTTTTTTCCACCCTTCCTCTAATAGTTTTTTATATTCGTTTCTCGCTTCTTCGATAGATTCAACCCTAGAGCCTTTCAAAACTGGCTTATTTGATCGCTTAAAAACGCAACCATAAGAGATTAAAATTGTATTAATCATAGAAGAGTTCTTAAAACTATCTTCAAAAGGTTCAAATACTTTAATCCTCGATCTAGCTTTATTGATTAAAGTAAATTTTTCCATAAAAAAAGGGCGTTAGCTTCGCCCAAATTAAAAAGCGGGATAATCCCCATCACCCAGCCTTTTTAAAATCCTAGCACTACATATGGTGTTTGTAAGTATTAAAAATTACCTATTGATGGGGTTGTTTGTTTCTGTTTAATTTGTCATTATAGGAGTCCCCATCACCTAGGCTCGTAAGAGTCTTTTTTTTTGTTTTCTTGCCCTTAGGTTAATGAGTTTTTAATTAGTGTTTAAAGACTTTTTATTTAATTTTTAAATTCGATAATTAATAATTAAAAAAATAATTTTATTTATGCAAACTTACATCGTTCACTGGCAATTTCCAGATCAAGAAAGTCATATGCAAGGGGCTGAAGCTTTTGCGGGTTTTGTTGAAGGAGGATGCGAAGGTGATGAATTTGATGGGTTTAAAGTTCTTAATCGAGTAGTAAATCCTGAGGGGGCTAATGGTTGGGCAATAGTTGAATCTTCAAACCATCAAAACATTTGGAAATGGAGTAGTATCTGGGTCGATAATTTTGGCGTAGAAATTGAAGTTACACCAGTTTTAACGGATAAAGAATTTCTTTCCGTCCATAAAGAAATTGCAGCAGCCTCTAATTAATAGTTAATCTTTTGTGTGTATACTTATTGATTTAATATAAAAGAGTAGTACATATTTTTTATGGGAAAATTTTCTTCTGAAGAAATTGAAAGTCAATATAATTTAATAAAAATGCTATTAGCTGAACCTGAAAAGTATAGAGATGCCATTAATGCAATAAAAAAAGATATTGCATATATGCCTATAGAGCTTAAAAAAAAACTTGAGGAAGAAAATATTATCTTATGAATGAATCGTGAATCGCATTAACCATAATCATTAATGTTTAAAAATTAGTAAAATATTCATTCTCGTAAACTAGCCCAGAGAGTCTAAATCTCTACGATGGTGAACTGTATTTGGGTAATCTTGTTGAACTTTCTGTTCTCTCATTAAATCGGCAATTGTTGGGTAATCCTTTGCATTATCAAGATCTTTTGCATTTTTATCTTGAATTGCGAATGGTGATCTTTTTAAATTCATAATTAATTCCCTTAAAATTTTTGTTGGATTCTGATTACAGATCCTGGATTGTCATGTACGTAAGTGTTGAATTCTCTGGCAAGGATTAAGCAATCGTATGCATCTCGCGCATAGAAGCCAACTTCATGTGTCTTATTTGTTGAATCTTTGTAACTCAACACATATTTATTGCAAGATTTTATTGGTGTGGAAGGCATTTAATTTATCTGCATTACCACTAAGTTCTAACTAGGGATTCTTATCAATCGACTAATAAAAATGTACGGTTTAAGGCACAAACATATACGGATAGAGGACCAACAATCTAATTTAAAAATTAATATAATTGTAAAGTTGTTTTTCAAAAAAAGAAAATATTTTCGTTATTCCTATAGAACTATTTTCGGTATTAACCTTTTTTTGCAAGAAAATTTTGAAGATAATATGTTTTTATAAACTAATCAACTATCTCGCTAAATAAGTTTGTTCAAGATTATAAATATATTTTTCTCCATCATCATCACCATCGTCATCATCATGGAAGGAAGAGATTAATACATAAACTCCTCCAAGTCCTAAAAACATAGATAAATAAAGAATAGGGTCTGTCATAACCCAAGTTTGAATCATTTAAATTAAATTTGAGGAAGCTTTTCAATATCTATATTTTCTTTTAATTATTTGGATGAAAAAATTTCTACGATCAAAAAATTGTTTTTTATTTGAGAAAACTGAAAGTAGATCTAAAATAAGGCAAATTTACTGTTTTTTTTAAGTGAGTTTTAAAAATATTTTAAAAATCAATGTGCGGAAGATTTGAGCTGAAAACTAAATTTGAGAAGTTGCCAAAGGTTTTGAAACAAGACTATCCAAGTGGACTTGATTTTAAATATGAAACTCAAAGTCTAATAAGACCTAATGATCCTGTTCTTGTAATTAAAAACGAAGGAAGAATTAAAACTACTTTTATGAAATGGGGCTTTATTTCCCCTTGGGTGAAAGACCCATTTGATAAAAAGAGACCAAGACCATTTAATGCAAGATCAGAAACTGTAGAAGAAAAAAAATTATTTAGTGGAAGTTGGAAACATAAAAGGTGCCTAATACCTGCGAGCGGTTTTTTTGAAAAAAAATATCGTGTTCGAAAAGCGAATTATGAGACTTTTTGGTTGGGCGGAATTTGGAGTAAGTGGACCTCACAAGATGGAGCAGAACTTGAGAGTTGCTGCGTTTTAACAACTGAACCAAATGATTTAATTAAACCTTTACATCACCGCATGCCTGTGATCGTTCCTAATGGATATGAGGAACAATGGACAGAGCAAGTTAAAGATGCAGATGAAATAAGAGGATTATTTGCAATCATGATGAGTTGGTCCCCTGATGGTTGGCTCGTAGAGGATGTAAAGAAAAAAGAAACTGATCAAATGAGTTTGTTTTAAATAGAACGCTCACTAATTTCAAGGTTAGATTAATGGCTAAATCTTATTGGTTGATTAATTCAAATAGGTCAGAAGTTAAAAGATTTATGAAAAACGATAAGAGTATTGATGGAGTTTTTGAATATATGTTTATAGATACTGGGAAAATAGTGGGGGTATTAGGAAACAAACCACCAGTAATGACAAATACAGTTTCTGTTGAAATAGATTTAGCTAGAGAAATCTATCAAAGATTACTTTCTAAGGGATGGAGGAAAATTGAAAAAAATTGGAATTAAAAAGGGAGTTAGATCTGTGCGTTATAAATTACTGATGAATATAATCTGAAATTCAATAATGAAAATATTAACTAAAATTGACACCCGATCTAAAATATTAGGAGATTAGTAAATTATTTTTTAGTGCAGATTAAAATGAAAGATCCAAAATGGCTACTCGAATAAATAAATATTTAAGTGAAGTAGGTTATTGTTCTAGAAGAGAAGCAGATAGATTAATCCTAGAAGGAAAGGTAACTATTAATGGCAAAATACCAGAAATTGGAACTAAAGTAGAAGATAGTGACCAAGTTGAAGTTAAAGGTCAAAGAATAGAAAAATCAAAGAAACAAAAAAACATATATTTAGCCTTTAATAAACCTGTAGGAATTGTTTGTACAACAGATAGAAAAGTAGAACCCAATAATGTAATAGATTACATTAAATATCCTAAAAGAATTTTCCCTATCGGAAGATTAGATAAGCTCAGTGAGGGATTGATTTTCTTAACTAATGATGGAGATATCGTAAATAAAATACTCAGAGCAAGAAATAATCATGAAAAAGAATATATTGTAAAAGTTAATCGTCCTATTAATAGCGACTTTATTCAAAGTATGAGTAATGGAGTTCAAATATTAGACACAATAACTAAAAATTGTTTCGTAAAACAATTGGGTGCAAGAAATTTTAAAATAATACTCACGCAAGGACTTAACCGTCAGATTAGAAGAATGTGTGATGCCTTAGGATATAGAGTTCAATCATTAAAGCGTGTAAGAATTATGAATATTAACTTAGACGTGCCAACAGGAAAATATAGAGAACTGACTAAAAAAGAACTCTTAGAATTAAATAGATTACTCGAAAACTCCTCAAAAACATATGAATAATCAAAAGCCAATAAAAGTAATTGGAATTTAAAGTTAATTGCCCAAAAGAAATAGATAATACAGTTACAAGAAAAACAGCATATTGAAGGCAATGTGTTCCAGGTTTATCTAAATCATTTTTGTCAAAATTAGACTTACTAATTTAAAGGATGGGATAAGCTATCCATCCAAACAAGGCATAGTTAATAATTACAGCCATGAAACCTATCATTGCAAGCCTTCCATTTGTTCTTTCAGCAATGAACCAATAGGTATTTGGCCATTCAAAACTTCCACCTATATTGGATTTTTGATCTTCTGTAATTTGATCCTCTTTAGGAGCATTATCTTGGTCAAGATAATAATTACTATCTGGATAAAAGCTTTCACTTGAAAAGTTATCTTTAAATTTATTCATTATTATTTAAAAGTTTGATTTCTCATATATTAAAAAATAAAAAGGCTAAATAGGTTAAGTAAGCATTATTTTTTTGAATCGCTGCATAATTGCTAAGTCTTATATTTTTATACAAGTAAAAAGTGTTTCATTAACAGTATAGAGCTACTGTTTGATCTAAATCCGCACAAGGTTCAATAGTGAATTCCAATAACTCTCTCCAAGGACTCCACTGTTTCCAAATAGTTTCTAAAGAATCAGCATCTACAACAGAGTAACCATTGCCATGTTGAGGTAAGAAAATCCAAGATTTAACGTCATAACCCTTTGGTCTATTTTGTGGCCCTCCGTTGTCGTACCATTCTTTTAACATTTTGGATCCCTTGTCTTGGGAGTTTGCATCAGTGAATTTATAAGAAATTAGAAACAGCATAAAAAGGTGCTAACACTCTCTTATTTTAGTTTGAATTTAACTTAAAAGTAGCTTGAAATAACAGTTGAATCGTAAATATGACCTTTACTCTCAATTAATGGTTTTACTAATGTATCTTTCAAAATGGGCAATTAAAACTATTTATTTTCAGGAATTATTTTTTTTGCTAGTAATAGAAAGCCAATAAAAATTAAAAAATAAAATGCTTTATGTTCAGCATTGGTCATTTAAGGCCGGATATCATCAAAAAGGTGCAGAAAAATTTCTTGGTGGTGGAGGAGATTATCCTGGAGTTGAGATGATTGGAAGATATCACGCACCAGGTTCTTTAGAGGGTTGGATAGTTTTGAAGACTAATGATCCAAAGGCAATATATCAACATGCCGCTGAATGGGGTGAATTTCTCAATTGGGAAACCACACCTGTATTTACTGATGAAGAAGCTGGTCCAATAGTTGCCAAAGTCTACTCATAGATAGAGATTGACAGTCGATCTACAATAAGGGGCAATTAGCTCCTTTTTTTTATGAACACTCTCATAATTTCAACTTTTAGCTGCACATTTGACGAATTTAAAAATGATGTAACAACATTATTTCTTAAAGAAATGTGTAAGGAGTTTGTAACTGATTATGAGTTTGTAAAAGTGAATGAACACAAATCTCATTTATTAATGAACTGTACCGACTTAGAAAAACTAGGTGCAGAGATGGAATCTCCTTTCGCAAAGGAATGGGATAAAAAAAATAATTGTAAGGATACCGTCTATTCGATCAAACTTGTTTCGTAAATAAAACGCTTACTAATTTTCTAGAACTCCCGCTACTTTTCTTTCCGCTAGCCGTTTTTTTAGAATCGAATAATTTTGTGAAGCCCATTTTCGAGAAATATCAAATTCAGCATCTAACTGCTCTCGAAGTAATTTGGCAATTTTAAATACTTCTACGAAGCCTAGATAAATTATTACTAGCACCTTAGTTATGTTTACTACTACAGCTGCTATCTTTTCAATTTTTTGATCTTGCATTTGAATTTATTGAAGCTCACTAAAATTACCAATTGAAAGAAATTATGCAAATTAATTAGAGAAAAATCTTATGGGTGTTATTCTAATGGGGCATTGGATATGAAGTATTGAAGGGATTTTTAAAGGAGCTTTGGCAGAATCATCACGATCCATTCCATGCAATTTATGGAATAGCTGGGGTAATAGTATTGTTGGGAATTTATAACCATTTACTAAATAAATATCAGTAACAAGAAACCCTTCCAGAAATTCCAACTACTGAAAGGGTTATTAAATCGACTCGCAACTATATAGAATCAATTTATGTCTTGCAGCAAACGTAGAGTGTGCTGAAGAGGTTTGGCCTCAATTAATTTATAGCAAAAAAATATCAAATAAACTTATTTAAACTTCCCAATTTATGTCATAATTGTCATCCATATCTTTTTCATAAACCCTCGCAAGTTCTCGAAGTAAAGTTTTTACTTCCATATCTGTAGCTCCAGATTGGTCTTGGAACTTAGTGCAAATTGCCTTTAGTTCGTCATAAGCTTGTTCTAGCAATATTGTTTTTTGATCTGGATTTGCCATTTAATTTTTGTCAACTACTTCTCCGCCATATTCTCTTGCTATTACATCTAAGCATCTAAGAATATCCTTGTTTTTTAATAGATCTGTTTGCTCCAAATAATTAAGGAGAGTTCTTATTTGTTCGATAGTATTTTCTTCTAATTCCTTCATAAGTATCTTTCTACTAACTTTATCTTATATCTAACAGAAGCTACTCTGAACGCTAATACTGTTGATCTTATTGCATTTGTTTTTTCTTCAGTCTTCGTATTCAACTATTAAAAATACCTCCTATTAGGTCTTCTAAAAAATTGGCAGTTTTAATGAAATTTGCTTTTATGAGTGTAGAGTTATTTTTATTATGCAAATCTCATTTTTTGCAAAAGTAGTTTTGTTTTTAACTCTTTATTGTATTTCTGATTTATCAATTAGAAATAATATTTTGAGAAAAGTTATGAAAAGAGCTCATAGAGCTAAAAAAATTTAAACTTCCTAATAAATGGAATTTTTAACTAATTTTTGGAATAATCAACCCAATACAGTTATGGGAATAGGTGTAGCAATATTTGTATTGTTAGGAATTTATATATCTTTACTCCAGACATATCAATAAATTAGTTAATTATTTTTTTTAATTTTTTCTAGATTCCATTTATCAAATATTAATTTCATTTCTCTTTCGTAGTATCTTACTTTCTTCGCAAAAGGGAGTTGTTGAATAATTATCCCAAAGGGAAATTTAAAAAAAGAAGAGACATAAATAATATAAAACTCGACAAAAGAAGGTCTTGGTGGGAGAGGTAAATTTTTTATATATGCCCAATCAATGCAAGGTTTTAGTTGCTTATCACTAGCGATAATATTTTTTTTACATCTCCACCAAGAGAATAGATAAATGCAAATAAAAATCGGTAACGGAAGAAGTCGCAACATTAATTAAAAAGGTATTTCTTCAGGGATTATTGATTCAGGATAACCAAGGCTTACTTTACCTGCGGTGTAAGCAGTAAGCGTTATATTTATTCCCAAGAATTCATATCAGTAGTTCCTTGTGATCTTTGCATCCAGGCATATTTCCATGTACCGTTTTCATTTTTAAATATGCAAGTGTAAGTTGAAAGATCTTTATTTTGATTTCCTTTATAACTGAAGATTTCATTCAAAGTGAAAACTGCGTATGCAATATCACCGTAAATTTCGATTTTGTGGGTTTTGATTAGTTCAGAGGATTCTGCAACTAAGTCTTTACTATCAAACATTCCAACTAATCCCTGCGCAGAGATTGGATTTCCACTTGGCCTTACAGCCAAAAAATCTTCAGTTGCATTCGGTATTAGAAAAGAAGAATCTTCACTGGTTGCATAACCATCAATTAAATCTTCTATGGCCTGTGTACTTGACATTAAAAAAAGTAGATAATTGCCCCTTATTGTAGATCGACTCTCAAAAAAATAAATTTTGGAGAACTGAAATATTTAAGCATAAATTTAATTTGATAATTACTTATATTAAGTTGTTATTAAGGGAAATAATTAACTAACAGTCGATCTAAAAAAATTCCTTTAGCAGAAATATTCATTTCAAGATCCTTAACTCAATTTTAAATCCTATACCCTAGAAAAGAATTGTAGATTTATTAATCAAATGAATACTTATTTAGTAACTGCAACTTTTAAAAATGTTGCTCTTATGGGTGCAGCCTACGATCTTTTTTTAAAGGTTATTGAAGATGGAACTTTGAATGATGAGTTTGAAGGATTCAAAGTATTGGGAAGGTATCATGCCTCTTACTCAAATAATGTTTATATTATTGTCCAAGCTTCAGCAGGTATAAAAATGACAGAACATTTTGCTCCTTGGAAAGTTAAGTTTGATATAGATTTTGATATCAAGCCAGTTATGACTGACGATGAAAAAGTTGCTGAGCACAAGCTTGTAGGCTCATTAATGGCAGCAGAACAGAAAATGGGATTCACAGGTTAATTATTTTTCAACTATGGAAGAATCTTCTTGGACTTATGCAGAATCATAAAAAACTTATTGAGATTAAGAAATGAAACGTGGAATTTTCTACATCCCTTTAATTATTTTCATTTGGGGTTGTTTCAAGACTTCAATGACAGATTCGATCTCAGTTTCAGAAACCCAAAGGCAAGAGAAGTTTGTCTAGATTGGTATGGCTACAGAATTGATACCAAGAAGGCAATAAGCGATTTAAATCTTAAAGTCGAAACCGAGTCAGAATTGATGGCTTATTGCGATTTCTTTAAGAATGTAGCTGATACAAAAAAATAAATATTTAATATCTACAATTATTTAGTTATTTAATTTCTAACTTCTCCACCTTCCTCAATATTTGATTCTTTAAAAAAACAAGCGCATCTAATTTTTCTTCTTTTTCTTCAATATTTACAAATTTCATTTCTGCAACTTCAATAATTGCTTTATTAACATTTTTAAGCTGTTTCTTAATAATTCTTTTTGGTTTTTTAATTGATTCCATTGGAATTATCATTTTCTTTATATTCCCTTTATTTTCTGAAAATGCAAGTCTCTCACTCAAAAAATCTTCTAATTATTTAATTTGTAATTTGTTTTTATAGTTTTTATTATTGAATCTTGTGGTTCTTCACTTGGGAAACAATTAAAAATCAAGTAGTTTTTAAGATCTAATACCACCAGGAAAATGTTTTTTATTGAGTGTAGGTAAAAAATCTTAAAAAGTAGTTCTTAAGTGAAAGGATTTCAAATATAAATTTTATCTATAGTTAAAATTTCTTGGACCATGATAGTGTCTGGATAGACTTCATTCTCTAATGTTTTGTATAGTCTCCTTGATTGAGGTGATTTTAGGGCGTTATTGTAATTTTCAATAAATTCTGAATCATTTAAGAAAAATTTATCTTTATTCTCAAAGCTTCCTTTATAAAAATCTCTTGAAAATTCTGTGCCGATTTTTTTTGGGTTATTCCTTTGTGAAGATAAGTTT
>NZ_CACMSM010000026.1 GCF_902616385.1 uncultured Prochlorococcus sp. | reverse complement strand
TAATTCAAATGAGTTATTACGGTAATCCCACCAACTCCAATGGTCAGTATTTTGTTCAAAAATCCTGAAAGAATCTATTAATCTTTTTTTTAGAACATTTTTTAGTGCATTTCTCTCTATCTCTGATGCCATTATTCCTCCTTCATATTTCTTTGGATCATGAATGTCCAAGTTAGATGGAGCAACATTAAAATCCCCCATAAGACAAATTCTTTCTCCTTTTTTTTCTTGCTCGTCTAAAAATGAAGCTAAACAATTTAACCAATTAATTTTGTATTTGAACTTACTAGATTCTAGAGAAGATCCGTTTGGCACATAGACATTTATGATTTTAATACCATTAATATCAGCAGAAATTAATCTTTTTTGATCAAGGAATATTTCGATATTGTGATTATAGTCGGTACAACCATAGAAGCCTTTTTTAACATTTTCTAGCTTCTTTTTAGAAATTATAGCTACCCCATTGTATGATTTTTGTCCATAGACCTCAACTGAGTATCCTAATTTTTTAAAAGGTTCGAAAGGGAAATTATCATCCATCACTTTTGTTTCCTGCAAACATAAAATATCTGGATTGACTTCATTAATCCAGTCTATTATTTGTGAAAGTCTAGTTCTTATTGAGTTAACATTCCAAGTTGCTATTAACAAATTTCTACCAAATTATGTAAAATTAAGTTAGCAAAAAATTTTGTCTTTAAAGAATTTTGAAATTAAATAAAATGAAAAATTATTTTTACAAATGCCTACCTAGACCAATAACGGTTGCATTTTTTTTTATTTTGTTAATTTCCTTCAAAAGTGATAATTTATTTGCTGAATATCAATTTGAAGAATTAGAAATCGATACTACAACTAAAACAGAAGAGGATAATTCACTTCTTCCATCTAATCCTTTTGAACTTGTGGAAATGATTCGGAGACAAAATAGTATGAATAATGCAACTAATCCCTCTGATGCTATTGACGATGCATTAAAGTCTTTTAATACTTTGGAGGAAAAACAAGAAATTTAATACGATAAATTGTTATTTCAAATTTTTAATATGTTAAAAAACCCTATCCCAGAAGTTTCTAACCAATTACAGCATAGAGCAATCGGTATTGTTAATGGTAAGTATACTCCCCATGGTAGTGAGCAATTGAATAGAGGCTTTTTAATTGACAATAAAGGCGAAAAAATTGAAACAGTAGTACTAGGTAAAGCATTATCGCTTTTAAAAAAACATATTGATTTAAAGAAAAGTTATTATTGGATCGTTTATCCAAAGAATAAAAATACTCAAAACTTGCATTTACAAGTTGCAGGTATCTGGGATCCTTATCAACTCAATGATTTTCCAAGTGACTCTTCAAAAACCAACATCTCTAAATTATTAGAAGAATTAGGTCTAGAAGATAATTATTTTTCTGTTAGAGGAGAATTAATTTTTGTTAACACTCAGAAGAAAGAAATTGTTGTAAAGGTTTGCTCTGCTGCAAAGTCAAAAAATTTTAAAAATAAAAATTTTAAATTAGTCATTAAAGGAGAGATTTCGCTTGAACTTCTTCATAGTTTTGTAAGCTTAGATATCAATAGGGATGGAAATTCTTTGAAATTAATAAAGTACAAGGTGATTGAAAAAAAATCTTTATGAAAAAAACTAGCATGAAAGGTTAATTTTACCGCAATTTTAGAAATCAAAAAAATCTATGATTTATGGAAGATATATTAATTGAATGTTCTCCTGGTATTTCTGGAGATATGTTACTAGGGGCTTTTTATGATTTAGGGGTGCCTAAAAAAGTCATTGAACAACCCCTTATTGATCTTGGACTAAAGAATTTATATCAACTAGATTTTAAAGAATCAAAAAGTTGTTCAATCCGAGGGATCAAGGCAAATGTAAAGAATATTGATTGTAGTCCTATCAAAAGAACTTGGAGAAGTATTAAGGAACTTATTTTTAGTAGCCACTTAGAAGAAAACTTAAAAAAAATTATTTATGAAGTATTTGAATCTTTAGCAATTGCGGAAGGAAAAGTTCATGGTATCAAATCAGAGGATGTTCATTTTCATGAAATTGGAGCTATAGATTCATTAGTGGATATCATTGGAGTATGTGCTGCATTGAATTACTTAAATCCGAAGGAGGTTTATTGTAATGAACCAATGTTGGGTAAAGGGTTTGTTCAAACTGAACATGGAAAATTATCTGTACCAACTCCTGCCGTAATAGAGCTAATAAAACAAAAAAAAATTAAGGTTTTATCAAATCGTGACTCAATAGAGGGTGAACTCTCAACACCAACTGGCATTTCATTACTTGCTAATCTAGTCGACTATGTAGAACCCCCTTCAAAATATTCTATAAACTCTTATGGAGTAGGCATTGGTAATCTAAAATTTCCATTCCCTAATTTGGTAAGAGTTTATAAAATTAATTCATTTGAAAATTCTTCTATTAATGAACAAATTAATCCAAAGTGTGAAGAGATATCTGTTCAAGAAGCATGGATTGATGACCAAACATCGGAAGACATAGTTAATTTCGTGGAGAAACTAAGAATTGAGGGAGCTTATGACGTTTCTTATCAAGCTATAAATATGAAAAAAAATAGAATTGGATTTTCTATTCAAGTAATCTTGCCGGTAGAGAAAAAAGAATTTTTTAGGCGATTATGGTTTGATTATTCAAATACTATTGGGATTCGTGAAAGAACCCAATCTAGGTGGATATTACTTAGACGTAGAGGAGAATGTTCAACGAGTTTTGGAAATATAAAGGTTAAACAAACTTTGAAACCAGATGGATCAATAAACATGAAGCCAGAAAATGATGAGGTTTTGAGATTAAAGTTAAAGCATAAAATATCAACTAACGAAATAAGAAAAATAATAAAAGATTCAAGTAAAAAATTTAAAGCATTTGAAAACTGGAAATGAGATTTAACAAAGTTAATCAACCATATTTGAAATTCCTTAAAAAAATCAATTTTGGTGCTATGAAGAACATTTTCTTTATTTCAAGCTTGTCTTATTTTTGCATTTATTTTTTTGATAATATTGATCAAATTTCTTTTGATATTAATTTAGAAAGAAATGGAATTAATTTATCCATATCATTTTTATTTTGTCTTTTAAGTATTTACCTGAACGCATATGCATGGAAATATATTGTTAAATGGTTCGGGAAAGATTTTAAAAGTAATAATCTTGTATCTTTTTATGTTTTAACTAATATTCTTAAATATGTTCCAGGAGGGATGTGGCACTTTGTTGAAAGATTTAATTTTATAAAAAAAATCAGTAATTCTCAGATTGCTTTGTATTCGACACTCATAGAACCCTATTTTATGTTGAGTGGATCTTTTATCTTGGCATCGCTGGGATTAATATTTTCACCTTTTTATTTTTTTTTAATTTTTCCATTACTATTTTTAAATAGTAAATTTATTTTTCTGATAATAAAAAGATTAGGTGCACTTAAAGGAAAAGTATTTGAGGTATTAGGACATCCAAATGCAAATTACAAATTTGAAGAGAGAATAAATATAATTTCTTTTTTCCCTACCAGAGCTTTATTGCTTGAAATTGGTTTTGTTTTAACTAAATTTATTGGGTTTTATATTTGTTTAAATTCTTTTTCTGAAACTAATAATCTGAACATCATATTTTTATTAGTAATCTTTTCTTTGGCATGGTCTTTAGGCTTGGTAGTCCCTGCAGCTCCAGGGGGAGTTGGCGTTTTTGAGGCTTGCCTCCTTTTATTCGTTGGTAAAAGTATCCCACAAAATACAACTCTTATTAGCTTAATTTATTTTAGGGTTATATCTACATCGGCAGATTTGTTGTTAAGCTTACCTTTCTTAATAAGAAAACTGTCTAAAAAAATTTAGTTTTTTTTCTCTAAACTTGGTATCAATGTAATTGATGCAATAAGACCTAAAGTCATGATTAGAATGGTCGGTAATATTGCCTCTACCATTCTTTCATCTCCAGCATATTGATATATTCTCACTGATAATGTATCGAAATCGAATGGTCTTAAAATAAAGGTAATGGGTAACTCTTTTATCGTGTCTACAAAAACTAAAAGTGATCCTACGAAGATTGGCCCCTGAAGAAGAGGTAGATGAATTCTTTTGATGATTCCCAGCCAATTCTCTCCTAGTCCAAGTGCTGCTTCATCAAGACTAGGAGAAATCCTCTCGAGACTTGAATCAATAGAACCCTTAGAAATAGTAAGAAATCGAACAAGATAACCCCAAATTAGTAAGCAAATAGCAATGAAATTGAATTTTGGAGAAGAAATGCTGATTAAAGATAAAGCTAATACAGTTCCTGGAATTGCGTAACCTATTCCCGCAAGGTTTGTTATTAGTCCTAGTAATAAGCTTTTATTTGGACGTCTTGCTAAGGAAATTATTAAGGAGAATAACATGGTTATTAATGCAGTAAAAAATCCTAGACTTAGGGTCCTGAATGATAGGGTAAGTAATTCTAAAGATAACCCTTTTTGAATTTGATCGATATTGAGCAGAACCCAAAAACATGGAATTCCAAAAGAGAAAATTGGAGGAAATAAAGATATTGTTATTGCTAAAAAAGCCCTTGTTTTTTTTAATTCCCACCCTTGAGAATCTTTTAATGCAGGATTTTCACTCCACCTCTTTGATTTTCTTCTCGAGAATTTTTCAAAAATAATTAAAGTGAAAATTATTAGCAAAGCTACCAAAGATAGTCCAATAGCACTTTTTGGATTACCCTCAATTATCCAATTTTCGGCTATACCTGTAGAAATACTTGGGATATTTAATAATGCAAATGTACCTAACTCATTCATTACTTCCATACACATTAAACTTATTCCTGTTATTAGTGCTGGTAATGCCATTGGAAAAGCGATTTTAAAGAAGCTCCTCCATGGTCCAACTCCTAATCCTCTACTAGCATTGATTTGATTAACTCCAAATTTATTAAAACTTTCGTTAGCAAGGATGAATACATATGGATAAGTAGAAATTGAAAGTATTAATACCCCCCACCATAAACCGGTTACTTGATACCCAAAAATACTTCCTAAATCCTGCAAAACAGCTGTTATTAGGTATGCTGGGGTGGCTAGTGGGATGAGTTGAACAATACGTAGAACTTTTCTGAATTTAAAATCACAATTTGAAAGTATCCATCCATTTAAAGTGCCTAATCCTCCTCCGAAAAAACTTGTTAGTACTAAAACTTTTAAAGTTTCTAATACTTCTTCTCCTCCAGCAATGCCTAATGAAAAATCTCCACTTACAACATATTTGGCTCCTTCAAGAAGAAAATTGGAAATTGGAATGATTACTAAAAGTGCGAAAAAAAACGAAGTAATATAAAAAAGTTTTAATTCGGTTAATGCTTGTTTAAATCCTTTAATAAGTATTTTCAAAAATTAATTAAATCCTAATATGAACTCTAATCTGAATTAAATCTACATGATGACAGTTGATTTTTAATAGTTTGGTGATCTAAGTTTTTCCCAATTAATACTATCTTGTTAGATTTTTCTTTTGTCCATTCCTCATCATCTAGTGAAAACCTTTTTCCAGATAGGTGAAAAATGTGTTTTCTTTCACTTTCCATAAACCATAATATTCCTTTTGCTCTAAATACATTTTGTGAGATTTGATTATCTAAGAAATATTGAAACTTCCTTAAGGAAAATGGTTCAAATGTCTCATAAGAAACTGAGGTAAAACCCTCGATATTATTGATCAAATCGTGGGAATGAGAAGAGTGATCGTGGGAATGAGAAGAGTGATCATGGGAATGAGAAGAGTGATCGTGGGAATGAGAAGAGTGATCGTGGGAATGAGAAGGGTGATCATTTGAATTTTGTTCTATATATTTTTTATTTTTCTGGAATTCAAAAGTATCTGTCTCAAATAGACCCACGCTCATTATTGTATGTAATGCAACTTCACTATTAGTTGATCTCAAAATCCTTGGTTCTTTTTTTATTTTATTTATAAACTCTTCTATTTTCTTTAATTGTTTTTCATTTACTAAATCAGATTTATTTAGAAGAAGGATATCTCCGTATAAAATTTGAGAATAAGCGACACTTGTATTATTAATTTCAAAATCAAAATTTTCTCCATCAATAACAGTGATTATCGAATCTAATCTTACTTTTTCTCTGAGATCACCAGCAGCAAAAGTCATAGCTACTGGTAATGGATCTGCTAATCCAGTTGTCTCAACAATCAAATAGTCTAATTTTCCAGCTCTTTTTAAAACTTTGGATACGGTATTTAATAATTCGCCATTGATAGAGCAACATATACATCCATTATTTAATTCGATCATGTCTTCTGAGCCTTCTATTATTAAGTCATTATCTATTCCTATCTCTCCAAATTCGTTGACTAAAACAGCTGTTTTGATACCAACTTGATTTTTTAAAATATGATTCAGAAGTGTAGTTTTGCCAGAACCTAAAAATCCACTAATAATAGTAACTGGCAATAAATTTTTAGACATTTTGACTAGTTGAAAATAAGTTTAAATTTTTTATTGATCGAAAATTTTGTTGATTTCCGAAGCTAATGTTTGATCCAGATTTGTAATGCCTCCTAGATCATGTGTATTTAATTTAATTATTACTTTTGCATAAACATTCTCCCAGTTAGGATGATGATCATATTTTTCACAGATTAAAGCAACCTTGGTCATAAAAGCAAAGGCTTCAATGAAATTAGCAAAGTTAAATTCTCTTTGGATTTGTTTAGATTTAATTTCCCAGCCAGGTATTTTTACAACTAATTCATTCAATTCTTCATCTTGCAAAATGTAGGGTTCCATTAAATAAGAAATCTGACTTATTACATTATAAATATCTTACTTGTTCTCACCAATTATATGTACACTTATAATTCTTTCCTTTTGATCAAATCGATGTTCCCATAAATAAACAGCTTGCCATGTGCCTAGCATAATTTTCCCGTCTTGAAAACTCAAAGATAAACAAGTGTTTGTTAGGGACGTTTTAATATGTGCTGGCATATCGTCAGCCCCCTCTTGATAATGTTTATAGAATATTTCTTCTCTATCTTTTGATAAGGTTAAGTAGGAATCATAGGGAACTATCGATTGCATATACTTTTTTAGGTCTTTTAGTACATTTGGATCTGCGTTCTCATTAATAGTTAAACTGCAACTTGTATGAAGTGAAGTTAAATTTAAAATTCCGGAATGAAAATTATTTTTTTCAATAAACAAATTTAAATCATATGTGATATCAATAAAACCCTCGCCATGGGTTATGAATTTTAATTTTGAAAATATTTGTTCCATATAATTAAAAAAATTAATTAATTAATTAATATCCTATTATGGATAAAGATGTGTGTTTTACTGCAGACTTCAAAATTTTTATCTTAAAATTAATTTATCTTATATTTAAACTTTGGCAGAAATTCAATGGAATAAGCTGGGGGCTTATCTTAAAGAAACTCAAATTTTAGGTTCAATCCAAAATACACTTTATTGGGATCAGAATACTGGGATGCCCAAGAAAGCAGCTTCTTGGAGGTCTGAACAACTTACCTATATTGCAAAAATATTGCATAGAAGAAATTCTTCTGAAGAATTTTTTGATTTAATACAATCTGCTAAAAATGAATTATTAAATAATGAACAAAACTCCAATAATCAACTCTTTATTCAAGATAAAGAAAAAAATATTAATCTTTTAATCAAAGAATTTAATAGAGCGAAAAATTTGGATCCTAAATTAGTTGAGTCTTTAGCAAAGGCAAAATCTAAAGGATATGAAAGTTGGCAAGAAGCTAAGAAAAAATCAGATTTTAAAGTTTTTCTTCCATACTTTAAAGAACTAGTCAAATTAAGGATTGAAGAGGCGAAACAAATATCAGATCAATATTCACCTTGGGAGACTTTAGCCCAGCCCTTTGAGCCTGAATTAACTTTAAAATGGTTGAATAAAATGTTTCAGCCTTTGAAAGACGCTCTCCCAAAGTTGATTAGAGGAATTAACAAGTCAAAGAAATATCACTGGGATTTAAGTCCAGAATCTCAACAGAATTTATGTTCTAAATTGCTTGATGAGTTTGGGAGAGATAAAGATCTAGTTGTTGTTGGTAAATCTCCTCACCCTTTTTCGATTACATTAGGGCCTAATGATTATAGAATTACGACAAGAATCGTTGAAGGTGAACCATTATCAAGTTTTTTGGCAACTGCACATGAGTGGGGACATTCAATTTATGAGCAAGGCCTGCCATCACAAAGTCATCAATGGTTTGCTTGGCCTTTAGGTCAAGCAACTTCTATGGGTATACATGAAAGTCAATCATTATTTTGGGAAAATAGAGTAGTTAAATCCAAATCTTTTTCGAAAAGATTTTTTAAAAAATTTGTTTCAGCTGGATGTACATTAAATAATTATTTTGATCTATGGAAATCTATTAATCATTTGGAAGCAGGATTAAATAGGGTTGAGGCAGATGAATTGACCTATGGTTTACACATTCTGGTTAGAACCGAACTAGAAATAGATTTAATTGAAGGCGGGTTACCTGCTGAAGATATTCCTGAGGAATGGAATAAAAGATATGGTGAACTTTTAGGAGTAAAACCATCAAATGATTCAGAAGGTTGTCTTCAAGATGTTCATTGGAGTGAAGGTGCGTTTGGATATTTCCCTTCATATTTGCTAGGTCATCTTATAAGTGCGCAAATATCTTCCCAAATGGAAAGAGACATTGGTTTGATAGACGATTTAATCCAAAATGGTGAATATCAAAAAATCATATTTTGGTTAAGAAATAATGTTCATAAATATGGCAGGTCAGTTAATTCTATGGAATTGATAAGAACTGTCACTAAAGAAGAACTATCACCAAGCTATTTTATTAATCATTTAAAGTCTAAAATAAATGATTTTTGCTGAAAAATTACTTTTGAAGAATTTGGTTGAGTGTGAGGATGTAATATAAATAAAAATTATTTTTTGATGGCAAACCTTAATCAACCCCCAAGCAGGGTTACACCAAATTTATTGCATATACTAGATGCTTTCACTGATAGCTCAAATACAATAATTAACACTATTGTTGAATTGAACTCTAATACCATAAATAAATATGAATTAATTACAGAAACGGGCCACCTTAAACTTGATAGGGTAGGTTATTCTTCACTCGCTTATCCTTTTGCTTATGGATGTATACCAAGGACATGGGATGAAGATGGAGATCCACTTGATGTCGAAATTGTTAGTGTAACTGAGCCATTGATACCTGGATCAATTGTGGAGGCAAGAATTATTGGGGTGATGAAATTTGATGATGGTGGAGAGGTCGATGATAAGGTAATAGCGGTTCTCGCAGATGATAAGAGAATGGATCATATTTTAAGTTATGAAGACCTTGGAGAGCATTGGTTAAAAGAAACAAAGTATTATTGGGAGCACTACAAAGATCTAAAAAAACCTGGAACATGTACTGTTAATGGTTTTTTTGGGATAGAAGAAGCAGTTAAAGTTATTCAAGATTGTGAAGACAGATACAAAAAAGAAATTGATCCTAAATTAGTAAATTAACTAATTTTTGTTTTCTCTAAATTCTTCAAATATTTCGCTGAGTATTTTGTCGGCACCTTGGAGATTTAGTCTCTTTGCTAATTCTGTGCCTACCAGTTCAGGGTTATTAATATTGCCAATAACTTGATCTTTAATCAGCCTTTTCCCGTCAAGAGAGGCTACCATACCAGTAAGGTAAAGTTGCCCATTATCAATATTACTATTAACACCTATTGGGACTTGGCATCCACCTTCAAGTTCTCTTAAAAAAGCCCTTTCTGCTAGACATCTTTGACTAGTGGGTTTATCTTCTAAGACATTTATAATTTCTAAAACTTTTTTATCATCAGATTTACATTCAATGCCTAGAGCTCCTTGGCCAACGGCATGAAGGGAAATTTCACTTGGGATAATCTGGTGAATTCTCGATTCAAAGCCTAATCTCTTTAAACCAGCGGCCGCAAGAATAATACAATCAAATTCTCCTGCATCTAATTTTTCAATTCTTGTAATAACATTTCCTCTGATATCTTTGAAAAAAAGATGTGGGTACTTATTTCTTAATTGGGCCAGTCTTCTTAGAGAGCTTGTTCCAACAATCGAACCTTCAGGTAAGGTTTCTAATTTGTAACAGTTATTTTTTTTGCTTACTACTAAAGCATCTGCAGGGTCTTCCCTTTTTGTAATACATCCTAATTTAAGGCCATTAGGCAAATTGGTTGGTAAATCTTTAAGAGAATGTACTGCTATATCCGCATGTCCTACGAGCATTTGTGCTTCAAGTTCTTTTGTAAATAAGCCTTTGTCGCCTATTTTTGCTAAGGCTACATCTAGGATTTTGTCACCTTGAGTAGCCATAGCTTCTATAGATACCTCTAAATTTGGAATATTCCTTTCTAGTTGATCTTTAACCCATAAAGTTTGAACCATTGCTAGTTTACTTCTTCTACTAGCTATTTTTAGCTTAAGATTAGTCATTAAATATTATTTTGAGTTTGAATTAAAATAAAGTCGAATATATTTTAAGCTATTCTTTTGCAAGTTTTTAAAGCAGAATATTATACTTAACTTTTTTTATTTTATATATTCTTTTAAAACCCCATTTCGATTTGGATGTCTAAGTTTTCTTAAGGCTTTTGCCTCTATTTGTCTAATTCTTTCTCTCGTTACATCAAAAATCTGACCAATTTCTTCAAGAGTTTTCATTCTTCCATCATCAATTCCATATCTCAATCTTAAAACATCTCTTTCTCTTGGACTAAGAGTGGCTAAAACTCCTTCCAAATCTTCTCTTAATAAAGTTTTAGAAACATCTTGCTCTGGATTTTCTATGTCAGCCTCTATAAAGTCTCCGAGTCTTGAGTCTTCTTCTTTACCTATTGGAGTTTCTAAAGAAATGGGAAGTTGCGCACTTTTAGCTATAAATCTTAATTTTTCAATTGTCATTTCCATACTCTCAGCAATTTCTTCTTCACTAGGTTTCCTGCCAAATTCTTGGCTAAGAACTTTTGTGGTTTTTTTAATTCTGGATATTGTCTCGTATAAGTGAACTGGTAATCTAATAGTTCTACTTTGATCTGCAATTGCTCTTGTAATGGCCTGGCGAATCCACCATGTTGCATATGTAGAGAACTTATAACCTTTTTCATGGTCAAATTTTTCCGCTGCTCTAATTAGACCCAAACTTCCTTCTTGGATTAAATCTTGAAATGATAAACCTCTGTTCATATATTTTTTAGCAATGGAAACAACTAATCTTAAATTTGATTGAACCATTTTTTCTTTAGCTCTCCTTCCTAAGAGAAGTCTTCTTCTAAATTTGGAAAGAGGCATATCTATTAACTCGGCCCATTCTCTAACAGATGGGAAATGTCCTTTTTCTGACTCATATTGAGTTGCCAGCTCTTCTAATTGGAGTAAGTCAGCAATTTTTCTTGCAAGCTCAATTTCTTCATCTGGTCTTAAAAGTCTAATTCTTCCAATTTCTTGTAGATAAACTCTTATTGAATCTTCAGTGTAGATACCTTTTGGCCCAAGCTTTATATTTCCGAGCCCTTTATCTTCTTCTTCGGAATCACTAAATTCATTATTATTTTCAATACTGCTTTCGTTTAACTCAGAAGATGTCTGCAAATTTTGACTATTTTTATTACTGTCGCCTTCAACTACTGTTTCTAAATTTGTATTAATTTTTTTATTGATCTTTTTTTTTGAACTAGGCTTGGAATTCTTTGATTCTGCTGCGACTGGACACATAATTGACTCCTTTCTACGGTGAATTTAACTAGATAAAATTTTATTTAGGGTTAATTTGAACATTTAGTAGTAAAGTCCCCTTAATTTTTAAAAAACTTTTTTACAAAAATGAAAATAAGGAAAGTTTTCTAAATTGTTGAAAAATTTAAATAGTGCTATAGATTACCTAAAGTAAAAAGTCTTGGGATTTCTCAGACAGGCAGATCATTTTTTGAATTTTCAGTCAATGATCAAAGCTTCATGTCTCCCTTAAGAACAGGATACTTACAATGTGCAAAAAACACTTTGTGGAATGTTCAACAATCCAATACTAAGAAAAAGTTTTGAAGCCGGCAAGTAATCAGTTATTAAATATCTCCTACAAATTGGAAATTTTGCTTGATATAGGTAGTAGTAACGAAAGCTTTTACTATTTAGATGGAAATAATCTTGGGGTAGAAGTTGGAGATATTGTAAGTGTGAAACTAAGAGGGAGATTATTGAATGGGTTGGTGATCTCCAAAAAAAAAATTAATAATGATGAAACAACTATTACTGGAGTAAAAAGCATAAGATATTTGTTTGTTGAAAGTATTTTGCAGAAAAAAATAATTGATAACTCTTGGAGAGAATTGATAGAGTCCCTAGCCTCTTTTTATATGGTTAGTAATTTAAAAATGTTTAAAACTGCATTTCCTCCTGGCTGGATTGGTAAACATAAGAATTTTTCTAAAGGTTTTAAAGATCAAATATGGATTGAAACTAAAAAAGAATTTGATATTAAGAAAAATGGATTAACCAAAAAAGAATTTTTTTTAATGAATACTTTGCCTGTAAAGGGTAATTGGCAAAGTGAATTAATAAAGTCTGGTTTTAATTACAAACTGATTAACTCAATGGTCAGTAAAAATTACCTTTTTAAATCTAAAAGAAAAAAAAATATAAATACTAAATTAAATTCCTTTTTAAATGATCATATTGCAACGAAAAAACCAAATCTTACAAATGAACAAAAATTTGCATTTCAAGAATTTCAAACAATGAAGCCAGGAGATGTTTTACTTCTATGGGGCGAAACAGGTTCAGGTAAAACAGAAGTTTATATGAGAATTGCTGAAGATCAATTGCTTAAGAAAAAAAGTTGTTTGATATTAGCCCCAGAAATTGGACTAATTCCTCAACTTATTGATAGGTTTAGTCGGCGATTTAATAATATTGTTTACGAATATCATAGTAACTGTTCTCCCAATCAAAGAACTGTAGTTTGGAAGAAAATTATTAATGCTAATGAACCTTTAATAGTAATAGGAACAAGGTCCGCAGTTTTTCTTCCAATGAAAAATCTAGGATTAATAATCATGGATGAAGAACATGATGTTTCTTATAAACAAGATAGTCCTATGCCTTGTTATGACGCAAGAGAAATTGCTATTGAAATAGTAAAAAGGAATTCTGCAAAGTTAATTTTTGGGAGTGCAACCCCATCAATGAAGACTTGGAAAAAGTGTATTTTTGAAAAGAATTTTAAATTGGTAAGAATGATTGAAAGGATATCCAGCAATGAGATTCCTGAAATAAGAATTATTGATATGCGGGATGAGTTCAAGAAAGGAAATATGAAAATTTTTTCCAATGAATTATTACAATTGCTTCCTCAACTACGCTTTAAAAAAGAACAGGCAATAATTTTGATCCCTAGGAGGGGGCACAGTGGGTTTTTAAGTTGTAGAAATTGCGGATATTTAATAAATTGCCCTAACTGTGACGTTCCTTTATCAGTACACCTCGGTTCTCAAGGGAAAAAATGGTTAAGCTGTCATTGGTGTGATCATAAA
>NZ_CACMSM010000025.1 GCF_902616385.1 uncultured Prochlorococcus sp. | reverse complement strand
ATAAATTCAAAAGGATCAGGATGGTTCACAATTGTTCATGACCCATGGAGACCTACTCCATCTGACGGTGGACATTTAGGTCCAAATCCAGGAAAGTTTAATAGAAGTATTATTGATAAACGACTGGATGTAGGTGTTTTTCAAACCAATTCTTTTGAAGAAAATCAATATTTAAGAGGAGTTCCCACATTAGAAATCCAAGTAAAAAGTGATCAGCCCAATTTCGATATCTGTCTTGCTTTATCTCTAGTTGAAGAAAGTAATGAAAAGGTGAATCAATTTTCAACCGGATTCTTAAGGGTTAAAAACTCCAAAATAAGTGAAGAATGCATTTATCAAATCACAATGCAACCAACAAATATTTGTTTAATTAAAGATAGCAAGCTTCGCTTATCTATATCTGCAGCAGCTTATCCCGCTATTGGAGTTAATCCTGGATTTGGGGAGGGAAATATTGGATCTCCTTCAGCAAATCATAGAGTTATTACTCTAAGTTTTAGCCTTGATAAAACATTTATGAAAATGACCCCTTTTTTTTATAAATAATTAATTTTTTGGTTAATCATTTGATATTATTAATCGTTAATATCTACCAGTCATGATCGAGACAATTCAAGCAGACTGGATTAAATCAGAAGCTATCAACCTAGAAAATTGTTGCAATGATAATCCATTAAAAATATTAGGTCCTCATTTTTATGTAGAACAATGGGTAATTAGGGTATGGATGCCTGAAGCCGACGAAGTTAAAATAAATTTTAAAAACAATACCTATAAGGCGGAAAGCATAAACCATAAATGGCTTTTTGAAGCTATCCTGCCTGAAAATCCTAATCACAATTACGAAATAAATATTTCACGAGGAGGGATCACACATACACAACATGACCCTTGGTCATATAGAGAAGAGTGGATGGGAGAAGTTGATAGACATCTTTTTGCAGAAGGTAATCATCATCATATTTGGGAAAAAATGGGAGCACATCTCATTGAGGAAAAGAATCAAAAAGGGGTAATGTTTTGCATTTGGGCTCCAAATGCAAAATCAATCTCGATAATTGGAGATATAAATTCTTGGGATGGAAGACATCATCCAATGCAAAAAAGATTAGGGGGAATTTGGGAACTATTCATGCCATCAATGCAAGAGGGCGACGCATATAAATACGAAATAAGAACACAACAAGGTCATATTTATGAGAAAGCTGATCCATACGGTTTCCTTCATGAAATTAGACCTCAAAATGGTTCAATTGTTTCAAAGTTGAAAAACTTTAATTGGAATGATAGTTCTTGGATTTCAAACAGAGATTCTTCTAGTCAAATTAACAAGCCAATTTCGGTTTATGAAATGCATTTAGGGAGTTGGCTCCATGAATCAACAGATAATAAATATCTGGAGGGCAATGGTGACCCAAGAGAACCAGTACCTGCAGCCGATCTAAAACCTGGGACACGATTATTAACTTATCCAGAGTTAACCAAGAAACTAATCCCTTACGTAAAAGAAAGAGGATTCACTCATATTGAACTAATGCCAATATCTGAACATCCTTTCGATGGTTCATGGGGATACCAAGTCACAGGCTGGTATGCACCAACAAGTAGATTTGGCACCCCAAATGAATTTAGAGAGTTTGTAAATAAATGTCATGAAGAGGGCATAGGCGTAATTCTAGATTGGGTGCCCGGTCATTTTCCAAAAGATAAGCATGGTTTAGCATTTTTTGATGGCTGCCATCTTTATGAGCATGGAGATTCACGAATAGGTGAACACAAAGAATGGGGAACCCTAATATTTAATTACAGCAGAAACGAAGTAAGAAATTTCTTAGTAGCAAATCTCGTTTATTGGTTTGAAGAGTTTCATATTGATGGCATAAGAGTAGATGCTGTAGCTTCCATGCTTTACAGAGATTATCTACGTCCTGATGGAGAATGGATACCAAATGAAAATGGCGGGAATGAAAATATAGAAGCCGTTAAATTTCTTCAACAGGCTAATCATGTACTCTTCCAACACTTCCCAGGTGCACTTTCTATCGCTGAAGAATCAACAACTTGGCCAATGGTAACCAAACCAACTGACATGGGAGGGTTAGGGTTTAACTTGAAATGGAATATGGGATGGATGCACGATATGCTTGATTATTTTGAAATAGATCCTTGGTTTAGGCAATTCCATCAAAATAGTGTGACTTTTTCAATTACATATAACTATACAGAGAACTTTATGCTTGCACTTAGTCATGATGAGGTTGTCCATGGTAAAAGTCATCTTTTGCATAAAATGCCTGGCGATGACTGGAAGAAATATGCAAATACTCGAGCATTACTAACTTATATGTGGACCCACCCTGGTAAAAAAACAATATTTATGGGTATGGAATTTGGGCAAAGACAAGAATGGAATGTTTGGGATGATCTGCAATGGGAGTTACTAGAATTTGAGCCCCATAAAGGTATCAGAAACTTGATTGATGACCTAAACATTCTTTATAAAAATGAACCTGCATTATGGAAAAATGACTTTGATCCTTATGGATTCCAATGGATAGATTGTAATGACAAATCTAATTCGGTTATAAGTTTCATGAGAAGAGAAAACGATACGAATGAGTGGCTAGTTGTTGTTGCTAACTTTACTCCTAATACTCATGGGTCATACAAAGTAGGTGTTCCTGTGGAAGGATTCTATAAAGAAATATTTAATTCAGATGGCTCTAGATACGGGGGCAGTAACAAAGGAAATATGGGGGGTAAAGAAACTATAAATTACAATATTCATGATTATCAAAATGCTCTAGAACTTGCTTTACCCCCATTAAGCGTGAGTATATTCAAACATCAATCAAAAAAATAAGAAGGCTCATTTAACTTAGTGCTTCATATAAATGTTCATATAACGCTTTTGCTCTGCTTTACATTGTAAGATTTTTAAGTTGGATTTTAATTTTTTTTTAAAAATATCGAATTGAAAAATGGGCCAAGATTTACCACTACTACTTTCTGCCGCACTAGGTAAAAAAGTTAATAGGCCTCCAGTATGGATGATGAGGCAAGCAGGAAGATATATGAAAATCTATAGAGATTTAAGGGAGCGTTACCCAAGCTTTAGAGAGAGGTCTGAGAATCCAGAACTATCATATGAGATTTCAATGCAGCCTTTTCATGCTTTCAAACCGGATGGTGTGATCCTTTTTTCAGATATTCTCACACCTCTTCCAGGGATGGGCATAAATTTTGAAATAATAGAAAGTAAAGGTCCAATTATTGAGGACCCAATAAGAACTCTTAATCAGGTAGAAAATTTAAGAGAATTAAATCCAAGCGAGAGTTTAAGCTTTGTTGGGCAAGTTCTTTCTTCACTAAAAAAAGATGTGAATAACGAGGCAACTGTTTTAGGTTTTGTTGGCGCACCTTGGACTCTTGCTGCATATGTAGTTGAGGGTAAAAGCAGTAAAAATTATTCCTTAATAAAATCAATGGCTTTTAATGAACCAGATTTACTTCATAAACTTCTTGATCATTTTGCAAAATCTATTGGTGAATATCTTAAATATCAAATAAAATCTGGAGCGCAAGTAGTACAAATTTTTGATTCATGGGCAGGCCAACTAAGCCCACAAGATTACGATATCTTTGCTGGACCATATCAAAAAAAAGTAGTTGACATTGTAAAATCGGAATACCCTGAAACACCAGTAATTCTTTATATTTCAGGGAGTGCTGGTGTCATAGAAAGAATGGCAAAAACTGGAGTAGATATAATCTCATTAGACTGGACAGTAGATATTGAAGAGGCTTGTAAAAGAATCCCTGGTGGGATAGGAATTCAAGGTAATATTGACCCTGGCATTTTATTCGCAAACAAAGAATCAATAAAAGAAAGGATCGATAATACTTTCAATAAAATAAAAGACAGGAAATATATTCTTAATTTGGGTCATGGGATTTTACCTGGGACTCCAGAAGAAAATGCTCAAACATTTTTTGAACATGGCAAAAAACTCACTTACTAGTCAAAGTCTTGGGATATAAAAACCTATTAATAACAGGCGCTAATGGATGTGTTGGCCAATATTTAGTTGATTGGTTTTTGAAAAACACAAAGTTCAGGCTTTATCTCATGGTAAGAGACAAAAGTAAGTTGCCAATTTCTGTTCAAGAAAATAAAAAAGTAAAGTTAATAGTGTGCGATATTAGGGAATCAAATAGGTATAAAAAGGAAATTAGTCAAATTAATTATCTAATACATACTGCTACAGCTTGGGGAGATCCAAAAAGAGCCTATGAAGTAAATATTAAAGCTTTTGAAGAATTACTAGATATGCTTGATATTGAAAAGTTAGAAAAGATTATTTATTTTTCAACAGCTAGTATTCTTGATACCAAAACAGAATTAATGAAGGAATCATTGATTTATGGAACAGAGTACATTCAAACAAAATATGAATGTTTCCAGAGACTTAGAGAAAGCTCATTTGCAGAAAAAACATTCGCTGTTTTCCCTACCTTGGTTTTTGGAGGGGATCTTGGAAAAAAAAGTAAATATCCTGTGAGTTATTTAACTAGTGGATTGAAAGAAATCAGGAAATGGCTTTGGTTAGCAAGATTTTTAAAACTCGATTCTAAATTTCACTTTATACACGCAAATGATATCGCCCAGATTTGCGGGTTTCTAATTAAAAATCATAAAGAAGAGCAATACAAAGGCTTTAGAAAATTTGTTCTAGGCCAAAAATTCATTTCAATTGATGATGCCATAATTACACTATTAAAAAGACATAACATGAGGAGATTTTTTGCGATATCGCTTACAAAAAAAATTCTAAAATTATTATTAAGAATTCTCCCCATCCAAACTACTCCTTGGGATAGCTTCAGTATCAAAAAATATGACTTTAATCATGTCCCCATCACTAATCCTGAGACTTTTAAACTTAAAAGTCATGCCAAGTCAATTAATGATATTTTAAGGTTATCAAAGTTACCAAGCTGTAATAACAATTAAAATTCTCGCAGTTAGGTTACCAAAGCCTTGTAATATATATAGATAAGAAAATTTTTATTATGTTACGCTCAATCTTTGCAGGGTTATTTGCAATAGTTTTAACTCTAGGACTAGGTATTTCATCAGTTTCAGCTAAGACTGTTGAAGTAAAACTTGGAACAGATTCTGGAATGCTTGCATTTGAACCAAGTACAGTAACCATTAGTGCTGGTGATACAGTTAAATTCGTCAATAATAAACTTGCCCCTCATAATGCAGTTTTTGATGGGCATGAAGAATTAAGTCATGCAGACCTAGCTTTTGCTCCAGGAGAGTCTTGGGAAGAAACATTTGATACTGCTGGAACTTATGATTACTATTGCGAGCCACACAGAGGCGCTGGAATGGTAGGTAAAGTTATTGTTGAATAAATATTCTAAATAGTTAAACACCCTTTTTGACTTAATATTTATTACGGTCATACACAATTATTGATTGATGAAAATAGTTCCAAGCGAATTCTCAAATTCTGCTTGGAACTGTTTTATTTTTGCCAAAGAATTCGCTTATAAAAATTATCAACAAAACGTAGACTCTGATAATTTATTATTAGCTCTTATAAAAGAGGACAATATTACAAAAAATATTTTTAAAAAAAATAATGTAAATCTAAAAGATCTTGAGAGGGAAATAATTTCTTCATTAAATGCGAAGGCAAAAATGAAAAATAAACAAGATAATTTATATATTGGTGATACTCTTCACAAAATATTTTTGAAGGCGAATGATATTAAAAATACTTTAAATGATGTAGTGATATCAACAGAACACTTAGTTTACGGTTTCACTTATGATGATAAATATGGATTTCAAATTTTAAATCAAAAAGGTATTCCAGAATTTCTTGAATTTATAAAGAAAATGAAATCAGATCCGGCAGTAAAAAATGGATTTAATAGTTCTAATGAGTCTTTGGAAAAATATGGTATTGATCTAACTCAATCTGCACGAGATGGGATTTTAGACCCAGTTATTGGTAGGGATGAAGAGATTAGAAGAACAATTCAAATATTAAGTAGAAGAACAAAAAATAATCCAGTTCTTATTGGAGAACCTGGGGTTGGCAAAACAGCCATTGTAGAAGGTTTAGCTCAAAGAATTATTAATGGCGATGTACCTTCTGCGCTACAAGATAGGAAACTAATTTCATTAGATATGGGTTCACTTTTAGCTGGAGCAAAATATCGTGGAGAATTTGAAGAAAGAATAAAAAATATTCTAAAGAAAGTGAAAGAATCAGAAGGTAAGATTATTCTTTTTATTGATGAAATTCATACGGTAGTTGGTGCAGGCGCTAGTGGAGGTTCTTTAGATGCAAGCAACCTATTAAAACCAATGCTTGCAAGAGGAGAACTTAGATGTATTGGTGCTACAACTATTAATGAACATAAACAAAATATAGAAAAAGATCCTGCTTTAGAAAGAAGATTTCAAAAGATAAAAGTTGATGCTCCTTCAATTGATGATACTGTTTCAATTTTAAGAGGATTGAGAGAAAGATACGAAGTTCATCATAGTGTGAGAATTTCTGATAATGCTTTAGTTGCTGCTGCAACCCTTAGCGAAAGATATATTAACGATAGATTTCTTCCTGACAAAGCAATAGATCTAATCGATGAAGCAGCCTCAAGATTAAATATGGTCATAACTTCCAAACCTGAAGAAATTGATGAAATTGATCGAAAAGTTCTACAGTTTGAGATGGAAAAATTATCTTTAAAAAGAGAAACGGATGATTTTTCTATAGAAAGATTAAAAAAAATCAATAATGAACTTATATCCCTTAAAGATAAACAGGCAGAATTAGGAGCTCAATGGAAAAAAGAAAAGGATGAAATTGATGAGATTAGCACCATAAAAGAAGAAATTGAATCTGTTCAATTGCAAATAGATCAAGCCAAAAGGAGTTTTGACCTCAACAAAGCAGCAGAATTAGAATTTGGAACTTTAAATTCTTTGCAAAAAAAATTGAAAGAAAAAAGTGAGTCCCTAGTAAATTCCCAAAAAAATGGAGATACAAGTCTTTTAAGACAAGAGGTAACTTTTGATGATATTGCAGAAGTTGTCTCAAAGTGGACCTCTATTCCAGTACAGAACTTAAACCAGTCAGAAAAAGATAAACTCTTGAGCCTCGAGTCAATCCTTAAAGAAAAAATTATTGGTCAAGATAGTGCAATTAGGGCTGTTACAGATTCAATTAAGAGATCAAGGACTGGTCTAAATGATCCAAGCAAGCCATTAGCCAGTTTTCTCTTTTTAGGTCCAACTGGTGTTGGGAAAACAGAGCTTAGTAAAGTAACGGCCAAAATAATATTCGATTCAAATTCTTCAATTACGAGACTGGATATGTCTGAATTTATGGAAAAGCATTCAGTGAGCAAAATTATAGGTGCGCCTCCTGGATATTTAGGTTTCGAATCAGGCGGTCAACTAACTGAAGCTGTACGCAAAAATCCTTATTCATTAATACTCCTAGATGAAATAGAGAAAGCTCACAAAGATATTTTAGATATTCTCTTACAGGTTCTTGATGATGGAATCATTACTGATGGTCAAGGTCGAACAATCAATTTCAAAAATTCCATCATTGTTCTCACAAGTAATTTAGGAAGTCAATCAATAAATGATTTATCAGTTAGAAAAGAAGATACAAATGAAATTAAAAAAGTTGTAGATAATGAAATTAAAAAATTTTTCAAGCCTGAGTTTTTAAATCGACTTGATGAAATAGTTATTTTTAATAATTTAGAATTAAATGACATAAAAGAAATTGCAAAAATCCAGCTTCAACATTTAGAAAAAAGACTTAACAAAAAAAACTTAAAATTCAAAATTACGGATGAAGCAATTAACCAACTTGTCGAAAATAGTTTCGATCAGGCCTATGGTGCAAGGCCTTTAAAAAGAATTATTCAAAAACAAATTGAGACAAAAATTTCAAATAATATATTGAATAATCATTACCTTAATAAAGACGAGATTAATATTTATCTGGTTAATGGAGAGATAAATGTTGATTAAATATCTAATTAAAGAATCCTATATGATTCTAAAATTAAGAACTTTAATCTAAGATTTGAACCAATCAGGAATTTCCTCATAACTTGCTTTATTCGATTTATTTTCTCTTGATTCTGTTTTCCAACAACATGTTCTGCCCTTATCCTTATCCTGTAAGTATTCATTAGCCCATCTCCAAATTAATTCAGAGGTGAACTCCATTCCTACATTATCCATAATTCTCAGATCTAAAGCATCTAAGTCATGTAATTTTTCCCAGTAATTCAGCAAAGGATCATCTTTATTTATTAGAAAAGTATGGTCAAATTGCTCCTTTAGTCTATTTTCTAGGGGCTTTAGACTTGAAAAATCGACAACAAAACCATTTAAGTCTAATTTTTTTGCTGTGAACCAAAAGGTGAATGATCTTGAATATCCATGAACAAATCTGCAGTGACCTTGATGGCGCCATTGCCTATGTGAACAGGGAAAATCCTCGTAACTTTTGCTGCATGAAAATTTCAGAGAATGAAAATCCATCAATTAACTGTTAGGATAATTTTTAATAAAACACATTGAGTAGTATTTAACATAACGAACATAATGGCTTATTCAACTAATTTTTCGATAGAGGATCTACACTTTGATAATTATGGATTAATCCCTGCAATAGCACAAGATTGGCTTGACGGATCAATTCTTATGCTTGCTTGGATGAACAAAGAATCTTTAACAAAGACGCTTGAAACCAAAAACGTTCATTATTGGAGTAGATCAAGATCCGAAATTTGGAGAAAAGGAGCTACAAGTGGAAGTACCCAAATACTTAAGGAGATAAGATTCGACTGCGATAATGATGCACTTATCCTTTTGATTGAACAAAATGGTTCAGGAGCATGTCACACTGGGGAAAAAAGTTGTTTTTTCAACGAAATCAAAATTAATCAAATTGATAAAAAAGAGAAAAAAACAACTCCCTTCTCAAATATTTGCTCTGAATTATTCAATACAATTAACGAAAGATCAATAAATCCATCAGAAAAAAGTTACACAAATCACTTATTAACAAAAGGTAGTAATACTATTTTGAAAAAAATAGGAGAGGAATCTGCAGAATTTATAATGGCTTGCAAAGAAAATGATAAAAATTCAATTTCAAATGAAGCTGCTGATTTAATTTATCATCTGCAAGTAGCCCTTATGCATAAAGGAGTTGAGTGGAGAGATGTACTTGCCGTACTAGAATCAAGGAGAAAAAATTAAATAATTAAAATTTATAATTTTTATTTTTATACCTAAAATTTTAAAAAATCATGTTAATCAACTAATAAATAATTATTAATTAATTATTAATTAATTATTACATGTATGGCTTATTACTGAATTGACTATAAGTTGAATATATTAACAAAGAGGTAAATCGTGAGTTCATTAAGCGATTTTCTTGGTGAAATAGGTCGTCATCAACTTTTGACTCCCGAAAGAGAACTCACAATGGGCAGAAAAGTCCAAGAAATGGTAGTGCTTGTTAATAGATGTCAAGAGGCAGGTGGTAAAGGCCCCGCTTGTGAATACTCTGAATCTGAGAGAAAAAAGATAAAAATTGGTGAAAAAGCTAAAAACGAGATGATAACAGCCAACCTAAGACTAGTTGTAAACCTCGCCAAGAGATACCAAGGTAAAGGATTAGAATTACTGGACTTAATTCAGGAGGGTACATTAGGTCTTACAAGGGCCGTCGAAAAATATGATCCGTCTAGAGGACATAGATTTTCCACCTATGCTTATTGGTGGATTAGGCAAGGTTTAAATAGAGCATTGTCAACTCAAAGTAGAACGATAAGGATCCCTGTTAACATTAATGAAAAACTTACAAAACTAAGAGCAGCAAAATCAAAGCTTATGCAACTTAAGGGTATTCCACCTACTAGTGATGAGCTAGCTGAAGAAATGAAAATAACCAAAGAGGAAATTGACGAACTCCTTTCTTGTGAATTGAGAAGCATCACTGTTAGTCTCCAAGGTACTGTTAAATCAAAATCAGATCCTTCCGAGTTAGTTGATATTCTTCCAAGTGATCAAACTCCCCCAATGGAATTGGCCGAATTAGCCGAAAGGACAGCCTCGGCTTGGAAGTTACTAGATAAAGCAAATTTAACTGAGAAAGAAAGAAAGATAGTAAGCTTAAGATTTGGTTTAGACGGCTCAAATGAATGGAGAACTTTAGCTGAAGTTGCAAGACATATGAGTTGTAGCAGGGAATATTGCCGACAAGTTGTTCAACGTGCTTTAAGAAAACTTAGAAAAGCAGGAATACAGAATGGATTAGTTGATAGTATTAGCTAAAAATTCCATTAAAAATATTTAGATTTCATTTATAAGGATGAAAGAGAATTACAAAACTCAAGAAAAAATCTATGATGCTGAAGTTTTAGAGAGTTCAACATTTGATGAAAATATAATTATCAAGATTCTTATTAAAGCTGGAAGATCAATTGCTAAGCCTGCCTTAGAGGTTTTGGAAATGGCATTAGATCCTTATACTCCTGCACAAGCGAGAGTTTCATTAATGGCTGCTCTAGCATATTTGATTATGCCATTTGATCTTTTCCCTGACTTTATGCCTTTAGTTGGTTTTAGTGATGATTTTGTAGCCCTCACAGCAGTACTCAGTATATGGAGCAAATACATGACTCCTTCAATAAGAGCAAGAGCAGAGAATAAGCTTAATAAGTTATTTCCTTTTTATTGAATGAGTAAATTATCTATACAAGAAGAAAAAGAACTCGTCTCCTTCATTAAAGATTGGTTAAAAACGCATGGATTTACCCAAAAAGACTTAGCAAATGAATTAAATATTAAATCGAGTAGAACCTCCGAGATTATTCTCAAAATGAAAGAACTGTATAAAAAAGGCGGCATGTTCAATATTGCAAAAAATCTTATAAAGATTGAGCAAAAATGGTTAAACAATATCAAAAACGATTATCTAGAAACAAAACAAACACCACCATATAATCAATTAGATATCGACTCATTAGTAAACCAGATAAATCAAGATACTAGTAAATAAATATTTTAAATATATTCTTAATTAAAAATGATATAACCTCTTAAAACTAACGTTTAAATAAATATCGTTTTAGCTACTAAATAAGATAAATAATTCAATTATTAAAGCAAATTAATATGTATTTTTAAGTTAAATTAATTCTTTTAATAAATAGTTAAAAATTACTAAATTTTTTCGTAAATCATATTTAAAATGCTTGAATCCAGGGATAAATATCATAATTAATCCATATACCTTTTTCCCAATATATGTCCTCCTCAATAAGATCTTTCAACTCGTTTACATCATTAGCATTAAAAATTCCAAACAAATATTTGGTACATTTTGTTGGCCCTAATGTAACTAAAATATCGCTATCTTTTAAGTTTTTAAGTCTCTTAAGATGTTGTTCTCGAAATGGTTCCCTTTTAATAATTGCATCTTCACAGTATCTTCCAAAAACTACAAACTTTTCCATTTTTAAATATAAATAATAGAATGAATAGATACTTAATAATTGCATATATTACACGCAGATTGCTATGTTATTTAATACAACTTTCTTTTAATTAATTATGCTAACTGGTAGCGATCTCCTTGCAAAAGTTAAAGAACTTGGTGATGTTAGCAAATCTGACCTAGTTCGTGCCTGTGGATATGTTTCCACTAAAAAAAACGGAGGTGAACGCTTAAACTTTACCGCATTTTATGAAGCACTTTTAGAAGCAAAAGGGGTTAATCTTGGTGATTCTGGAGTTGCAGGTATTGGAAAAGGTGGAAGAAAACTTAGTTATATTGCTACAGTTCAAGGCAATGGGAATCTTCTGATTGGGAAAGCATATACAGCACTTCTTGATCTAAAAGCAGGCGATGAATTCGAAATTAAGCTCGGAAGAAAACAAATCAGATTATTACCTACAGAAGAATCTTAAAGACGACAACAACAATAAATTGGTAATAACATTTTTAATTAATTTTCTATAAATAATTCTTTTAATTAATAAATTATCTTTGTATCTATTTTTTTTGATCAGCAGCTAAACGCATTTCTTTACAAAACTCACCAACATGATCGACAACATCTTTTTTACTTGAGCTCGAGATTCGTTTTACAAATGCACTCCCAATTATTACTCCATCTGCCCCCCACTCACGAACTTTATTAACATGTTCTGGAGTTGATATTCCAAAACCAACAGCAATTGGATTGCTATTTAAATCTTTTAATTTAGCAATAAGATTTTCTACTCTATTTTCCATTTTGTTTCTCTCCCCAGTGACACCTGTAACACTTACTAAATAAGTAAAGCCTTTTGTATGATTTGATATTTGTTTCATTCTTTCAAAAGGAGTAGTTGGCGCTACCAATAAAATTAAGTCCATAGAATGTTTACTAACTATTTTAGAAAATTTATAAGCTTCCTCCAAAGGCAGGTCAGGAACTATTAGTCCAGAAACTCCAGCAACAGATGCCATCTCACAAAACCTTTCAAAGCCAAAACATAGTAGTGGATTCAAGTAAGAAAAAAGGATGATGGGGATATTTAATTTACCTTTTAAAGACTCTAAAAGTTTAATTACTTTTCTTAAGCTAGTTCCTGACTTTAAGGCGCGAGAGGCGGCCACTTGAATAACAGGTCCATCTGCAAGTGGGTCACTATATGGGATACCTAATTCAATAAGGTCAGCTCCATTTTCTTGTAACTTTAATAAGATCTCAGACGTTATTTCAATATTGGGATCCCCAGCCATTATGAAAGGCATTAAAGCAAATTTTTTTTTATTTTTTAACTCACAAAACATTTTATCTACCTTAGATAAAGATTCATTTTTAGTAATTTGCATTTTGTTATCTTTCATAATTTTTAGATATTTTTCTATGAAAAATTTATGGATTTTGCTCTAAATCTTCCATAAGTTTTTGCTGCTCTTCCTTTGACAATGAGTTGAATTTGGTTTCTAGTTTATCATTAACAACTTTTTCATACTCTTTTCTATAACGCTTCCTTTGTTCCATAAAAGTCATTTTTCCATTTACAACTCTATAAACATAAGATGTTACCCAAGTAATAACAATCAAAATCAAAATACAACTTGATAGAATATTGGCTGTAAAATTATCGATACCAATTTGCGGTGCAAATTTATAACTAATTAATCCTATTAATGAAATAAATAAACCTATTTGTATAACTTTTCCTTTAGTCAATTATTTACCCTTTACCACTTCCTTTTAGTCTAAGATTTAAAAATGGAGAAAATAAAATTAAACCAGGAAAGAAAAGAAATACAAGGCCATAAATTCCTAATCTCTCAAATTTGCCCATCATATTCCATCTATTATTCATCCAGTAAAATAGTAACAATGGGATAACCAATAAATAAGTAGAAATAATTCCGATATAAGCAATTAAAGTAGCGAATGAATTATTGAAAAAACTTTCCATTTTAATTTATGGTTGCTTAGTTAAAACATAACAACTATTGGCAGTTATCGTCAGAACTAAAAATAAATAATTAAATAATGGGAGTGGGGGGACTTGAACCCCCACGAGCTAAATCGCTCGACGGATTTTAAGTCCGGCGCGTCTACCAATTCCGCCACACTCCCAAAGGAATTTGCGCTTTCTAATCGTAGCTGAAAGTAACTCATTTAACCAAGAAAAATTGGAATATTTACACTTTTAGTTGTCAGATTAAAATCTAATTTTTTAATTTACTATTCCTTCTACTTGCCATTGTAAAGTTTCA
>NZ_CACMSM010000024.1 GCF_902616385.1 uncultured Prochlorococcus sp. | reverse complement strand
AGAGCATTATAGGATTTTCAGCTGGCCAAAGTTTTGGGACAAGGTTTGCAAGTTTATATTCAGTAATTTGATTATCATTAGTAATTTTCTCTTTTAAAATTTCTTTAATTTGCTCACCTTCCTCTATTAGATCTTGGGCTAACGACGTAAGAGACTTTTTGTTTTTTTCATTAATTGATAATTCTTCTATCAATAGAGTAGTAAAATTTGAAAGCCCAAAATCATATTCAATTGATTTTTTTATTGGGTCCAATTTTCTATAGTTTTTTTCTTTTATAAGAATTTGTAAACCTCCGAAAGTTGTTAAAAATTTCTCCAAATCAATTGAAGATGACATGGGGCCAAGCCTCAAAAGTTGATGACAATTTATTGAATTTTTATTTTTTCTTAAGACTAATTCCCAATTCACAACTAATCCTCTCAAATCAGAATTAACGCCTGAAACAGGATCAGCAAATACTGGCCAACCAGTAATTTCCTGCAATCTTTCTAAAGATTTATTGAAAGAAATTAAATCATTTATGGAACCTTGATAGGGACCCACCAAAATAAGGCCGGATTCATCTAAATTTAAACTTTTTGAAATTTCTAAGAATTTGTTTTTATCAGATCTGATTTCAACTTCCTGAAATATATATTTTTTCTTTAAATAAATTCTTTCAAAAACCTCTAAAACATTTTGTTTATTTAAAAGTGAAATACCTAAAGGCTTATCAATAGGAATATTTAAATGAATAGGCCCAGGGAAAGTTGATATTTGTTTTTCAATAATTCGAACTAAATTCATTATTTCGTTGTCTTGTGTTTCATGAAGTCCATTTAGATTTGTACTTAAAGCCCTTCTGCAGACTGAAGTCAAAAAATCTTCTTGATTTACTGTTTGATTAGCGCCACAATCTTTTAATCTTAAGGGTCTATCAGCAGTAAGAAATATAATACCTTTACAAGATCGGTCTGCCTCAACTGCTGCTGGCAATAAGTTACTTACAGCAGTACCAGAAGTGGTAATAACTAAAGAAAGATTACCTGATGCAGCAGAAATCCCCAGAGAGTGGAATCCCGCAGATCTCTCATCTATGGAATTAAAAATATTTACCAGTCCCAATTTATTTAATTCTCCAGCAGCTATCGCTAGAGGTGCTGATCTACTACCTGGACATAGTATTAAATTTTGAACTCCTATTTTTATTAAGAGATTCAAAAGTTGTAAACTTCTAAGAAAATTTTTGCATTCAATAGATGATGTCATAATTTATATAAATGCTTTGGGATTTTCCTTATAACTGAATTAAATAAAACATGTCTACAACTCAAGAAAAAAGAAATTCAATACTAAAGGATTTAAAAAATCTTTTAATCTGGATATCTATAGCTTTAATTATACGATGGCAGGTTATAGAGCCAAGATGGATCCCATCCGGTTCAATGCTCCCAACTCTTCAAATACAAGATAAAATTCTTGTTGAGAAGGTAACCCCCAAAATCACTTCCAAATCAAATCTTTCAAAATTAAAAAATAAAATAGTCGTTTTTAACGTTCCAGAACAATTAATTAATGCTGGTTACGAAGCAGATACTGCATTAATAAAAAGAGTAATTGGAATACCTGGAGACAAAGTTGAGGTAAGAGACGGTAACCTTTACTTAAATGATATCGCTCAAAAAAATTACGTTTTTGATAAAAATATTAATTATTCTACAGGGCCTTTTATTGTCCCAGAAGAGTCATTATGGGTGATGGGAGATAATAGAAATAACAGTATGGACTCACATATTTGGGGATTTTTACCCTATGACAAGGTTATTGGTAAAGCTATTTTTAGATATTGGCCGTTTAATAAAATTGGACCTATTCGGTTCCCTGCCCTTAATAATTTAGATTAATGGGTATGTGATGTTGTAGGGTTTTTATATCTTGAAGTTGTAGAAATGTTTAATCCAGAATTTCTTGCTACTGAAAATAATGATCCAAACGATGAGAATGATTTAATCCAATATTTACAAAAACAATCTCCAGAAGTTTTGCAAAGAGTAGCAAAATCAGCTAGTGAAGATATTCAAGAAATTATTAGACATAATGTTCAAGGTCTTCTTGGAATGCTTCCTTCAGATCAATTTGATGTAAAAATAACATCTTCAAAAGACAACATTGCTAATTTATTATCTTCTGCAATGATGACAGGATATTTCTTAAGACAAATGGAGCAAAGAAAAGAGCTGGAACAAACTTTTAAAAATGATGAGAACATGTCTATTGAAGAATAATTGTTTTTAAAGATTTACTTCTTCAGGAATTATTCCTAGTTCAAACAACTTTTTATATAAACCCATCAAAAATTTATTATCCTCAGGAAGTTTGTCCCACTTTTGGGAATTAATTTCATTAATTAATTTTTGGCAATCTTCTATTGTAAATTTTATAGGGGCCGTAAAATGAGATGGAATTAAATATTCCATATCTTCAAAACACTTGATATTTTCTAACCATTTGAGTAAAACTTCTTTTGAACGCGGAAAAATTAATTTTTGTAAAACTGGTGCAATTTGAATCTTAGGAGTATCTTTACCCATTATTTCAACAAGAGAAGATTCCCAATCTTCGTCCCATAAAAAGGGATAAATACCAAAATGAGATCTCCAATTCCTCAGATCTTTTTTAAATGAATACTGAAATATTTTTTTTAAAGGTGGAATATTTAATTTACCTGGTTTTAAAAAAGATGAAAACAAGACTAACCTTTTCCATCCTTTTTTTCTTTGTTCGATGGAGTCAATCAAAGGTTCATCTCCTCTCTCTCTAGAATGAAAAAGAAGTGGAGTTGGATCAAAATCAAATATCTCAGGGGGAGTGGATTCTATTCCAACTATTGCGTCTGTTACATGAAGTGTTTTGGTAGGATAATGGAAACAGCTTATCTCCTGATATCTTCCAAGTCCTAAATTTAGAGGGCCTAATGAAGACCATTTAAAGTAGTTTGTATGTGGAGTACCTTCCTCAAACAGTATTCTTGATCTTTTTGATGGAATTCCTAAGAAATCTAGTGGTAGATTTATGGGGAAACTCCATTGTCCAGGACAAAGCCAAATTTCTGCATCTTTAAAAGTTCTTGAAAGAGCTGGCAGTCCGATTTTATGTTCTAGTCCAGAGGCACTCGGTAGAATTATTGTTTTTACTTTGCCATGAATCGCAATTAATTTTTCTAACTCATTTATTAATTCTTTTGTCTGAGGCAGTGGATTTATTAGCATCAATCCATTATCAACCTTTATTACCGTCATTCTTATTGGAACCGCAACATAATAAAGTCCCTGTATTTGTTCCAAGGACCATATTTGATCAGGAATTAATTCTTTTAAAATTGTTTTCTTTTTTCCATAAGGATATAAGGGGAATAATGGCCACCAATTCCACTTTTTATTTAAAGTTTCATCTACCACAATCATTTATACCCAGCAAATAATTTCTTTAACTTAAATATTCCATATCTTGGAGCGAATAAAAAAGCAAATAAAAATATAAAAGTTTGTGCCAAGACAATTGATCCACCTGTTTCAAGATCAAACCAAAAACTAACATAGATTCCTATAAGGCTTGAGATGATTGCACTTAATACTGAAATTACTGTCATATTATCAAACTTATCCGTAAGTAAATATGCTGTAGCTCCTGGTGTAATCAACATTGCAACTACCAAAATAATTCCAACAGACTGCAACCCCACAACAGCTGCCAAAGATAAGCATGTGAGGAGTAAATAATGAAGAAAAAATACATTAATCCCAACTGTTTTTGCATGCCTAGGATCAAAACAATAAAGCATTAAATCTTTTCTGAAAATTGATAAAAGGATTACTACCAATAAAGAAATGAATATAGTTTGCTTTACATCTGAAAGTGATATTCCTAATGGACTACCAAAAAGAATAGAGTGCAGATCAATATTACTTTTAATCTTAGAAACCAATACTATTCCAAGAGCGAAAAATCCAGTAAATACCAACCCAATAACAGTATCTTCCTTAACTCTAGATTTCTGCTTAATAAACCCTATCAAGGCTACAGAACCAACTCCGAAAATAAATGCCCCTAAGGAGAAAGGAAGACCTAATGCATAAGCAACCACAACACCAGGCATTACCGAATGTGACACTGCATCTCCCATTAAAGCCCATCCTTTAAGAGTCAAATAACTTGATAGAAAACCACAAACAGCTGCAACTAATGAACTCATAAGAAGTGCTTTTCTCATAAAGTCATGAGTTAAAGGATCTGTGATGAATGAATCTAAAGTTAAAAAAGAACAGAGCTCCATATAAATTAAAATTTAGGATTCAGGTCCAAACAAGAAATCAGGTGAGATCCCTCCAAAAGTGGTTGTAATATTTTCAGGGGTAAACACTTCAGAGGTTTCACCATAAGCTACAACAGTTTTATTTATTAAAAGAACTAAATCACAAAATTCACGGACATGAATCATATCATGCGTTGATAATAATATGGTTTTCCCCTCATTTTTAAATTGAATAAATAATTCCGAGATAAGTTTTTCAGTTCTTATATCAACACCTGAAAAAGGCTCATCAAGAAGAAGTATTGATGCTCTTTGCGCAATTGCTCTGGCTAAAAAAGTTCGTTTTCTCTGACCTCCAGATAAGTTTCCAATAGGTGTAGATAAATGATCAGTAAGATCAACTCTCTCAATAGCATCTTTAACCGCCTGAACATCAGACTCTCTAGGACATCTAAAAATATTCATCGAACCATATCTTCCCATCATCACTACATCCCAAACACTTATTGGAAATTGACTATCGATTCCCTCATTTTGAGGAACATAAGCAATTGTCTGATCTTTTTGAGCAGATCTTACAGACTCTCCATTTATTCTAATTTTTCCCTTTGAAATATTTACAAAGCCAGTTAAAGCATTAAAGAAAGTTGTTTTACCAGCCCCATTCATCCCTACTAATCCACAAATCTGGCCAGGTTGCAATCTTAAATTGGCATCATACAAAGCCACCTTACCGTTGTAATCTACGCAAATATTCTCTGCCTCAATCCTAAAGTTTTGAAAATTTATTGTTTCCATAATTCAAAAAAGTCCTTTTTTAATCAAATCCAAATTATGCTCAAGCATTGTTATGTATGAACTAGCAGGCCCACTATCATCAGATAATGAATCAACAAAAAGATTTCCTCCAAAATTAGCCCCAGTTTCGTTTGCAACAACCATTTGAGATTCGTTACTTACAGTACTTTCACAAAATACAGATGGAACATTTTTTTCTTTAACTAGTGAGATTGTTCTTGCCATTCTTTTAGGAGTAATTTGACTCTCAGCATTAACTGGCCATAAATAAACTTCCTCTAATCCATAATCATTTGTTAGATACGAAAAAGCACCTTCACAACTTACTAGATACCTCCTGTCTTTATTTAAGTTATTAATAAAAAGTGAGAATTCTTTATCTATTTTAGATAGTTTATCTTTATAAATTTTTCCATTTTCTTCAAATAATGTCCTTTTGGATGGTCTCAATTCTGATAAAGAATCCACGATAATATCTACGTATAGCATCCCTCTTTTTGGAGAAATCCAGGCATGAGGATTGGGTTTCCCTTTGTAAAAATCTTCACTGATAAAAATAGGATCAAAATCTTCCGCGACAGTAATTCTTTTAACTTTTAAATTAGAAACAAATTTTTCAGCCCATAATTCAAATCCAAATCCATTATCAATAAAAACAAAAGCATTAGAGGCATTTACCAAATCGCTTGGAGTTGGTTGGTAGCCATGAACTTCAACTCCAGGTTTCGTTATTGATCTAACAATAAAATCATCTTTAGCGACATTGCTAATTATATCCGCCAAAACAGTGAAACTCGCCAGTATTACTTCTTTAGTTTCATTTTTATTTGATATTCTCTTACATGAGCCTGAAGCAATAGAAAGCAGAAGTATCAAACTTAAAAAAAAAATATTTTTTTTCATATTTAATATTCAACCCAAGATTATGAATTAAAAGATAGTTTCATAAGTGGTTTTCTGAGATCAGAAATAAATCCTTTCCAATTTATTTTTTCTTTTTCAAAAGCTTCTTCAACAATTTTTTCAGAATTTTTCTTTATAAAATCCAAATCAGGTTCTTCTACCCCTTTTGTAATTGCCATAAAATCAGCCAAAGAACTTGATACTACTCTTGTTAAATAAGCAGCACTTACAGCCTGAAATGTTCCAGAGACAAGCCAATTTGGGCCATGTAATTTTGTTATGCCAATTAGAGTCTGTCCACTCCATTCAATAACTCCCTGAGCAATTGCAGTCTTTAAAATCTCTTTGGATACTTTATCTAAAATTTCAGGAGACCAATTACATCCCCATATAGACTTAATTTCTTTAATCATTAAAGAATTTAATACTGTCATTGCCATAACATCAATTGATGGGATAGGAGATAAGAAAACAGTTGTTGCGACAAGAATTTGATTTTTTCTTTGTATACCTTTTAACTGCATTCTTCTAATACCTTCAATTTCAGATTGCCAGGCAGCATGAAGTTCTTTCAAGAGCCTTTTTTTTGTATTTTCAATATTTTTAGATGAACTTATGAAAAACTTCCTTAAAGAAAAAGGTATATTTGTTATTTCACTCTTATTCACATCAAAAGTAATAATTTTGTTTAAAAAGTCACTTGAAATTTGAGACTTTAGATCTTCGATCTGATTTTTGGCTTCTATTTGGTTGGAAGTTAAAGTCACCAACCAGATTGGCATATTTTTAGGAAACTTTTCCAGCCACAAAAAATCATTTGCCGACAAAGGCAAGTTTATAAAATACAGGATTGCATCACTCTTCAAAGCTTCTTCTGGAATAACTTGAGAAGAATTGTATTTAGGCAGTTTTTCGTATAAATCAAAGTCAAACTTATCTGCTTTGAAATTACTTTTCAAAACAGATTGAAAACTTTGATAATCTTTTTGTCCAATGCAACTTATTTTTTCTTTTTCACATCTATTAAGAATAGATTCAAGTGTTTTTTGTCTTTTTGAATTCTGTTTTTCTAATTCATTTGTTGCTTCAAGTTCTTCAAAAAAATTTAAATCTTCATTACATAGATTTATCCAACCATCTAAATTATTTGGCTCATTAAATTTAGGCTTATCATTCTTCAAGTAAAAATATCCCCCCAAACATAAAGCAAAAAATCCTATTGAGCCTCCTGCAAAATGAATTAAGTCACTGACAAACCATTCCCCAAAACCTAACAATAATAAAATAATAAGAAGATTTTTTTTTGGAAACTTTATGAAATCCTTTAAAAGGTTGTCTTTACTAATATCAAACACAATGCTTTATTTTTCTAATTTCATTTTAATGCAAGTTGTGAATGAGAAAAGCAAAATTTCATAAGTCGTTAATCAAAAGATAAAAATTTAAGCTTTTTAAAAAGACTTATTGCATAACAAGATGGTAAGTTAATAGACTATTTAAATAACTTAAGAAACATTAAGATGTCTAATTCAAATTTCAGCAATAATCCTGGACAAGAAAATTACAGAGATCGTTCTAACAATGAAAGATCTAATTTCAGAGATAGATCGGGCGGTAGAAGAGATGGAGGGGGATTCCGCATAAGATTAAGTGATAACGAAATGAAAGCTGTTAAATCTATACAGGAGGCCTTTCAATTAAGATCTACCGTTGCAGTTCTGGGTTTCTCTGTTAGAACACTTAGCGAAATGATTAAAGACGAAAAATTGATTGACTCAATCAAAGAATATGCAAAAAATAATAAAAACTCTTCTCCGAGTAGACAATCACAAAATTCTTATGAAGAAAAAACAAAAACAGCACCTGATCCTTTTGCAAGGCCTATAAAAAGTACATCAACTGAGGAGATCCAATCTAACGAAGTAGAAGAGGATGGCAAATAAAAAAAGAATTCTTTCGGGAGTTCAACCAACTGGTGATTTACATATTGGGAATTGGCTTGGGGCCATAAATAATTGGGTTACGCTTCAAGAGCAATATGAAACATTTCTATGTGTAGTTGATTTGCACGCAATAACAGCCTCATATAATCCCAAAGAATTATCTCAGAACACTATCTCTACAGCGGCTTTGTACGTCGCTTGTGGGATAGATCCAAATATATGTTCAATTTTTGTCCAAAGTCAGATTTCTGCACATTCAGAACTTTGTTGGATATTAAATTGCATGACCCCAATAAATTGGATGGAAAGAATGATTCAATTTAAAGAAAAATCGATACAACAAGGTAATAATGTATCTATTGGATTATTTGACTATCCAATACTTATGGCCGCAGACATCCTTCTTTATGATGCTGACTTTGTACCAGTAGGTGAGGATCAAAAACAACATCTTGAACTTGCGAGAGATATTGCACAACAGAGAATTAATGCCAGATTTAGTAAGGATAAAAATATTTTAAAGATCCCTCAACCAATCATCATGAAGAATGGTTCAAAAATAATGAGTTTAATTGATGGTTCAAAAAAGATGAGCAAAAGTGATCCTAATGAGGGCAGTCGCATTAACTTATTAGATCCTCCTGAAATAATCGCAAAAAAAATAAAAAGAGCAAAAAGTGACAGTTCTATTGGAATAGAATTTAATAACCCTGAGAGGCCAGAATCAAGAAATCTTTTGATGATTTATTCAATACTATCTGGAAAAGAAATTTCTAAATGTGAAAATGAATTCTCAGAAACTGGGTGGGGAACATTTAAAAAATTAATTACTGAACAACTTATTGAATCACTAGAACCTATTCAGAAAAAATATAACTTATTAATTAATGATCCCTATCAATTGAATAAAATCCTTGATGAGGGGAAGGAAAAAGCTGAAGATTTAGCAAATCAGACTTTAAAAAGAGTTAAATCAAAATTAGGATTCTTTGAAATGGAGAAATAAATTATGCCAATAATTACCTTACCTGATGGTACAAAAAAGGTTTTCGAAAAATCTGTAACTATTTTAGAAATTGCTCAGAGTATAGGCGTTGGATTAGCTAAAGCAACAATTGCTGGGAAAGTAAATGATGTTCTTCTTGATGCAACTATTCCTATAAGTAGAGATTCCAAAGTTGTAATCATCACATCAAAAGATAAAGAAGGAATTGAAATAATAAGACACTCTTTTGCTCACCTTATTGGTCATGCAGTTAAACAAATTTACCCTAATATTAAAATGGCAATTGGGCCTGTAATTGAAGATGGTTTTTATTATGATATTTTTTCTGAATACAGATTTACTCCTGAAGATTTAATAAAAATCGAAAATAGAATTAATAAATTAATAAAAACAAACTATGACGTTGAAATTTTACAAGTTTCCAAAGAAGAGGCTATTAAAACTTTTAAAGAAAGAGATGAGACTTTTAAATTACGAATAATTGAAGAAATTACTGAAGAAGGTCTCATCAATTTATACAAGCACGAAGAATATATCGACATGTGTAGAGGACCTCACGTACCCAACACAAGACATTTGAGACACTTTAAATTACTTAAATTATCTGGTTCATACTGGAGAGGTAATAGTGAGAATGAATCATTACAGAGAATATATGGAACTGCATGGGCTAAAGAAAAAGAATTAAAAGATTATTTAACAAGAATTGAAGAGGCCGAAAAAAGAGATCATAGAAAACTTGGTAAAAAACATTCACTATTTCACATACAAGAAGAATCTCCAGGCATGATTTTTTGGCATCCAAATGGATGGACAATCTACCAGGTATTGGAAAAATACATAAGAGAAATACTAAAAAAGAATTATTATTTAGAAATTAAAACCCCACAAGCTGTTGATAAATCTCTTTGGGAAAAATCCGGTCATTGGGAAAAATTTCGAGACGATATGTTCACAACTGCATCAGAAAATCGAACATATGCAATTAAACCAATGAATTGTCCATGCCATATTCAAGTATTTAATCAAGGTTTAAAAAGTTATAAGGATTTACCTATTCGTCTTGCTGAATTTGGTTCTTGTCACAGAAATGAGCCCTCTGGTGCACTACACGGCTTAATGAGGGTAAGAAACTTTACTCAAGATGACGCCCACATATTCTGTACAGAAGCGCAAATTCAAGAAGAGGTATCTACTTTTATAGATCTTGTTTTTGAGGTTTATAAAACTTTTGGTTTTGATGAAATCATTATCAAATTATCAACTCGTCCTGAAAAAAGGGTAGGTAGTGAAGAGATTTGGGATAAATCAGAAGAGGCTCTTACCAAAGCTCTCGATAATAAGAATCTAAATTGGGAACTACAACCTGGAGAAGGTGCTTTTTATGGTCCAAAAATAGAATTCTCGTTAAAAGATTGTCTTAATAGAGTCTGGCAATGCGGAACTATTCAGGTTGATTTCTCAATGCCTATTAGACTGGATGCAACTTATGTAGATATTGATAATGAAAAAAGAAATCCTGTTATGTTACATAGAGCAATTTTAGGATCATTTGAAAGATTTATCGGAATCTTAATTGAACAATATGAGGCGAAATTCCCAATTTGGCTTGCTCCCGATCAAATAATCCTATTGAGCATTACCGATAGAAATATTGAAAAGTGTTTAATGTTTAATAAATTAATATGTAATAAAGGCTACCGTTCAAAAGTTGATATTAGGAATGAAAAAATAGGATATAAAATAAGAGAGGCAACCCTAAGAAGAGTTCCTTTAATTGCAGTTATTGGAGATAAAGAAGAAGAAATTGATTCAGTTGCCTTAAGAGCTTTGGATGGAACAAATTTAGGAATTTTCAATTTACCTAATCTATACAAATTAATGGATGAATTAATAGAAAAAAAAGGGAGAACCGAATAATTTTAATTAGATGAATTTTCTCGCATGTGATCTAGGAGGTACTAAGGTTCTATTGGGAATATACAAAAAAGATGTAAATAATGATTCGCCTGAGTTAATATTTAAAAAAAAATATTTATCTTCTGATTGGGATTCTTTTGAACTAATCCTAGATGATTTTCTCAAAAATGAATGCAAAAATATTACACATCCTTCGTCAGCGTGTTTTGCTGTAGCTGGTCCTTTATCTAAAAACAAAGCAAAAATCATTAACTTGTCATGGAATATTTCGGGAAATGCTTTAAAGAGCAAATTTAATTTTAAAAGCTGCGAATTAATAAATGATTTCGCAGTTCAAATTTATGGAATACCTTTTTTAAACCAAAATCAATATTCTATTATCCAAAATGGATCCCATTCTGAAGGTGTTAATAATGATTTGCATGCCATTGTTGGGGCAGGGACTGGTTTGGGCATTGCAAGAGGAATAATATTAGAGGAAAAGGTAAAAGTTTTAGCTAGTGAAGGTGGTCATGTTGAGTACTCGCCAAAATCAAAATTAGAATGGGAATTAAAAATTTGGCTTAAGAAATACCTAAAAGTTGAGAGGATATCTTGTGAAAGAATTATTAGCGGCACTGGTTTATCAAGAATTGCTGAATGGAGACTAAGCAAACCTGATGCCCAAAACCATCCTCTACAAAAATATTTAAAAGAAATTAAAATTTTTGATGCTGCGAGAAAAGAACTACCTGAAAAAATTTGTAATCTTTCTAAAGAAGGGGATCAGCTAATGATTGAAGTCGAGAGGATTTGGTTAGGTGCTTATGCCTCTTTATTAGGAGATGTTGCTCTTCAAGAATTGTGCTTTGGCGGGTTATGGATTTCTGGAGGAACCGCATCAAAACATTTCAAAAACTTTAAATCAGATTTATTTATGAAACAATTTTTCGACAAGGGAAGATTAAAAGATATTCTTAAAACAATACCTATTAAAGTAATTTTAGATGAAGAGTTTGGACTTTTTAGTGCAGCCTGCAGAGCAAAAATGCTTTTAAGAACTTAATAACAAAAATGTCTATTCCTGAAGTAGGAAAAAAAATAAGAGTAAAAGTTCCTTCCACAACTGCCAATTTAGGGCCTGGATTCGATTGTCTTGGAGCAGCATTAGATTTGTATAATGAATTTATTTTTACAAGAATTGATGGTGGTGGAGACAGATTTGATTTAATAATGGAAAGTACAGATGGTAATCACTTAAGAGGAGGACCTGAAAACTTAGTTTTTAGAGCAGCTCAGAAAGTATGGGGGAGCGCAAATATAGATCCTTTTGCTCTTGAAGCAAGAGTTAAGTTGGCAGTCCCACCTGCACGCGGACTTGGAAGTAGTGCTACTGCAATAGTTGCTGGACTAATTGGAGCGAATGCAATAATGAACTCTCCATTGTCCAAAGAAAAACTCCTTGAACTTGCCATTGATATAGAAGGTCATCCTGATAATGTAGTTCCCTCTCTACTGGGTGGGCTTTGTTTGACAGCTAGATCATCTTCTCAAAGATGGAGAATCATTAGATGTGATTGGCACGATTCAATTAAAGCTGTTATAGCAATACCTGCAATTCGTCTTAGCACAAGTGAAGCAAGAAAGGTTATGCCCAAGAATGTGCCTATATCTGATGCGGTGACAAATATGGGAGCACTTACTTTGTTACTAAATGGCTTAAAAGCAGGAAATGAGGAACTGATTAAAGAGGGAATGTTTGATAAGCTACATGAACCCTACAGATGGAAACTTATTAAAGGTGGACTAGAAGTTAAAGATGCCGCATTAAATGCAGGTGCTCTAGGATGCGCAATTAGTGGGGCTGGCCCAAGTATCTTAGCTTTGTGTAAAAAAGAAAATGGTAAAAATGTCAGTCAAGCTATGGTAAAAGCATGGGAGAAGTCAGGTGTAGCTAGCAGAGCACCATTCTTAAACGTCCAAACAACAGGCAGCCAATTTAGCACTATCTCTGGTAAGTAGTTTTACTTAGGCATTTTTAATGTTATAGTCTCAAGCTAGTACAACTTCAACTAGAATAAAAAAATTATTCATTACATAAATGAATTTAGAATCTTTTCCTTGGCTATCATCTATTGTTTTACTGCCTTTAGTTGGGGCACTAATAATGCCTTTCTTGAGTTCAAAAGAAGGAGAAGACAATACACTCCCTAGAAATATTTCATTAAGTTTTTTATTTGTAGATTTTTTACTAATAATCAGCGTCCTTTTTCAAAAATTCAATACTTCAGATAGCTCTTTACAACTGGTAGAAAGAGCTTCCTGGTTGCCCTCAATAGGCTTAGAATGGTCTCTTGGCGTAGATGGGTTATCTGCTCCTTTAGTAGCTTTGAGTGGGTTAATTACATTTTTATCAGCTGCGGCTAGTTGGAAAATCAAGAAAAAATCTAATCTATATTTTGCTCTGCTATTAGTCCAAGCATCAGCACAAGCACTTGTTTTCCTTTCTCAAGATTTCCTGCTATTTTTCCTGGCTTGGGAACTTGAATTAGTTCCGGTATATCTTCTTATTGCGATTTGGGGAGGGAAAAAGAAATTATATGCGGCCACTAAATTTATTCTTTATACAGCTTTAGCCTCTTTATTAATACTCATAAGCGGATTAGCACTTGCCTTAAGTGGTGATACCTTTACATTAAATATTACCGATCTAACGAATAAACATGTAACTGGCAGCCTTGCTTTATTGTCTTATTTAGGATTTTTAATTGGTTTTGGAGTAAAACTTCCTATTTTTCCATTACATACTTGGTTACCAGATGCTCATGGAGAGGCTAATGCACCAGTTTCAATGTTACTCGCAGGAATACTTCTTAAAATGGGCGGCTACGCTCTATTAAGATTCAATGTTCAAATACTACCCGAAGTACATCTACAAATCGCACCTGCATTAATTATTCTTGGAATCATTAATATAATTTACGGAGCACTAAATGCATTTGCACAAGATAACGTTAAAAGGAGAATTGCATGTAGCTCTGTAAGTCATATGGGTTTTGTTCTATTAGGAATTGGAGCTGTAGATGCTCTAGGAATAAGCGGAGCAATGCTTCAAATGATCAGCCACGGACTTATAGCTGCAGCTATGTTTTTTGTTACTGGCTCATTCTATGAAAGAACAAATACTCTTTCCATACCAAATATGGGAGGTTTAGCAAAGGTCTTGCCAATAACTTTTGCTTTTTTCTTAGCAAGCTCACTAGCCTCTCTAGCACTACCTGGCATGAGCGGTTTTATCAGTGAAATAACCGTATTTTTAGGTATCACAAGTCAAGAAGGTTTCAGCTCTATCTTTAGATCGATCACTATTCTTATTGCAGCTATAGGTTTAGTTCTTACACCAATATATCTACTATCAATGTGTAGAAGAGTATTTTTTGGCCCTAGAATTCCTGCTCTAGCTACAGTCAAAGAGATGAATGGTCGAGAATTGACAATTGGTTTCAGCTTATTGTTGCCCACTTTGGTGATAGGTTTTTGGCCAAAAATCGCGATAAATTTATACGAATCTTCAACCAATGCTCTCAGTCAGCAGCTTACTCTAGCTAAATTAGTAGGATTAATACCAACTTTAGTTAATTAAATCACTTTAATAAATGGATACCTCAATTTTTAAATATGGAGAATTACCAGAATTTAAAAAATTTACTCCCGAAACCATAAGTAAACAATTCCCAGTAGTACTAGAAAAGATAGCTGAAGATTTTAAAAACATAGAAAAAAATTTATCTAATTATTTACTTCAAAATGATTTAAATTGGGATAAAGTAATAAATCCCTTAAATGAAGTAAATGAAATTCTTAGATGGAGTTGGGGAGTAATAAGTCATCTAAATGCAGTAAATAATTCTGAAAGTCTAAGAGACATTTATTCAAAATTTCTTCCTGAGATTATTAGCTTGAGTAATAAATTCGGACAAAGTAAAGTAATTTACAATTCTTTAGTCAAGCTTAAAAAGACAAATAACTTTGATCAAATTAAAAACAGAATTTTGGATAAAGAAATCCTTGAGATGCAACATAGAGGAATTTCACTACAAAAGGATGATCAAGAAGAATTTAACAAAATTTCAGAAAAGCTTGGAAAGCTATCAACAAACTTCAGCAATAATGTTCTTGATGCGACTAATAAATGGTTTTTCTTATTAAATAAGAAATCTGAAGTCGATGGTCTTCCTGAACGAGTACTTGAATTAATGGCAATTTCTGCACACAACCACTTAAAAAAAGATGAAGAAGTCGATATCAAAAATGGTCCTTGGAAATTAAGTCTAGATATACCAACTTATACTTCATTTATGACGTATGCTACCGACCGTAATCTTAGAGAGAAACTATATAAGGCATTCGTTGGTAGGGCATCTCAAGGAGAAAATAATAATTCTCAAATCATTGAAGAGATATTATCTCTTAGAACTAAACAGGCTAATCTACTCGGTTATAAATGTTGGGCAGAACTAAGTTTGTCAACAAAAATGGCGAAAGAAATTAAAAATGTTGAAAAGCTTTTAGAAGAATTGAGAGCACCAGCATTCAAAACCGCAAAAACCGAATTAGAAATGCTTGATAAGTTTGCTAAAGCTAATGGGTTTTCAGAATCACAGAATATCGAGCCATGGGATATTAGTTATTGGTCAGAACTTCTTAGAAAGGAAAAACTCAATTTGGATCAAGAGTCATTGAGACCTTGGTTCCCACTTAATGATGTTTTAAAAGGTTTATTTAAATTAAGTGAAAAGCTTTTTGAAATTAAAGTTGTCGAAGCAACTAATGAGGCACCTCTTTGGAATGATGACGTTTTATTTTTTAATATCCTTAATAAAGAAGATAAGAAAATAGCATCCTTTTACCTCGATCCATATTCGAGGCCTCAATCAAAGAGGGGAGGCGCTTGGATGGATGAATGTTTAAATAAAAACAATATTGGCAAAAAGACCCTTCCTGTAGCTTATCTCGTTTGTAATCAGACTCCACCATCAAAAGATAAACCGAGTTTGATGAGTTTTGAAGAAGTTCAGACTCTTTTCCATGAATTTGGTCATGGTCTTCAACACATGCTTACCACTGTAAATCTTCCGCAAGCAGCTGGTATCAATAATGTTGAATGGGATGCAGTCGAACTTCCAAGTCAATTCATGGAAAACTGGTGTTTCCACAAAAACACACTTTTGAATATTGCTAAGCATTATAAAACAGGAGAAAAATTATCCGATGAAAATTTTGAGAAGCTCCTAAAGAATAGAACTTTCAATTGTGGAATGGCGACGCTCAGACAACTACATTTCGCAATAACAGACCTCAGATTACACAGTATTATTGATAAAAACGAAGGTAAAACAGCAGATGAAATAAGAAGAGAAGTTGCAAAACAAACTACTGTTATTGAACCAATTCAAGAAGATCAATTTCTTTGTTGTTTCAGTCATATATTCGCAGGAGGATATTCTGCAGGATATTACTCATATAAATGGGCTGAAGTTTTAAGTGCTGATGCATTTTCAATGTTTGAAGAGGCTGATTTAGAAAACTCTGAAGATTTAAAATTAATAGGAAAGAAATTTAAAGATACAATACTAAGTCTGGGTGGGAGCTTACCTCCTTTAGACATATTTAAATTATTTAGGGGAAGAGAGCCACAAACAGATTCTTTAATAAGACACTTGGGGCTATCTGGAGCTACATAATAATTTCATCGATTATTTTATCAACGACTGATTTATTTCTTACCAGATTTCTGTGTTTATATACTTTTACTGATATTTTTTTCCCAAATTTTAAATTTGTCCACCAGCCAGGAAAAACCATCATATCCCAATAAGTAAAGAAATTTATACACTCAATATCATCAAGTAAAAAATCATTATTTGCTAGCTCCCTTAAAAACTTACTATTTATTTTCATTTCTGATATTCCTCTAAAAGGATATTTAGATATTAATTGAGCCATCAAAGTTCCTTTGTGAGGTGAACCTATAGATATTAATCTCCTTGTTCTTTTACATCCATTAAATTTTTGAAGCCAGTACCTACCAATTATTCCTCCCATAGAAAATCCTAAAATATCTATTTCTTTTTCTAAACCATATTTCTCTAAAATTAATTCGTTTAATTTATTAGTCAAATCCACAATTGAAGTCATTCCAAATGAATGCTTGAGTGTTGGGGCAAAATATTCTATGCCAATATCATCAAGTTTTGAGGTAATAGAAGAAAAAATACTTGCATTATTCCAAAGACCATGAATCAATATAATTGGATTTCTTTTTTCCAATACTTTAATTATTTTCAAGAATTCTTACTATTGAAACCTTCCCATCGAAACCTGTGATTGGAGGTTTGCATTTTGTCAAAATAATTTTAATTTTAGAAATCTTAAATTCCTGATCAATTATTTCTAAAATTGCGTTGGAATATTTTTCGATTGTATGACAATATATTTTCTTTGATTGATCTTTTAAAATTTGAACTAATTTTGAATAGTCAACTGTTTTTTTTATATCATCATTTATCGTACATTTTTCAAAATCAGTCCACAAAAATATATCTAAAATAAATAGTTGCCCTAATTCCCTTTCTTCATCAAGTACGCCAACCCTAGCCCAAAGTTTAATATTCTCAATTTTTAAAAAAGTTTCCATTTTTAAAAGTTTTAAAGATCTTTATGTGTATAGATAGCCTTTCCTGATGAAAAATCATCAACTATATTCCCATCACCCTTTAGGAAATATTTATAAGTTACCAAACCTTCTAGAC
>NZ_CACMSM010000023.1 GCF_902616385.1 uncultured Prochlorococcus sp. | reverse complement strand
AATTGATAGTTTTATATAAACAATCCAATACTTCTGCAAATGCAATTCTTGGATTTTTAACGATTATGTTTGATATATTGAGTTTTTTTAGGGCGCTAACGATTTCATCGTTGTTAGTAGTTATTATTGCTGATGCTTTAGTTTGATCTAATTTTTCTTTAAGAATATTATTTTCTTCTAAAAAAGATATTTGATGTTTAAATGCAGTATCTAATGAGGCAGCATCATCTATACTTAAGTCTTCGAAAATGTTGGCACTAATAAAATTTGAATTTCCTTTTTTTATTAGATCAACTAAATCACTTAAAAGCATTTTTCAGTTTAATTTTTTTCTAAGAGAGAGCAAGAACATCTCTATGTACGACAATTATCGAGGAGTTGTTATTTTCTTTATTATTTAAGATACTTCTTAATTTGTCGCTACTTATTGATACTAAACCTTTTGCAACTTCTTTATCATTTGTATTTACGATTTTAACTGCCTGATTAATCGTAAAGTTTCCTTCTACATTCTTAACACCAACTGCTAAAAGTGAGGCACCTTTTTTTTTAATTGCAAAAGAAGCGCCATCATCTAAAGTAATTTTCCCTACTGTTTGAATTGCATGCGAAAGCCAACTTTTTTTGTTTCCAATTGGTTTTTCTACTGGATAAAATAAAGTTCCAATTTTATTATCATTAAATATTTCAATTAAGTTTTTTTTATTAGTTCCATCAACTAGTTGGACTTCAACTCCTCCTTTTGTTGCTATTTCTGCAGATATTAATTTTGTAGAAATTCCTCCTGTTCCCCATTCATTATTTGAGTTTTGAATATTTTTATCTTTAATTTCCTTTAACTCACTATTATGAACTTCTTTAATAGGTTGCGCATCTTTATTATTGCGTGGATCTTTAGAGTATAGATTTTCAATATCGGTTAATAAAATAAGCTTGTTAGCATTTATAGCCAAGGCAACTAAAGCAGAGAGGGTATCATTATCTCCATATTTAAGCTCTTCATTTGCTACCGTATCATTTTCATTTACTATTGGAATAACATTCAAATCGATTAATCTTTTTAAAGTTTTAGAAGCGTTATTAAAGGATTCTCGTGAATTGAAATCAGCTTTAGTTATTAAAATTTGAGCAATATTAAGACCTAATTTATTAAATACTTTATCGTATAAGGACATTAAATTAACTTGACCTACTGCAGCAGTAGCTTGAAGGGTACTTAAATCATTTGGTCTTGTTTTAATATTTAATTTTTGACAACCTAATCCAACGGCTCCACTAGTTACTAAAATTAACTTGTTTCCTTTTGAAAGAAAACTTGTAAAGGATTTAGAAAGGTTTTCAATAACTTCTTCTGTAGATGTTTCCTCTGTTCCTCTTAAAATACTAGTACCAATTTTTATAACCCAAGTTTTCATTTTATAAAATGAGAAATTAATTTTTCTATTGTCAAAGTTAAATTAAATTTTATAGGCAAGCCATCTCTATTTAATCTCTTAACTAATATTGTTTTTATATCACATCTATTCCCAACAATAATATCTGTAAAAATTCTGTCGCCAATAATTGCTATATTTTTTGGCTCTCTGCCAATTTCTTTGATAGCAGACAAAGTTACTTTTTTTCTAGGTTTTGATGCATTGTATTTATACCTTAAATTTAATTCTTTCGCTATTTTTGCGATTCTTTTTTTTGATGGATTATTACTTATTAGATATAAGGAGAAATTTTTTTTAGATTCTATGATCCAATTTTTTACAGCTTTTGGGATCATATTTGATTTTCTATTTACTAGAGTCCCATCCACGTCTAGTAATAAAGAATTAATTCCTTTTTTTTGCAACTCAGATTGAGAAATATTATATATTGGTAAGTTTGAATCCCAATTGACACTTAGGATAGATCTCATTTATTTTAAAAACTACTTTTTTCAAGCTCAGTTTCAATCAAAGGTTGAATTTTATCGAACTCCTCATCTTCAACTAAAAAGGCACCTTTGTCTTTTAATTTACCAACAATAAAAAAAGGATCTAGTGGTATATATAATCCATATTCTTGGTCAAAAAGATTAAAGTTAACGAGCAATTCATAACTCTCACTATCATCATCGACGTAATCTTCTTCTAATTCATCGTAAATTGGTTCTTCAAGTTCTCCTGATACTGTTAATGTAACTGCTGATCTGATAAGTCTTAAATCATGTTCTTGAAGGACTGCTTCAGCATTTTTTAGTATTTGTTCATTTTTATCTATTTTCTCAATTAGTTCAGGTTCATCTTTTTCATTGATCTTAAAAAGACTTACTGGTGTATCAACTGGCGTTAATAAAGCATATTCTTGACCTTCAACACTTACTAATTGTTCAAGATAACAAAATAGCTCGTTTCCATTTGAGTCATTTAATAAAAGAGTCTTTGCATCATAATTATCATTTGAATTGGCTTCTTTCATTTAAAAATCATCTATCCTTTTTAATACTAATATTTTATCTGACGTTTACCAGCTATTTCTTCTAATTCAGGACCTTCTTCGATCCATTGTTCAAGTATTATTTTTGCTGAAAAACTATCAATCAATCCTGATTTATCTTTTTTTATTCCAAATCTTTCTGAAGATTCCCAAGTTGAACTATGTTCGTTGACATAAGAAAATGGAAGCTTTAATTCATTTGAAAGTAATTGACCGTAATTTTTACAGTCAATAGCTTGAGTGGTCATTTGACCTTCCTCATCTAGCGGAATACCCACAATAAAACCAGTCAAATTAAATTCATTTATATAATTTCTAATGATTTTGATCTCTTGATTATTTTCAAATCGTTTTACTGCTGGAAGTATATTTGATGTTATGCAGAGGGGATCACAATAAGCTAATCCTATTCTTTTGGTACCTATATCCAAACTCAAAATTGACTTGGGTTTGGGTTTGGAAAATTTCACTTTGTTTTTAATGGAAAAGGAGATGGATATGGATTACCTTGAGGACTTAATTTTTCAAAGATTGATTCCAAAGATTGATTTATTATATTTACTTGTTTGGCTTCATTCTTAATTATTGTGTTCCTAATAAGAATTATTTCTTGATTTTTTTCTTTGAGATTACATTCCTCGAGAAAAAGATTTAATTGAGAATTTTCTTTATAGGTTTTTAAATATGAAACAGGTGATTTTTCAAAAAATCTTTTTATAAATTCTTTTAAAACAGAATTGAATCTCTTATCCCAATATCTACTGATAGTTAAAGTATAAATTTCTTCATTTTGATAATTAATATCTTTTAAAATTGTACATAAAACTGAATTTTCATATATTAAGGCACCACTCTTAGAGTTATTTCTTTTAAGAATGTCGTCTTGATCAAAATCTAAAATATTTCTTATTAAGGGAGATTGATTTGATCTTATGAAATTAACTATTTTTAATATATTTTGTTTATTAATGTTTTGGAATTCATTAGTTAATGCATAGGCATTGGTATTTTGATTTGTAGGTTTATTTTGATCAGAACCATCCCAAAGGATTATTTCTCCTAACGGTTGAAAGCCTAATTCTCTTGAGTTTGATATGAGGTCAACATCATTTATATCTGAATTAATTATCCAACTTGAAGTTTTGATTTCTTTTATTGAGATAGATTTTTTTATCAATCCTAAAGTTAATTGTTTATCTGTTAAAGAACACTTGCTATTAATCAACTTGGGCTTAGATATTTTTAAGCAAGTTTCTTTTTTGTTTAAAGGAAAAATATTCAAATAACCAATAATTTCGTTTCCATATATAGCAATTATGCATTTATTTTTATTTTTCTTAAGATTATTCAAGAAGATTTTTAAGTCATCAAAGGTATTTATAATTGCCATTTTTAAAAACCAATTATTCAATTCCTTATTTTTAATATCTATTAAAAGATTAATGTGCCGTATATGGAGTTCTTCAAAAGTTACTTCCATTCCTCTTTTAGATTGAAAAGAATAAGAGGTATCTTTTTTCATTTACTTTTTTTCTCTTATTAATACTATAGGGGTTTTTTCATCTCCATTGCCAGCTGGATTAGATAATAAGCTTCTTTTAAGTATTTTATTTACTTTTTTATTTGAACTTGCTAAGACTTTCACACCTCCAAGATCATTAACATCGACAACAGCAACATCTATATTTAGATAGTTCGAGACCTCCTCACAAAATAAATCAGCATTGAGAGGACCCATAACTATACTCTTGTCGTAAGGTGCAACTGTGCCGCTTATATCATCAATGAGAGATGATTCTGAACCAGTTAACCTATAAAACATACCTTTAATACCAACTAATTTGAAGAGACATCCAACAAATAGTGCAAAGGTTATTCTTGTGACTCCGATTCTATTTATTAATAATTGCATGCCGCAAGCTGTTGCGAGACTGCTTGTAGGGTGAAAAAAATAACATAAAGCTTTCGAAAATAAACTATATTCTAAATTTTGAGGGGAAATATATCTATTTTGCATAATCGCTAACGGACTCTCACCGATAGTTAAAATATCATTTTTTTCTACAATTCCTTTGCAGTATTCAATCACAGTATTTACTGGGTTATCAAAGCAACCAAGTAAATCAGTTTTAATAGCAAAAGCTTTATATTTATTATTTATTGGAATTTCAAAAATTTCTTTTGGCCTCTGTTTTTGACCATCTAAATTAATTAAGAAACAATCCTTATTATTTGAAATACCAAAATGTCCATAGTTCTCACAATATATTTTTAACCATAGATATTTTATTTTTTTTCTAAAATCATTATTGCTAAATTTATATATGATTCTTACAAATAATTCTGAATTTGCCTTGATAATTGTTGTTGGCCAGTAATTATTTAAATTCTTAATTTTATTATTTTCATATATATAAATATCTTCTTGATAATTAAAATTTTGGCAATATTCGTTACCTTTACTTTTAAAAAAATCTAATTCAAAATTCATATTAGAAACCATCGTCTCTTTGGTTTTACTTTTATTATTTATTTTAAAATCAATAATTAATTCGTTTAAACCATCCTTTTTTTTTATTTTGTAATTTATAGGTACCAGATTTAACTTTGATTTGGATGAGCTTTTAATATATAAATCTGAAATAATTAAAAAAATTAAAAGAACTAAGAGGATATTTATTAATATCATTTTTTTTAATTAATTTTTGTTTTTATTTTTTTTTCAGAAATGATACTGTTGTATTCATTAAAACTTTCTACAGAAAATGTCGTGTCTTCTATATCAATTCCCTTTAGCAATCCTATAACTTTGTTTAATTCATCGATATTAATCATTCCATTTTTATCAAATTTAACTTCACCATCACTACTTAAAATAATGGTTTGTGGAATTAATCCGTTCCAATAATAATTAGGTTCATTTCTAAGATTAGACTTTTCTTTATCTTGTAATTCATCAGTAGTTAGAGCAATGATATCTATATTATTTCTCCATATCAAATCTAAACCAGATATTATTGGAGCCATAGCTTTACTATCCGCGCTATCGTCAAGATAAAAAAATAAAACTGCAACTCTTTTATTTTTTAATGATTCCTGAAGAGTTGTCTGGGGAGGAACTATAGCGCCATTACCTGCGTATATTGGAAAGATGTTGCCATCGTAACTATCAGAAACTCTAGAGGCATTTGCTTTATATGGGCTTAAGAAAATTAATGCTATCAGGATCCATTGAATTATTTTCATTAAAGTTTAATAACTTACTTTGAACTTGATCTTCCTAATCCTTGAAGGATTCCTTTCCCCACTAAACCTATAGCTTTGCCAACGACCTTTGTAAGGAAAGTTACGAAAAGATTACCGATATATTTTACAGCAATTTCTAACTGCGGTGCTACGGCATCTCTTATCTCAACTAACAATGTAACTTGTTTTTGTAGCCATTCTAGATTCTCTAATTCTTTCTCCCTATTTTCATTTTTAAAGTAACGTGTAAATTTTTTATCGATAATATCAATATATTCTCGTTTACTCTCATACAAGTAGATAGGCATATAAATATAGTCGTGCCAGCGATTGTAGTTATTAATATTATTTCTAAATCTTTCAAAATTTCTTGTGGATTGTAATTCGGGATTTATAAGTACAGTTCTTAATTCAGGCCAAGAAGAACAAATATTAAAGATTTCAGAAGCTAATAAATTACAGTTCCTTATTGTCCAATTCGAAATGATATTTTCAAGGATCAAAAACGATTCTGTTTCATATAGAGGGAGTAATTTTCCATCATAGTCAAGAGCTTCATTTTTAATTATTGGGTCAATAAACATTATGGATTCATGTGATTCTCTATCTATCTCTTCACAACTTACCTCACTATAAATAAAATCATTTATTGAAATAGATTCGCTTCCTTTTTTTAATCGAAAATAGCTGTCTGTGATATTTGAAATTGTATTAACTTTAAGCTCTTTTATAAGAGAATTTAAATCATCTCTAAAATCTTTCTCCTTATAGTTTTCCTTAATATTTTTTACTAAATTATCTAACTCATCTAACATTTTACAAATTAGACGTGAAATGAATTCTTTTTTTATCCCAGAGAGAATTATTGATGAATTATTGAATTCAACCTGTAAGTTAGTTGAGCTATACCTTTCTTTTAGTCTATCTAAAATTAAATTCCATATTTCAGTAGTGTTTTTATCTTTAATGAATACAGTGTTCTTATTTTCAAGATTAATTTTATTCTCAGTGTAAACTGCCTCTGTATAAAGTTCTAGTGAATTACCCCACAAAAAAATTAGAAAAGATTTTGCGGTAATAAGTTCTCTTAATCTTCCTTTTAAAATGAATTTATAGAATTCTGGTGTTGAATCAGAGTTGACATATTTGAATATATAATTAATTTCAGAATCTATTTGTTTAAGACCTGAAGTTAGAATTTTTTGACTAAAGGTAAGAGGCTTATTTTTGTTTAATTGAACTCGGGAATTATTTTCAATATCAAATACCCTTCCTCCATTTAAAATGGTATCAATAGATTCAAGAACTTTTTCTGCACTAGGATTTAAAAGAAAACCTTCAGCATTTAACGATGGAGTGGTATTTGCTTCATAAACAAGTTCGCCAGAGAGAATTATAAGAAACTTTGACTCATCATATCTTTCTCTTAATTTTAATAACTCTAACCTTATAAGATCTTCTGATTGGAAATTAAGAACATTCCAAATAACTAAATCCGGAGTTTTATCAACTGTTCCATCATTAAAATTAATGTCTAAATTTTGGTCTAGTGATGTTAACTTAAGCGATAAAGATTCTGCTATTAAGCTTGGAGCAATAATCAATATCGATTTTTTTGAAATTAATTCCAAGACTAGATTTCTTATCTCTTATACAAAATTAACTAACAATTACTGCAAACACCAGCCTTAAATCAATTTTTATACTCTTTTATGCATAGTAATTTCTGTTTAAATCAAAGTCATTTAATCTCTCTGATGACAATACATTATTCGCTTCGTTTATCGTGAATTTATTTTCATAAAGAGCTTTACCTACAATTACTCCAAAGAGTCCAGAGTTTTCAAATTTTACTAACGATAATAAATCAGAAATTGAACCAACACCTCCTGAGGCTATTACTGGAATATCTGTAATTTCAAGTATGCTTTTTATGAATTCTTCATTTGTCCCTTCTAACGTCCCATCTGTATTTATATCTGTAACAATGAAACTAGCAATTTTAAATGAAGAAAACTCCTTTACTAGATCTGTGGCCAAAATATTAGATTGCTCAAGCCACCCCCTTGTACTAACTTTTCCATCTTTTGCATCTATCCCAACAATTATCCTTTCAGGAAATTTATTTGATAAGTCTTTAACTAGTTCTTTATTTTCTATCGCAGAGGTTCCCATGATAACTCTATGAATACCATAAGAAAATAATTGTTCTATCCTTTCTTGAGACCTTATCCCTCCACCTATTTGAATAGGTATATTAACTGTTTTTGCAATCTTTTTTATTGATTTATCGTTTGTTGGGGATCCAGTTTTTGCAGCATCCAAATCAACTATATGTATATATTTTGCCCCTTCGCTTTCCCAAAACTTAGCTTGCTCATGAGGCTCTTTGGTGAAGTCTTTTCTTTTATTAAAGTCGCCTTTAAAAAGCCTTACACACTTACCATTCATTAAATCAATTGCTGGTATTAGGTCCATAGAATCATCCTTTTCATTAATTACTTATTAGTAGTACTATTCAATATGTAATTCTATTTAAGATTACTACTTCAGTTAAATATTTTTTGAATATGAAAATTCTTGTAATGGGCGGCACTAGATTTGTTGGCAAGTCTTTGGTTGGAAAGTTATTAAGTAAAAATTATGATATTGATATTTTCACGAGAGGCAATAAAAGTAATCCTGAAAAAACAAATTTAATTAAGGGTGATAGAAATAATTCAGAAGATATCGTCAGACTAAGAAATAAAAAGTATGATGTTGTTTATGATATTTCTGGTCGAGAGTTAGAACAAACCAAACTTCTTATAGAAAATTTAGATAACTCTTTCCAGAGATATATATATGTCAGCTCTGCAGGTGTTTATAAAGATAATTGTGAACTACCCTTATCCGAAGTTGATCCAATTGATCCAGAAAGTAGGCATAAAGGAAAGTTTGAGACAGAAAATTGGTTAAAAAACCAAAAAATTCCTTTTACAAGTTTTAGACCTACTTATATTTATGGGCCAGGAAATTATAATAAAATTGAAAATTGGTTTTTTGAAAGGTTATTTACTAAAAAATCTATACCAATCCCTGGGGACGGTTCTTTAATTACTCAGCTAGGCCATGTTTCGGATCTAACTGATGTAATGATTAGGTGCATAAATTTTGAAAATTCCAAAAATAATATTTATAACTGTTCAGGTGAAAAAGGAGTAACAATCAAGGGTTTAATTTATTTCTGTGCGAATGTTCTTGGATTAAACCAAAATGAGATTTCCTTAAGAACATTTGATTATCAAAAATTAGATCCTAAGTCTCGAAAGGGATTTCCAATTAGATTAAATCATTATCAGACTGATATCTCTAAGATAAAATGTGATTTAGAGTGGGAGCCAACTTTTGATTTACTTAATGGTCTAAAGGATAGCTTTGTGAATGATTTTAATAATAAAAAGAGTGAGGAGTTTGATGAAAATTCAGATAATATTCTTTTTAATTTTTAAATAGCCTAATAAAGTCACAAAAGTCAGGATGAATCCTAACCAATAAAAAATTAAAGCTAAATTATTTAAAAAGCTAATTTTTAATGGTGTAAAGAAGGTAATTACTGAAATAAAAAAGAAAAATGTTTTATATTTTCCTAACATTGATGCTGGTAAACCGTCTTTTGTAGAGTTCCTCAGACTAGAGATAATTAATTCTCTAAATAAAATTAATGACAATGACCAGAAGGGTATAAAATTATTTTTACAAAGGAAGGTCAAAGGAATTAAATAAAATACTTTATCGCTTAAGGGATCAAGGATAGCTCCTAATCTGGTTTTAAGATTAAATTTCCTTGCTATTAACCCATCAAAATAATCAGTTAAGCCTCCAATAATAATTAATATAAATACATAAAAAGGTCTGTTAATTTCTAAAAAAAGTATTAATGGAAATACAAGGAAAAGTCGAGATATCGATAATAAATTGGGAATATTCAATGCCAATTTTTTAAGATTTTTTCTTAATAACAAATTAGTTTTTGTATATAAAAAATATATTACACTCTCAACAAGCTTAAATTTTTAGTAAAAATATTGAATGGTTTTAGATGCTAGATTCTAAAATTTAATTTAAATCTGAATCCTAAAGATTATAAACTCAACTTCTCTTTATGAATGATGATGTTTTATATTACAAAATTATTCCTTATATCTAATGCAGCCTCATAGCCTAAAGCTATTTCCAGAATCTGATTTGATAAATTCAATTAAAGAATATTCTTTATCGAATAATTTATACGGGTATGTTTCTGGAGTGGTTGGTAATCTTAGAACAGTTTGTATTCAATGCCCAGGTAATCAAGAGATAAATAAATTTGAAGGAAATCTAGAGATAGTTTCTTTAAACGGACATTTTAATAAAGGAGATGTTCATTTACATTTGAGTTTTGCAGATGAGGGATGTAATGTGTTTGGCGGGCATCTTGAGGAAGGATGTATTGTAAAAAAAGGTACTGATATATTATTACTTTCTTTTGAACAGAAAATTATTAATATCTCAAATCATGAATTAATCACTAATGAATCGCGTGTAAAAGCATATATTTTAAAGGATTGTCCTTGGTCTAAAAGAGCAATTAGGTTGCTTAATTCTTTATCTATCCCTCATGAAGTTACTCTGATAGACAATGATGAGAGCTTTCAAAAAATAATGGCTCAAAGTAGTCATAATACTTTCCCTCAAATATTTTTGGATAATAAATTTTTTGGAGGATATGATGAACTTTCAGAACAAGCAAAATTGGATAACTTAATTTCATTTAAGTAATCTAAATTTTTTAACTATCACGATTAGTAAGCTTTTCAGCAACTAATTCGTCCTCTAACTGCTTTATTAATCTTGATACAAGACTTTGAAATTCTGGTTGACAGCCTTTAAATGCAGCTTTATGTCTTATTGGCTCATTTCTAGTTCTTAAATCAGTAAGCATTAATTGTAATGCGTCAATTTTGGGATTTATTTTCATAGTTTTAATTTATATATTTACATCTTTTAAATCATTTGCATAGCTTTTTTAAAAGATATCTTTTTATTTTCATTCGAACTTGTAACTTCTATTAATTTATTTATGGATTCTTTGTTTTTTAAAGAATCTATACAACATTGCGCAACTAATCTTCTTGGGATTGATCCATTAATTTGGGTATCCTCTTTTGAATAATTTATATTTTCTGATTTAATATCTTCATTTTCCTTTAATCCTCCAGGTCTAATAATAGTCCATTCAAAATTTGAATTGCGTAGAAAGTTTTCACCTAATTTCTTCCAAATAAGAATTAAACCAAATAAGTTTAATGGGTGAAATAATTTACCAGTACAAAGGGAACTAACTAAAATAACTCTTTTAATACCAACTCTTTTGCAACTCTCTAATTGCCTGTATACACCTAATGCATCAACCTTTGCAGGACCAGTTAAATCTAATGATGCTCTCGCTCCAGTCGCAATTATCAAAGCATCAATATCTTTTAAAGCTTCATCAAGTTCTCCTTTTTTGTCTAATGAAACCCTTATTGTTTCTAAACGCTCTAATCCTGCTGAGACCTTTGAATTCTTTCTGATGATTTGCCTTACTTTATATCCTTTTTTAACTGCTTCTTCGGAAATTCTATAACCTGTTTTCCCCGATGCACCAGTAATTGCTATTTTCATGATAAATAAACTAATTCAAATATTATATAAATTTATTAAGGCTTTTTACATATAAATTTCTTTTTTCTTTTGGGATAAAGAGTGCGACATAAATAACATTTTGTTCCATCACAGCCTCTTGCTGTGCAGAATTCTCTGCCATAAAAGATTATTTGCAAATGTAAGGTATTCCAATCATTAATAGGAAATATTTTTTTAAGGTCTTTTTCTGTTTGAACTACACTTTTTCCATTTGATAGACCCCATCTTTGTGACAACCTGTGTATATGAGTATCTACTGGAAATGAGGGTATTTTAAACACTTGAGACATTACAACTGATGCTGTTTTATGGCCTACCCCCGGAAGAGATTCAAGCTTCTCAAAAGAATCTGGGACCATACCATTATGCTTCTCAATCAATAGTTTAGACAAGTTATAGATGTTCTTTGATTTTTGATTAGATAGACCTAAAAATTTTATGTATTCGTAAATGCCATTAATACCTAGCTGCATCATTTTTTCTGGATTATCTGCAACCTTAAATAAGCTTTTTGTTAATTCATTAACTTTCTTATCTGTTGATTGAGCACTTAAAACTACGGCTACTAGAAGTGTATATGCATTTGTATGATCAAGGGGAATTGGAGGAGATGGATATAGCTTTTTAAGTTCCTTGCTTATTATTTCAGCTCTTTCTGACTTTCTCATTAAATTCCGAAATTAAATGGTGTATAAATTTATACAAGAGATATTTAAGGTGAATATTTTCTGCTAACTTAATATATTCGAATAAGAGGAACTTAGTGAAAAATGATGCGTTAATAATTGATGATTTGCATCATAAATATGATAGGCGAGAATGTTCACATTGGATATTAAACGAAATTAACCTGAAAATTGAAAATGGCGAATTGTTAGGTTTGCTTGGTCCTTCTGGTTGCGGAAAAACAACTCTTTTAAGATTAATTGCGGGGTTCGAATATCCCTCTAAAGGAAAAATTTCTTTAAATGATAAGGAAATTTCAAGTAGGAAAAAAATTCTTAGTCCTGAGAAAAGAAATATTGGTATGGTTTTTCAAGACTATGCACTTTTCCCTCACTTAACTGTTTTGGAAAACGTAATGTTTGGTTTGAAAAACAAAAAAGACAGAACAAGAGTTGATTATTTACTAAATATTGTTGGTCTTGATAGTTTTGTTGGAAGGTATCCACATGAATTGTCTGGAGGCCAAAAACAAAGACTCGCAATTGCGAGAGCTCTTGCTCCAGGTACAAATTTTATTCTGTTAGATGAACCTTTTTGTAGTCTTGATATGCATGTCAAACTAAAATTGAGAAGTGAACTCCCTAATATTCTAAAAGGTTGTAATGCAAGCGGATTGATGGTTACTCATGATCCTGAAGAAGCAATGTCAATTTGCGATAAAGTCGCCGTTATGAATGAGGGAAAAATACATCAAATTGATACACCAATTAACCTTCTAAATAATCCCAAGACTATATTTGTTAGTAGTTTTATTTTGGGCAATAATATTATTAATCTCAAAAAAAATGGTAATTCATATATTTCTTGTTTAGGTGAAATAAATAGTTCAGAGTATTTGATAAATGCAAGTATCAAAAGTATGTCAATTTCCCCTAAATTTATTTCAATTGAAAGATCAGAATTTGGTGATGCGATTGTAATATCTAAGGAATTTCTTGGAGAATTTCTTATATACAAAGTAACTATTAATGGAAACATATTAAGGGTTAGAACTGATATTAATAATCTCCTTAATAATGGTGATAAATGTACTCTTTCTATTGATAAAAATAGTTATTATTTTTTATATCCTGGAGCATATAAGGAATATGTATAGACTTTTTTTATAGGCAATTACACTTCCCTCCCTTCCAATTAGAGCATTTTTTCTTTTTACATTTCTTTTTTTTATTTTTATATATTTTATTAGTTAATAGCAGTTCAGAAAAACTGTACTCTAAATTCATTTATAGTATTGCGAGTGATTTTCATTATCATATTATTTAATTTAATTTAAAGGATTTATTAATTACTAATTTATACAAAATGTTGTATTATTTATTTAGATTCTTACTTGAAAATGAATGAAAATAACTTAAAAACAAAGAAATTAGTTAATTTTGGTCCATCAGGAAGAGCTGTAGCTCAACCGATTGATAATAGTTTATTGGATAACATTTTTGAACATCTAACAATGGAAAGATATGCCAATGTTCAATATTTTTCTATTTATTTATGGTTTCAAGAACGTGATTTAAATGGATTTGCCTCTCATTTTCTAAGTGAATCACAAGGAGAAATGGAACATGCTCAGAAATTTGCAGATTACTTAATTGCAAGAGGACAAAGGGTAAAATTAGATGAAATTCCTGCACCCGTTCAAACGTGGGATTCTATAGAGGAGCTTATTTCTTATTCTTTTAATATGGAGGCTGATTTAACTTCATCTCTACAACAACTTTATTCCATATCAGAAAGAATTTCAGATACAAGAACAAACGTTTTCTTAGATCCGATTATAGAGGCTCAAACACAATCAGAAGATGAATTTGCCAACATATTGGGCAAGGTAAAGTTTGCTTCAAATCAACCTTCTGCAATATTATTAATAGATAGTGATTTAAAGAAAAAATAAATTACTTTCAAATTTATTTTCATTCAATGTCCTTTTGGTGATTTCTAAAAGTAAATTCGAAAAGTTAATTTTCTCATTATTTTTATTTAAGAGTAGAGCTATTTTATGAATCTCATTTACTCTTCTAAAAATATTTTTGTTTTCATCAAATAATCTTCCCTTCAATGCTTTATTTTCTGTAGTTTTATAGGATTGCTTGATATTTTTTAGTCTATTCGATAAAACATCAACTTCCATTAACAAGTTGTTTGTAAGTGATTGTGATTCTTTCATGTTTTTATAGCGGTGATGTTTCAATAAAAGAAGGGGCAACACTGACTGTTTGGGTCCCGATAGGAGCTATTAATAATTCAGATGATCTTAATTTAGAAATTAATCTTGTTGATGTTACTCGTGTAGAACCGATTAATTCGCCAATCCTTTCGTGAGTTAACCTAAAAGGTAACTCACACCATTGGCCACATCTTCTACCTAGACGATTTACTAGTATTGAAAATAAGGCTTGTAATCGCTGTTCTGCATTTCCTAAGTGTCTAATCCTAAGAAGTTGCAAAGTCCATTCATTTACTGCATCGAAACCCATATTCTCATCAATATTTACATTGCTGTGAAACGACAAATCTGTTAGTGCTTCAACGCAGACACCTTCGCTACATAAAAGGTCTGTCCTTAATTGATCACCTGATTGTAAAAATGCGAGTGTCATTCCTTCAGTTTCTTCACAAGGACAATAAACTCTTGCAATTCCACTCTCGACTTCTAGACAAGTCCCTTTTGGTCTTGATGAAGGATCTATTAATACCGATTGTCCAGTTATTATCCTTACTAATTTTGACTGAGATTCCCCATAATTATGGAAATTCATTAATTTAAATATGATAATGAGAATTATTATCAATTATGCACTATAAACTTACTTATTGCAATAGATTCTCATTATCATCACATATCTGAAGTTTTTCTTTACATAGTATTTAGTAATATAATTTAGATAGAATTTCTAAAAATTTTATTTTAGATGAGTGTAAATAGAGTTTGTTTTAATTGTGGAAGTTCTTCGTTTGTCTCAGATCGTTCTTTAGGAGGTAAGATTGTCTGCTCTAAATGTGGATCTTCTTTATTTAAAAATAAATCCTCTTCATTTTTAAAAAGCAAAAAATTTGTATTTCTTGCTATTGCCATAGCTATTTTTATAATTGTTATCTAGACAATCTGCTTATATTCCAAAGTCCATTATTTTTAGCCACTTTCACATCAATACCGTATAACTTATTAAGATTTTCACTATTTATAACCTCATTTTGATCTCCATCAGCGATTATCTTGCCATCTTTTAGCATTATGACCCGATCATAAATTTTTGTAATTGTTGAAATATCATGAGTGACGCATAAAATTTTTGTATTTAATTTTGATAATTCATTAACCTTATCAACTACAAAAAACTTTGATTTATAATCTAAATTTGCAATTGGTTCATCTAGGATTAAGATTTCTGGTTTTTTGATTAATGCCCTAGCAATGAGAGAAATTTGTTTTTCTCCATCAGATAAATAGGAAAAATTCTTTTTAGATAAATTAGATATATTCATTTTCTTCATGATTTCTTCTACCTTATAAGAATCTCTTTCAGAATTATTTTGTACGTAACAATATTTTCCATACAGTCCACTTAAAATTAAATCAAATACTTGTAAATTTGGATTTATTCTATTTTTTATATCATTATTTACGGTACTTATTTTTTTTCTAAGTTCCCATAAATTTATGAATTCTTTGTCAAATATCTTCAGTTTTGATTCATTAGCTACTACTGGGTATAAGTTTCTAGTAATTACTTCAATTAGAGATGATTTGCCTGAACCATTTGGTCCAATTAATATTACATTTTCTGAATAAGATATCTTTAAATTTAAATCTTTAATTACTCTAAAGCCATTTTTAAAACAATTTATATTTTTTGCGTCAAACCAAAATTTATTAAACACTAAAACTTATTACTCCAAAATATAATCAATTGAATCGAGCTTAAAATAAATATAAAGAGATAAAGCCAATTCAACCATGAAGGTCTATCTACTTTCTTCATCGATTATATTATTAACATAAAAAATATAAGCGGAGCAGCAAATCTTACAAATGTTTTTCTAATAATATCTATATTATTTGCAATTTCTAATTTCTTTATTTCAGGAGGATATTTCAATATAACTTTGTCATATACATCAAGATTTTGGTCTTTGTTAATATTTTTCCATGGTTCATCTTTATCTTCAGACTTCTTGTACCACTTCCAAAAATAATTTATTATTCTGTCTTCTCCCAATAATTTTATTTCATCCTTACTTATAAATCCCATATTGTGATTATATGTTTGTGTTTTTAAAATCATATAATCCTCATCGAATATCTTATAAAAAATCTTTCTTTGAGTCTCTTTAAATAATAAAAGTTTATTAAGTAGTTTATTTTGTAGAAATTTCCTGTAGTGTCTTACTATCACTCTTGCTTTGTTGATTCCTAGAGGGATATGATCTAAAACTTGTAAATATCTTGATGAGGAAGGATCGCCTTTGTAAATTAATATCCTTCCTGGAGGTATGTACTTTATCCGAATAAATTCTTTTGTAGGGTCATTCTTGTAATAATAAATACTTTCAATGTATGAGGGATTAATATTAATTTTCTGGTTAAAACTAACTAATACGTTTTTATTTACATCTTTATCTGGGATTGTATCGCCATGAACCCAAAAGATATGAAGGATATCTAGGTGATTTTCAATAATCCTTGACCAATCACATTTGAAGTCAACTAATACCTCCTCAAAGACATAATCCTTATGTGAAAAACCATTTTCATATAATTCGTAGTTACTTATAGGTGTATCTTCACTTAAATTATTTAAATCAGTCTCAGATTTTTTAGAAAAATGTACAAAAATATATCCATTTTTTTCTGAAGTTTTGTATTGAGATAAATGAATCCTTTTGGCGTAGTTATCGTAGTTATTATCAACTATATGGCGACATGTTATTCTGTCGAGATTTTGGCAACTTCCTCCAGATGAAAACTTAGCTCCATGATATGGGCAGGTTATTACTCCATCTGATAATGTCCCTCCAAAAAAGGAGGCCCCTCTATGTGGACAAATATTTTTAATGCACCTAACGTTTTTATTTTCATCTCTATAGATAACTAGAGGCTCATCATAGAGTGAAAAATAATATAACTTATTTTTTTTTAGTTCTTTAGAGGGACAAATTGCATACCAACCAAATAAACCTATATTTAAATCTTTTTGAGTTTCTCTAATATCAAACGAGTCAATTTTTACTACCGTTCCTTTTTTAAATGGCTTGAGAACGGTATTAAAGTCTTTTGATTTAAAAAAATTAATTTGTCTGTTTTCCATAAATTAATTTCTTTTTTAGATGACTGTTTATCTTTCGGAACTATAACCCAAGTAAATAATCAATTTCTTATAAAAAGAAAATTCTCTATTATTTGTAGCAATAATTATGTAGTTATCGAAAAATATTGAGTCTCTATCGTATCTATGTATCTTTATTTCATGTTTTTTGTATCTTTTGTAATTCTTTTAAATTTTTTATGTAATCAATAGCATCATCAACAGTTTTGTGGAAATTACATTGACCCAAATAACAACCTATAA
>NZ_CACMSM010000022.1 GCF_902616385.1 uncultured Prochlorococcus sp. | reverse complement strand
ATTAAGAGTTTTATAAATAATTTATATAAGCTATTCAAATAAATTTATGATAATAATTTTTCTTATAAGAAACCTGATCTTGAATAATATAATTAAGTGTTGTTTTCTTATCCTTGCTAAATGATTTAATTAATATTGTAGAAGTGATTATTATTATTAGTATGATTAGTAAATCTCCAACAGTAATCCCTCTCTCCTTAAGATTCATAATAAAACTTATATTTTGTTTAAATATACCCTTTTTTATTTGATAAATTAATATTTTTAACAAACTCGCTAAAAAAATATATTAAGTAAATATAAAAAGAATATAAAAATATTGAAACTAAAATCTTTTGAGTCATATAAAAATAATAGATAAATTAATTATATGGAATTCAAAAAAAAAATTAGTAGCTCTAACACTCCTGGTTTTTTTTCTAAAGAGATGATTATCACAAAAAAATCACTTAACGAAAATCAACTCAAATTTACATATCAAAAACAGTTAATCTCAGATCTAGATTATAAGCACAAGGAATGGTCAAAATCGATTGATAGTAAATTTTAAAAGCTTTCGTTGATTATATTTAAAAGTTTATTTCTTTTATTTGTATTTTCCTCTTCCCAATCAAGTTTTACTTCATCATTAATAATAGGTTTTGCTTCATAAGCTAGATACCAAAGAATAAATCCGACAGGAAATATTAAAATATGCATAGCAAAATTAGTTGACTTAAACCAAATATAGTGCAACACTTATAATGTGCAAGTGTGACACTAATTTTTTTGATTATGCCCTCTCCGAGGAAAAGAATTGGTTTTTTGCCAAGTGAAGAAGTTCATGAAATTATTGAAAAATTATGCACAGCTAATAAATTTAGTCAGTCAAAAATTACAGGTTTATTGGTTGAGGAAGCGTTAAGGTCTCGGGGAGTGTTAAATGAAACCTATGGTCAAAATCAAAATGAAGGACACGATTTTATAAACTTTTCTTTTGATCACGAAACATTTTCTGAAAATAATAAATCTCCACTTAATGTGGACGAATATACAGTTAATAAAAAAGTATTATCTGAAAATATAAAAATGATGCATGAATTTATTGAGTTTAAGTATTTTAAGAAAGTTATGAAGCGAAATAATAATATTATTGAATAAATAGTGTCACACTATTAATGTTTATATGAGAATGCCTTTCAATGGAATTTAGAAATTAAGCAAAGATAAAAATTTTTGAATATTTCTAATCAACCTCTTATAGAGTGATCCAAAATAAATTGAATCTTTAATAATTCAGCGGACTAAATCCTCGTGGAGATATGAACCTTAGCCCGCCTTAAAAAAATAGCAATAAAAAAATATAAATACAATAAGTATGTAAATTTACTTTTGATTTAAAATTGGATTATAAAAACTCTAAATATAAATGTCAGTAAGTGAATTAAATGAAGATACACAGGATCAAATATGTGATCTTCTTGAAAATCTTCAGCAAATAGAGAAACTTAAAAATAAAGATATACGAATTTTGCTTGATAAGATAGTCAGAAAATATGGAGGAAAAGTAGTAAATAAATGAAACGCCTATTAATGCCACTAATAGTTTTGCTTACTTTACCAAGTGTTGTATATAGCTCCCACTTAAATAATCAGAGAGAACTTATAGTCTCCTCAGAAAGTACTAGGGAATCTATCGAGTTGGCAAAATACCTTAAAGATAATGGGGTAGTTAAATATTCAGCATATTGGTGTCCTAATTGCCTTAATCAAAGTGAATTATTTGGAAAGCAAGCTTATAGAGAACTTAATGTAATTGAATGTGCAAGAGATGGCATAAAAAGTCAAACTCAATTATGCATTGATAAAAAAATTAAAGGGTTTCCCACATGGGAAATAAATGGAAAACTAATTTTAGGTGTACTTTCACTTAAAGAGTTATCAAAGTTGACTGGATTTAAGAATTAAGGAAAATGTAAGATGATTATTGGCTAGATATTAAAGGTTATTTCTTGAGTACCTTTCATACATTCTTCGGCTGGATAGTTAATTACTTTTTTTGATATTAATCCAATACTTATAGCAACTATTCCAATACCAAATAAAGCTCTTGATCTTTTGCTTATGATGGGATAGTTCATTGGGTATTTATAAGATTTAATAGTAGAGATTATTAAATTATAACGTGGATTTTTTTGTTTAAAAAATAATAAGTAATCCTAAATCTATAATTTTTTAAAATAAGTTTTAGATATCAGAATTCTTGAAAATCCTTAATCAATAAATGCTAAATATCGTTTTTTTAGTATTTTTATGTTTGTATTTGACAGTCTTTTTATAATAAAATGAGACTTTTATTTTTTTATGAAAAATAAAGAATTTAATGTGACTCAAGGAATGGCTTTGTTACTTTTGAAGCCATTAAATTTACCCGCTAACTACGTGCTTAATCTCATAATTTATATAACTAATCCTAGTAACAATATTGGATACTAATAGTCTTCCCAAACTGGTTTGGTTTTCCTCCAACCTTGAGCGATTAACTTTTTCCATTCATCTCTAGCTTTATCAACTTTAAGCTCTTCTCTGGTTGTCATAAGAGGTGGTTCTTTTCCTAAGACACCAAGTATTCTTCCAGAGTCAATAAACATATATTCAAAAAATTTATCTTTATTTTGATTATTCTTTGAAAACCTTTTAACCCTTGAACGATTCGAATTTATAAGCCAAAAATTTTCTGTCAATCTTAATTATTTTATGTTTTCTCAATTGGAGCCATTGTTAATCCTTTGCTGAATAGTTGCTCATGATATAACTCTGCCTGTTCAAGATTACCTCTCCATACCTCTGCAGATCCTGTCTCGTCAACTTTGATGGTTAGATCCCATGCTCTTTGTTCACTCATGCTAGGGATAATTGTTAGAAGACAATTTGCGACATGCTGAAAAGTATTAAAATTGTCATCAAGAACTATAACTCTTGCTTCTGGATATTTTGCTTTAGATTTTTTTGGATCTAAGACTGTGCCGAGTGAATTAAACATTATTGTCTTTAATAGTTTAATTAAATTAAAAATTCACCTATGTTTTTCAATTGAAAAGTATTGAAAATGTCTCGAGCGTGACTTGAACACGCGACCTGCGGGCTATGAATCCGCCGCTCTAACCAGCTGAGCTACCGAGACATGGGAATATTGTAAGGCATTGGTTGTACTTAATTACCATTTTGAAAATTTATTTGTTTGTGGGCCTCATATATAGCAATTCCACACGCTACAGAAAGGTTTAGACTTCTAACACCTTTTTGATCATTGTTGCCAGTCTGTATATTTGGCATAAATATTGATATTAAAAAGTCGCTTTTATCAATAATGGAATCTGGCAATCCTGAATCTTCTCTCCCAAATAGCAAAATATCATCCTTTTTAAATTTAAAATCCTTCAAATACAATCCATTTTTTTTACTAAAAGAAATTATTCTTTTTGATTCTTTTGACGTCAATAATTTTTCAAAATTCTCATACTTATTAACAGTAACAAGAGGCCAATAGTCTAATCCAGCTCTTTTTAAATATTTATCTTCTAGTTTAAAACCCAGGGGCTCTATAAGATTTAAGGGTATATTAAACGCTGCACATGTTCTGGCAATATTACCAGTATTTTGTGGGATTCTAGGTTCAAAAAGAGCGACTTCCAATTTTAAGTAGGTATTTCAATACTTATTTCATCTATTTTGATTGCTCTGCCGTTTAATGCCAGCCAATTATCTTTTGATATTTTGGTTATTCTCTTTTGAAGTTCGCCGATTCTTTCAATATAAGTATTACCAATTTTATATTCAGAGACCAGACTCCAACCTACTTGTTCTCCAACAATAATTGTTATGTTTTTTCTTTTCATTAAGAGACTTATAAGTGAATTAATTTTTGTTGACCATTCATTTTGTTCCTTGCCAATACTTTTCATAACGAATCCGCCAATCGAATCTATTAATAATGGACCTTCTTCTTTCCTTAATGTATTTAATAGATCTGTGGTTTCTATTAATTTCCAATCTTTTGGCCTTCTTTTTCGATGTAGATTAATTTTATCTTGCCATTCTTTATCATCCAAATTGTTTTCAGATAAGGCAACATATGATATTTTTTTTACCTCCTTTGCAAGATGCTCAGCGAATTCACTCTTGCCACTCTTTGTCCCACCAGTAATAAAAACTATATAAGCTGAATATTCACTAATACTTAAATCCTTGGCATTCATAAATTCTCTATTATTTAGAGAAATACCACCATGTTGCTAAAGGAATAATTGTGGCAGCAATTAACAAACCTACAACTATATAAGTAGCAGTTGAACTCTCAGTATCTTTTGATCTCATAGTGTTAAAATTTGGATCCACTACAGGGTTGTTAATAGATGAAGGCTGACTTTTTTCGTAATTAATAACAGTCTTCTGTTGAGTAATACCAAAATACTTATTTATGCTAATAACTTCATTTGCGTACGTAGTCGAGGGGATAATAATAAAAATTAAGCCTGTAAAGATAAGAGAAAGTATATATTTATTGATTTTTAGGTTCATTTTGAAGGTTTTGGTTAATTATATATTAAAAACCGTATGTTTGAGTAATTTTAAATGTACTAAACAATATAATATTTGCATAATTTAATTAGAAATAACATATTTAAAATATGGGATTTAATGGGAAATCATTAATATTAGTGGGCGCAATACTCTTTATTTTTCAGATAGCAAATTTCATTTCAGTAGAAACAATCACTCCTGAGCTTGAAAGAGCACAAGTGTTAGCCGCAATAGCTTCATTAATTATTATTTTGATAGGTTTTTTATTTAAACAATTCGAACCATTAGCTAATGATAAAGTTGCTTTAAAAGGAGAAAATAAGTTTCTCTTCGATAGAAATATGCCGGATGAAGTTATTGATGAACTTGCATGGGGTTCTGAAGCAATATTAACTTCAACAGCAGCAGCAGCAATATTAATCCACAATGATGGCGTTAATATATTGAGGAGGGGAATCACTTCAAGTAATGATTTTAAACCTGGGGAAACTTGTCTGAGATCTATAAAAGATATGAAATTAATATCATTAGCTAATACTAAATTTTATCCGGGAAGAGATGAATTTTTTAATTTTTGTGCCGAAATTCCATCTATCTTAGTTGTACCTATAAATAATAAGGCTTTTATATTGATTGGAGGCTGGAGTGCTAAGTGTTTTACGAAGTCTGATGAAAAATGGATTAATAATTGGTCCAAAAAAATTAATAATATTTTTTCAAAAAATAAAATTTAAAAATAAATTATTGATTTTACTCTTTTATCTTTTGCTTTAAAACTTACTGATTCAGTAGTTAAATTATAGAAAGCATTTTCTGAATTTATTTCATATTTATTTTCGTTATTTTCATCTTTTATTATATATTTTACTGGATTAAAAAATTCAATTATGTTATCTGAACCCAATATGGCTTTTCCTGAATTTAAGATGATATTTTTATTTTCAAATCTTATATTACCCTCTAATAGATAGTTAGTATTTTCTATATTCCAAATAAAATTATCAGCATATAAAAAATCCCCATCTTTTTTAGGAGTTTTTAATTTAACATTCCCTTTCAATTGCAGGAGATTATTGTTGTCTGATAATATAGAGTTTTCTGAACTAATAATATATTTAGTTTCTCCCCCCTTGAGAATATTAATGATAGGGTTTTTTAATTCAAATTCTAATCTAATATTGTCATAACTTGAATTTGGACTGGTAATTGAATATATTTTATCTCCACTTTTAGAGAAAATGGTCATATCTAAACTTTCTATTTTTTGTATTACTTTATTTTCATCAATTACATTTGGGGCGCAACCAAGCATAAATAATGGAAGGAAAACTATTAATCTATAAATCTTGCTCATACTCTAGTTTATTTATGATTGGAGTGGGTTTAGGAAGACTTGAGTTACTTACTAATAATCCCCAACTTAATTGTTGTTTCCAAGGAATTTCTTCTCTGTATATAGAACCAAGTTGCTCATTAATTTTTGTAGATAATTCGGGTAATAAAGGTATTAATAACAATCCTATTATGCGGGTACTTTCTAAAACGTTATAAATAACTTGTTTAACTAGAGGTAGATTATCTTCATCTTTTATTAACATCCATGGCTGATTGTCATTCAAATACAAATTTGTATTTATTGCTAAGCTAAGGACTTCATTAGCTGCTAGATCTAATTTGTAATTTTCAAAGTTATAAATATAGTTTTCGATTGCAATTTTTGCAAAATTCTCTAATTTATTTTCACTTAGAATTTTTTCATTATTTGGCACTTTATTATCAAACCATTTTCTAGACATAGATGATGTTCTATTTAATAAATTACCAATTGTATTAGCTAAGTCATTATTGATAATGTCAACAAATCTTTTATCTTGAAAATCTCCATCATTTCCTAGTGATATGTCTTTAATGAGGTACCACCTTACAGGATCATTTCCATATTTTGTAAGCAATAAATCAGGGTCGAGTACATTTCCCAAGCTTTTACCCATTTTTTGCCCCTCTCTTGTAAGAAAACCATGTCCAAAAACCTTTTTAGGAACTTTCATATTGGCAGAAATGAGCATTGCGGGCCAATATACAGCATGGAATCTCAGAATATCTTTACCAATAAAATGAACATCAGCTGGCCATCCTCCATTAATTGATTTTTCCAATGAATGTTCTGTCGTATCAGAGCTAATGGCGCTAACATACCCAAGTAAAGCATCAAACCATACGTAAAAGGTATGATTATCGTAACCAGGGACAGGAATTCCCCATGATACATTTGTTCTTGAAATTGAAAAATCCTTTAAACCTCTAGATACAAAATTTATAATTTCATTTTTTCTTTCTATTGGCTCAATAAAAGAAGGTTCGTTGATTATTTTTTCAATTTCTTTTTGATATTTTGAAAGCCTAAAAAAGAGATTCTCTTCATTTTTCCATTCTAGATTTTTTTGATGTATGGGGCACTTATATGTGGATGAGTTTTCTGGATTATCTTTAAATTCTTCACAACCGACACAATACCAACCTTTTTGAACTCCCATATAGATATCATCTGATGCTTTTACTCTTTCATAAAATTCTCTAACAACAAATTCATGATTTTTTGAGCTTGTTCTTATAAATTTATCAAAGGATATATTCCAATTTCTCCAATTATTGTTAAAGACTTCTGAGATTTCATCACAATGTGATTTTGGTTCAATACACTTTTCATTAGCTGTTCTTTGTATTTTTAAACCATGTTCATCAACACCAGTGATGAAAATAACATCTTCACCTGCAAGCCTTTTATACCTAGCTATTGAGTCACAAATTATTGTTGTATATACACTTCCTAAATGAGGTTTATCATTAACATAGTATAAAGGTGTAGTAATGACATAAGTCATAAAGCTTTTTTATTAATACTAACAGATATTTTTTAAACTAATAACAACCTATTATATTTATTATCTTATTAATAAATAAACTCTAAAAGATTACTATCATTTATAATATATTTAACTTTATATATTTTATTACTATATATTTCTATTGATACAAAAAAAGTAATAAGTATTTCTAGTGAATAATCTGGAAAATAAACTAAAGCAATATTTTTTTTATGATTAATCCACTTAACGAATATTATTTTATAAAAAGATTTTTTTTCATTCTTGAAAAATAATTTTAAATATTTAAATTTATCATTTTTAAATATATTATTATTCTCTGATTGTCTAATTTTTGAATAATCAATAATCTTAGAGACTGAATCTTTACTAAGAACTTCGTAATTATTAATTTTATTATAAACTTGCCTTTGTATAATTAAATCAAGATATCTTCTTAATGGTGATGTACATTGTGCATACATTTTAAGGCCTAATGATTCATGGAATCCTGGCTTAGTAGTTATGTAACTTCTTCCCATATATTGTTTTAATAATATATATTTTATATCACTATCATTATATCTTTTAAGTATTTCAGATGGATTGCAGTTTAATTTTTGGATCCTAAATGCAGCCGCTAAATTATATTTATTCATAAATAAACTTGTTACATAACCCATTAATATCATTGATTCTGCAACTATAATTTGTGATATTGTTTTCTCTAATTTAGTTAGTATAATCTTATCCTCATATAATTTAATTTTACTATTAGGACTTTCAAAAATAATTGCTCCTTGTTTCTCTCTGAATGTAATACTTTTTTCTAGTAAATGTTTAATCTCAATTAATTCTATTTCTTCTTTTGGTTCTATTTCTAATATTTCATTTGCATCTTCATATGTTAATTGATATTTTGGTTTTATTATTGCTTCAGTTATTTCATATTTATTTATTGATCCATCTTCATTGAATTCTATTGCTGCACTAATAGTTTCTGAAACTTTATTTTGAGCTAGATTTGCCTTTTCAAGAATATCTTTAGGTAACATTGGGACATATTTATCGATTAAATATAAACTGCTATTTCTCTTTCTTGCAATTAAATCAACATTAGAGTCATGCAAAAAAAGTTTGCATGGATTACTAATGTGTATCCATAAATTTTTTTTGTTTCCTTCTTTTATTTCTAATGAAATAGCATCATCAACCTCATGTGGATCATCAGAGTCAATAATATATGTTTTTAAATTAGTTAAATCTTTCAAATATTTGAGATATTAATTATAGTGCCAACTATATTAAATTAAATATAAAAATTATCCTTCAGGATTTACAAAGGGTAAAAGAGCTACAATCCTGGCTCTCTTTACAGCTAATGTAAGATCTTTTTGTTGCTTAGAAGTTAAACCTGTCATCCTTCTTGGTAGGATTTTGCCCCTCTCAGTTATGAATTTTTTTAGTAGTTCTACATCCTTATAGTCAATAGGATCTCCAGGTTTGATGGGTGATAATTGTTTTTTAAAAATTGAATTAGGCATGATTTAATTTGATTTGATTACTTGATTTCTTTGTGAATTGTCATTCTGTTTAAATGTGGATTAAACTTTTTTAGTTCTAATCTTTCAGTTGTATTTCTACGATTCTTTTCAGTGGTATATCTTGAGACACCATTTGATCTCTTAGGATCTGTGCTTGTCCTAGCTTCAGTACATTCAAGGGTCACTACAACTCTTGTCCCTTTTTTGGCCATTTTAATTAATACTTTATTGTATAATTTTCTATTGTACATCTTCAACAAACTTTTTTGAAGATATACCCATTTCTTTTATTATCATTAGTTAAACAATATATATGAAAGTTTCTCAAAATTGGTTGAAAAATTTAGTAGAAATTACTTCTACTCCTGAAGATCTCTCTGAGAAATTGTCTATAGGTGGATTTGAGGTTGAATCATTAGAAGATTGTTCGGAAAATGTAAATGGTGTTGTTTTAGGTAAGGTATTATCTGTTTTTAAACACGAAGGATCTGACAAACTTTCTATTTGCCAAGTCGATATTGGTACTTCAAAGAATTTACAAATTATCTGTGGTGCACGCAATATTAAATCAAATATTTATGTTTATGTTGCCACTGTCGGCGCGAAATTAAATGCAGTTGATTTAACTATTAAAAGAAGTGAAATTAGAGGTGTCATGAGTGAAGGAATGATATGCTCACTGCATGAACTGGGTTTAGAGGAATCCAGCGAAGGGATAGAGATCATTGATGAAGATTTAGCCTTAAAACATGAATTGGGCGCTTCAGCGTCCGACTTGCTTCAATTAAATGATTTTATATATGATTTAGCCATTACAGCTAATAGACCTGACGGAATGTCTGTTATAGGTATAGCTCGTGAAATTTCTGCCCTATTAGAATCCACTTTAAATTTTCCAGAATTAAACCATAAATACAATATTCATTTACTTAAGGGAATTAAACTTTGTCCTGAGGCTATAGAATCTAGTTGCATTTATACAATAAGCTGCATTGATGGTGTAAATGGAGAGAAATTATCTCCAAATTGGCTTAAAGACCGTATAGAAAAATCAGGTATAAAATCAATTAGTCTTCTAGTTGATTTGACAAATTATATTCTTTTAGAACAAGGTCAACCTTTGCATGCGTTTGATAAAGATAAACTGTCAAACTTAATTGGTAAGGAAGTTTCTCCAGAAGACTTCTCTGTAAGAAAAGGCAAGGATAACGAAAGCCTTGTTTGCTTAGATGGTAAAGAATATGATTTAAATGACAATATCACAGTTATTACTTGTTGTGATAAGCCTGTAGCTATTGCTGGGGTGATAGGCGGTTTAGAGACTTCTGTAACTAATACTACCTCATCTATTTACCTCGAAGGAGCTGTTTTTAATCCAGTTACTATAAGAAAATCTTCAAAGGCGGTTGGCATAAGAACAGAATCTAGCAGCAGGTATGAAAAAGGGATTTCGTCAAAAAATACAATAAGTGCTGTAACAAGGGCAATTAATCTTTTAGAAGAATATTTTTCTATTAATTCACCAATCATCAATACTTCCAATTTAATAAGTAATGAGGATATATTTATTAAACTAAGGAGAAATCGAATACATAAAATTCTTGGTCCATTAATAATTAACGATCAATTTGAAAAAAGAAATTTATCTGATAATGAAATAGTTGATAAATTAACACTTATAGGTTGTACTTTAAAGAATAAAGAATATGGCTGGGATGTAGCAGTAATTCCTAACAGATCACAAGATTTAATAAGAGAAATAGATTTAATTGAAGAAATAGCGAGATTAATAGGTTATGACAGATTCGACTTAAAACTTCCTAATCCAATTAAGCCTGGAAAATTGACATCAGAACAGTTGGCATTGAGAAGAGTAAAAAATGGTTTTATAGAAAATGGTTTTAATGAGGTACTAAGCTACTCTCTTGTTCCTGAAGATAACGAAAAACTTATTAAGATTTCTAATCCTTTGTTATTAGAAACAAGCTGTCTTAGAGATAATATTTGGAACGAACATTTAGAGATAGTTAACCGAAATATTAAAGCTGGACAAGCAAGTTGTTATATATTTGAAATTGGAAATGTTTTTCCAAAGAAAACTGAGTTCTTTCAAGAAGAAGTTCTTAATGGTGCAATTTATGGAAATAAAAAATTTGGAAAATGGATAAATTCGGGTAAGGATAACGATCTTGATTATTACCAGGCCAGAGGAAAGTTAAAAGAGGCTCTATCATCATTGAACATAAAAATTGAGGATAAACCTATTGATTCAATTGATTTTCTTCATCCAGGAAGAACAGCAAGATTAGTTATTGAAGGTAAAGATGCAGGTTATTTTGGTGAAATACATCCCAAACTTCTATTAGAAAAGAAGTCATTAAAAAAAGTTTATTTATTTAACATAAAAATTTCTAACATCTTGGAAGCAAGTACAAGAAAAAATAAATGGATTCCAATATATAAGCAATACCCAATTGTTCCGAAAATGGAAAGGGATATAAATTTTGTTTTTAGTAAGAAATTTTTAATTAGCGAAATAACATCACAGATTAGAAAAACAGGAAAAAATCTCCTAGAGGATGTGAATTTACTTGATGTTTTTGAAGATACTAAATTTGGAGATGATCATATAAGTTATACATTTAGATTATCTTATAGAGATAAAGATAAAACATTACTGGACTCAGACATTACATCAATACATTCAAATATTATTTCTAATATTGAAAAATCTTTTAATACTAAATTGAGAAATTAAATGTATTACTAATCTTATATGAGACTTTAAATAAGTCTTAATATAATTCTTATATAAGATAAATAATAATCCTATAAAACTAATTAATGATGTATGATAAAGACCATGATCAATTTACTTTCTCTACTTCTAACTTCAGTGTTGTGGGTACAAGTCCCTCAATGGTCAGATGATTGGTCAAAATGTGCTGTCGACATACCTGATGCTTCATGTCATTGGTATATAACTGCACCAGATAACACTTTTGGGGAAGGGTTTGATTGGGCTAGCGCCCCTTGGTTTGATGCTAACGGATTAGGCGATGTCCCTAGTATTGACAAACAAACTGCCATTGAAAAGCTTCAATCTAAGTAGTACTGTCTATAAGGCAGTACGGGAAGACATAAAAGCCTTTTATGGCAAGACTTTCAAGGCCTTATTAATTTTTTGGACATTGAAAGGACATGTTTTATTGATGTATTGCTGAATTTTAAATTTTTCCTCGGCAATAAACAGCTTGTGCATGATTCATCTAAATTGATAAATTAACTCATCTTTCTTATTTATCTTTTTTGAGACTATATAGTGGACTTATATTAAGTCTTATATAAGAACTACTATACAACAAAATTTTAATTTAAAAGTAAATTTTATTTTAATTTCATATATATATTTATTGGTTCCATAAATTTGGATAAATATAATTGATGAAAATTAGAATTTTATTATTAACATTTATCTTATATGAGACTACTTATTGGACTTAGAAATAGTCTTATATGAGAATTAGTATACTAATTTCTATATAGATTTTTTAGCAATTGATACGCTTCATTTAATTTTCTCATTTGATCTGTTGATCCTCCAGCATCTGGATGTGTCTCTAAGGCTATTGATTTATAGGCCTCCCTAATTTTGCGGAATGTATGAGCGGATCCTGCTGATGTTGATAAATTCAATAATTTAAGTGCTCCATGTACTGTCATTGTTGAGTCCAAAGTTTCAAATGAATTTGATCTATTATTTCTCTTAAATCTACTTACAAACCTTCTCATAAGTGTTGGTATTCTATTTATCAGATCTGATGTAGCGAAAGGGTCTTCTAAAACGCCAATCATTAATAAAACAGTTTCAAGGGATGGATTTTTCTTTATCCAAAATGGGCATAATTCTGACATTAATTTATTGGCTGCACTCCACGTAAAGGGTAGATTTTCAGTTCCATCAAGATTTGGCCAAATATCCCTTTCAAACCAATCCATCGAAGCTTCTACTACATGATCATTAGGAATTGATCCATATAAGGTTTTCCAATGACTAATTAACTCAATTCGACATTTTATTAATTCAGTTTCTTTAATTGTATTAATTTGAATATCATTAATATTCTCCTTTAATTTTTCACTATTAATACTTCTTCTTAGATTCTTTACTTTTTTTTCAACAAAATTGGGAAGGCTTATGTTTGAATTGGCTTTTTCTTTATATTGATTGTTATTTGTAAAACTTTTATTCAAAGATATCTCATTAACTTCTTTTTTTACGTCTGATTTAATTAATACCAATGCAGTATCTTCATCAATATTTAAATTTTCATTATTATTATTCTCGTTAAAGTCTATTTCTTGCTGTTGGTTCTTAGGTAGTAAATCATCTTCTTGAAGAAGTTCTTTAAGTATCTTTTCTATTACAGGTCCTCTTGCTCTAAATCCCCACTCTTTTCGTAATTGATCAAACCTGGAAATTAGTTCCTCAGGTAAATCAATTGAAATTCTTTTTGTATTTGAATTTTCAGGAATATTCAATAATATTTTCTTGAATAGTATGGAATTTACTTAATTTTATTCAAAAAAAATTGAAAGTCCATACGGAATATTGTTTTTAAATTAAAACCAATTTATTTTTATGTCACAAGTCAATTAAGTATCTTTTTATAATAAATCAAAAATGCTTAATTGTTATTTCAAGTCATCTAAAGAAAAAAAGAGTTTTTATCAACATAAGAAATTAGAAATGCTCAATTATATTAAGGATTCACTTGAACGTAAAATTGCTTCCGTAACAGCATCCATAGAAGTTCTAGAAAGCCAAATAAGCAGGGATAAGGAAGTTGAAATAACTAACTAGTATTCAAACAAAACTTTCTAGAAGTTTTTCAGGACCAAATTTCTTTAAATAATTAATATTTGAATTTTTAGTTACTAATAAATATCCTGCAAATCCTAAACCGTTAATACTGAAACCATGAATATGATCATTTTTTCTTTTTATAATAGCGATCCATTTATTAGTTATTAAAATATTGTAAGGGTATTTCGGTTTCTTATGACTAATAGGGTCCCCAAGTCCTAATTTCTTGCATAATTCTAAGTAAAATTCAAAAAGACATGATGGATTTTCTAAAAAATTAAATTTGGATACAATAATATTTTTTTTAAGCTTACTATCTAGATCTTGATATGAGTTAATCTCTAAAAACCACTTTTCTCTAGGGCATGATATCTCACCTTTAGATCTACGCAGAAGTTGAAAATGCCTATGTGGTTGACTTGCTCCCGCAATTGGAGAACTATTGAAAAACCATAATCCACTAGTATCTTTATTAACTTGTTGGATCGCTCTCCAATCTTCAATATCTAACCATCCATTTTGAGGTTTCCATTCATTTGTAATAAGTAAAATATGACCTTTTTGTACAGGGTACTTATTTAATATTAGTTGATGATTATCCCCAATTTTATCAATTTCTAGTATCTTTTCCCAAGGACAAAATGGATTTTGCTTAGGACCATAAATTTTTTTTTTATTAAATTTTGAAGTATCGAGTTTCCTAATTATGAAGTCGTCTTTTTCATATAAATCTCTTGTAATAATATCAGTTTTGAGAGGAAATAATGATTCATCATCAATTGATAATCGAGTTTGTTCTAGTGCTTTTTCCCAATATATTTCTAAACTCATTTAAAAAAATTTATCATTCTCATTCTAAAAAAAAAAATAAACTTGTAATTACTTTTTATTAAATTGATATTCTTTCAATTTTTCCAGAGGTACTGATTCTAAGACAACAATATTAGTTGATTCTAATATTACTTTTGGTGCAAGACCGTCTAATAATGCTTGCTTCCACCTATCAAGACAAATACACCAATGATCACCATTCTTTAGTCCTGGGAAGGAATAAATAGGCATGGGAGTTATTAAATCATTACCTTGTGATTTACTATATTTCAGGAAATTATCATCCATTACACAACATATGGAATGATTCCCTCCATCATTTTTGTCATAGTTGCAAAATCCATCCCTGAACCACCCTGTCATAGGTGCGCAACTACAAATCTCAATTTTTTCTCCAAGGACATTTAACTGATTTTGATTATTTATGTTCATAGATTTTTTTAATAATAATAAAACACCAACATTTCTTTAAAAAAGGTTGACGAGTATGGGGGGTAAGGAGGTAATAATTCTAATAAGGTTTTTTTCATTATGGATTGGGACTTTACTGAAAACATAGCATTTAAAGCTCTTTATGAAGCTTTTAAAGATAGTGATGAAACTTCCGCATTAGAATTTTTATCTAGTGATGGCGCTTCATATTATCTTGAGTTAACACAGGACGCGGCGGGTGAGGGACTTGATTTAGGTGATAATGAAACGATGGAAGAACTACAGGAAGAAATTATTGAATATTTAGAAAACAACTAAAGATTTAGATTAAGCGCTGAAATATTTAGCTTTTGAGTGCAGTGAAATGATAGCTGTAGTACTTTGTTCTGGATGAAGTTGTTCAGATTCATCCATGGTCAAGCTTATTCTTTTTGCATCCAACAATGATAATTGTATGTTTGAATCAGATACTTTTGGACATGCAGGATAACCAAATGAATATCTAGCTCCTCTATATTTTTGAGCTAGTATTTCTCTATTTTTGTCTGGTTCTTCAGTCCTAAAACCACATTCAATACGAATTAATGCATGGACATACTCAGCTAGAGCTTCTGCTAATTGCACTGTAAGTCCATGGAATAATAAATAATCGCTATATTTATCTTCTTTAAATAATTTTTGAGAATATTCACTGGCAATATCGCCCATCGTTACTGCCTGCATAGGAAATATATCTATCGGTTTATCCTTTTTCAAATCACAATAAAAATCAGCTATGCATAAATTATTCCCAGATTTTTGTCTTGGGAAATTAAATTCGGAAATTTTATTTAATGATTTATCATCAAATAAGAAAATACTATTATCTTTTCTACCGCATCTGAAATATCCATAAACTGCTTTGGGTGAAATAAGTTTTTTTTCTACAATTGTCTCTAACCATCTATCTAGCAATGGTTTAGCATATGAATCCAAATAGTTATTGTATTCATCTACGCTTTGGTTTTTTCCTTTTTTTATTTGCCATTGTCCGCTAAATAGAGCTTTTGTATCTAAATAAAAAATTAACTTATTTAAATCTATATCAATCTCGTTCAAGACTTTCGTTCCCAAGAAAGGAGCTTGAATTGGTTCTTCTTCATTTATAAATTTAGATCTTATAAAATTTTCTTTTAAATTTAATTTAGAAGTCTCTATATCTATAGATATTGATTTTTTAACAGCTTGAGGGTTGGACTTTGATGAGGCTAAATTAATATCTATTCCCTCATTGTTGATGAATCCCTCTGTATTTGACCAATTACCCTTTTTTTTATTGTCCATATATTCATTCATGAATTTAAGATCAGTGAACGCATCTTTTCCGTATAAAATTTTCCCTTTATATATTTTGCTGCAGTCCTCATTTACAAATTTTGGGGTTAAGGCTGCACCTCCTAATATTACTGGTACACTAATATCTTCATTGTTAAAAGCTTCTAAATTATCTTTCATAAAAGCAGTTGATTTAACAAGTAATCCGCTCATAGCGATGCAATCTGCATTGTGCTTTTTTTGTGCATCTATAATTGCTGAAACATCTTGCTTTATTCCAAGATTTATTACGTCATAACCATTATTTGTAAGTATTATGTCAACCAAATTTTTTCCTATATCATGAACATCGCCTTTGACTGTTGCAATTAAAAGTTTTCCATTTGATATGTTTTCTTCCACAGTTTCCATATGTGGTTCTAAAATTGAAACGGCAAATTTCATTGTTTCGGCGGATTGGAGTACAAATGGCAATTGCATTTGACCTGAGCCAAATAAATCACCTACAACTTTCATCCCATCTAGTAGAAAGGTATTAATTATTTCTAGAGGTTTATATTTTTTTAAAGCTTTATTTAGTTGATCCTCTAAACCTATTTTTTCTCCATCAATAATATGATTTTTTAGGCTTTCTTCCAGAGTTAGGTTTTTATTTTCTGAAGATGCTTTTTTGAAATCTTGAATAGATAAATCTTGAAAAGCTTTTGTTAATTCTACTAATGGATCATAAATACAAATATCATCTTCAAATTTTCTTTTGTCATATATCAAATCTAAGCAAAGCTTTTTGGTTTCTTCAGAAATTTTTGATAATGGCAAAATTTTATTTGGTGCGATGATAGCAGAATCCAATCCTGCTTTAATGCATTCATCTAAAAATATTGAATTTAGATTAATTCTGGATAATGGTGAAAGACCAAAACTAATGTTTGATATCCCAAGTATGATGTGAATCTCAGGAAAATTTTCACGAATTTTTGATATAGCAGAAATTGTTTCTTTAGCATTTAATCTATCTTCTTCTATCCCAGTAGATATTGGAAGAGCTAATGGATCAAAAAAGAGCTCATAATCAGACAAACCGCATTCCCTGGTTCTATTAATTGCTCGTTTAGCAATGTCATATTTTTTATCTGCATTCCTTGCCATTCCATCTTCATCAATAGTTCCTACAACAAGACCTGAACCATACCCCAAGGCTAAATTTAGAACTTGATCAAACCTTTCATTACCGTCTTCGTAATTGGTTGAATTTATAATACATTTACCACCAGCTGACTTTAATCCACTTTCCATTTTGTCAGCATCTGTAGAGTCAATCATTAATGGCAAATTTATATTGGTAACAAGTCTTGATGTTATTTCTTTCATATCTTTCACTCCGTCTCTCCCTACATAATCAACATTCACATCAAGAACGTGTGCATTTTCTTTTTGTTGTTGCTTGGCAATTGATACTAGTCCATCCCAATCATCGTTATTTAACAACTCCCTTACCTTTTTAGATCCACTTGCATTTAATCTTTCGCCTACAATCAAAATAGAATTGTCTTGTTTGTACGGTACAGAATTATATATTGATGATGCAGAAGGAATATAGCCACTTAAATTGTTCTTACCATTTTTATTTGGCATATCGTTATCAATAATTTCATCGATTATTGAAGAAAGATATTTAATATGTTCGGGTGTTGTCCCACAACATCCACCTATTAATTGAACATTAAAGTCATATATAAAATTCATTAATTGCATCTTTAATTCTATTGGCTTTAATCTGTAGTGAGCAACACCGCCAATATTTTCAGGAAGTCCTGCGTTGGGAATACAGCTTATAGCGAAGGGAGAATTTTCAGACAAATATTTAATATGTTCTTTCATTTGTTCTGGACCAGTAGCACAATTTAGTCCAAGGATATCTATATTAAACGGCTCTAATATTGTTAATGCAGAGGCAATGTCAGATCCAACAAGCATAGTACCTGTTGTTTCCATTGTTATAGATACCATTATAGGTATATCTATATTTTTACTATCAAGTACTTCTTTAGAAGCTAATAAGGCAGATTTTATTTGCAATACATCTTGACAAGTTTCAATTAAAAGTAGATCAACTCCTCCATCCGTAAGACCATATATCTGTTCTTTATATGATTCCTTTAATTCATCAAAATTTATATGCCCTAATGTGGGTAATTTAGTGGTTGGTCCAATTGAACCAGCAACAAACCTTGGCTTATCAACTAATGCATATTTTGCAGCAGCTTTTTTTGCTATTAGTGCAGCATTTTTATTTATCTCATATGCCTTGTTCTTAATATCATATTCATCAAGAACTATTGATGAGGCACCAAAAGTATTAGTTTCTATAACATGACAACCTGCTTCTAAGAATGAATTATGGACCTTTTCAACTATCTTTGGTGAGGATAAAACAAGGTTTTCATTACAACCCTCTAATTCTTTTCCTCCAAAGTCGTCTGCTGTAAGATTTAAGTTCTGAAATGATGTTCCAGTACCTCCGTCAAAAATTATTAATGGTTTTTCATCTCTATT
>NZ_CACMSM010000021.1 GCF_902616385.1 uncultured Prochlorococcus sp. | reverse complement strand
TTTTGAAGGATCTGTCCAATCGCATGCAAATCCTTTCGAACTTGGATGCTTTTGGTTCCATGCTTGAGGAAGAACAACTCCTGTCTCTTCAAGGATTGTAAATCCACCCTCTGCGTTAATCTCTCCAATTCTTACTGTTTGAGATAAGTGGTGATTAGGCATAACTTCAACAGGACCTTGTGGGGCATCAAACTTTTGTCCAACAAGAGCTTCTCTTACTGCGTTGTCGTCAAATGTTCCAGCATCTTCAACTGCCTGTTTCCATAAATAAACCATGTTATAGGCAGATTCTTGAGGATCAGCTACAACACGATCAGCTCCCCATCTTTTCTTGAAATTTGCAGCAAATTTCTTAGATGCAGGAGTGTCAATTGACATCATATAGTTCCAGGCACCATAGTGACCTTCGAGGAACTCTGGACCAATTGTACTAATCTCTTCTTCTGCAATTGAGTAGTTCATTACATAGTAGCCACTTGAAGGAGTGATACCCGCGTCTTGAATCTGTTTGAAGAATGCAACGTTTTGGTCACCATTAAGTGTATTAATGATTATTCCACCTTCAGGAAGCGCCTTCTTGATTTTTGAGATAATTGGAGCAACTTCAGTATTTCCTAATGGAAGGTAATCTTCTCCAACAACTTTACCTCCTAACTGTTTTACCTGAGCTTTTGTGATTGTATTCGAAGTTCTTGGGAAAACATAATCAGAACCTACAAGGAAGAAATCTCCACCAGCTGCGGGAGAACGCTTATACATGAAATCTGTAGCTGGTTCTGACTGTTGGTTTGGTGTAGCTCCTGTATAGAAAATGTTGTTAGAACATTCTTGAGCTTCATATTGAATTGGGTAGTAAAGGAAAGCATCCTTTGATTCGTAGACTGGTAACATTGCCTTTCTACTAGCAGATGTCCAACCACCAAATACGACAGGAACTCCGTCTTGATCTATAAGTTTCTTTGATTTTTCAGCAAAAGTTGGCCAGTCAGATGCACCATCTTCTACTATGTATTCTATTTTGTAGCTTTTACCGCCAACTGTTACACCACCAGCAGCATTTATCTCTTCAATAGCCATTTTTTCAGTATCAACAAGTGTTGATTCAGAAATCGCCATTGTTCCAGATAACGAATGCAAAATACCAACGGTTACTGTGTCGTCGAAACTTCCGGAGGTTCCACCTCCACCACATGAAGTTGCTGTGACAGCTAGTGAGGCAGTAGCTAATCCTGCCAAAATACGCCTTGAAATTCTCATGAATTAGGATAAATTAGGTAATTGACCCTCATTAGGGGGATAAAGTAAAAGTTATTAACGAGTGAGGATTCGTTTTGTATCAGTCGTAACTTTTTGTTGAATCCAATATATTAGTAATGAACATTTTTCTGGTTTCGATTGTTGGGTATATGTGATTCTAAAAATTGAGTTATTTCTTCAACTCCTCTGCCGCTACTTAGATTGGTAAAAAACCAAGGTTTCCCTTTTCTCATAAATTCAGTATCACTTTTCATAATATTTAAATCTGCACCAACTTTATCTGCTAAGTCAATTTTGTTTATTAATAATAAATCCGACCTTGTTATGCCTGGTCCCCCTTTTCTAGGGATTTTGTCTCCGGCAGATACATCAATTACATATATTGATAAATCTACGAGTTCTGGACTAAAACTAGAGGCTAAATTATCACCTCCACTTTCTACAAAAATAAAATCTAAAGGATTATACTTATTTTCTAAATCTAAAACTGCATTCTTATTTAATGAACAATCCTCTCTTATCGCGGTATGAGGACAACCTCCTGTTTCTACACCAATTATTCTTCCTTCCTCTAAAACCTTCTTATTTATTAGAAAGTTAGCATCTTCTTTGGTGTAGATATCGTTGGTGACAACTGCTATCTCATAATTATTTTTCATGCTTAAGCATAGAGTCTCTACTAATGCAGTTTTCCCTGAACCTACAGGCCCAGCAACCCCTACTCTCAATTTGCTGCTCATAAATTAATTTCTAAAAAGTTTTGTATAAAGGTCATTATGATTTTGTTGTGCCATAGCTAAACCTACATTGCCAAAATAGATGTCATCAATTTCTTTGTCCATAATTTCTTTAGAAACTTTTGAAATTATTGCTAATAAGTCTCTCTGAATTAATTGTGCTTTTGTTGACCCAATAGGAATAATTCTTAATGCAGCACTAAGTTGGTTTGCACTCCACGCATAGAAAAAATTCTCAACCATTTCTAACTTGGTAATTTCAAAACAATAACAAGCCCAACTCCATGCTAATGACCAAGAGCTTTTATTATTTTTTTCATAATGATATTCAAATCCAAATTCTTTGGTTAAATCAAAGAGAGATTTTGCCATTTGAATTTGTTGTTCTCTAATTTCGAGAGAGTCCTTTGATGAGAGGATCCATTTATCCAAACTCATTAGCTTTTGCAAATTACCTTTTAAATTTTTTCGGTCTTTTATCTCATTAAAAATATCAAAAAAATCTATTAAAAGTCTTGCATCTAGCCTTATCTGACCAATTTTTAGTTCACTTATGATTAATTCTTTCACCGAATTTGAATCTGTTAAATTTTTATTATGAAGATAACTCTCCATTCCCTCCGAATAACAAAATCCTCCAACTGGTAAGTTAGGACTTATTAGTAAATATTTTAATAAGTGACTTTTACTCATGACTATGGGCACCTCTTTCCGGAAAGAACTTTTTTTTCGTATTTTTTACATCTACTTTAAAATTAAGAAGCATATTTTTAATAACGTAATCACTTTTTGTTAGAAGAATGCCTTCTTCTATTTCTACTTCCACGTGCCTATTTCCAAGATGATAAGCAGTTTTAATAAGCTCAATTTTAGAATTTGAACTTATTTCAATTAAATCTTCTGTTTTGGCAATTATCTCTACATAAAAATTGGACTTATTAGTTGAAAGAATATCTCCATCATTTAAATTGCCCTCTCTAGGTAATTGTAAAATTATTTCTTGATCACAGTCAGTTAATCTTTTACCCCGTAATATTCTTCTTTCATCTGAACTTAAGGTAAGTTTTAAAAATAAACCTAATTTCGGTTTTTCCTTAATCCAATCAATTACAACAATTTGTTTATTCATTCTCATAATCAAAATTTTTAGTTACTTTAATTTAGTAATTAAAGAAAACAATTTATGATTAAAACTTCATGGGAAGGTAATTGTTTCTTAAATTTTTTCAATAATAAAGCAAGTTTAGGAAATGTTGATAAAACAATCTTTGAATCTAAATCGACTTCTCCTTATAAGTTATTAAAGTCTACTCATGACCAAGAGGGCAGATGCATTTTACCTGTTCTACATACTGCAGGGGGATTGGTAGGCGGTGATTTACTCGATTTTGAGGTAAATCTTGAGAAAAACTCTAAGGTTTTGTTGACTACTTCTTCAGCTCAGAAAGTATATGGATCAGTTGGAAGATCTAAAATTAATCCAAAAGGGAGTTTTTCAAAGCAAAAGAATCTCATAAACATCCTTGACAATTCTCATTTAGAGTATCTTCCCCAAGAAACAATCATCTTTGCAAATGGTTTATATGAGCAAATTTTTAAAGTATCTATTTCAGAAACTTCAAGTTTTTTATTTACTGATTTAATAAGACTTGGAAGATCTTCTTCCGGAGAATCTATTGAGAGTGGAGTTTTTAGGTCTAAATTAGAAATTATGAGAAATAATAATTTACTTGATGATTGGGAATATGTTGATCAGATTGAATTATCTAAGGCAAGTTTTGTGGCTAAGTCAGGCATGGATTACATGCCCGTTTTTGGATCGTTAATTTGGATTTGCGAAAAAGATTTTTCCAAGTCAAAAATAAATAATCTTGTAGGAGATATAAAAAAGATTTTCAATGAAACTAATAATAATTTATCTATTGGAATCCTTGAAAATGGAATCTCTGTACGATTCCTAGGGAGTTCATCTCAAGATGCTAGAAAATGTTTTTTTTGTATTTGGAAACAAATTAGGTCTGTTTGTGGATTTTGTGAGCCAAAATATCAAGGTGTATGGCCTTTACAAGATTCTATGAATTATTAATTATGTTCAGAAAGAACCTTTTTTAAGAATTTATAGATTAATTTTTTATTATGCATCTTTCACCTCAAGAAAAGGACAAATTATTGATTTTTTCTGCTGCGCTCTTAGCTGAAAGAAGGCTTAGTCGAGGTCTTAAGCTTAATTATCCTGAAACAATTGCTTTTTTAAGTTTTCAAGTACTTGAAGGAGCACGAGATGGTAAAAGTGTAAGTCAATTAATGTCAGAGGGAACTACCTGGCTTTCAAAATCACAAGTTATGGAGGGTATTCCTGAAATGGTTGATGAAGTTCAAATAGAAGCGGTTTTCCCCGATGGGACTAAATTAGTTACTATTCACAATCCGATTAATTAGTTATGAGAAATTTAATTCCTGGCGAAATTATCCCTGAACAAGGTGAAATTGAACTAAATCTTAGTAAGCAAGTTAAAACAGTAACGGTTTCTAATTCTGGAGATAGACCTGTGCAAGTTGGATCTCATTATCATTTTTATGAAGCAAACAAGGCTTTAATTTTTGATCGAGAAATAACACATGGTATGCGTCTTGACATTCCTGCAGGAACAGCAATTAGATTTGAACCGGGTGATACAACAGATGTCAAATTAGTGCCATTTTCAGGTTTAAGAAATGCATATGGTTTTAATTCATTAGTTAATGGTTCTTTAAATAGTTAAAGTTATGTCTTATAAAATTGATAGAAAAACTTATGCTCAAACTTACGGACCCACTACCGGAGATAGAGTAAGGCTCGCTGATACTGAACTTTTTATAGAAGTAGAAAAGGATTTAACTACATACGGAGATGAAGTTAAATTTGGTGGAGGTAAGGTTATTCGAGATGGGATGGGACAGTCTCAAGTAAGAAGAGCTGATGGAGCTGTAGATACCGTAATAACTAATGCTTTGATCGTAGATTGGTGGGGAATAATTAAGGCTGATGTGGGTATAAAAGATGGAATGATTTTTGAAATTGGTAAGGCTGGCAATCCTGATATCCAGGATAATGTTGATATTGTGATTGGTGCATCAACAGAAGTAATAGCTGGAGAGGGGCATATTCTTACTGCAGGTTCAATAGATACTCATATTCACTTTATCTGTCCCCAACAAATTGAGACAGCACTAGCCTCTGGAATTACAACCATGTTGGGAGGAGGAACTGGACCTGCAACTGGCACAAACGCTACTACTTGTACCCCGGGTTCTTTTCATATTGCAAGAATGCTTCAATCTGCAGAAGCATTTCCCATGAATTTAGGTTTTTTCGGAAAAGGAAACTCAACAAACGAGAGCAATCTTATTGATCAGGTTGAGGCTGGTGCATGTGGATTGAAGCTTCATGAGGATTGGGGAACCACTCCTTCTACAATAAATTCTTGTCTAAATGTTGCAGATAATTTTGACGTACAAGTATGTATACATACTGATACATTGAATGAGGCAGGTTTTGTTGAAGATACTATCAAAGCTATTGGAGGAAGAACTATACACACTTTTCATACCGAAGGAGCAGGCGGAGGTCATGCTCCAGATATTATAAAAATATGTGGAGAAAAAAATGTTCTTCCAAGTAGTACAAATCCAACAAGACCTTTTACAAGGAACACATTAGAAGAACATCTTGACATGTTAATGGTTTGTCATCATTTAGATTCTAAAATCCCAGAAGACATTGCATTTGCTGAATCAAGGATCAGAAGAGAGACTATTGCAGCTGAGGATATCTTGCATGATGTAGGTGCCTTTTCAATTATCGCTAGCGATTCTCAAGCTATGGGTAGAGTTGGCGAAGTAATTACAAGAACTTTTCAAACCGCGCATAAAATGAAAGTCCAAAGGGGGCCGCTATCGCAGGATTCTGATAGAAATGATAATTATAGAGTAAAGAGATATATTTCTAAAGTCACAATTAATCCTGCAATAGCTCATGGTATTGATAAACATGTTGGGTCTATAGAAAAGGGTAAAATTGCGGATTTGGCATTGTGGAAACCTTCCTTTTTTGCGGTAAAGCCTGAATTAGTTGTTAAAGGAGGATCTATAGTTTGGTCTCAAATGGGTGATGCAAATGCTTCAATTCCTACTCCAGGTCCTGTACATGGTCGACCTATGTTTGCAAGTTTCGGCCAATCTCTAATTAAGAGTTCTTTTACCTTTTTAAGTAAAAATTCAATTGAACAAAATATTCCAAATAAATTAGGCTTACAGAAGAAATGTATTGCCGTAGAAAATACCAGAAATATCAATAAATCAAACTTAAAACTTAATAGTAAACTACCAAATATTTCAGTTGATCCTCAAACTTATGAAGTTTTTTCTGATGGAGAACTTCTTACTTGTGAGCCACTTGATGAAGTCCCAATGGCTCAGAGGTATTTTTTGCTTTAGAAGTTTTTAATTAATTCCTTTTCACTTATCTTTATGTCTTTTGACCCCGCAATAGCTAAATCTTCTTGCAGTTTGTTCTCACAAGATAGAACTCTTGACCAACTTGGTAATTGAAGTGTCCTAGGACAAGCGAGATAATCTTCTGTAGCGGGTCTTAATAGTTTCGCAAACTTTTGTACTGATAATTCTTCTTCGTGCCTATCGTATGGAAGTTGATTAACTGCTGAATCTAATCCAAATTGTTTTACCCGATCTTCTCCAACTCTTTTGTAGAGAACTTCCAAAGTTGCTAGTTGAGTGCTAGTTAAGGTCTCGGCTTGATGCTCCATGAGACCTCTTAAAACACTTGAAAGTATTTCTGTACACATTTTTTGCAATCCTTCTTTAGAAGAATCTCCAATATTCTTATGTTTATGATCAAATAAACCCAGGTCAACCTGGGCTATTTTGGAAGTCCTTACGTTTCTATAAACCTCTGATAATAAACCTATCTCTAAACCCCAGTCACAAGGTATTCTTAAATTCATAGCAAGGTCTTTAGTAAAAGCAAATTCACCTGCCAATGGATATCTAAATGATTGTAGATATTGTAAAAACGGACCCTTACCAACTAACTGCTCAAGACTTGCTAATAAAGGACCCACGAATAATCTTGTTGCTCTACCTTGCAATTGATTTGTTTCTAGGGATAATCTACTGTAAAAAGCTTTTACATATGATATTCCATATGATTCATCCAAAAGTGGAAGTATCATTCTTGAAGGATATAAAGGACTAAAAGTTCTTATATCAGCATCAAAAAGAGCAACAACTTCTGATTTTCTTGTGGCAACTCCTATACCTTGCCATACAGCCCATCCTTTACCTGGAGTTCCTAAAAGTTCTAATCCATTTTTTTCTTGGCTTTTTAATAGCTCAATTACAGAGGGAGAATTAGTCCATTGAACGTGAACTGGGAATGGCATTGAGTCAAAAAATGACTTTGCTGCTTTAACTTGCTCAACAGTTTTTGCAGAGAGAGCTATTACTAATTCATTTAAGCCTGTAAGGTTTTTTAAAACTTCTCTTATATCTTTTAATGCTGGACGTTCAAACTCTTCATATAAGCAAGGTATTAAAATACTAGTTGATCTTTTTTTAAGACTTTTGTTTAATTCTTTAAGTAAATTTCCTGTAACTCCATATTCATGTATTGTTGTGATTAAACCTTGTTGAAAGTCCATTTTCTAATTGATGTGCAGAATGGTATTAATACTTCGATGATTTTTTCAAAGTGAAGCAAATTGATTCAGAGAAAAAATTAGATAGATTAAAAATTGATAAATTGTTAAAAACAATTTATTCAAATCATACTACAGAAGAAATTAATTCTATTTCAAACCAATTATTACAGATTTTAGATGATTTCTCAGAGAAATCTGCTTATGAAGAAATAAGAGATAAAGAAAGGTGGAATGAATCTCATTCAGTTTTGATAACTTACGCAGATAGTATTTATAAAAATGGCGAGGCAACATTAATAACTCTTAGGAAGTTGTTAGGTAAACATTTTGGCAGTCTTTCTAAAGTTGTACATATTCTTCCTTTTCTGAAATCCACAAGCGATGGAGGTTTCGCAGTCTCAAGTTATGATTCCCTAGAAGAAAAATTTGGTGGTTGGGATGATCTCAAAAGTATTTCTAAAAATCATGATTTGATGGCTGATTTAGTACTAAACCATGTCTCATCATCTCACCCATGGGTTCAACAATTTATTAAATCCCAAGAACCGGGGATATCAAATGTTTTTTCACCAAAACAAAATCTTGATTGGTCAAATGTAGTTAGGCCTAGAAGTTCCTCTTTGTTTTCTCAAATAAATACTGATGATGGTCCTAAACAAGTTTGGACTACTTTTGGGCCAGATCAAATTGATTTGAATTGGCATAATCCTAAAATGAATCTTGAGTTCTTAAATTTAATTACTACTTATTTATCTAATGGAATTAAATGGTTAAGGCTTGATGCTGTAGGTTTTATTTGGAAGGAATCAGGAACTACATGCTTACATTTACCTAAAGCACATTCAATTGTGAAACTCTTAAGAGTTCTTTTAAATAGTCTTCTTGATGATGGCGTTTTAATAACAGAAACAAATGTTCCTCAGAAGGAAAATCTTTCTTATCTCATTCCTGATGATGAAGCCCACATGGCATATAATTTCCCATTGCCTCCTCTTCTCTTAGAGGCAATTATTACTTCAAGAGCTGATATTCTAAACTCATGGATTTTTGATTGGCCCATATTACCTGAAGATACTACTTTATTTAATTTCACTGCATCGCACGATGGTATTGGGCTAAGAGCTCTTGAGGGTTTAATGAATGAACAGAGAATTAAGGATTTATTAATTAATTGTGAGAAAAGAGGAGGATTAGTAAGTCATAGACGTTTATCAAATGGTGATGATAAACCTTATGAATTGAATATTAGTTGGTGGAGTGCAATGGAAGACTCCAGTAGAGATAATAAAAGATTTCAATATGAGAGATTTATTTTGAGTCAACTATTAGTAATGGCTCTGAAAGGGGTCCCTGCATTTTATTTGCCAGCATTACTAGCTTCAGAAAATGATATTAAAAGTTTTTCTATGACAGGTCAAAGAAGAGATCTAAACAGAGAAAAGTTTAAATCAGAAAATCTCTCAGCTGTTTTAAATAATCCTGAATCTAATGCTAATAAAAACTTAAAATATCTCCGTAATGCTATGGATGTCCGATCAGAATTAAAGCAATTTCACCCTTGTTCACAAATGAAATGTTTGTCTAAAGGTAGAAGTGATATTGTTGTAATCAAAAGAGGTAAAGGTCCTGAGTCTGTTTTTGCAATCCATAATATGACTGAAAATAAAATTAATTATCAATTGAATGATAATGATCTACCAAAAAAAATTGAAAATGATTTAAATACCCATGATTTTTTAACGTCCACTAAATACAATTGCAAAAATATTAGTCTTGATCCTTTTCAAGTAATTTGGCTTAGTGCTTTATCAAAATGATAGAAAATTCTTCTATTTGGGTAGTAAGTGATGTAGATGGTACTTTAATGGATCACTCATATGATTTATCACCTGCTAAAGAAACTATAAAAAAACTACAAAAATTATCTATACCCGTAATTCTTTGTACAAGCAAAACCGCTTCTGAAGTAAAAGTTATTAGAAAGGAACTTAACTTGACGGATCCTTATATTGTTGAGAATGGTGCTGCAATATATGGAGAATCTCTTAAAAGAGTAAATGGAGAAATTATTCTTGGAATAAAATACGAATCTCTTGAAGAAATCTTAAATTTTATTTCTAAAGAAATTGATTATAAACTTACTCCTCTTAATAATCTCACTGATCAAGAAGCCACTCAGCTTACAGGTTTAGTAGGCAACTCATTGAATTTAATGCGTGATAGACACTGGAGCATGCCTTTCTTAAATCCGCCAAGTTATTTAGAAGAGAAAATTAATATCTGTTGTAAAAAATTCAGTGTTGATATTTTTAAGGGCAATAGAATGAGTCACTTATTATCTACAAAATCGAATAAAGGGAAAGCAATAAATACTCTCAAAGAATATTCAAATGTTCATAATATTGAAATTATAGGTTTAGGCGATTCTCCAAATGATTTGCCACTACTTTTAAACTCAGATATTAAAATAGTTATTCCTGGAATAGATGGACCTAATTTAAATTTACTAGATCAATTAAAAGATTTGGAATTTACTTTGGCTTCTGAACCAAATGGATATGGTTGGAAAAATGAAATCAATAAATTAATAAACAAGCGAGAACTAATTTAGAAAGATGAAAGATTTAGATATTAATTTTCCTCTTGATAAATTTGAAAAATTAATTATTGATATTGGTTGGGAATCCTTGGATGATTGGTTCAATTTTTGGAATAAAAAAAGAAACATTCTTTCAATTGATCAATATTGGAACAATAAAGTAAATGATGATTGGATTTGGGGATTGGCTTTACCTCTTTTATCTCAAGCTTATAAATTTCAAAATAATTTTTCTGATAGAAAAATTATTGGAATCTCAGCTCTGCCTGGAACAGGTAAAACAACACTAGGTAAATGGCTCGAAGCTATATCGTTAAAATTAAACTTCAAAATTGCAGTTATTTCAATTGACGACTTTTATCTCCCGTCAAATGAAATGAAATTAGCAATTAAGAATAACCCTTGGAATGTTTCAAGAGGGTTTCCTGGAAGCCACTCAGTAAAATTAATGCATGAAAAATTATTAAATTGGAAGATAAGTGGAGAATTAAATGTACCAGTTTTCGATAAATCCTTAAGAAATGGTTTAGGAGATAGATCTCATTGGAGATTAGATAATCCTGATTTATTAATTCTTGAGGGATGGTTTTTGGGAATAAAACCTTATTCTATTGACATAAATGATCGACCAATAAATACAACAAATTTGAGTCTTCATGAATCATCTTATGTATTAAAAATTCAGAATAACCTAAACGAATATTTAGATATTTGGACTTTAATAGACAATATTTGGCACTTAAAGCCATTGAAGACTGAATATATGAACATATGGAAAACAAATCAGGAAAAAGAAATGTTTTTGCAGAAAGGTAACGCCCTTATAGATGAAAAATTATCTAATTTCTTGAGGATGCTTAATGTCTCAATTCCTTATGAAAGCTTTGATTTTATAAAATCCTATGCGCGTTTGTTAATTGATCAAGAAAGAAATTTAGTTGAGGCTGGATTGAATTTGTAGCATTTTCTAAATTTCTTTTTTTTCAGTAATTTTTTATACATTTTTTTCAGCTCTTAATAGTGTTAAATGAACATATCTTGTTGCTTAGAAATGGTTGAGTTTTCTTACAAAAATGAAGGCTGTAGGATGGTTGTCTTGAGATGTATTGGTCCATCAAATTTTTTCTTAGAAAGAGTTTTATTCCCAACTGACATTCTTACTTTTATGGCCCCGAATGATTCAAGAGTTGAAATTTGGGGGAATGAATTATATGGTCCCAAGTTGGAAGAGAGAATAAGAATTTCTGCTGATAACGAGGATTCGACTTTAGTGGCATAGATCAAATATTCTTTAATTGTCTGCGAGTCAAAATTTTTTACAAATACCTAGTTTTTATTGATATTATCTAACTAGTTTTAGTTTTATAGATGAATTATTTTTCTTCCTTCGCTATAGGAGGTTTTGTTCCTTCTGCAGCTATTGCTGGAGTCTTACTTTTAGTTGGTTTAGGAGCTTTCTTTTATCTTGGTATTAAGGGCCCTACAGATTATTAAAGTTAAGTTAAATGAAAAAATGGTCTTTTCAATTTTTCAGCACTTCATTTAACTAATTTGACAATATGGATTTAACAACAATTCTATTTATATTAAGCTTACCTTTCGTTTTATTAACAGCTTATTTTGGGACAAAAAACGATTTTTACGAGAGTGAAAATTATAAAGGTGATGGTTGTGCTCACGATGTTAAAAGGTAACGTCATTATTAATCACCTCTAAATATACAAGTCCATCTACTATCAAATTGCCAAACAGGTTTATATATTTCCTCAGTTATTTTTTCTCCTGCCCTTTTACAAGTGTCTAAATCTTTCATTGGAATAGAATGTAGAGAAGGACTTGTTATTCCACTAACCTCTGGCCTGCTTCCTGGCCCCTGCCTATAAGTTCCAATAATTAACCAATATTTAGCTTTTGCAGAATCAGTTAAGATTAAGGAAAAAATAAAAAATAATATTAAAAAAGATTTTTTTTTCATTTTTCTATATTAGCTTTTAATTATTAAATGTAAATTGCTACTAATTAATTAGGTTATAAATAATATTTTGGAATATTTAGAATTTATTTTATATGGCTTGATTCAAGGTTTGACAGAATTTATTCCTGTAAGTAGTACAGCTCATTTAAAAATCATATCTCTTTTTTTAGGTATTGATGATCCCGGTGCATCTTTGTCCGCTACTATTCAATTTGGAAGTGTTTTGGCCATAAGTTGGTATTTTAGGAATGATATTTTTAATTTTAGAAGTCAATCTTCCAAAAAATTTCTTGAATATCTTTTACACGCAAGATTGTTAAGATCAATTTTGATTGGTACTATCCCAATTGTTCTTCTTGGTGGGAGTATAAAAATATTTATCCCTTATTTTTTTGATAACGTACTTCGTTCAAATTTATCTATAGCATTGGTCTCATTTCTAATGGCTTTTTTTATGTACTTAGCAGATTGTTCAAGAAGAGGTTCTATTAATATTAAAAACCATAATTATTCAAATAGCTTTTTGATAGGTTTCTTTCAAGCATTTGCAATTTTTCCTGGTGTTTCAAGATCGGGGATCACTATTTCTAGTGCTTTAATATCAGGATGGGAGAGAGGCGACGCTGCGAAATTTTCTTTTCTTTTAGGGATGCCAGCTATTTCTCTTGCTGCGATTGTTGAGTTTATTTCTTCTTTTAATGATTTTTTTGCATTAGGTTTTTTCCCACTTTTTGTTGGTCTTATATCCACATTTCTGTCCTCTTTATTAGCAATAGATTTCTTATTAAAGTATTTTTCATCAAATGGGTTGAAAATATTTATCATCTATCGAGTAATTTTTGGTATAGCAATTCTTTTGAATTTATAATTGGGTGAAATAAAATTTTTTGCAATTGTGTTAAGGTTTTAAAAAAAATACTTTCTAATGAATATTTTTATATCTTTCCAACTCGGTGAAGTAGAAGTTTCAAATTTTACTATATTGGTTTTAGCGTTTTTTTCTTCATTTACATTCATAGCTGTTGGCATAAGTTCATACAAACTATACAAGTCTCTTATAAATGAAGATGATAAGTAATCGGAACGGCGGGATTTGAACCCACGACCCCCACTACCCCAAAGTGGTGCGCTACCAAACTGCGCTACGCCCCGTTTCTTTACTATAAAGTTGAGATTGATTTAAATGTTATTATTTAAAGGATTGTTATCAGATCTCAATACACACTTATCAATTTCCCAATTAAAGTTTTCCCATATCTTATCTTTTAGTTTGTAGTTGCTTCCAGTAAAAACTCCTAACTTAACTTTTGTAGGAGAAGCAGAACAATACTGCCTGCTTCCAGCTGATGCAAGATATTGCTGATGATATTGTTCTGCATAAAAATATGAATCAATCATTTTTATTTCCGTTTCAATTAAACCAAGATTTTTTTTGTTAAGTTCCTTTTGATATTGATTCTTACTGGCTAGTATGATTCTAAGATTATTTTCATTTGTGTAATATATTGCTGATCTATATTGAGTTCCTGTATCGTTACCCTGCCTGTTTTTTTGCGTAGGGTCATGACATTCCCAAAACATTTTTAATAAGTCACTTATATCTATTTTCGTTTTATCCCATATAACTCTTACAACTTCTGAATGACCAGTTAAGCCAGAACACACTTCATAATAAGTTGGATTGTTTTTTTCGCCACCAGCATAACCCACAGAAGTTGTAACAACTCCAGGAAGTTTCCAAAAACATTTTTCAGCTCCCCAGAAACAACCACATCCAAAAATTATTTCATCTTCTTGGATATCAGGATCTTTTTTTATATCTGTTTTTAGTATTCTATGTAATGAACAATCATCATTAGTTAAATTTACCTCCTCATTATTCATAATATTTTTCAGGAATTTAAACATAATTTAAATCTTCTATTATAAGTAAAAAAATCACTTTTAGCCCTTAACAATTCTGGTAGCTAGTTCTCTTTCCCAAAGTTGTTTATATAGCCCAATCTCTTTTACTAAATATTGATGGTTCCCTTCTTGTACTATTTCTCCTTTATCCATTACTAAAATTCTATCGCAAGTGGCTGCAACAGAAAGTTGGTGACTAATCATTATTATTGTTTTATTACCTCTATAACTCATTTCATCTATTATTCTTGCGGCTGTTTTATTATCTACGCTTGCTAAGGCATCATCAAGCACAACGATAGGAGAATCAACAAGTAGTGCTCTTCCTAGAGCAGTTCTTTGTCTTTGTCCACCACTTAATGTAATGCCACGTTCACCAACGATAGTTTTAAACTTTTGAGGAAAACTATTGATATCATCTATTAATCCAGCTTTAGTAGCGCTTTCTTTAATTAAATATTTAGAAGCTTTGGGTTCTCCAAAACTAAGGTTTTCTGAAATTGTTGAAGTAAATAAGAATGCTTCTTGAGGAACGATGGAAATATTTTTTCTAAGATCACTTAATTTTAATGTTTTTGCATCAATTTCATCTAAGAATAATTGGTTGTCTGGTATTTCAATGGTTCGTCCAAGAGACTTTGCTAGTGTTGTCTTCCCACAACCTACTGGGCCAACTATTGCAATAAGTTCTCCAGGATAAATTTTAAAATTGAGTCCATTTAAAGAATTAAATTTTGATCCTGGATACTTTATCGTTAAACTTTTTGCTTCTAACAATCCTTTAACCTTCCTTTTTAAAAATTTAGTGTCTGCTTTATCTACAATTTTTGGATTGTTCTGAAAGATTTCTTCGACGCGATCTAAACTTACTTGACCAAGTTGAAAAGTATTTAAGGTAAAACCTAATAGAGCTGTAGGGAAAACAAGTCTTTCTACGTAAAGAATTAAAGCTACTAAACCACCTATAGAAATAAATCCTCTCTCTAATTGAGACGTTCCTAATGATAATAAAATCAATAATGAAATTGAGGAAATACCTTGCAATAATGGGAAAAGGGTACTCGCTGTTCTAGCAAGTTTTATTGCTGAATTTTGATAATCAGTATTGTATATGTTAAATTCTTTTTTCTCTGCTTTCTCTTGTGCATAAATTTTGATGGCGCTTATGCCAGAAAGATCTTCTTGTATTAGATCACTAAGTCTTGATAATGATTCTTGTTGAGCTTTTCTTTGAGTAACCATTTTGCCGCCAAATAGGCTAACAATTCCTAGGATTAAGGGAAATATCATTAAAGCTGATATTGTTAATGTTTTGTTTATAGAAAACATTGAAGGAATAGTGAATGAATAAGCTAAGACAATGTTGCATAGGCTTAAAACAGTAAAACCTAAAAGTCTTCTTATGTTTTCAACATCGCTTGTGGCCCTACTAATAATGTCTCCACTCCCTTTTTTTTGTATCCACTCTGGATCTTGAACGAGTAAATGGTCAAATAGTTGTTGGCGAAGATTTACCTCAACTTTTCTACCTATTCCGAAGACAATCTGTCTTGAAAATAATCTTATTAAACCCATACAAGTTGCTAAAAATATTAACCATAAAGATTTTGAAATAACAAAATCAGAGGAAAACCCGTTTTGTAATTGGTCAATTATATTTTTGACTTCTAATGGTATTACAACACTCAATATATTTACTATTAAAAGAGCTAAAGCTCCATATAAGAATTCTTTCTTGTAGGGTTTTAGGTATTTAGATATAACTTCTATTTTTAAATTCTTCATTTTATTTTTCCGATATGATTAAGATAATGTTTCATTTTTAAATATGTGAGCTAATTTTATAATTGATTGAATATTTATTTATGGGTAACGAGCAAACTCATCCATTACATGAAACCGACAAGGTCATTATAGATTCTCTTATCACTAAAAAAATACCTGAAGATCTTGACTATATAAATTTAGCTAGATTAATAAATCGTTATACCAATTTCCCAGGAGAAATTGAAATTAAAAACGATATTGAAAAAATTTTAAAATTTTGGAAAATAACTAAAAAGGAGCTTTTTTCAAAAACAAAAAATATTTGGTCAAAAAGCTTCAGGCCTTCTAATACAAATAAAGATTTAGTGGGCTCAGGTTTTGATACCTCAAATTAAATTTTATACATAATTTTTCTTCGATAAATAAATGCTTTCTAATCTATCAAACGCTGAAATCCTAAATAATTTGTTAGAAGGAAGGAACCTTGATGATTTAACTTCTAGATCCTTAATGCAAAGATGGCTTAATGATGAAATTTCAGATGTTGAAACAGGAGCTTTTTTGAGTGCTTTGAGAGCTAAGAGATCTACCGGTGTAGAACTAAGTTCTATGGCTGAGGAACTCTTAAATGTTTGCAAATTGCCATTAAATAGACCAAATTTGTATTTGGTAGATACTTGTGGCACAGGTGGGGATGGAGCTAATACATTTAATATTTCTACTGCAGTAGCATTTGTAGCCGCATCATGTGGGGTAAAAATTGCAAAACACGGAAATAAAAGTGCTAGTGGGAAGGTTGGCTCTGCTGATGTTTTGTTGAATCTTGGTTTAAATTTAAATTGTTCTTTAGAAAAAGTAATCACAGCCTTAACTGAAATTGGAATAACTTTTTTATTCGCACCCGTTTGGCATAAATCTTTAATAAAACTTGCTCCTTTAAGAAAGACCCTTGGAATAAGGACAGTATTTAATCAACTTGGACCATTGGTAAATCCTTTAAGACCCAATGCACAAGTTTTGGGCGTTGCTTCTGAGGATCTTTTAGAACCTATGGCAAGCGCTCTTTTAAAAATGGGGATGAATAGAGCTATAGTCGTTTATGGTTCTGGCGGTCTTGATGAGGCTTCGCTTCAAGGAGAAAATAAATTGGTTTTTGTTGAAAATGGTGAATTGCGATTTTCACAAATAAATATTTCAAATTTTAATCATGAAAATATTGCTAACGAAAAGCTTGTAGTTTCTGATGTTGAGTCCAATGAGGAAATATTAAAGTCTGTTTTAGATGGTTCTGGACAGAAATCTCATATGGATGTTGTTGCTTTGAATGCAGCGTTAGTGCTTTGGGCAGCAGGAATTGAGGATGATTTAAATCAAGGATTTAATAAGGCTTTATTTTCAATGAATCAAGGAGATCCTTGGAAAAAGTTTTTACTTTTAAAAAATTATTTACTTACAAATTAATTAATTTTAAATTGATGGCTAATCCATACAAGAAAAACGCGAAATTAGTTTTAAGTAATGGAATTGTTTTCCCTGGATTCTTTTTTGGAACTTCTGGTACAGCAATTGGTGAAATTGTTTTTAATACGGGAATGACTGGATATCAAGAAGTTATTACTGATCCAAGTTATTATGGGCAGATAATAACATTCACTTATCCAGAGATTGGAAATACTGGTATTAATTTTGAAGATTCAGAATCTAATATTAATGTTAAGGGAATAATTGTTAGAAATTTTTCATCTAATAACAGCAATTGGAGGGCCAAAAAGAATTTTGATCAATGGTTAGTTGAGAAAAATATCATAGGCCTATATGGAATTGATACAAGGGCTCTTGTAAAAATTTTAAGATCTAATGGCTCAATGAATGGAGTTATTACCTCTTTAGATAAAACTGATGAAAGTTGTTTAAAGATAATTCATGATATGCCAAAGATGGAGGGCTTAAATTTATCAAAAGTAGTTTCAACAAAGCGACAATATTTATGGAAAACTCATACACAAACAATTTTTGATATGAGAAAAAGATATTCTGAATCGTCTAAAAAATTAAGAATAGCAGCAATTGATTTTGGAATTAAAAATTCAATTCTAAATAGACTTGTATCCCATGGTTGTGAAGTTTTGGTTTTGCCTGCTCAATCATCTTTAAAAGATGTTCTTTCTAACAAGCCTGATGGTATATTTTTCTCAAATGGTCCAGGTGATCCTTCTTCTGTTTCTGGAGGGATAGATTTGGCAAAATCACTTATTGATTATGGAGAAATACCTATGTTTGGTATATGTCTTGGCCACCAAATATTTGGATTAGCATTAGGAGGTTCAACTTATAAATTACCTTTTGGGCATCGCGGTTTAAATCACCCTTGTGGTGAAAATAATAAGGTAGAGATAACCAGTCAGAATCATGGTTTTGCTATTGATCCAAATTCTCTCCCAAAGGACATTGTTAGAATAACTCACTACAATCTTAATGATAATACTGTTGCTGGCCTAGAAGTTAATGACAAGCCAATATTTAGTGTGCAATATCATCCAGAAGCGGGACCTGGCCCACATGATTCAGATTATTTATTTAAAAAATTTGTTTCTCTAATGTTAGAAAGATGTTGACATATTGTTTTATTTTGATTTGATAATTACATTTGATATATAAATTTTTGGAGGGATTAGACCATAGAAGATTTCCAGAAGTTAACGGTTTCTTTAAGAGGAAACCTTGAGTTAAAAACAAACATTATTGTTTTTACTTTTAAAGGGCAACTTGATGCTTTCTCAGAAAAACAATTTAAGAGTTTTGTTACCAATAATTTAAAAAATGAGTTTCCGTTCGTTATTGATCTTACAAAAATAGATTTTTTAGATTCCTCGGGTCTTGGAGCTCTTGTTCAGACTGCTAAAGAATGTAATAAGTCGAAGCTAGGTTTCTCTGTCGTTGGCAATTCGAGAGTGGCCCAAACCATTAAACTAGTTCGTTTAGGGGATTTCCTTAATTTGAAGTCAACCCTTGAAGACGCATTCAATTATTTGAAAAATTGAATTATTGGATTCAAAACTTGGTTCCATATGGAACTCCTGAGGATATAGGAGTTATTCAACTTGCTTGGCTTGGAGATTCTGTATGGGAGCTTCACCAAAGACTTAAGCATGTTCATTTTCCTTTAAAATCTAAAGATCTTCATTTGTCGGTTGTAAATGAAGTCAAAGCAAAATCTCAGTCAAAATCATTAAGTCAAATTGAACATTTATTAGATTCAAATGAAATAGATCTAATTAGGCGTGCTAGAAATAAAACAAAGAGATATCTCAGTCTTTTTTCATCACTTATTAGTTTCCCAGTTAATACACAAAGCAAAGCGTCGTGTGCTTCAACATCCATACTTGATAAGTAGTGGGCGTCGTTGGTGGCAATGACTTTTATTTGGTGCTTCTTGCCAATTTTTATTAGTTCAACGTTAACAATTCTATCCTCAATAGAGCCGTGATCTTGAATTTCTAAATAAAAGTCATCTGCAAATAATTTTTTATACCAAAGAGCTATATCCTCTGCTACATCTAATCTACCTTTTAAAATAGCCTGAGGAATCTCTCCACCAAGACAAGCTGTAGAAACAATTAGTCCATCACTATATTTACTTAAAAGAGATTTATCAATACATGGTCTAGAAAAAATGCCTCGACCTCTCATCCCATTTAGGTGACTAATTGTTGTCAACTTCACTAGATTCTTATAACCAGTATAATTTTTTGCTAACACCACCAAATGATATCTTTTTTCTTTTTTTGGTTGAGGATCATCAATAGAACCATTAATCACGTACATTTCATTACCAATAATTGGTTTTATACCTTTCTCTTTACACTTCTTGACCAAATCAAGAACACCATACATAACTCCATGATCAGTAAGAGCTATCGATTCCATTCCAAGATCACATGCTCTATCAACAATTTTTGAAATTTGACTGGCACCATCAAGTAAGCTGTAGTCACTATGATTATGAAGCGGAACGAAACCCATATTCAAATAATTTATATATATAAGATAGAGAAAATTTCTAAAAGATCTATACTTTGTGATTACAAATTAATTTTTAATACAAATTTAAAATAATGGTCTGTTCTTAATTACTTGAGCATCAATTTCAAAGATATTTGCAGTATTTAATATCCTATCTTCTTCTAATACATTGCCTATTAATTGCATTCCAATGGGTAATCCTTTAGTATCAAAACCACATGGAATACTGATTGCTGGGAGGCCTGCTAAATTAGCAGGAACAGTTAATAGATCAGACAAATACATTGAAAGTGGATCGTTGACAAAATCACCCTTCAAAAAAGCAGTAGTTGGGCAAGTTGGAGTTAATAAAACATCTACTTTCTTAAAAGCATTATCAAAATCTTTTCTTATAAGCGTCCTAACTTTTTGTGCCTTCTTGTAATAGGCATCACTGTATCCGGCTGACAAAGCATAAGTACCTATCAAAATTCTTCTTTGTACTTCATCTCCAAAACCTTCAGCCCTACTTTTTGAAGTCATATCTATAAGATTTGAACCTTCATTCGATCTGTAGCCGTATTTAACTCCATCATATCTAGCTAAATTTGCGGAAGCTTCAGATGGTGCAATGACATAATATGTCGCAATTCCATCGTTAAATCTTGGACATTCAACTTCGATAATTTCAGCACCTAAAGCTTGGAACCTATCAACTCCAGAAAGAACAGATTCCTTAACTTCTGGATTAAGCCCTGGGTGTTCAAAACATTCTTTAATGATTCCAATTTTTAAACCTTTTATAGACTTATTTAAATCAGCCAAATAATTTGGCACAGGTTTATCTAGACATGTTGAATCAAAGGGGTCTTTACCAGATATTAAATAAAGAATTTCAGCGGCATCTGAGACATTATTTGTAATTGGGCCAATTTGATCAAGAGAACTGGCGAATGCTACCAGTCCCCATCTGCTAACTCTGCCATAAGTAGGTTTAAGACCTACAACACCACAAAAAGATGCTGGCTGTCTTATTGATCCTCCTGTGTCAGAACCTATAGCAGCCGCACAAAATCCAGCGGCAACTGAAGCAGCACTACCGCCTGAACTTCCTCCTGGCACTCTATTAATATCCCACGGATTTGAAGTAACACCAAATAAAGAAGTTTCCGTTGAACTACCCATTGCAAATTCATCTAAATTTGTTTTTCCTAAACAAATTCCTCCTGAAGACCATAATTTACTTGAAGCTGTAGCTTCATAAGGCGCAACAAAGTTTTTGAGCATTTTACTTGCACAAGTGGTTGCAACACCTTTGGTACAAATATTGTCCTTAATCGCTATTGGTATCCCCGCAAGTGGAGGGAGTTCTTCATTATTTTGAATTAACTTGTCTATATTCTCAGCTTGCGAGATAGCACTTTCTTTTGTAGTACATATATATGAATTGATTTCAGGATCCTTATGATCGATTTTGGCAAAAATATCATTAATTAATTCTTTAACAGAAGCATTATTGCTAGTGATTTCATTTCTGAAAGAATTAAAATTCATTTCTTAATTTATTGCTTAAAATTATAATTATGAAACAGTTAGTGGTTCTTCCTTTTTGCACCGAACCAGACTATGTTTAATATTTTTAGACCCTTCAACAGAAAGATCCTTTATAAAAGATGACATATTTTCT
>NZ_CACMSM010000020.1 GCF_902616385.1 uncultured Prochlorococcus sp. | reverse complement strand
TTTAAATATCTACTTGTAATTCCTGTAATAACTTTAATAATTATTTTTCAAACCTCTTTGCAAAATAGATATCTAATGGCTTCTGATATTAGAGATGGAGAAACAATTTTTAGAAATGTTTGTGCAGGCTGCCATGTAAGAGGTGGATCAGTCGTTCTTAAAGGATCTAAATCACTAAAACTTTCCGACCTTGAAAAAAGAGGAATAGCAGATGTAAATTCAATAACAAAAATTGCTAATGATGGAATTGGTTTTATGAAGGGTTATAAAAATAAATTGAGGGATGGAGAGGATAAGATTCTCGCACAATGGATTATTCAAAATGCAGAAAAGGGTTGGGAGTAGATGAAAAGCTTACTTCTTGCATCGTTTTTATTTCTATTAGCTGAATTTTCTTTTGCTGAGGAATTAACTAATTACACAATTACATCTGATTCTCAAGTTAATACTTTAGAAGGAGATTTAGAGGCTAAGGGAAATGTAGTCATTAAGAGTAATAGTGGAAATTTTGAGGCTTATTCTGACAAGCTTTCTTTTGACAAGGATGATAAATCTCTAAAACTTATTGGTAATGTATATGTTAAAAATTTAGAGTCTGAGGGAATATCAATTGAAGAAACATCTGGAGATGAGTTGACCATATTTACTAATACAGGAATTTTTGAATTCAAATCCCAAAATAAAAACAGAGTAACAACAAAAATTAAATTTTAAATAAAGGCTTGCTTTTAAAAAAAAATTTGTATTAAAAGGAAATTTTAAATGAGATTTAAAGCTCCTTTAAACTAAATAATCTATAAATGAAAATATGAGTAATGAATTATGCATCCAGGCAAAGTAATAACTGATCCAAGAATTAATGACACTTATTATGATCCAGATTTAGATAAGCTTTATCAATACGTCAAACTTGGGGATTATCCTCCAGAATGGATTGATACAACTCCATATGAAGAGGATAATTTTTTTGCTTAAATCGGATGCTAAAGCAATTTTATATCGATACTTTTTCAAACCTTACAAGATTATTCAAAATTGGGATATTTGCTGCCCTTTTATCCACTTTTGAAGTCTATGGTTATGACGGTCCTCTTTTTGATGCAATGGCTCAATTAAATCATAAATCAGAAGATGAAAGACCAGGATTTGAAAAATCTATTTCTAGAGTGAGAGATGCTGGAATTTATAAGATTGCTCTTTTTGCTAGAAGTAAAAAATTAGGTGAAAATGAAAAAGCATTACTCAATTTGCATAGAGACAACAAAGATTTAATAGTGCTTGGTGCACCAAAGTATTTTTTGCATGAAAATGACATTGGTAAATCCTTCACAAAGCGAACTTTGAAAAATATTGATAAATATAAATATTCTTTTGTAGGAGAAATTTTATTCACTCATGCAGACAAGTGTAATACTAGTTCTAGAGGTGGTATTGGGCGCCAGCATGAATCAGGAGAAACATATTTAGACCCATCAGGAAAAGGGGTTGCTGACTTTTTAGTGAAGGTTTCTTCAAAGAATATTCCTGTTATGACACATTGGGAGTTTTATGATTGGGAAAGGGATTGGCCTAAATTTTCTAAACTTTTCCTTGATTTCCCAAATCAAAAATTCATAATACCTCATATGGGTTTTGGGAGTCCAAAACAGGCTAAATTAATCCTTTCAACACATGACAATGTATATATGACGATATCGAAAAAAAATAAAGATAAAAGAAACATCTGTGATCCTATTAAACAATCTAAATTTGGGTCTGGATTTTTAAATGATGAAAATCAATTAAAAGATGAATGGAAAGAAATCTTAATCGAGTATCAAGATAAATTGTTATTTGCCACTGATGCGCATAAAAAGCACCGCTGGAAAGAATATTCAGAAATAGTGAAGATTTATCGTGATATTTTAAATCAATTACCTGAAGAAGTTTCTAAAAAGATTGGTTACTTGAATGCTGAAAGGATTTATGACATAAAAAATTAGATAATTAAAAAAAGATTTAAATACTAGTAAACGTTTTTGGGATGGCTGATAAGAAAAAGAAAAAGAAATGCAAAAAGAAAAAATGTTCAAACTGGAAAGGGGGTAAATGTATTTGTTATCGCCAATAGACTAGATACGGTGATTGAAAGTCGATATAAAATTGGAGAGATAAAACACTCTCTTTTTGTGAAAAAATTATTATACATTTTTCTAGTATTGATGTCTTTTACCACTGGTAATTCATACTCATGGGAAAAGGTACCTATTCCAGATTCTGTAGATAAAAAAACAAAATCTCCTTGGAATTTTTCTGAAGACTTTGAAAATCAAGAAGAAGGAAAATTAAAAGTTGCCAACCCTAACCCTTCATCCTCAAATTCTCCTTCTGGTGGGGGTACAGAAAAATCATTCAACCAAATATTTCGAATCTACGATAAGGGAGCAGGTTTAAAACCATTTAGAATTAAAAAAGATCTTGATGGCAATAAGTATCTTGAAGTTACAGTGAAACATGGATGGAATAATGATCCTCTTAAAGAAGGTTCAGGAAAAGAAACAGAAAGAGCAATATTTGAGACAAAGCAAAGAAGCACTTTAAATAAAGAAATATGGATTGGTTTTAAAACAAGACTTCCTAAAGATTTTAAACATACAGATGGCAGAGTAACGTTTTTTGAATTTAAAAATCGACATGTATATATGAGAACGCATCCTCTTGTAAGAATAAGTTTTGATGACACTGGAAAAACATTAAAAATAGCAGGTAATACTGCCGGTACTGGTTTCAATAGAAGGAATAAAGAAGATAATATTAAGCATCGCATTGATATAAAATATAAAAAAAATGATTCAAATTGGTTTGTGCGTAATGAAAAAACTAGAGGTGAAAAAAAAATAAAAAATAATTTTAAACTCACACCGAACAAAACATTTAGTGTGACTCAATTAGGTGAATGGAGCACGTATAAAATTGGAATCTATAATACAAAGGATGATGATGGTTTTGTAAAAGTCTTCAAAGATAAGAAATTAATATTTGATTACAAAGGTATAACATCTGACTGGAAAGGAAAATACACTGGTACTAATGTAAGAATAGGTGTTTATAGACACTCGGGAAAACAAATTGGAATTGAATACCCCGATCAATCTATCCATTTTGATGATTTTATTGTCGTCTCAGATCAAAAAACTTTAGACCAATTGATCAGAAAGAATGAAAAACCCAATGATTGATTAAATTAAATTGAAAGAGCGGTAACTATATTCTTAACGATATTATTTAGAGATTTTAATCAGAATTTAAAGTTAGGGACTCGCATTTTGAAGAAAATAAAGAGAATATAAAGAAAAAAGGTAATTCCAATGGAATCAACCAAATTTCCAAAAAGGATTATTAAAAAACAGGTTAAAAAGAGAGTTATTAAGAAACAGCTTAAAAAGGTTGATAAAGCAATTGTTGAAATTGCGGAAATGAAATTTGAAAATTATGAAGAAAAAGAAGAAAAACTAGACGCGCTTGTTTTTTTAAAGAATCAAATATTGACGGAAGCGGAGGAGTTACTATGAACGGAAGACTAGACAAGGTTGCTATGACCAACAAACTAATGCAACTCAAGAGAGAACTTCACTACAAATGCGCGATTGGGGAAAAGGGAAAATGGGAATGTATAGGAGCAAACGATTATCTCAACAGAGTGTTTGATGTATTAGATGAGTTTTGGCAGTAAATACTAAACAAAAAAAGAATTGATATTGCAACTTGTTGGGCTACTAATAGAATTTCTGTTATGGATAATCTAGAAAGATATGAAGACAGTTATGCAATAGCAGAAGAATTTAGAGAGTGGATACTGCATATAGGAGAAAAGAATGAAAGTTTAAGAGATTCTTTTTTAAACTTACCAAAGGAATTAAAAGAATTATTAGACCAAAAAGTCAACGATTAAATGAAACGCTTAGCTTTATTTATTGTTTTCCCACTTATATTTGGTTTTGGAAACGATAAAGCAAGATTATGCGAAGACCTTAAATTTGCAATAAATAAATCAAAAAATGATTATCAGCAAAAAATATCATTTGCAAAACAAAGCAAAGAATTTGCTAATGATAAAATTACCAAAATTTATGCAATAGAAACAAAATGGGAGGATCTTTTTGATAGTCCTTATGAAATAGAAAGCTTATGTAATGAATATTTCTTAATAAAAGAATTTGATATTGATTTATCTAGTGAATGTTATTTGTTTGAAACTATCTTAAAAAGTGGAAATTATAGTGATGGTGATTTTGATTTCATGGCAGAAGAAAGAAGACAAAATGCTCAAGCTATCAAAGAAGAATTTAAAGCCAAATATGATCCAATTAATGAACAAGCAAAAGAAGATTATTTATCAGAACAAAAAGAAATGCAGAAAATATATCGAAGGAAAAAATGCAATAAAGTCACATATAGTTTTTAAATGAAACGCTTACTACTGGCAGCTAAATTAAATAGGATTGAAAGTCGATCTACAATAAGGGGCAATTATCTCCTTTTAATAAGCTATCTTTAAAAAGATATTCCAAATTTTAAAAGCAAATAAAAATATATTTCTATAAAGATGGAATTACCAGAAGCAATTCTTTTTGATTTAGATGGGGTATTACTAGATACAGAACCATTACTAGCTAATGCCTGGTATGAAACCGCAAAAGAATATAATTACTATTTATCAAACGATAAATTACTAGAATTAAAAGGAAGAAGAAGAATAGATTGCGCAAAAAAAGTTTTCAAATGGATAAATGAAGAAATCACAATAGAAGAATTACTCATTACTCAAAAGTTAAAAGTAGATAAAGTACTTACTAAAGCAAAACCTTTTAAAGGAGCAATAGAATTAATCAAATTTTGTATAAATACAACATTACCTATTGCACTAGTAACAAGTAGTAGTAGTGAAAGTTTTAAAATAAAAAGCTCTTCAAATCCCTGGTTAAATTTATTCAATACAAAGGTTCTTGGAGATGATAAATTCATTTCTGATGGCAAGCCTTCGCCTGATCCTTATTTGAGAGCATTAAAAATATTGGATGTAGATCCAAGGAAATCATGGGTTATAGAAGACTCATATGCAGGATCTATCTCAGGACTTAAAGCGGAATGTAATTTAATGTTTTTTTCAAAAGATATTGAAATACTAAATAAATTAATAAATGAATTTAACCAAGAAAAGATTCAAAAAATTAATGATTTATCAGAAATTATTTATTATTTAAAGTTATATAAAGGATTTTAAATCCATCTAATAAATTTGCTAATTCTTCTAATATTTTTTCCTTAGGTAATTCTTCCAATAAAACAAATAAATGAAACGCTTGATATTAACTCGACCCAAAGACTAAATTAATGGAATTTTTAAAGGAGCTTTGGCAGAATCATTATGACCCATACCATGCAATTCTTGGTATAGGTGGAATAATATTATTGTTGGTAATTTATAATCGATTACTCAACAAATATCATTAATCACAAACCATCGTAGATTAAGCAGCATCAGATATATTGTTATTCGTATCTTCAATCTTTTCAATCTCTTTAATCATTTCCTCTAGCCATAAAGTATTATCTTCTGATCTCTTTTTAAAATAAGAAATCTTAGGTTGATTGATTTCTAATGTCTCATAATCTCCACTCATAAAATTTTTCTAAATTTATAACCACTTAAATTTTAGTTAGTTTATTTATTAGTTTTACTAAGGGGAAAATAAGAAAAAATTAATTTATGGTTAATATGAACTAAGACAAATTAAATATTATTTATAAAAATATCGGAACACTTAATTTACCTAATGCTAACCACCAGTACAGAAACGAACCGCATCAGCTGTTGGCGAACCAGTCGCTTTCATTTCTTCAACACATTCATTAAAGAACTTTGATTCTTTTTTTAATGAGCAAAAGCTTAGTGCAATAGCTACTAAGGCAACAGCTGATACAACTGCTGATCCTAGTTGTATCACTCCGTAAGCAAGCATAGCTTTATTCTTTTTAAAATCTTTTTTTGTATCTTTCTTTTTATCAGACATTTTTTTTGAAATTCTTAGCTTATTATATTCAACTAAATAACTAGACTCCACATAAAGAAAAGGTGAGTTATAAAGTTAAATGTATATTGTTAATCCCATAACCAAATTCTGAAGAGGAAAAGCTCAAACTAAAAAGTAGAAAAAGTGATGAGAAAATTGATTAAAAATTTATTTGAAATTAATTATTTTGTGATTGGTTTTTGAAAATAATTTAATTTCTTAAAGATAACGTTTTCTTAAATTATTTTTAAATTTCATATGACATAAATATAGGTAATTGAATAATCTTAATGCATATTGATGATGCAGTGTTTTTAGAGGATTTATGCCCTAAGCTCAAATTAAGATTCTGGCGAAAGTCTATTCATACATTTACGAGCAAAAGATGCATATATTGCGGAAAACCTTCAGAATCTATTGATCATATATTGCCACGAAGTAAAGGAGGTTTAAACTTAACAGAAAATTGTGTTCCAGCTTGTCTTTCATGCAATGGAGACAAATCAGATGAGAATGTTTTTGATTGGTATAGAAAGAAAAAATTTTATGATCCTAGAAGAGCTATGGCTATTAGAGCATGGTTAGATGGAGACTTAATATTATCTATAAGATTATTGCAATGGGCTAATCAAGAAATTAAGGAAAATAAAGCAAATTTTGAACAAGAAGAATTAAATCTAGATGCTGCTTAACTAGAAAATTTGAGGGAAATTTGAGGGGACGCTTATTAAAACAATACTTTTGTTAGGTTCAATTTTTGTTGTTTTTATTTGTTTTAATCCAATTTCAAGAATTTATATTGCTGATTACCTGGAGAAGATATCGTTATTTTTATTCAGAACAATAAGTGAAAAAGATTTAAATGATTGGTATGAAAAAAGAGATAAATATGAATTACTTGATAAATTAAGCGGGCCTTCTTATTGATAGATAAACAAAAAATATAAACGGTTTTTTTTAACTAAAAAATATGCAATTAAATCTGAAAAAAGTTTTATTAATCAATCTATTTGTGCTTACTGCTTAAATGAAATTTAACAAGATTAGAAATTACTTAACCAAACCTTATATAGAATTTATATTTTTCTTTAAAACAAAAATCATACAATTTTGCATATTGTAATTAGTAATACAAACTAAATGAAAAAGTTATTTTCTTTTGTAATGGGGGCAGCTGTTATAGGAACAGCACTTGCACCTTCAGCAAATGCATGGTGGTGGGGTAAAAAAGGTTCTGAAAAGGCTTCAATTACAGTTTATACTGCTCTAGAAGATGACCAAATACCAAATTATCTAAAATCCTTTGAGAGAGATTACCCTAATATAGAAGTTAATATTGTTAGGGACTCAACAGGTATAGTTACTGCGAAATTATTGGCTGAGGCTGAAAACCCACAGGCAGATGTAGTTTGGGGTTTAGCTGCTTCAAGTTTATTAGTAGCTAATGATAGAGGTTTGATTCAAGGTTATGCTCCAAAAGGCCTTTCGAATGTTAAACCAAGCTTTAGGGATCCTGCAAAAAAACCTTCATGGGTTGGAATTGATTCTTGGATTTCTGCTTTTTGTGTTAATAAAATTGAGGCTCAAAAAAACGGGCTATCAATACCTAAATCTTGGGCAGATTTAACAAAACCAGAATACAAAGGTCATATAGTTATGTCTAACCCTGCTTCCTCTGGAACAGGTTATTTGTCAGTAGCTTCAAGATTACAAAATTTACCTTCTGAAGAGGATGGTTGGAATTACCTTGATGCACTTCATGAAAATATTGCTCAGTATATGCATTCTGGATCTAAGCCTTGTAAGGCTGCAGGTAAAGGAGAGTATCCAATAGGGGTTTCATTTGGTTACAGAGCTGTAAAACAGGTAAATATGGGGCAACCAATTGAGGCTGTTTTTCCTAAGGAAGGTTCTGGATGGGATGTAGAAGCTAATGCCCTTATCAAAAAAGATAAAATAAAACCTGCTGCTAAGACTTTTCTTGATTGGGCAATTTCTCCTGAAGTCTCAAGAGAATATGCAAAAAGTTTTGCAATAACAGCTGTTGAAACTGATGTTCCGCTTCCTAAAGGTTTCCCTTCTAATCCAGAGAAACAGCTCGCAAAAAATGACTTACAATGGGCTGCTGTAAATAGGGAGAGAATACTAGCAGAGTGGGCAAAACGCTATGATGGCAAATCTGCTCCTAAGTAAAAATTAAAAGCATATAAATAAATTCCATGAATTGCTAATTCATGGAATTTATCATATAGATGAATAATTATTTTAAATTTAATGATTAAAAAAGAAGGAAGTTTTAAATATTTAGAAATCAAAAATATCAGTAAAAACTTTGGGGAAACATTCGTTTTGAAAAATATTCACTTGGATGTTTTTAAGGGAGAATTTTTATGTTTATTAGGACCAAGTGGTTGTGGAAAAACAACTCTGCTAAGAATAATTTCTGGCTTAGAGAGACAAACAAATGGCGATATTGTTCAAGATGGGCTTTTAATTTCTAATTCCCCCACTGAGAAAAGAGACTTTGGAATTGTTTTTCAGTCATATGCATTATTTCCAAACCTTAATGCAAAACAAAATATAGCTTATGGTCTTGAAAATAAAAAAATAAATAAAAAAGAAATTGAAAAAAGAACTAATAATTTACTTCGTTTGGTTGGATTAGAAAAATATTCTGACCAATTTCCATCTCAATTATCTGGAGGTCAACAACAAAGAGTGGCTTTGGCGAGAGCCATGGCATTATCTCCTGGTTTACTTTTATTAGATGAACCTCTTTCAGCCCTAGATGCTCAAGTTAGATCAAAATTAAGAAATGAAATTAAACTAATTCAAAAGAAACTTAATTTAACTACTATCATGGTTACCCATGATCAAACTGAAGCTTTATCTATGGCAGATAGAGTTGTAGTCATGGAAAGAGGTCATATTGCTCAAATTGGAACACCTTTTGAATTGTATAAAAATCCAATTACACCGTTTGTTGCTGATTTCATAGGGAAGATGAATTTGTTAAAAGGTAAATATGATAAGAAAAATTGTGTTTTTTATTATCTTAATAATAGATTTTTAATTTCACAGAATACAGAATATTCATTTTTAGAAAACTGCTTGCTTGGTATTAGACCTGAAGATATTGAAATTATTAAGTTCAGAAAAAATATAGAAAAGGAAGAAAATATTCTTAAAGTAAAAATAAAAGAAATTACTTATTTAGGAACAATTTTTAGATTAACAGTAGTTTTAGAATCTAAGCTAGAAGAAAATATTTTTGTAGACGTTATTTCTAATCAAGTGATCTCTAATAATTTAAAAATTGGAGATTTTATAGATATTAAATTAAAAAAAGAAAAAATTAAATTATTTGAAAGTAATTTATAAGTCAATGTATTTTAAAAAAAATTTTAACAAAAGTTTTAACATCTTATTATTAAGAATTTTAATTATTTTTGTATTTATATTAGTTAGCTTTTTTATCATAATTCCTTTACTTCCATTATTCTTAAAAAGCTTTAGTGATAACAAAAATAATTTTATAGGATTAGAAAATTTTATAAACTATATTCAAAATCCATCCTTAACGCAATCCTTTATAAATAGCTTAAAGGTGGCAATTACTACGACTTTTTTTTCTGTATTAATTGGATTTATTTATGCTTATGCTCTCACGAGGACAAGATTACCATTAAAAAAATTTTTCAATACTTTTAGCTTATTTTCTTTATATATTCCACCCCTGGCTGTTGCCATAGGTTTAATTTATATTTTTGGAAAACAAGGTTTAATTACTCAAGGATTTTTTGGGACTATTCCTGGATTTGATATAAATCTATATGGTTTTAATGGAATAATTATAGGTGAAATTTTTTACTGCTTTCCTCAAGCTCTAATTATTCTTGTGTCAGCATTAAATCTTAGTGATCAAAGATTATATGAAGCAGCAGAATCTCTGAAAGCATCTCCACTTAGAAAATTCTTAACTATTACTTTACCCAATATCAAATATGGACTGATGAATTCATTTTTTATATGTTTTATTTTATCTTTTACGGATTTTGGAGTTCCTAAAGTTGTTGGGGGGAACTTTAATGTACTTGCTACAGATATTTATAAACAAGTTGTTGGTCAACAAAACTTTGCCATGGGAGCAACTATTAGCATCTATCTTTTAGTACCCTCAATTTTGGCTTTTCTAATTGATAAAAATTTCCAAAAGAATGAAGCATCTCTAATTTCGGGAAAATCTATACCGTTTAAACCAAGGAAGAATCTGATAGTTGATTCAATAATGTTTATTTTTTGCAGTTTAATTTTGATTTTAGTAATTGGGGTCTTTTCATCTATAGTATTAGCCTCGCTAGTAAAAATATGGCCATACGATATTTCTCTATCATTACAAAACTTTAGATTTTCTAATGTAGCTGGAAATGGTTATGAACCTTATTTTAATACTGTTTTCATGTCAATTTATACTGCAATATTTGGGACTATATTTGTATTTTTTACAGCTTATTTAGTAGAAAAATTTAAACCATTAAAAAAAATAAGAATGCTAATATACTTTTTTTCAACATTACCAATTGCAATTCCTGGCTTAGTACTTGGCTTATCCTATATTCTTTTTTTTAATAAACCTTCTTTCTCTGTACCCTTTTTAGATTTTCAAATATTTAATCCTTTCTCATTACTTTATGGAACAATGGGAATCCTTGTATTAGCTAATATCATACATTTTTTCACAGTGTGTTTTATATCAGCAACAACAACTTTAAAACAAATTGATAAGGAATTTGAAGAGGTATCAGAGTCTTTAAAAGTTCCTTTTTATAAAACCTTTTTAAGAATAACGATACCATTATCACTCCCAACAATCTTAGAGATAGGAAGTTATTATTTTGTTAATTCAATGATAACTGTATCAGCTATTATTTTTCTCTACCCAGCAAAAATACCAGTTTCATCTGTTTCAATTGTAAACATGGATGATGCAGGAGATACAGCATCAGCGGCTGCAATGTCTACTCTTATCGTTTTAACAAGTCTATTCGTAAGGTTAATTTATGAATTTACTTCTAGGAATGTTTCGAAAAAATCTTCTGTTTGGATTAATCCATTAGAAACTTAAACACTACTTAAACTTAAATGAATAAAATCAATATTATGAAGAAAAAAAATATGAAAATAAGACTTGTTATTTTTGATATGGCTGGCACTACTGTGAAGGATAAAAATGAAGTTACTGGATGTTTTTTAGAGGCCGCCTCAAGAACAGGTTTAAATACTAATAAAAATGAAGTTGATCGATTACATGGCATTCCAAAAAAGAAGGTCTTTCAATTATTATGGGAAGAGAGAATTGGTAAAGGTAGTAATAAATTTGAAACTTATGTGAATAAATCTTTTGAAACTTTTAAGGATATCTTAGAAAGTCACTATTTATCTACTGATATTGAACCAACAGAAGGCTGTCTTGAGTTATTTAGATCCTTAAAAACAAAAAATATTTTTATTGGATTAAACACAGGTTTTTATAGAAAAGTAACAAACATAATACTTAAAAATCTTGGATGGGATTTAGGACTTAATGATAATTATGTGGGAGGCTCATCTTCAATTATTGATGTATCAGTAACCCCTTCAGAAATTTATAATAACGAAGGCCGTCCTTCTCCATATATGATTCAAAAGGCAATGTATGTTTTAGGAATTGATGATCCTAAATCAGTAGTTGTTATAGGTGATACCCCATCTGATTTGAAATCAGGAGTAAGTGCAGGCTGTTTAAAATCTTTTGCAGTCACAAATGGAACTCATTCAAAAGAACAGCTTGAGGCTTATAAAAATGATGGACTTTTTTCTTCCTTAAATGAATTTTCATCTTACTTAAATCAATTTATTGATGTCTAAAAATTGTAAAACTGATATAGCTATTATTGGAGCAGGTATTGTAGGTCTTGCTCATGCATTGTCAGCTGCAAAAAGAGGTTTTAGTGTAAAAGTTTTTGAGAGAGAAGAAAAAGCTATTGGAGCTTCAATAAGAAACTTTGGAATGATATGGCCAATTGGTCAACCTTTTGGAAAGCTATATAGTAGAGCTCTTAATTCTAGAAAAATATGGATTGAGACAGCCCAAAGCAGCGACTTTTTTTTAGATCAAGTTGGTTCAATTATTTTGGCATATAAAGAAGATGAATATCAGGTTATGAAAGAATATTGTGATTTGTCTAAGTTTAAAAATTCAAGTGCAGAATTACTTTCAATAAAGCAAATCTTTAATCTTAGCCCTTATGTTTTAAGTAAAGGATTAATTGGAGGATTGTGGAGTCCTACTGAAATGATTGTTGATCCTAGAGAGGCAATTAAAAAGATTACAATTTTATTAAAGAATAAATATGGAGTTGAATTTAATTTTGGTACAACAGTTTCAAGTGTTGAGCCAAATTTAGTAGTTACAAGTGATGGTAATAAGATTAATACAAAAAAAAGTATAATTTGTTCAGGAGCCGATTTTGAATCATTATTTCCTCAAGAATATAAGAAATTTCATACAACCAAAAGCAAGCTTCAAATGTTAAGAACAATTACTCAACCTAAAAACTTTAAGTTAGGACCTGCACTTTGTTCAGGTTTTACATTAACGCATTATGATTCTTTTGCTGAATGTTCATCAATTAATTCTTTAAAAGATAGATATAAAAAAGAGTTCCCTTTTGCAATTGAAAACGGAATACATATTATGATTTCTCAAAATGGATTAGGTGAAATTATTTTGGGAGATTCTCATGAGTATGGATTAACTTTTGATCCTTTTAATAATGAAGAAATAAATAAATTTATTGTCGATCAAGTTAAGAGTTTTATAAGTCTTCCTTCAATTGAGATAGCCTCAAGATGGAACGGAATATATCCTAAGTTAATAGGAGGAACTGAGTTAATAAAAGAAGTTGATGATTCAATCCTAATAGTCAATTGTTTAGGCGGTGCTGGAATGACCCAATCATTTGGACTCGCAGAAGAAATAGCTGAAGAATATTTAAATTTTTAGCTTAAAAAAATACTTTCAATTTTTGTAATAAAAAATTCCAATTCTAGGTTTTTAAAATTAGTATCTTTTGCCTTTTCATCTAATTCTCTAACCAATAAAATTTCATTAAAAAACTGATTTTTTTCAAAACTTTTTATTTCTTCCTTATTCATTTCACCTCCCTGAACCTTCAATGATGCTACTGAAGCTGATGAAAGTTTTGCAAAATAAGAAGAATCTTTTGTACATAGGTATCTTTTGGCATCAACATGCATTCTTACGCAATTAAAAATTTTATCTGAGAAAAAGTCCTTAATAAATTCTGCACCTATTTTTTCATGATCATTATATTTAGAATAGATATCTTGATCAAGAAGTAAATGACCTACATCGTGAAAAAGGGATGCGATAATGATTTCATCTGATAAACCGTTATTTACCGCATGAGTAGCGGATTGAAGCATATGATCTGAGACTGTTATTTCCTCACCTGCATATTGTTCTTTACCTTTCTGAGAAAATAAATAATTAATCATTCTAAAGAATTCTTTTTTATCCTTTAAATTTATATTTTTCATCAAATTAAGATGTGCCATTTCCTTAAAATATATCTTATTAAAATAAAGGTTAATAATTTATATAATATGAAATAATGAAATCAGATTCCGAATCCAGAAAAAATCATATTTTTTTTAAGAGAGAAATTTTTGAAACCACTAAAAATGTAAATTTAAAAATCGAACATTTAAAGCTAAATAATTCCTCCATAGGGAGATATGGTTCTATTGACCATAATGGATCAACAATGGTGATAGCTAAGAATGAACAAGAAAAGATAATTGTTTTAAATCAATATAGATTTCCAGTTGAAGAATATATTTTAGAATTCCCATCAGGTACTATTAAAAATAATGAAAAGCCAATATCGACTATAAGAAGAGAACTCATAGAAGAGACTGGCTATTCTTCAAAAAGTTTCAAATATTTTGGAGAAATCTTTGAGTCGCCATCTTATTCTAATGAAAGAATACATTTGTTTTTAGCTAACAATATTTTTAAAGAGACTAATTTATTAGATAAAGATGATGATGAGGAAATCGAAGTTTTATTTTTTAGTAAAGAGAAAATCAGAGATTTAATTTACTCTGGAGTAATAAAAGATTCAGCTACGATAGCCTTTTTTTTTAAAGTTTATGATTTAATCTAAATACTAATTTATTTTAAAAAAATAAATTTTTAAAAATATTTTTTATATCATTTACTGAATTCAGTATGAAATCTGCTCCTGCAATCTTTAGTTTGGATTCATATATTTCTCTCGCTTTTAAACTGTTTTTTAAATGCAAATGTGGTGGAGCGACAGCAAGACTTATAAATTTCTGCTCTGGAATTATTTTTCTTGAATTAATAATTGTTTTAACATCTGCTACCGTATCTCCAATATATGCTATGGGAGGAGCTGATCTTCCAAGCTCTTGATTAAGTAATTTTTTAGATAAATAAATGAAACCTTTAGGATCAGGTTTATCTGGAGCTTCTCCCATCGCGACTAGCGGAGGATTCAGAAGTTTTAATTTATTCTTTAATATATATTCAGCTGATGCCCTTTCTGCTCCACTTACAAAACCCCACAAAATACTATTTTTAGTTAGTTCGCTAAAAATATTTTTCTCGATAAGAATTTTTTCGTTTTTTATAAATCCTGTCCAAATTTCTGATTCTAGAGGTGATTTCAAACCAAAATATAAATTTTCAAAATGGCAAACTAATTCTTTCCTTGTTGGAGGTGTAATAGTTAATCTATTGCTTACTATGTGTCTTTTTATTAGTTCTAAACTTAAATCCCAGTCATTGTTCCAAATCCCTTCATTTTTTATTTCATCAATTTCGAAAATACTTGGTTCCCAAAAACAATAATGCTTTACTGTTTTTATAATTGCCATTCTATAGCTATTCGAAACATCTCTAATAACTCCATCTATATCGAATAGAATTAGACCCTTAATTGACATTTTAAAAATATATAATTTTTTAAATTTACTTAAAATTACATCATATATTTTGATAATTAAACCATTTTTAAATTTAATTTTAAAAAATACGATAATAAAATTATGAACGTTTAATTAAATTATAACTATCTGCAAAAATTTAAAATACTACATTTCATTTTCAATACGGTGCAAAAAACTTTTTAAAAATTCTCAATTTATTAAGAGAAAAATATCTATATCATCCTTTGGCAAAAAGTATCAACAAGCTCCAATGGAACATCTAACAAAGAAGCTGTCAATTCCTCTCTACTTTCTGCCTGCTCATCAGTTCCAGAAGAATAAAAAGTATAATATCTCGCGCAAATCTCTTTATATCTTAGTAACTTTACATTTTCATTTAAAATATTTCTATTTTCTTTAAGAGTACTTGAAATAGAATATGAATTGATAGCTACAATAGCCATAAAAATATTTAATGAATATTTTCTTAAAAAGTTTATTGTTTTTGTTTTATAAATATTTAATTTGTTCATATGAAATCAGCTAAATAAGGCGTCAATATTTAGTCGATAAATTTAAAGTAAGTAACGAAAATTAAGAGGTAATTAATTTAAAAATAAATTTGTTTAAAAAAAGTCAAGACGCTTAAAAATTTAAAGAAGCTATTAATTTTAAGGTCAATATAAATTAATAGTTGAAAATATTAAGATTTCTCGATTCGAACGACTCATCAAAATGAGTAAATTTACTAACTGACAAATTATTTTTTTTACTTATTATTAAAAATAACTTAAGAAAAATTTAAGGTAAGATTAACATTGTGGCAAAATCAAAAGCAAAGAGAAAAAAAGCTATTTTATCTCTAAAAACTCCAGCTATTCTGGCAGATGGAGTTATCCAGTTCAGCACAATCGTAACTTCTATCACACTTGTTTTTTTAACAGTTGGATTTTATTCGGCTTCTAATCAAGCTAATAATTTAAATAAAAACTTAGAAAGAATTACTTCACAAAATTCAGTAAATATGAGTGCTGGAAATTATTGCGATTTAGCTCTTTGATAATTAAACTTTAGTGCTTAATGCCTTAAAAATTTATATCAAAAAATTTACTTTTGCTATGCCAGAATCAGAGAGATAAAACAATAAAGGAATGCATTAACTCTGCAAGTAAATTAGAAAAAAGAAAAAATCATCATTTGTTTATATTTTGAGGAACCAATAACTAAATTTAAACTTGATATCTTATGGAATTTTTTATGAGTAAAATTACAAAATTTATTTTCATCTGAATAGTTAATTAAATCAACTGCATTAATATTTGAATCAAACCACAGCTCATATTCTATGTAATTTGGCTCTGCAAAATAAGTCATACCAAATTTATTTCAAAAAGAAAAAGCTTCTCTATTTCGTGTGAGGAGAATGTAGAAGCTACCAACAGCTTAAAAGATTTAATGAACTCTTCTTTAAGAATTAAATAAGATACGAATAAGAAAAAATAAAATATTATTTTAATTTTTAAAAATTATTAGTTTACTTGCTGCATACTATAAAAAACTGCATCCAAGACCACTGCTTTGATTTAGAAGAATTGAATGCATTATTAGAGTCACATTTTAAAGTTATAAGCAAGTTATGAATTGTTTAAAAGAAAAAAAAAGAAACAAAAAGAAAGGCATTTTTGCAAGTTATATTTTTAATAAAAAGTAAATTATCCATTGGATTGCAGATGAGTAGGAAAAATAGATTCGGAGCTGTGCTTTCTTATAAAAATGAAAAGGGAGATTCAAAAAATTCAGATTCCTATCAATTACAGATAAATTGGAATTTCTAAAGACTAAAAAGTGGATTAAAGAATAATTACAACACTCCCTAGAAATAATTTGACAGCAACAGATGGGCCATTTAAATTTATCTTGCACACTTCGTTTTGTATGGTCAGAGGTTTTTAAAAATGATGATGCATTTCTTGCTCATTTAGTTAACCCTCCTGTCGGTGCTTATCTTGAAGTTCACGCTGGACTGTGTGACGGAGATTCGTCTATTGAATTTTATGGAACTGTTGGAGATTAAGTAATTGAAGCAATTAACGAAAGTGGTCTTACTTTTAAAGTCTTCAAAACTAAACTGGGTAAAGCAGATTTTAATTAAAGATTGAAAGTCGATCTAAAAATCTAAATTTAAAGATAAATTAAATACTTTTTAAATTATCGTTTTTAGATTGAAATTACACTATTGAATTTTAATTATGGCTTACTATCACGTTCATGGAGTTATCCCAGATACTCTTTCGCAATCTGAAGGGTACAAACTCTTTGAACAATATATTGCTTCCGGCGCCCCTAAGGATAATTTTGACGGCTTTGAGTTGATAAGTAGAGTCCATGCTCCTCAAACCGGAGAAGTTTTCGTAACATGCAAAGCTGACAGTCATCTTAAAATGGCTGAACATTTTGGTATTTGGAGAGCAAAATTTGGCGTTGAATGGAATGTACTTCCTGTTTTTAATGATGAAGAAGTTATTCTAAGAAATAAACAACTTGCTGAAGAAGTAGCAGCGATGGGATAATTTAATTGATTGACAGTCGATCTAAAATAAGGGGCAATTAGCTCCTTTTTTTTTAATATGTTTATATAAATTCCTTGTACTTATGCGTTCACTTTTATTATTGCCTTTGCTTTTAGGTTTTTCATTTCCAGCGAATGCAAAGTCAGAGACTTACTTTATTGATGTTTCAGCAGAAAGTATAGAAAATTATATTCTTAGTGGTAAAGATAAAAATGGATCTGTAACTGGGAATGATCCTACAGTTACTGTTAATAAAGGAGATACTATTGTTTTTAATGTTGATGCGTTTAGTCATCCGTTTTATATAAAGACTGAATTTTCTCGTGGAGGCGGTGATCAAGTAACCACAGGGACATTATCAGGTAACCCTGGAACTCAAGATGGAAAACTATCATGGAACACAACGGGTGTATCAGCTGGGAAATACTATTATGTTTGTTCTCCTCATGCACCTTTTGGGATGGGAGGCTCAATTATTGTTGAATAAATAAATGAAACGCTTACTACTCCCATTACTAGCTGCCCTCGCTTTACCAACTGCTGTTAATGCTGAAATATCTGATGAATTACATAAAAAATGTTTAGAAGCACGAGATTATGCAGGATGCGTGAAAACTAATAAAAAACTATCTCATAAAAAAGATAAGGAAATATCAGGGATTGGAATAAGGCTTTTTCTCAATAGTGACACTGCTGAATTAACTATTCAATCTGTAATAAATGATTCACCTGCTGCTTCAGCTGACATTAAACCAAATGATGTAATCATAAAAATAGATGGCAAATCAACTAAAGGAATGGGTATAAATGAAGCTGTTTCTCTCATAAAAGGACCAAAAGATAAGCCAATTAAATTAGTTTTATCAAGAATTAATGAGGCAGGTAAAAAGGAAAAAATAAATGTTCGATTAGTAAGAGATACTTTTAAAGTCTCAACAAAAGACTATTTATATGAAGGTGATTTAAGGAGGCAATTAGAGTTTTTCTTTCCAGAAAATATAAAACAGATTTTTCCAGAAAATGATTCCTCGTCAAAGCTCAAAAAAGGAACTTCAATTTAAATTTCTGAATGAAACGCATACTCCTAGTTGAACTTTTATTAGTTTTAATTACCATAATTTATGTTTCTCTAAACCCAATTTCAAGAATTTATATTGCTGATTATTTAGAAAAGATATCCTTATTTTTATTTAAAACAGTAAGTGAAGAAGATTTAAATAAGTGGTATGAGAAAAGAGATAAGTATGAATTACTTGAGAAATTAGGAGGAACTGCTTATTGATTGACAGTCGATCTAAAATTGGAGGGTATAAAAACCCTCTTTTTTTATGACTGCTCAAAATTTTATGAATGTTGTTCGATTTAAATTAAAGTCTGATTGTGTAGATAAGTATTTTGAAGTAATAGATAAAACAAGTTTTGAGGGGATGACTCAAAGATATATCGCTAAAACTGGAGATTATGATTACTGTTTTGTTGGGATCTGGAAAAGTGCAGAAGCTATTGCAGCTCAAAGACCAGCTATGATTGCTCACCTTGATGAGGTTAGAGGATTTATGGAAGAGTTGTCTCCAGAACTTGGAGTTACTGACCCTGTTTCAGGAAATATTGTTTCTAAAGTTGGATATCACGATTGACAGTCGATCTACCATAATTAGCATTTAGCTCCATTAAACAAAATAGTATTGAATCTATTCTATAGAATAAATCTCCTTATTTTTGCTGTAATCCATTCACTAAAAACAACCGCTACTACTATTGCTAATAAAATAACTGATACCTTAGCCCAAGCTAAGTCTCCTATTTGAGCATCTAATTCTATCCCTATACCTCCTGCTCCAACTAAGCCAACAACAGTTGCTTCTCTAATATTTATATCCCACCTATAAATAGAAATACTCGTAAATGCTGGGAGAATTTGAGGCACTATGCCAAAGGTCATAATTTGTGCTTTATTTGCCCCTGTTGCCTCAATAGCTTCAATTTGGTTTTCATCAATTTCCTCTATAGCTTCATAAAGTAATTTTCCACAAAATCCAATCGATCTTAATCCGATAGCAATTATGCCAGCCAAGACTCCCGGACCGACAACTGCAACAAGAAGTAATGCCCAGATTACTGAATTAATTGATCTGCTTGAAACTATGCAAAATAAGGCTAAAGGTCTTAAAAACTTTTTACTTGGGGTAGTATTGTTTGCGGATAAAAAAGCTAATGGTATTGCAATTAAAGTTCCAATCGTTGTACCAATAGTCGCGATATTTAAAGTATCCCAAATAGGTTTTATTAAAGTTAAGAAATAATTAGTTTCTGGAGGAAACATCCTACCTAAAAGATCTAAAGCCTCATTATGTGAATCAAATACATAAAACCAGATTGTTTTACTACTAATCAGACCGAAACAAAAGCTAAAAATTAAAGTACCTAAGAACCAACAAAGCCAGTTTTGTAAATCTCTTTTTCGATCAAATTTTTTCCAGGTTTTGTAATCCTTTTGTTTTATTATTGGCATTACTTTATTAATTTCCTGAGATGACTAGATGTATATTCAACAATCATCACGATAGAAATAATTACGATAAGAACAGCCGCTGCAGTCTCAAATTCATATCTATCAAAAGCTGTATTTAAGGTAGAACCAATACCTCCTCCCCCAACAATTCCAATTACCGCAGACTCTCTAAAATTAATATCCAATCTGTATAAAGATAATCCAATAAATCTTGGCATAACTTGAGGCTGGACACCATAATTAACCCATTGAAACCAACTGCTGCCAGTAGATTTGATTGCTTCAGCTTGGGATTTATTTATGTCTTCAATATCTTCAGATAATAATTTAGCGAAAAACCCTATTGTCGATAAACTCAGAGTTACCATCCCAGCAAAAGGTCCAAAACCCATTAACTTGACAAAAAATATTGCTAGGATAACTTCCTGAAAACTCCTCGACAATGTGATAACTCCTCTTGATAAGAAATAAACAAATTTAGGAGCTATGTTTTTAGCCGCCCCTAAGGATACAGGTATAGAAATAAGTATCCCAACAATAGTTGCAACAATAGTCATCCATAGACTTTCAAAAATGCCTGCCAAAATCTCATCAGATCTAGTTATAAAATCTGGAGGGAAAAAAGCAAATATAAAATTTTTACCCCTTGGGATCCCTTCAAGAATTCTTTGCCAATCAATTTCGGTAGTTAGGAAAACAGATAATAAGTAAGTACTAATTAGCAAAATTAATCCAATTCTTAATAACCTATTTTTTATTAACGGTTTTCTTTTCCAAATTACTTTCTTATCATTCATCTAATATATTCCTAATTTGCTACAGTTTTAGACCAGTCTTCTTCTCCATATATTTTTGTAAGTATTGTCTCTGATAAGCCACTTGGCTTGCCATCGTAAACAATTTCTCCAGCTTTTAAACCTATTATTCTTTCTGCAAAATTCTGAGCAAGAAAAACATCATGAATATTTATAATCGCAGCAAGATTTCTTTCCTTACATAACTCGCATATTAATCGCATAATTTGCCTGGAATTTTTGGGATCTAAACTAGCTGTAGGTTCATCTACTAAAAGTAACATTGGATTTTGTATCAAAGCTCTAGCAATTCCTACTCTTTGCCTCTGCCCTCCTGACAATTCATCGGCTCTTTTATCAAGCATATGCTCTAGTCCAATTCTTTGAAGCAGACGGAATGCTTCTTCAATATCTTTTTGAGGAAATTTCCTGAAAAAACTATTCCAAAATCCTACGTAACCTAATCTGCCGGAAAGGACATTTTCCATTACACTTAATCTTTCTACCAAAGCAAATTCCTGGAAAATCATTCCAATTTGTCTTCTTATTTTTCTTAATTTAGATTTATTTAAAGAAATAATGTCATTTTTTTCATTAGCGAAATAAACTTTCCCTGAAGTGGGCTCAACTAATCTATTTATTGTTCTAATAAAAGTACTTTTACCAGCACCTGAAGGACCGATAAGAGCAACTACTTGCCTATTAGGAATTTCTAGGTTTATTCCTTTAAGCGCTTCTTCTCCATTTGGATAAACCTTTTTGAGGTTTATTGTTTTAAGCATTAAGTCTGATTTTATTTATGATTAATAATTTTTATTTGCAATCATAAACAACACCATTAGCCTTATCTATTTTTCTAATAACATCCCAATCGTGCTTGTGACTTATTGAAATGAATCTATCAGCCTTTTTAAATTCTTTATCTAATGTTGAATTATCCCAGTTATAGGTGTAAAAAGCTTGCTTTACTTTTGCAACTACAGCTGGATGTAGATTATGAGCATGAGCATAACCTGTCGTTGGGAAGGTTTGGGATTTATAAATAGTTCTTATTTTAGAAGAATCAACAACACCTCTTGCATCCATTCTTGTAAGAACTGAGTTAGCAATTGGTGCTACTTCATAATCTTTGTTTGCAACACCCATTATTGAATTTTGATGCTTGCCAGAAAAGACTGGGGTGAAATCTTTATTTGCCTCAAGACCAAATTCTCCTTTAAGAATGGCCGATGGTGCTTTAAATCCTGAATTAGATGTCTTAGATGTAAATGTAACTTTTTTACCTTTTAAATCTGCAGGAGAATTAATTGGACTATCAGAAGGAACAATAATTTCCATTTCATAACCGTAAGATAAATCTTTTTTAGCCATCATCCCAAATGGAACTGCTCCTGCACATGCTGCTGCCACTGTATTGCTTCCAGTATTAATTCCTGCTACATGAAGACGTCCAGATCTCATTGCCTCAACTTGAGCAGCATAAGATTGAACTGGTAAGAAAGTGACTTTTTTACCAGTCACCTTAGACATATGTATTACAAAATCTTCCCAAACTTTTGCATAAACTGAGGGGTCTTCAACAGGTGTATATGAGAACACAATGGTTTCAGGATCTATCCATTCATCTTCGGAAAGGGGTAGATCTGCGAGAAAATCTCCATCTCGATCACAATATTTGCTGTCAACAGTATTATTTGGATTGCAATCAGATAAATCTAAATCTCCAATTAAATCATTTGATTTAGTTCCACAACTTGAAATACTTGTACTGATTATTGATAGACCTAAGACTATCTTTAATAAATTTTTCATTAGTGTTGAATTTATTCTCCATATTTAACTTGCTCTAAAGAGATTAACTTTTTCCCAAAAAGAGTTTAAATTCTGATTAATTGTTTTATTTTGAGTTAGTCAATTTTTAATCAGATTTATTAGGGAATTAAATAATTTTTAATTTATTTTTAACTTTATAAATTTAGGGTGAAAGCATTTTAAGAAATAAATATGATAATTCCTGAAAAGCAAAATATAGAATTTAAAGAAAATACAATTCTAGAAGTCAAATCAGGAATATTAATAATGCAATCAAAAATCAAGAATAAGAAAAATATTGTTGGGATAATAAATGAAAATGTTGTAATAAATTTGGAATTATGTAACTACGAAAATATTAAATTAATTGCGTTGACAAATTGCGAAATTAAAACAATTAAAAGAGGGCTATTTTTTTCATCTACAGACTTATTAACAAAAAGTCTAAAAAGAATTGATCAATTGGAAAAACTTTTATTAATAAGTAATATAAAAAAATCAGAAGAAAAACTAAAAGAATTTCTTTTATACTTATCTTCAATTATTGGCTTAAAAAAAGATAAACATATTTATCTAAATTTAAAAGAATTTAATTTTACCCATAAAATTATTGGTAATTCAATTTCTTCAACAAGAGTAACCGTAACAAGAAATTTAAAAATACTAGAAAAAAAAGGTTGGCTCAAATTTGAAAAAAAAGGTATTTTAATTCCGTTTAAAGATAATTAACCAAGCCTTAATAAAATAGATTTATTTTATATATACAAACAATATCTTTATTATGTCTTGTTCTATAACATCTGTTTTTACTTTTAGAATTGAAAGCACTTTCGATGAATGGGCAGCAATATTTGATAGTGCAGAAGCAGATAAAAGGCATTCAGAATTTGATATTAAGCCACTTTTTAGAGGAGTAAGTAAGAAAGATCCTCAAAAAGTTATTGTTATTCATCAAGCTCCAGAAGGTAATGTTCAAAAGTTTGTAGAAGCTAATGGTGACTGGATGGCAACTCATAGAGTTGACTTATCAACAATGGAAGAATCATCTTGGACTTTTTCAGCAACAACGGAGAATTGTTGTGATTAACAAATGAAAAGACTACTATTCCCACTACTAGCTCTCTCAACTATTTTCCTTGCGAGTTGTACTAGTAACCCAAACAAAATAGGTACTCAAAAGGTTTCTGAAACCCAAAAGCAGAGAGAAGTTTGTCTAGATTGGTATGGCTACAGAATTGATACCAATAAAGCAATTAATGATTTAAATCTAAAAATTGAAACCGAATCAGAATTAATGGCTTACTGTGATTTCTTCAAGAATGTAGCTGATACAAAATAGATTTTTACAAAAGAATTTATTTTTTGGTGTCTTGCGTTCTCATTTCTTTTTGTGCTTCCCTAATTCTTTCTTCAAAGACTGATCTTTTATATGGAGTAACTTCTCCATTTTTAGTTGCCAAGATTTGGGCTTCATAAAGCCTCTTGGCTCTTGTGATTTTTTCTCTTATTTGAGAGAGCTCATTCATGATCTTATGCAGTTAATGAGAATCCCGTTCCCTATTCTCATGTCATGCGTCCAAATAAATTGGATGAACGTAGAAGTAACCTAACATTAAAAAAAGAAGGTCGGATTTAAGATATATTTAAAAAATCTTTAAAAGTAGTTTTAAATAAAATTTTAAATAGAAATTTTATCTAGAGGTAAAATATTCTGGGCCTCAATTGAGTCCAAATGAATTTCATTCTCTGTATCTTTATACAATCTTCTTGATTGTGGTGATTTAAGGGCGTTATTGTAATTTTCAATAAATTCCGAATCATCCAAAATAAATTTATTCTCTCTTTTAAAACCTTCTTGATAACAATGGTTGATTTGCTCTTTATGGTTTGTTTGTTTTGAGCTTTCTAGAGAGGGTGAATTTTTTTTCATTTATTACTTTTTTATATTATTGTCTTCAAT
>NZ_CACMSM010000019.1 GCF_902616385.1 uncultured Prochlorococcus sp. | reverse complement strand
AATATAATAATTAGATAAAGAAAATCAAGACTGGTTTGTTATCTAGAGATAATTTAAAATTTTATTAAAGATAAATCTTTAATTTCTATTTGAATATGAAATTAGTCACTGAAAACTTGCTTCTGGCAATATCTATTTTTTTTATTGGAATCTTATTATCGATAATAATTTCTAAACTTTCAAAAATATTCTTCAAAAAGATCTCTAAACGTACAAAAACAAATTTTGATGATTTTATTTTTGAGGTCATCTCTGGAATTATTAAACCTATAGGTGTTCTACTCTCATTTTATTTTTCAATTGACTTTTTTTTTGCTGAGGAAATAACTTTTATCTATGTATTATTAAATATTCTGAAATTATTTATATTGATAATAATTATAAAAGCTCTCAACAAAGTTCTAATCAGATCTTTAACAGAATCGACATCGAAAATTAATGATTCCTCAATCAGTTCAATGATATCTTCTCTTACTCCTTTAATAAAAGCATTAACATGGACTATTGGTTCAATATTTTTCTTACAAAATATTGGAGTTCAAATGACTGCTATTTGGGCTTTACTCAGTGCAGGGGGTATTGGAGCAGGATTAGCTTTGAAAGATCCAGTTCAGGAGTTTTTTGAATACATAACAATTTTGCTTGATAAACCTTTTCAAAAAGGTGAGTTTATTAAGTCTGATGGCGTCCTTGGAATGGTTGAGAGGGTTGGAGTAAGATCCTCAAGAATAAGAAGTATCAATGGAGAAGTAATAGTAATGAGCAACAGCGCCCTTACAAATGGCATAATTTCAAATTACGCACAAATGAAAAAAAGAAGGTTAGTGCATAAATTAGGAGTTGTTTATGAAACCTCTCCAAAACTTATGAAATTGATTCCAATAATAATAAAAAAAATAGTTGAAGAGACAAAAGATGCCTCTTTTGATAGATGTCATTTCACAGATTTTGGAGACTTCAGTCTTAATTTCGAACTTGTTTATTACATACCAACAAATAATTATCTTGCTGCGATGGAAGCTCAACAATCTATAAATTTAAAAATAATTGAGGAATTCGCAGCTAATAATATTGAGTTTGCATTCCCAACACAAACCTTAAATATTGAAAGTAACAAAGCCGAATGATCCACAAATCTCTTCACTTAAAATCCAGAGCTTTGAAGCCAACTCAGTATTATTTGCTTCATCACTAACATTACTTTCAACTAATTTATGTTTTCTAAAAGATATAAGTTTATTACTTAAATGTATGAAACCAATATTATTTAAATTTGAATCAAGGATAATCTCGAAAAGAATTTTTCCAGCATTTTCTATACTTTCAGAAATTCCTAAAATATTTTTTGCAGCTTTAGAAAAAATTAAATATCCAAAGAGATTAAAACGTTTACTATATCTAAAAAAACCCGAATCATCATTTGGTATAACGAGACCAGGAGCCCAAGTTATTACAGAAATTTTACTGGAGGACATTTTTAATTTTTTTTCAAGTTCTTTAGCAAACAAAATATTACATAACTTACTATTTTTATAAGCTTCATCAGCATTGAAATTTAAAAATTGACCCGTTACTTTTTTTCTAAAATCAACTAGGTTATTAAGTCCCGCTTTCTTTCCTATATTGCCGCCTGAACTTTTGGGGTCATGAACATCTGATGATGTAATAATTATTCTAGATTCCTCTTTATCTCTAATAAAATCTTTTAGGACATTTACCAAGTAAAAATGTGCAAGATGATTTACCGCAAAAGTTAGTTCTATGCCTTGTTTTGATACTTTAGGATAAAAAGAGCCTGTATATTGCAATCCTGCATTTAAAACAACAACATCTAAAAATATCTTTTTACTAATTAAGTAATATTTAATTTTTTTAATATTCTCTAGATCTGAAAGATCACAATTTTCAATAATATTTAAAAATTTACTTAGATAATCTTTATCAAAATATTTCTCAATTTTTTTTAGAAATTCATTCTTTCTAAATTCGTTTTTTATTACAACATATAAAATATTTTTAGTCTTAAGTAAATTAATAATAGCAAAAAAACCTATTCCTGAATTGCCTCCAGTGATTAAAATAATTTTATTTTTAATCATTTAAATTCCTATATTTTTTTTTATGATAAAAAAATAAATGAAGTTTTTTTTATTTTGTAATCTTATAAATTATTGTTAAAACAGTGAAAACTTAGTCACTAGTATTTGAGTAATTTGATTATTATTAATCTACTCTCATTACAAATATTGGATGGAATATAAAAACACAATCGCAGAAATTATATTATGTTTCATAAATTCCTTTAATCATAAGATTTATATTTAATGCCAAAAAAAAGCATGCCAGATGTTCTTGTTTTGGGTGCAGGGCCTGCGGGCATGGCAATTGCATCAGCTTTGGGAAAGGAAAAATTAGATGTTGAAGTGCTTTCTCCAAATGGACCCGATGAACCTTGGCCAAATACATATGGCATTTGGGGAAAAGAAGTTGATCAACTCGGGCTTCAGGATTTACTTGAATATAGATGGAAGAATACTGTAAGTTTTTTTGGACATGGCGCTTTAGAAGAGCAGGACGACGAGAATAAAGCAACTGAACATTCACTAGATTATGGACTATTTGATAAGAAGAAACTCCACAATTATTGGTTTAACGAATGCAATAAGTCTTTTATTAAATGGCATCAAGGCTTTGCAAACAAAATACATTTTGAAAAATACAAAAGTACAGTAACTACAAAAGATGGCAAAAATTACTCTGCAAGATTAGTTGTAGATGCAACAGGGTATGATCCTGTTTTTCTTAAATTAAAATCCTGTGGTCCCTTAGCAGTCCAAACTTGTTATGGGATAGTAGGTAATTTTAGTAAACCTCCACTTAAGAAAGGGCAGTTTGTGTTAATGGACTACAGAAATGACCATCTCAACGATGATCAAAAAAAAGAACCGCCAACTTTTCTATATGCTATGGATATGGGGGATGGGAAATATTTTCTTGAAGAGACATCTCTTGGTTTAGTAAATCCTCTAACAATGGAAAATTTAAAAGAGAGACTAGAGAAGAGGCTTTCTTATCGAAATATATCAATCACAAGTATGCAGCACGAAGAGCTTGGCTTATTTCTTCCTATGAATATGCCAATCCCAGATTTCAAACAACAAATACTTGGATATGGTGGTGCTGCTTCAATGGTACATCCTGCATCTGGATATTTAATTGGCAATGTTTTAAGAAGAGCTCCACTTGTCGCCAAGGCAGTCTCAGAAGCAATTAAAAACAAAAATCTAAGTACCTATCATATTGCTAGAAAAGGTTGGGAAACTTTATGGTCAAAAGAATTAATTAGGAAGAAATCACTTTACCAATTTGGATTAGAAAAACTCATGAGGTTTGATGAGAAACTATTGAGGGAATTTTTTGGCAGTTTTTTCCAACTACCTAAAAATCAATGGTATGGGTTTCTAACTGATACTCTTTCTTTAAAAGAGATTGTATATGCTATGTGCGTAATGTTTATAAAGGCTCCATGGAGTGTAAAGAAAGGTCTTATGATTATGCATGGAAGAGAATTTAAAATGTTACTTAGGATAATATTTCCAAACATATAGTTAAAAAATGAGAACCATATTAATAAGTGGAGCCAGTAGAGGTATTGGACTAAATATTGCACATAAAGAATTAAAAGAAGGCAATAGAATTAGTGTTGGCATAAGAGATTTAGAATCATTAAAAGGAAGCGCTATTGATCCAAAAAAATGGCCAGAAGGGAAAATTATAATCAACCACTATGATGCTTTAAAAAAAATTACAGCCGAAAATTGGATAAAGAATACCTTAGATGAATTTGGAGGATTTGATTCAGTAATAAATTGTTCTGGAGTATTATCGAAAGTTCCTTTCTTATACAAAGATGGTGATGAAGACGATATTTTAAATACATTAAATATCAATTTTTTGGCAATTTGGCATTTATGTAGGCTTTCTTGGGATCATTTAAGTACCTCTGGAAGAGGAAGAATTATTGTTTTAGTTTCAATGAGTGGGAAAAGATCCAAAGGTGATTTAGCTGCTTATTCTTCTTCAAAGTTTGCTTTGATGGGATTATGCCAAACTATGAAAAATAAAGGTTGGGATAAAAATATAAGGATTTCTGCAATTTGCCCAAGCTGGGTTAATACAAAAATGGCCCAAAACATCTCTTCTTTAGATAAATCAAGCATGACACAACCTGAAGATATTGCTGAAATATGCTCAACTATTCTTAAGTTACCTACCCAATCAGTTCCATTTGAAATCGCCTTAAATTGTAACTATGAAATTTAACCTAAATTAAAAATTAAGTAAGCCATAGAAAGCATTGCAATTGCAATAAATAAACCTTTTATTCGATTAGTTAACAATGAAAAAAGAGATAAATCTTCAGAAAAGTATCCGCCAAAACTACCTGTGATAAATAATATAACCATTGGTAGAGATGCCATTCCGAAAGAATAAGATATAGATCTTACAAATCCAAAATTTAAATAATTAAAAATAAAAGAACCTAATGAAAACAATAAAAAAGATGCAAATAGAGTTATAGAAACTTCAGCATCTAAAGTGTGAGGTAGGCTACCCTTTAATTCGAATTGCTTTTTACATTCTCCAATTTGTCTTTTAGAAAGCTTTAAATAACCAGTTTCAGGAATTCTTTGCGACTTATATTTTCTTAGTAGTCTTGCTTCAAGAGTTTCTGGCTCCTTAGTCATAATTGATGTTAATAATTCATCTGGCTTTAATTTTTTAATTTTCTTTTCAAGATTATCCGTTTTCCCAATCCTATAAAGGTCTCCTACTCTAATAAGGTAAACATATCCCGACATTTGCGTTGTAAAATTAATACTATTACTACTTAGATAATACTAAAAGAATTAGGGAAATTAAAAGTTTTTACAATATGAAAACCGATATTTTATATTCATTTCGAAGATGTCCATATGCAATTCGTGCAAGATGGGCCCTGTTAATTTGCGAAATAAAAGTAGAGATAAGAGAAATTGATTTAAAAAATAAACCTCTAGATTTCTTACATAATTCAAAGACGAAAACGGTTCCAATACTTATAAAAAAAAATAGTGAAGTTATTGAAGAAAGTCTTGAAATCATCCTGTGGGCTCTCTCAGAGTCGAAAAAGGAAAACATCAAATTAATTTATTTTCCTGAGAACAAAAAGGAAGATATTTTTGAAATAATTAATGAAAACGATAACGAATTCAAATATCATTTAGATCGATTTAAATATGCCACAAGATATAAAGATAGTGATGAAGAATTTCATTTCAAAAATGCTATTAAATTTATAAAGAGATGGAACGAACTACTTGCAGAAAACAAATATTTTTTTGGAGATAGCCCCACAATCGCTGATTGGTCTGTTTGGCCTTTTGTAAGACAATTTAGAATCGCTTGTGAAAGTCAAAAAAGGATAAATTATTTTGAACCCTCAATAAAAAACTGGTTAGATTCATTTGAGAAAAATAAAGAATTTAAATCCTTAATGTATAAATACGAATTATGGGAACCAAATTATAGAAAGAATTATTTTCCTTTTAATTAACTTTCTAACAACTTCCTTTTTTCAATTATTCTTGCTAACTCCAAAAAATATCCTGCAGTCCTAAATTTTCCAATATTTTTTTCCTTAAAATCAAGATCGCTTCTAATTTCTGCAGTCTCCGCCATTAGCAAATCTAAATCATTTGATCCAAGACTATACAATTCTCCTAGTTCGATTTCCCTTCCTAGTAAATGACTCCTAAACCACTTCCCTTTATTTTCTTGAGGTGGAATATCGTAGGGAGTAAATGACATTAAAATAAAATTTAGGCTAATACCATTCTAAGGTTCTTATTGAAACTTTTTCATCTCTACTTTATTAAAAATCAATGCAATAAAAAGAATTGCGAATGTAATTAGGGCACAAATTTCTGTCCAATAATCCAACCCAATTTTAGAAATCATTAATGGTGCAAGAACTGTGAATAGTCCCCCAGAAAGAATTAACTGAGCAAAAAGCTGTTTTGACGTAAAAATTGGTAAAGTCTTTGAAATATTTTTAGGATCTGCAAGCCTTAAAAGAAGTAACCCAGAAGCTACTACACCTGTAGAATTCCCAAACTCTATCAAGCTTTTTTCAAACCAATAATCATCAAAAATAAAGTATGCGAAATAAGCAATGCAGATTAAATTCCAAAATAAACCGAAAATAGTAAACACTAAAATAAGTATCCAATTTTCAAAAACAACTGCGATATCTAAACTAGCCATAGCTGTAAAAATCAACAAATCTGTGGATAAAATACCAATCTCCCTTTGCAGAATATTTGAAATAAATTCTGTATTTTTTGTTTTCTCTAAAATATATCTTATAAGGAGCGAACCTATAAGGATAAAAGGGAATACTGGTAGTGAAAAAATAATTTCCTTCGAAAAATCTCCAAAAGAACTTGAAATATACCTTAAAAATTTAAGTAGCAAAACACCAAAAGAAATTGCCAAACCAGAAAATCCAAGATTTATTGTAAAAATTCTTAAGTCTGCAAAAATTCCTATCTTATTTTTTTCCTTTAGAGTATCTTTTTGTTCAAGAATTTCCTCAGTATCTGAAAGACCTAAAGTTCTCCCAAGGAAGATGAATATGCTTCCCAATATTGAAGAGGATAAAAGACCCATTGTTGCCATAGCCAAACCAAGATCTAAACCATTTGGGAAACCTAGTTTATTAAAACTTTCACCGATTATTGATGCAGCTCCATGACCACCCTCAAAACCCACCTCTATTAAACACCCCATTAGAGGATTTGCGTCCATAGATGGTGGCAGAAAATATTTAACGACAAGGCCACCAACAAAAAATTGTCCGAAACCTAGTGAAAGAGCTAATAGAAATTGATTAAAAATTGGTTTAACTAAACCATTTATATTCGGTATAGGTCTTCCCATCATTAAAGTTGCGAAGACTAATGATAAAAGAGGAGTAGGAAAATTACTCCAAACATTTATTGTTTCTTTTGGTAAAAAGTGTATCGCACCAAATGGGCCTATAGATATACCTAAAATTCCTGATATAACTGCTATCGGCAATCCAAATCTCTCGAGTTGAACAGCTAGTTTAAATTTTCTCCCAAAAACCAACAAAAAAAATATAATTAATAATCCCAAAAAACTTATCAATAGAGAATTTGAAAAAATATCTTTATTTTGTATCGAAAAAATATTCAATGATTTCAAAAACATATAATTCTAAATCTAAATTAATAAACAAAATTTTTCAAATAAAAAAGGCTCCGGTAGGAGGAGCCTTTTGATATTGGTAAGAAAATTTGAAAATTAATCTTTAAGAGTAACTGTAGCACTATCAATATTACTGATAGCATTCGTAACTCTCTTGAAATCAAAGCCTAGTGCTCTTAAAGCGTGCCATAGATGACCTTGAATAAAGAAGAATCCAAAATAGTAATGAACATTAGCTAACCATGCCCTTGAAGTGTACTCACCATCAGGAAGATCAACAGTATCTACCCAATAAGGAGAAATACTAAACTTCAATTCAAGTGGTTCACCAAAGAATTCAGTTGGATAAACTGTTGTGTTAGCTGCACTCCAGAAGGCTGCAATAATAGCCATCCAGCCTATTCCAGCTAGTGACCATGAGAGAACAGCTTCTGCGGATAGAAGTCCTTTACCTTTAAATTTGGTATATTCACCAACTTGCTTAGTAGCAATATGCCAAGCACCACCAGTGATCTCAACGAAAGCAAGAAAAGCATGGCCTCCCATTACTTCTTCAAGGCTATCAATAGTCAAAAAGTCTGTTTGGTGATTCCAAATTTTGGCCAAATTTAATTCATACTCAACCTGTCTTACAGAACCAATAGCTGGATCATAAATTCCATGAACCCTTGCCCATTCAACAAAAGCGATAACTGCGAAACCAAGAATAATTAAATGATGACCAAGAATAAATGTCAATTTGTCTGGATTATCCCATTCAATATTGAATTTTCTAGCTCTTGCTACATCAGAATCCTCTAGATTTCCAGGAAGAAGTAAAGAGTGTAAAAGTCCTCCAGCCGCTAAAACCATAGAAGAAACTAAGTGAACTATTGCTATCGCAAGAACAGGTTTAGTATCTCCCATCGCAACACCATTAGCATCAAACCCTATTCCAAGAGTTGCTAAGTGAGGAAGAACGATTAGAGGTTGATGACCCATTGGAACGCTTGGGTCAAATCGTGAAAGTTCAAAAAGGGTGAACGCACCCGCCCAGAAAACAATTAATCCTGCATGAGCTACATGAGCAGCAATGAATTTTCCTGAGCGATTTGCTACACCTGAATTACCAGCCCACCATCCATAGGTAGTATCTGGATTTCCATAGGTTTGCATTTAGGAATTGATTAGCTTAAACGTTTTGAGAATACTTTATATTTCACCAAACAGTTGAATTCATAACAAAATTGTAAAGGTTAGTAATCCTAACTATTACTAAACAAAAATTATTCTTAGAGCAAGACAAGAGTAAAGAAGGTAGATTTAATGAAGAAAAATTATTCTCAGAGTTATAAGTTTTATCAAATAAACCAGTATTTTTAAATTCAAATAAGTTAAATAAATTTCATTTTGCTGACATTAAACCATGTTTTGTTTCATTACACCGTGGTGGTTATTGCCTCATTTTCAAACAATTATTAAATATGGAATAAGACATCTAATATTATGACTACTTCTCAAGAGTCTTCTAGAAAATTTTCACTAGAAATGAAATCTGAAGTTCATTACAAAAAGGCTGCAAAATCTTACAGAAAATCGAAACAATATATAAATATGATTAACTTATATCCAACTTTGCAAAACACTCTTATTGATTGTAAGGATGAGAATCTAATCGAATAATTTATTTTATATATTATCCCAAATTAATCGTGATAATATATGATTTTTTAGGCTGCAATATTAAAGTTTTCTTCAGAATAAAATTTATTTATTATTTCTCTGCACTTTTTTATATTGTATAGAGCTTTGGGTTTCCAAGGTTTTTTCTGACCGAGTGGAGAGCTTTTCCAATGAATCCCAGGCTTGAGTATTCCATTTTCACGTAAAAAAGAAAGTTTAATTTCAGTTATTCCCAGTTTTTCCGAGGTCAACTCAGATGAGCTCCACATATGCCCTAACATTGAATTAAGTAAATATTATTAATCCTTGATAACGTTAATTTTATTTTTTTGAAAGGGGTAAAACTTTTAAATAATTATTAAGTCATAAAAAACCTAGTATTTACTAAGAAAAGAGATTTGAAAGATTTATATCAAATTAAGAAATATTAAATAAAGAATCTTCATTAATGAATATCTCATCGATACCATTTCCTTTATTGATGGATTTATAGTTAAGGTATTCTTCTGTGATCGATTGATGCTTTGAAAGATTGATCCAACCCTTGTGCCAATTTCCACTATTTATTAATTCTTCATAAGTAGTTTTTAAGTTAATTTCAGAATCAAGGACAGAAACCATTAAAAAACTTATATTTTCTTTTTCTTTAGTCTCATTTACTAAAACAAAATGTCTTAATCCATTTATGGTTTTATTAGAAGTCCAGTAATTTTCCATAATTATTTTTTCTTGATTTTCCCCTCAGAATTTTTTCTAGATATTTTCTTATATTCATTTCTAATTTCGTCTAATAAAAGTTTTCTTTTATCCATGTAGTTAATAGAATCTTGTTTTGTTAAGTTATATCTTTCTTTTTTAGTTAAATTCATCCAATTATTAAGATTCTTTTTATTGAAAGTTGTTATTTTTTTAGAATTAAAAAATTTTTGTTTTCTATTTAATTTAAGAAAATTCCATAAATAAAAATAAATAAATATAAAAAGAAAAATTATCACTATCTTTAAGAACATCACTTTACAAGTAAGTTATTGTTTATCCAATTTTCTAATTTAATATCATTCTCAAAAGATATAACCTCCTCTTCATTCTCATTACCTGATTGATCAAAGAGCCTTATAATAAATTCCCCATTAACTGCCTCATCATCACCAATAACAATGATACTTTTAGATTTAAGTTTATTTGCCTTTTTAAATTGCTTAGAGAATGAAGCTCCGCTTAAATCTAACTCAACTAACAAATCGTAATTTCTTAATTTTCTAGATAAATCCATTGCTAATGATTCAGCAATTAAGCCTTGATTAATGATATAGATATCAGTATTTCTTGGGATTTCAAGCTCTTTTCCTGCGAGTAAAATTAATCTTTCTAAACCAATAGCGAAACCAATTGCAGGAGTATTTGGCCCTCCCATTTGTTTTATTAAATCGTCGTATCTCCCTCCTCCGCAAACTGTAGCCTGGGAGCCCAGAGCCCCACTAGTAATTTCAAAAGCTGTATGAGTGTAGTAATCTAAACCTCTTACAAGATTAAAATTTTCTACATAAGGTATTTTTAAAACCTCTAATTGTCTTTTTAAGTCTAAATATCGGTTATGACTTATTTCAGACAAAAAATTAAATAATTTTGGTGCATTTTCAAGAACTTTTTTAGTTTGAATATTCTTTGAGTCCAAAATCCTCAAAGGGTTTTTAGAAATCCTATTCTGAGAATCTAAATCTAGAGAATCTTTATTTGTTTTTAACCATTTTAAAAAAGATTTTTGAAAATTTGATCTGTCATTAGTATCACCTAACGTATTTATTTCAAGATTGAGTTCTTTTATTCCTAATTTACCTAAGATATCCCAAGCTAAAGCAATAATTTCAACATCACTTCTAACCGAATCATATCCTATGAACTCAACACCTAATTGATGAAACTGTCTTTGCCTGCCTGCTTGAGGTCTTTCGTATCTAAACATAGGACCCATGTACCAAAGTTTTTGAAGAGGATTAGACGATATTCCATTTTGTATTAACGCTCGTGCGACTGAGGCTGTTCCTTCAGGTCTTAGAGTGCAAGATCTCTCCCCCCTATCAAGAAATGTATACATTTCCTTACTGACAACATCTGTTTCTTCACCAATTCCTCTTATAAATAATTCGGTCATTTCCAATATTGGTGTTCTTATTTCTTTGATGGATGCTCTAGAGAGCTGTTCTAATAAAATTTTTTCAACGTTTTGCCACTTTATTAATTGATCAGGAAATAGGTCAACTGTTCCTCTTAGGTTTTTTAAGTTATTCAAAGTTCTAAAAAATAATTCAAAATTTTTAATTCATCTAGAAATTAATCTTTGATTGGTTATTTTGTGAGACAATTTTAATTTAACATTTAGAAAAACTATTGGGAATTAATAAAAGTAAAGAGAATCAACATTGCGGTACAAAACCAAAAAAAATTGCTTTTGGAATAGCACCTCTTGGTATAGTTTCAATAGGAATAGTGCCAATGGGAGTAATAAGTATAGGGGTAGTCCCAATGGGTGTATTTTCTTTTGGTGCAGTCGCAATGGGAATAGTCAATTTATCAGTAGTCGGGATGGGAATTATCTCTGCCGGTGTTACTACTATGGGCATATGGGAGTATTCACCTAATTCTCATAAAAATCATCATAATCATTCCAAACAAATTTCAAATTCAAATAAGGAAAATATGATGTCAGATCTATTTAACACTAAACAAGAAGCTGAAAAGGCTGCTTCAAAATACGGATGTATTGGAGCACATAAAATGGGTAATAAATGGATGCCTTGTAATATGCACTAAATATTTTCTTATTCAAAAATTTATTAAATATTAATTCAAAATCTCAACTCTAAAATCAAGATTTTTTGCCTCATCAGTAGTTAATTTTCTTGACCAAGCTCCTTGCACAGGACTATTCCATCTGAACCCAGCATTTTTTGCTAAAGACCTATCTTCATAACTAACCAAAGCCTTGTATAAAAACCTCGGTTCAGTAGCTTTAAGTAAAAGTTCCTCTAAGTTTTCGCATTTTTTGAAGACCTCAGATATATAAAAGCAATCAGATAAAGCTCTATGTAAATTCCAAACTGGTATTGAAAAAGATAAGGCTAGATCAGTTACTGAAGGTCTTGTTTTTAGTGATTTTTGAAAAGACCAATTAATATCCTCTAAACTACATATCCATTTCTTATTAAGCTTAGGCAATCTTCCTTTGCCAAACCATTTCTTATCAAACTCAACATTATGAGCAACGATGAAATCTGAAGAATCAACAAGTCTTAGAAAGAAATTCAATCCATCTTCCCATGGTTGAGAGATATTAGTAATTTCTGCAGATATACCATTTACATGTTCGGCTTCATTATTATTAACTGGAAATAAAAAAGAAACTTGTGAGAGTACACATTTAAAAGATACATCAAATAAGATACAACCTATTTCTATCACTTCATCTTTATTTTCGTCTAAACCTGTTGTTTCAGTATCAAGAATTAAAATTTTTTCAATTTTTTTATTTTTATTCGTTACCCTCTCTTCAGAGGCATTGGTCTTAATTTGATCATGAAGAAAATCCAATTGATTTAATTCTTTTTTGTTAAATAGTTCCAATTAACTCAAAATACTTTCATTTATCTTGACGCATTTAATAAATATTTCTTTTAAATTAATATAAATTAAAAAAACAGGCAAGAAAATATTTTTTGAAACATTTTAGATTTATAAAAGATGACTTTTACAAAATTTCAATTTAATAATTTCTGTTATTGGCCTTCAAATCCAAAAAAAATTGTTGAATTCATTGGTGGAAGTTATTTAGCTTCTAAGCCAGATTTAACTTATAAAAGATTCATAGAGAGTTTAATTAATAAAAACTATGCAGTACATGCATATAAATACACCCCACAATTTGATCACCAACAACTTGCTATCAAAGCATGGAAAGATTTTAAAAATTGCCGAATATCTTTATCTAAAAGAATAGGGGCATCAATTCCTTCAATAAGAATTGGTCATAGCCTAGGCTGTAAACTTCATTTAATTTCTCCTGATGGCGGAAGAAATTGCGAAAAATTCATATCTATTAGTTTTAACAATTTTAGTGCTAACAAATCAATTCCATTATTAAAACAAATTTCTAAAAAATTAGAATTTAATAGTGAATTTAGCCCAAGTCCCGAAAGAACTTTGCGACTAATTGAAAAAACATATAGTCAAAAAAATAACTTCCTAATAAAATTCAACTCAGACGAATTAGATCAAACAGATAAATTATTTTCTTGTCTAAAAGCAAGAAAAGAAGATAATTCTAAGGGGATAATGCTAAAAGGTACACATACCATAATAGCAAGCGCAGGACTAAGAGAAAATTTTTTAGGAGATTGGGCCGATGATGAATTCAAAAGAAATACTATAAAAAAAATTTCTAATTTAATTGATGAATCTTAATTAGGATAATTCTTTCAATTTTTCCAAAACAGAACTATCTTCGAGAGTGCTTATATCCCCACTAATCTTTTCTCCAGCAGCCAAAGATCTCAAAAGTCGCCTCATAATTTTTCCACTACGAGTTTTAGGAAGAGAGTCAGAAATTATAATTTTTTCAGGCTTAGCGATAATTCCAATTTCATTAACAACATGTTTCTTTAAATTCTCTACTAATTCTGAAGAACCATGCACGTCTTTCTCTAGAGACACAAAAGCGACTATAACTTCACCTTTTAAATCATCTTTTCTGCCAACGACTGCAGACTCTGCAACTGATTTATGACTTACCAAAGCAGATTCTATTTCCATTGTTCCTAACCGATGTCCTGAAACACTTATGACATCATCAACTCTTCCCATAATCCATATATATCCATCTTCATCAATGCGTGCTCCATCTCCAGCAAAATAAACATTTTTTTCTCCTTTAAATGAAATATATTCCCAATAACTCTCCAAATATCTCTCTGAGTTTCCGTGAATTGTTCTCATCATCCCTGGCCAAGGTTTCTTAATAATTAAATAGCCACCCTCGTTCTCCTTAACTTTATCTCCATTCTTATCGACAATTTCAACTTCAATTCCTGGCAAAGTAAAAGTAGCTGAACCTGGCTTTGTAGCAACGACTCCGGGCAAGGGACTTATCATCACACCACCAGTCTCAGTTTGCCACCAAGTATCAACAATAGGGCATTTATCTTTACCAATAACATCCTTGTACCACATCCATGCTTCGGGATTAATTGGTTCTCCAACTGTACCCAAAAGTCTAAGAGTCTCCAAATTATATTTATCAGGTATTTCACGCCCAGACTTCATAAATGCTCTTATTGCAGTTGGTGCAGTATAAAAAATAGAAACCTTATATTTTTGAATAATTTCCCAAAAAGCCCCTAAATTGGATGGTCTTGGCACTCCCTCATACATTAAGGTTGTAGAACCATTAGATAAAGGTCCATAAACTATGTAACTATGACCTGTAATCCAACCGACATCAGCGGTACACCAGTAAATATCGTCATCTTTTATGTCAAAGATCCATTTAAATGTCAAATGGGACCAAAGATTGTATCCACCTGTAGTGTGAACTACACCTTTGGGCTTTCCAGTAGAGCCTGAAGTATAAAGAATAAAAAGTCTATCTTCGCTATTCATTATTTCTGGTTCACAATGATCTTTTTGATCTTTTAATAATTCGTGCCACCAATAATCTCTATCATCAAACATCGAAATATTTTTTTGGGATCGTTGAACAACAACTACTTTTTCAACAACTTTATCTGCCCCATTTTCGATGGCCGCATCAACTGCTTTCTTAAGTTCAATCACCTTATCTTTTCTGAAGCCACCATCAGCAGTAATAACAAATCTGGCGTTTCCATCAATTAACCTATCTTTTAAAGCTTCTGAAGAAAATCCTCCAAAGACAACTGAATGAGGCGCGCCAATTCTTGCACAAGCCAACATCGCAAACATCGCTTCAGGAATCATCGGCATATAAATACATACCAAATCTCCTTTTTTTACACCAATTGCTTTTAATGCATTAGCTGCTTTACATACCTCTTTTAAAAGTTCTTCGTAAGTATATTTTTTGCTATCTCCAGGTTCGCCTTCCCATATAAGTGCAGTCTTTCCACCAAGCCCTCTATTAATATGTCTATCTAAGCAGTTATATGTAATATTGAGTTTCCCTTCTTTAAACCATTTAAAAAAGGGAGCATTTTCGCTATCTAATACAGTTTGAAATGGCTCAAACCAATCTAATTCAGATTTTGCGAAAGATTCCCAAAATTTAATAGGATTATCTGATGCTTGTTTTTTTAGACTTAATAATTCTTCTTGAGTACTAATATTTGAGTTTTCTGCAAATTTCTTTGATGGAGGGAAAATTCTCTTTTCTTCAAGTATGTTATTGATTGAATTTTTTTTATCTAATGACATTAAATAAATCTATGCTTAATAAATTTAATAGAAAAATTTAAGGTTTTCAAGAATTTTAATATTAATTTAGCTCAAAGATTTATTTCTAATAGATCTAATAAATACGGCTTAGAACAAATTCTGGAAGAGCCATTAATGCTCTTTTGAATTCTGAATCAGGAAGCCAGATTATAGCTTCTTTAGATAGCATTGCAAAATCCTCAGCTAGTTTCCTAGAACTTTCAATAGCTTTGGAATTCATAATGATACTTAGGGCATTATCTAAATCATCTTTTTCAGCAAGTTCTCTATTTATAAGAACTGACAATTGTTTATTTTCTTCTAGGGCATATAAAACTGGGGCGGTAAGATAACCACTAGCAAGATCGCTTACAGCAGGTTTTCCAAGTTGTTTATCATTTCCAGTAAAGTCAAGAATATCATCTACAACTTGAAAAGCCAAGCCAATATTTTTGCCAAAATCGTACAAAGAGGTTAATTTTTCATCGTTAAGACCGCTTAAAACTCCAGCTGCTTTGCAACTATTGGCTATTAATGATGCTGTTTTACAATAACTTTTGTTGATGTATTTGGAAAAAGATTGAGCCGAATCAAATCTATTTAAATTTTGTTTAATTTCACCCTCTGCTAGATCCATTATTACTCTACTAAGTAATTTAACTACATTTACATTGTCAAGATTTGCTAGATGCCAACTCGCTTGAGCGAATAAAAAATCACCCGCCAAAACAGCTACTCTAGTATTAAATCTGCTATGAACTGTATCTACTCCCCTTCTTGTAGACGCCTCATCAACAACATCATCATGGACTAACGAAGCTGTATGAATCATCTCAGTTATTTCAGCAAGCCTTTTATGTTTGGTTGTAAAGCAAAATTCAGGAGATATAGCTTTTGAAATCAATAAAACTATACCAGGTCTCAACCTTTTCCCCCCAGCACTAAAAAGGTGTTCTGCTGCAGCTTGAAGGATTGGGTGACCTGCTCCAATTAGATTTTTCAGTTCTAAAATAAGATCATCAAGATCATTTTCAACTGGTTGTAGTAGCTCTGTTACTGTATTCATGATTGACCTCTTCTATATCTTAAGGAATCAAACCTTGCTTCGGAGGTTTACTAACCTAATTTCTTTATTAATTTCAAACCAAAATTTTACTTTTTTGAAAAATATATCTTTCTCTGAAGTAACAAAGAAATCTACATTATCATAAGAAAGACTTTCATAACAGGCAGTTTTTGGAATAGCAAAAGATTCATTAAATTTTTTTATTAAAGCTACCGATGGATCAATGATTTTTATATTTGAATCTAATTTTTTTCTTAAAAAGTCATAAATTAAAGGATAATGACTACATCCAAGTATTAACTCTTCAATATTTTTATTTATTAATGGTCTTAAGTATAAATCTGAAAGATAATTTAACTTATCTAGATTTAATTTTTCTTTTTCGATTTCCGATACAAATTCTGGACATTCTTGCTGAAATATTATGGTATTCTCTTTTTTGGAATTTATAGCATTTTTGTAATAAGATGAACGAACAGTTGCTTGTGTTGCAAGGACTCCAATTACTTTTTTTTCAACTATCTCCGAAACTGAGTTTATAAGGTCAAAACAAGGGGTCTTTAAATTATCTTCCAGAATATCAAGTGCACATGCATTTGTAGTGTTACAAGCTACTAAAAGTGCATCCAAATTCTTTTCAACAAAAAAATTGCAAATCTCTTTTGCAATTAATCTTATCTCCTTAGAATTTTTGCTGCCAAAAGGTATTCTTTTTGTATCCGCTAAATAAATAACTTCTACATCTTTACGTGTTTTTAGTAAAGATTTAAGGATAGTAAATCCTCCTATACCACTGTCAAATATCCCTATTTTAAGCTTCACCCTATTTTATAAAGATATTCAAGAATGCCTTTTGCAATTGCATAAGCTAATCTTTTACGATGCATTGTTTTTTCTAATCTTCTTGCATCTAATCTCCCCGTTAAAAATCCAACTTCCACAAGAACTGCAGGCATCCTAGTATTCTTAATTACGTAAAATCTACCTTGTTTAACACCTCGATCAGGACTCCCAGGAGAAACTCTTAGAATTTGTTTTTGAATTTGTTTGGCAAGTAACCTACCTCTCCAACCCCTAAAGTAAAAGGTTTCTAATCCATTAATATCCCTTCTTTTCCCCCTTGAGGCATTTGCATGAATACTTACAAAGATATCTGCATCAGTATTATTAGCGAAAGAAACTCTTGGAGGCAAATCTAAATCAACTTCATTTTTTCTGGTTAATCTTACTTTGACACCTTTATCAGAAAGTAATTTTTTTACTATTTTGGAAACCTCTAGTACAACATCTGTTTCCCTTATACCTCCAATACCTATTGCTCCTGGATCAGGTCCTCCGTGTCCTGGGTCGATAACAACCGAAAATTTGTTCTGTTTTACATCTGGTAATTTCAAATATTTATAATTACTTTTCTTCTTAAGAATTGAGTTTTGATTTTTTTTAATATTTCCTATTCTCTTAACAACTTGTCCTTCACTAATATTCTTAAAAGTATATTTTGGGTCAAATAGTTTAATTCTCCACCTGTTTTGATCTAAGCCAACCAATCGCCAAGTCAAAGGTTTCAAATAAGTCTCTTCATTAAATTCAATTACTAGTCGCGTTTTACCCTTATTTGGTTTGCCTAATCTAATTTCTTTTATTGGGCCATTACCTATTATTGTTCTTGGATTTTTTAATTCTCCTGGAAAATCTATCCAGAATCTATCGCCAGATATTTGGTTAGCCTTCTGAAAGTATGCTTTTAAATTTGTATTTGATTTAGTTCTTAATTCTAAAACCCCATTAGTGTTTATAACCCATGCCGCAAGAGCACTTGAAGATTTAGCTGGGAGGATTGAAGAATTTAAAAATAAAAAAACGGTTAAATAACGAAAAAGTTTGTTATCTAAAAACCTTATCATTAGTTTGAAAAAAACTTGTTTTTTCTATGTTTAAGGCTTGGCATCTGCTCCCTAATTTTCTTTACTCTTGCTTTATCAGCAGGAGCTATTGCAGCTCCCTGAGTTTTTCCGGCATCAGATAAAACTGTACCCCATGGGTCAATTACCATCGCATGGCCATGACTTTGCCTTCTCCCATAATGAATCCCAGTTTGGGCTGGAGCGACTACATATGCTGTATTCTCAATTGCTCTTGCTTGTAATAGGATTTGCCAATGATCTTTACCAGTAAATGCTGTAAAAGCTGCAGGAATCATAATAAGCTCTGCCCCATTCGAAGATAAATATCTATAAAGTTCAGGAAATCTAACGTCATAACAAATTGATAATCCTATTTTGCATAAACCTGGGACATCTACAACAGGTGGATACTCTGCCCCAGATAAAATGGTGGATGATTCCTTATATAAATTTCCATCTGGCAGATCAACATCAAATAAGTGAATCTTGTCGTATTTTGCCAAAATCTGTCCATCTTTCCCAAATAAGGCTGATCTATTAAAAGTATGACTGTCATCACCAGCAGGGACAGGATACCCTCCTCCCAAAAGAAGTACTTGATATCTTTGTGACATAGTTTTTAGAAAATTTGCACACTTCTCCGACAATTCAGAAGCTAATCTAAGTTTTTCATCATCTTCTCCTAAAAAAGCAAAATTCTCTGGCAATCCAATTAATTCTGCACCTCGTCTAGAAGCCAATTCAATCTGCTCTTCAGCTTCAGCAAAATTTGCTTCAACATTCGAAGTACTAGTAATTTGTAATGCCGCTACCAAAAAATCAGTCAAAACTTTACTCCTATTGAACTAATTCGTAAATCATGAGGCACGAATCACACCCCTTTCAACTTGAGCTGGAACAATATCTAAGCAATCAAGTTCAGAACAACATTTAAAATCATCATCATAATCTCCAAGACTTGTCAATCTTTTGCCATGGGTTGCTGTTTTTAAACATTTCAAAATATCATCTTTCCAAACATCCCACAGTGCCAAAGCAGCTTGTAATTCGTCATTCAGAATATTAATTTCAAAATCACAGTTCTGTTTAATATATGAGGCCAAAGCACCAGCAGCCAAAGAATCCTCAAGGGAATAAGAGCTTTCCCAACCACTACCAAGTATTAAAACATTTTCACTTTTTAATGAAATGATTTTTTCGGCAACTGCTTTCCTATTTGGAAGACCCATAGCAAATAAATGCTTAGCATTTTGAACTTTTTGCAATGATTTAGTCCCATTAGTAGTACTCATAAATAATCTTTTACCATTAACAATTTTTTTTGTAACGGATAAAGGAGAATTTCCTAAATCAAAGCCCTCAATCTTCTTTCCGCCTCTCTCTCCGAGCATTAATCTTTTTTCAGATTGCCACTTAATTGCAGATTTTTTTAATAAATCTAAATCTGCAAAAACTTGTATTGAATCAGCTCCATTTTTTAGAGCCCAAGAAATTGTGGTTGTAGCTCTTAAAACATCAATGACAACTGCAATGTCTGGACTTATTTCTGGAACATCCTTTGCAACGTGATAGTAAGTAAGATTAATAATTAAGCCCTTTTTCTTCTCCTATTATAGAAAACAGTTACTTAATTTGATTATTTTTTTTTTAAAACAAACTTATTGATAATATATAAATAATTTGTTTTTACAGAAATCTTATCAAGTATTTAATTTGAAAATGAATAATATCCGCACAATAAAAGGTGGGGTTAATTTAAAAGGAAAGGTAAAAGTACCTGGAGATAAATCTATATCTCATAGAGCTTTAATAATTGGAAGTATTGCTAAGGGTGAGACGACTATTGAGGGTTTTTTATATTCTGAAGATCCACTTTCAACTGCTGATTGTCTAAGAAAATTAGGTGTAAATATTCCAAAAATAGTAAAAGATAAGCCTTTTACAATTTTAGGGATGGGCCTTGATGGATTAAAAGAGCCAAAAGAAATTCTCAATTGTGGAAATTCAGGAACCACTATGAGGTTATTAATGGGTTTATTAGCCGCACAAGAAGGTAAGAATTTCATCTTAACCGGGGATGCTTCTCTTAATGAAAGGCCAATGTGGAGAGTTGGCAAACCATTATCTTTAATGGGTGGCAAAATTTCTGGAAGGGCAGGCGGTAACAAAGCTCCAATCTCAATTGATGGGAAAAAACTTAAGGGATGTGTTATTGGAACTCCAGTAGCAAGTGCTCAAGTGAAATCGGCAATATTATTGGCAGGCCTCAATGCTTCTGGAACTACTTCTGTTATTGAACCAGCATCTTCAAGAGATCATACTGAAAGAATGTTAAAAGCATTTGGAGCAGACATAAGTATCAGAGGAGAATTAGGAAGGAATGTAGTTATCAAGCCAGGGGGCAACCTAATTGGTCAGAGAATATTGATTCCGGGAGACATAAGCTCTGCTTCTTTTTGGATGATTGCTGCGTCTATTGTCCCAAATTCAGAGGTTTTAATTCAGAATGTCGGATTAAATCCCACTAGAACAGGGATTCTAAATGTAATGGATTCAATGGGGTGCAATTATGAGATTTTAGATAAATCGACTATTGCAGGTGAACCTATTGGTTCAATTAAAGTAAAGACTTCAAATAATTTAAGATCATTCACTATTGAAGGAGATATTCTCCCAAAACTTATAGATGAAATTCCTATCCTTACAGTGGCTGCATGTTTTTGTAAGGGAGTTTCTGAAATAAAAGATGCACAAGAATTAAGAGTTAAGGAGACAGATCGATTAAAAGTCATGGCAAGACAGTTACAAAAATTCGGCGCTGAAATAACAGAAAAAGAGGATGGATTAATTATTAATGGGCAATCAAAATTTCATTCTGCGGAGGTAGATAGTGAGACAGATCATCGAGTAGCAATGAGTCTTGCTATTGCTTCACTTCTCGCTAAAGGTACCTCAAAAATCATGAGATCTGATGCTGCTAGCGTCTCGTATCCAACTTTTTGGGAAGAGCTGGCCAAACTAACTAACTAGCCTAAAAAGTTTTTGTCTGAATTAATAGAAGTTTTAACTAAAGATGGTAGTTACTCTCTAAGAAGTGTGTTTTTTCAAGAAAACTTCCATAGTTTATTAGGCGCATTGGAGGAAACAAAGTCAAAGTTTACAGCTACTTCTAATTTGCAAAGATTTCAGGGAAAATCTCTTAATGTTTTGGACATATGTTTTGGTTTAGGATACAACTCAGCTTCTTTATTAGATGAATTAATTAAACAAAAATCATATTTAAATTTATATGCATTGGAAATTGATAAAAAACCACTTGCATATTCGCTTAGAAATGAATCTTTCCTTAAATTATGGGATCCAAATGTCAAAAATATATTTGAATCACTTTATCGAAAAGATTACTTTGAGGATCAATTTTTTAAATGCAGTGTTTTGTGGGGTGATGCAAGAGAAAAAATCAATATTATTCCTTCATCTATTAAATTCGATCTGATTTACTTAGATGGTTTTTCTCCTCAAAAATGCCCACAATTATGGACAATTGAATTTTTATCTAAAGTCACAGAAAATCTTAAATCTCAGGGTTATTTAATAACTTATTCTTCTTCAGCGGCAGTAAGAAAAACTCTAAGAAATCTTGGATTAGAAATTTTTACTATTAAGCCTAGTTTTAAAAACAGAACTTTTTGGAGTCAGGGAACTATCGCCATATCAAAATTTGATAAGAATAAATTGAAACCTAATTTCAATTTTGAAAAGTTATCTTTAATGGAAGAGGAACATCTCTTAACTAAAGCTAGTATTCCATATAGAGATCAAGATTTAAACTCAAGTAAAGACGATATAATAAAGAGAAGATTAGATGAGCAATTATACTCAAATCTATTATCTACAAATAAATGGAGAGAGAAGTGGGGAATGACGAAGTTATCCGTTAGGAGTTAGATTTAAATAAAGATTTAAAATAAAAATGTTTAGTGTTGCGATATTGGCGGCAGGCAAGGGCACTAGGATGGAAAGCTCATTGCCAAAAGTTTTACATAAAATTTCTGGCAAAAGTCTTCTAGAAAGAGTAATTGATTCATGTTGCGAATTAAAACCTGATCAAATTTTCGTAATTACTGGACACAAATCAAAAGAAGTACAAAAGTCAATCCCAAAAGATAAAAAAATCCATTTTGTTGTTCAAGAACCTCAATCAGGAACCGGTCATGCTATCCAGGTACTTTGTAATGAAGTAAAAAAACATGAAGGAAAACTTTTGGTGCTTAACGGCGATGTGCCACTAATTAGGCCTAGAACTCTAAAAAGACTTTTGTATTTACACGATTCAAAAAATGCTGATGTTTCCTTAATTACCACAAAGAAAACAAATCCTTATGGATATGGCAGAGTTTTTTTGAAGGGGGATTTTGTAGAGAGAATTGTTGAAGAAAAAGATTGCAACGATATAGAAAGAGAAAATCCATTAATAAATGCAGGTGTTTACTGTTTTAACTGGGGTAACTTGTCAGAAATAATTAATACCTTGCAAAGCAATAATAATCAAAAAGAGATTTACTTAACAGATACAATATCTTTATTAAAAAATTCCTTAAGTCTTGAGGTAGAAGATAATGGAGAGCTTCAAGGAATTAATAACAGAATTCAACTATCAGAGTGCGAGGAATGTATTCAGAATTCAATAAAAGAAAAGCATATGCTTAATGGCGTGACTTTTATAAATAAAACAAGTTGTTCAATTAGTGAAGAAGCTAAAATTGGTAAGGATGTAATCATTGAGGCTAATACACATATAAGGGGAAATACAAAAATAAATAGTCATTGCATTATCGGTCCAAATACTTTTATTGAAAATTCTAATGTGGGATTTCAATGTGAAATTTCAAACTCTACTGTTTATGATTCTCAAATAATGGATCATATAAAAATTGGCCCTTATAGTCATATAAGACCTAATTCCAAGATATCTTCACATAGCAAAATAGGTAATTTTGTTGAGATCAAAAATAGTAGTCTAGAGGAAGAATCCAAAGTAAACCATCTTAGTTATATTGGCGATTCTATTATTGGAAGATCTACAAATATTGGAGCAGGTACTATTACTGCAAATTTTGATGGACAGAAAAAACATCAAACAAAAATTGGTAAAAATTCCAGTATTGGTGCAAATACAGTTTTTGTAGCGCCAATAAATCTCGGAGAATCAGTAACAACAGGAGCAGGTTCAGTGATCACAAAAGACTCTAAAGATAATTCATTAGCGATCTCAAGAACTAAGCAAGTAAATATAGAGAATTGGAAAAAAAAAGAAATCATGATCTAGTTAATTAATTCAATAATTTTTTCAAGTTGCCAACATCTGCTCCCTTTTATAAGAATAGAATCACCTTTTTTTGTAGATTTATTTATCTCTTGTGGTACATCTTTAATATTATTTAAAACTAAGAATTTTTTCTTATCTTTTAGATAATTGGTGTAATTTTTTTCATTTTCTTTATCACAAATAAATAAACACTTTTCTATATCTGAATTATTTATTAAGTTGAATATTTCTTTATGATATTTTTCAGATTCTTTTCCCAATTCTTGCATACTTCCAAATATGAAAAATTTATTTCTCGGTTTTTCAAGTAAGTTTTTAATACATGCTTTTACTGACTCTGGCGAAGCATTATATGATTCATCATATATTGTTGTTTTTACTGATTTAAGAATCTTATTCCTTCCACCTAAACTTACAAAATCAAATTTATTTAAACTCGCAAAATTAATGCCTAGCTCTTTAGCAACTGCATAAGCAAATAAGAAATTCGAAGCATTGTGAAATCCCTCAAATGAAATTTCAAAGGTATTTTCTTCAATTAAAATTGTTTTATTCGAAGGATCATAAAATCCTAATAAAATATTATCTTTCTTAAAACTCTCTTTGTGATTTTGTATATTTAAAAGTTCTACTTTTACTACTCTTCCTTTCCAATATTCTCTTAAAGTTTCTTCAAGAAGAAAATCATTTGCTGGTATTATTACAACCCCTTTGGGTTTTAAAAATTTACTAATTTCACACTTTGCATTAGTAATATTTTTTTTAGATCCTAACAATCCAATATGGGCTGTCCCAATGTTAGTAATTACTGCAATATCGGGTTCACTATATTTAGATAAATTTTCTATCTGTCCAATACCTCTCATTCCCATCTCAAGGACCAAAACTTTATCTTCTTTATCTGTGGCAAGAATAGTAAGACCAACACCAATCTCATTATTGAAATTTGCATGGGATAATTTAATTTTTCCAAGTTTCTTTAAAACTTCACCAACCATTTCTTTTGTAGTTGTTTTACCGACTGAACCAGTTATCGCAATCACAGGGATATTTAATTTTTTTCTTTTTAGCAAGGTTAATTTTTGAAATGCCTCTAAAGTATCATTCACAACCCAATAAGGAATATTAGCAGGAAGTAATTTCTGCATACCTTCTTTTATAACTACTGATTTAACCCCTTTATTTAAAACCTCAGGAAGAAAACTATGTCCGTCAAAATTTTTACCCTTGATAGCTATAAAAAGATCATTTTTTAAACAAGTTCTACTATCAATACTTATGTTCTCAAAATTTAGAGAATTTATTCCCCAATCGCCCAAATTTTTAATATCACCCAAAACATGTTTTAACTCTAATAAAGAAAGATCCATTAAGAATTTAAGTCATACTTTTTTTCAAAGATGGATCAGCTGATTGTCCATAAGAAAATTTCTCAACTTCAGCAACATCTGGTGATGGTTCCTTTATTCCGCAAACATCCTTATACATAATTTCGTATTCAAGAGCTGATCTTTGCCAACTAAACTCTTGGCTCATAGCTCTCTTTTGTAGTAATTCCCAACTATCTTTATGCCTAAAGGCTTCCCAGGACCTTACTAAAGATGTATAGAAATCTATCGGTTCAAAGCGATCAAAGCAGAAACCTGTGCCACTATTATTTTCTGGATCATGAGGTAAAACTGTATCAACTAAACCTCCAACGCGCCTTACTATTGGAATAGAGCCATATCTCATAGCCAGGAGTTGACTAATCCCACAAGGTTCAAATCTACTGGGCATTAAGAATGCATCAGATCCGCCATATATAAGCCTTGATAAAGAATCATCATATGTAAGAAATACTGAGAATCTTCCTGGGTAATCTAATGCCAGTTGCCATAATCCAGACTCTAAATATCTATCTCCAGTCCCCAAAACAGCTATTTGAGAATCTGTATAGGCTAAAAGTCTTCTTGAAACTTGTAGAAGTAAGTCAACCCCTTTCTGATCAACTAACCTACTAACCATACCTAGGAGATATTTTTTAGGATTAACTTCAAGACCCATTTCTCTCTGCAGGATTTTTTTATTTTCTAGCCTATTTTCTAAATTCTTAATACTAAATTTTGCAGGTAAAACTGTATCTTTGGCTGGATTCCATTCGTCAAGATCTATGCCATTAAGAATTCCCCGTAATTTACCTGAAATGTAATTAAGTAATCCTTCAAGACTTTCCCCGTATTCATGGGTTTTAATTTCATCTGCATAAGTCGGAGAAACAGCATTTACTCTATCTGCGTACAACATTGCCGCAGCCATTGTGTGGTCTCCATGCATATACCAAGGACACCAGGTCATTTTTTCTAGTTTCCATCTCCAAGGACCTTGATATTTTAAATTATGAATTGTGAAAACAGTACTAATTTCGGGGTCCTGATGCATCCATACAGGAATCATTCCAGTGTGCCAATCATGGCAATGGAGAACTTGAGGTTTCCAACAATTCCAGGCAAATTCTGCAGTGGCACTAGCAAAAAATGTAAAGCG
>NZ_CACMSM010000018.1 GCF_902616385.1 uncultured Prochlorococcus sp. | reverse complement strand
TTAATTATTAATCCCAAACATATTGATAAAAATAAATAATAAATAGATAACTTTGTTATAAAAACGCCAAGGGAGATAAATATTAAAGAATAGTACATTGGATGACGCGTAAATCGATAAATACCTTTCGTAACAAGATTGCTATTTTTTATAGGTTTTGGGAAAGGGGATAAATTTCTTCCTAAGTCTTTAATTGCAACTAACAATATTATCAAAGCAATTAATATAATTAAAAACCCCACAAATTCAGAAAAAGGAGTGACTTGAATTATTTGTTTTTCTGGAATAAATTTCCATTTAAAAAAATGGAGACTAATAATAGAGAACTGTAAAAAAACAAGGATAATTTCATAAGCAGCTTTGAAAAAAATTTTTAACTGAAATTTATTCATTATTTATTTATTTAATGCTTTAAGAAGAGGACCATATAATCTGAATGATAATTTATCAAAATTATTATTTCCAAGAAAGAAATCTGGTTCTTTTTTATTTCCAAAACATAATTTCATTTCGATATTATCTCTTTCTCCTTTAGAAAAAGTTTTATTACCAATCCATCTATCCATAAAAGCTTTTTTCTGATTTTTTGATTTTATTTTTGCTTCTACATATTTAAAAGCACTTTCTGGAGGGAGAGGTAAACAATTTTCAGAATAATTTTTAAAAATATTTATGTATTCCTCCAAAATTAAATTTGACTCCATTAGTCCGGGTGATTGAATAATTTGCGATTTATAATTATTTTCTATTCTAAAAATTACTTTAGTCTTTTTTATATTCTTCTTTAAAGAGAAAATGAAGATTGATTTTATCCAAGCCTCTGTCAAACGCCTTAAACTTAATTTCGCATGAATCAATTCAATTACGGTGTCATCAGCAATGAAATATTCTTCTTTATTTGCATTTGATTTAACATAAATTCTATTAATCTTATTATTTTGACTCAAACTTGTAGATAGACTTTCTAATAAATCTTTAATTTCTTTTTCTTTTATAAAGATACTATTATTCGGGATAATAATTCCATTTTCAACTAATTGATCATTAATGTTCAATCTTTTTAAATCCTCAATAACATTATTGTTATCAATCTCTAACTCCTGGATTATTTTTGTAATTAGTTGCGACTTCTGCAGATTACTTACATATTCCTCATCTGGATGGTGAATAAATATTTCATTGGGATAAATATTTTTTTTATTTAACCAATATTTTTGTGGATTCTTGAACCAATAAATCAGTTCTGATAATTTATAATTTTTAATATCATACTTTTTTTCAATCCAATCTATATCTTCTACTAAAGAATAACTATTTTTAATTATCTTAGAACTATCAAGATCAATTATTTCCTCTTTATTTAATTCTTTTATTATTTGTTCTCTTATGCCTTTTTGTAAAAAACTATCAAAAAAAGAAATTAACTCTTTTATGGGAAATGAAACATCTAATTTTTTATTGTTTTTATCATACTTTACCCATGAAACTATAAATTTATCTCTACAAGCAATTAATAAATCAAGAAATAAATATTTCTCTCTTTCAAAAACTGATGGATCGCCCAGGTGATATTTATTTTTTAACAAATTAATATTTTCATTCTTTAATATTTTTGGATAATAAACACTATTCATATCAATTAAGAAGATTACCTTATGAGGAATATGCCTTGCTTTCTCAATATCACTTACAAGGATCTTGTTGATACGAGATTTGCTTTGATATTTAGCTTCATTTATGCAAGAAATTAATATCTCTCTAAAAACATTTAACAAAATAAGATCATCAGGTATTAAAGATATTGAGTGATTATCAAGAATTCTATTTATTTCACTAATTTCTAAGTTAAAATTCCCATTAGTATAAGCAATACTTTTTAATACAAACTTTATCTTTTCAACCCAACTTGAGTAAGAAAAAGATCCCCTTAGCAAATTAATATATTTTTTTAAATCAAGTAATAATTTAACCCATTTATTCAAATCCAAACTTATATTTTTCAACCTAAATGGTTTTAAATGAAAATTACTTAAATTTTCTTCTTTGTCATAAATTAAGCCTAAAGTAATTCTATTTATGCACCACTCTAGAGTATTTTTTTCTTCTCCTAATCTTTCATTAGAATCTATTCCCCAATGAAAACCAACTTTTGTAAGTAAGAAAATAATTTCATCCTTCTCAGTAATATCAAAATCAAAAATGTTCTGAGTTACTTTTTTCGAAAGAATATAATCTATTTTTTCAAGTGTAATTTTCTCATTTGCTATTTCAGTGATATCAATTAAAAATTTATAAATGTCTGGAGAATCATAATTATCATCATCAATGAAAAAATAAGGTATCTTTTCACCATTAATTAACTCATTATTGAAGATGTACCTTAGATAAGGTTTGATTTGATTAATTTCTGGAGATAAAATAGCAATATCACTATATTTAATACTCTCGCAAGAATTTATTATTTCTATAATTTTATTTCTTATATATTCTAATTGACTATTCTGATTAAAATGCTCACAAAGTAATATTGAATCATCCCTTTCATTTACTATAAAATCATTGTTATTATTATCAATTAGTCTTTTTTGTATTTGATTAAGAAAAGGAATATCATTTTTCTCATGAAATTTATTTGTTGGATCAACATAAATTAAATTATTTTTTAAATTTATACCTTCTTTGTAAATATTTTCCTCAATTAATTTCTGAAAGTTTGCTCCAAACTTACCAAATATTTTCTCTATATTTGTATTGTTTAAATTCAATTTACTTTTAAAATTATCAAATTCCAACTCACCTTCAAGAAAATTTATTCTATTCCATAAATCATCTCCTGCAGATAATAAATATAAGTTTACCTTAGTAAATTTTGAAAGTTCTGAATAAAAGTTAATATGTAGTTTAGATAAATTATTATCGGAAATAATATAAATTTGATTTGGTATTTGAAATTGAACGTTTTTAACTTTTGTTAAATGCCTTATTAATTTAATCATGTATAAACATGAAGGCTTTTCAGATATCTTTTTCTCTAATAATTTATATAAAATAGGCTGCCAAAATTGATCTGAATTTAAATTCTTAAAAAGATTAAGTGAATTAATTTCATATCTATTCCATTCAGCAATCATTTCAGGTCTAAAAATTAGATAATCAATGAAATTATTCGCGATCTTTTTTGTCAGGTTGTAAAGATCTCCATCAATTGTTTTTTCATTATCCAAATATTTGTTGATCCAATTTTTAAGCGGAAATGATTCTTTAAAGCAATTTAATTCTTCTAACGAATCAATAATGCCCCATTTAATTGACTCAAAATTCCATAAACCCATATCAATTCCTGGAAAAAAATTTGTCAATAATGATTCCGTGTAATTTGATATTGTCTTAAATTCATAAAGAGCACTTATTTTATTTTTTATAGTTATTTGTTCACTTAACCACCTCCCCAAAAAATAATTAGGAACAGCTATTTCTAAATTATCAGTTATGAAAGGAGGACATATTTTTAATTCTTCTGCCAACAGCTCACTAATTACTTCAATTTTGTTTGATTTATATAGATTGAGCAATTTACTTGTTGTTTGTATTACTCAACTTTAAATGGATCAGTTATTTCTGCATTAGGAAATTCGAATTCCCCAACAGCAACAAACTCTAAACGCAGCTTTAAGAAAGTTATAAATTTTTTATCCGTCGATAAAATAGCTGCTGGAGGTGATGGAATCTTTGCTTTTAGGTGAATAAATTGGGTGGTTTGCAAAAATGATGGGTTTTTTAAAAGCCAAAAATCTATTTCTTTATTATTTTCTTTATAATTCCTAATCCTCTCTTTTAAAATCTCCTCAATTGGTTCTTCAACAGTTAAAAACTTTTCACTTGCTGCGACGAAAAAATATGTTGTCATTTTGAAATTTAATTTGATGTAATAAGGGACTTCATTTCACGTACAGACTTTTCTAATCCTATCGCTAAAGCCCTTGCAACAATACTATGACCTATGTTTAACTCATTCATATTTTTAATTGATGCAATTTTTTTAACATTATTATAGTTAATGCCATGACCAGCATTAACAACTAATCCAAGGTCATTTGCTAAATGTGTAGACTCTATAATTCTTTGGAGCTCTTTATATTGTTCAGATCCCGATAGTTCAGCATATTTTCCAGTATGTAATTCTATGTAATCAAACCCTAATTCCTTGGAATAATTTATCTGTTCGCCAATAGGATCAATAAATGCACTTACTTCTATATTTGAATCCTTTAAATTCCCAACAGCCTTTTTAAGGTATTGCGCATTACTTTTCAAATCCAACCCGCCTTCAGTAGTAACTTCCTCTCTTTTCTCGGGGACAAGCGTTACATAATCGGGAAGAACTTTTTTGGCAATTTCTATCATTTCTTCTGTAGCAGCCATCTCTAAATTGAGTTTGGTTTTTATAGTCTCTTTCAGAAGGAATACGTCCCTATCTTGTATATGTCTTCTATCTTCTCTTAGATGCACTGTTATTGAATCTGCCCCTCCTAATTCAGCTAAAAAAGCAAATTGTACAGGGTCAGGCTCGACAGTTTTCCTTGCTTGCCTTACATTTGCAATATGATCAATATTTACTCCTAAAGTAGCCATAATTTTGAAAATCTTAGTTTCTAGACAATCTAGTAACCGCCCAATAATAGCTAATAAAAAAAGTGAAACACTTAAATTATTAATATATAATAACTAGAATTTGAAGAAGAATTCCTTAAATATTTGGCATAAAATCAACCCTGTATTGGGGTTTATTGCAATGTTCGTTACTCAGGATGTTATTTTGAGATTCTTTTTTAGAAAAAAGAAAATATTAAAAAATGGTTTTTCGATTCCCATAAATTCCTCTATCATTTTAGCTCCAACCCACAGATCAAGATGGGACGGCTTAATTCTTACAATGGCAATGGGTAGAAGAGTAACAAAAAAGGATTGTAGATTTATGGTTACTAAATCCGAAATGAGAGGAATACAAGGTTGGTTTTTAAAAAGACTTGGATGTTTTTCAATAAATCAATTATCGCCATCTCTCTCAGCTTTAAGATATGCGATTGATCTGATACAAAAAGGGGAACAATTAGTTGTTTTCCCCGAAGGAAAGATTAATAGATATGGGAAAAAATTAGTTCTTAAAGAAGGACTATACAGATTAGCTAGATTAGCTAGCAAAAAAACAACCTCTATTACTATTATTCCAATTGGAATTGCTTACAGCAAAATACCTCCAAACTTTAGGGGCGAATTTTGTTTATCCTTTGGAAAACCAATACCAATTAATGATTACTCAAACTTTACGATTAAGGACTTTAATAAATTACTAAATGAAAAAATGACTCAAGAGGAAGAAAAAGCATTAAAAATTGTAGGTAGATGAATCTGCAATAAGTTACTATGAATTTTAATAATTAAAAGGAAAATGAAATTCTTAAAATTAATTCCAATCTTATTTATGTTTTTTGGAAATGTTCCTTACAAAAATGAAGTTCATGCAGAAATAAAGAATCCAGAAGACTTCAGAGTACTCTCAAATGAGAGTAAAAAGCTTTCCATCTTAAACGTTAAATATTTTTTAAAAGAAGGTGATAAATATATTAAAAACGGAGATTTTGAAAAAGCTAAGGATTTTTACCTAGACGCTAGAAAATTAGCAAAGCAACTTGCGTCTTTTTATTCTGATCTAAATTCATCGTTCAAAGGAATTGATGCGAGAATACCAAATGAAATGCAAAGGAAGGGTAAGCAAACATTACAAATTTTGGCAGAATCAAATGAGAGATTGTCCTCATTGTATATAAAAACTGAAAAGCCTGAGGTTGCAGTACCCTTACTTGTTGAAACAATTAGAATAATGTCACCTAATAGCCTTGAAGGTAAAGAAGCTTATGAAAAATTGATCCAATTAGGATTTGTTGAGACAAAATACAAAGGTTAATTAAAATTTACTATGATTACAAAAACAGAAGTTATTAAATTAATCACTAAAAAAATCCCAAGTTCCCAAGTTTTTGTTGAAAACCTCAAGGGAAATGATCATTTGCAAGTAACTGTAATTGCATCTGAATTCAATGGATTATCATTAGTTAAACAACACCAGCTAGTATATTCTGCTTTGAAGGAAGAATTAGCTTCAGAGACTATACACGCACTGGCATTAAAAACAGAAACTCCAAATTAAATTATGGACAACCTAACAAAAGATAAAATACAAAAACTTATTGATTCAAATCCAGTGATGGTTTTCATGAAAGGGACAAAATTAATGCCTCAATGCGGTTTTTCCAATAATGTAGTGCAAATACTAAATTCTTTAGGGGTAGAATTTGATACGTTTGATGTTTTAAGTGATTTTGCTATACGAGAAGGTATCAAAGAATATTCAGATTGGCCAACAATTCCTCAAGTTTACTTAAAAGGAGAATTTCTTGGTGGATCAGACATTCTTATTGAGATGTACAACTCTGGATCTCTTAAAGAAAAAATAGAAATCGAACTAGCGTCTTAAGACAATTAGTGAGTATAAATACTTTATTGATTAATAAAAATTAATATTTTAAATTCTTTTTTTATCAAAAAACCCTTTATTTCCTTCTCCATCTGGATCAATAAAGCTTGACGGATCTAAAATCCATCTTTCAATTAATCGCTCTAATTTATCTTGATCTTTTTGCTCTAAACTACTGCAATTCCTCAATGCTTGGAGATAACCATCACTATATAATTTAAGATCAGATGGCGTATGAAAACGCGTAACTAAGTCCTGGCAACTATCGCAAATTGATTGAAAGTGACGAATTGCTATTGGGTTTTCAAATGATGTCATAATTTGATAGATTCTGATTTTTTTTTTGCATTTGTTATACCTTATTAAGGATGATCAAAAATTGCCGGCCAAACAGTAATTAAGAATGCAATCAACTGAGCAAATCTTAGCTTCAACTCCTGGCAGTTCACAATTGCCTACGAGCTCTCAAACTCCTTCAAGAGTTCTAGTTGTTGAACCTCACCCCACACTTAGAACAGTCCTTGTACAAAGGCTTCGCCAAGATGGCCATTTAGCTGCAGCAGTAGGTACTGCTGCAGAAGCTATTGACTTATGCAGAGAACAATCACCTGACCTATTGGTTAGCGCAGAAATCCTCGAGCAGAATACTGCAATGAGACTGGCTCAACAGCTGGGTTCTTCAGTAATAGTTTTAACGGCAAGATCAGGTGTTGAAGCGTTAGTAAATTTATTAGATGAAGGGGCAGATGATGTTCTCAGAAAACCTTTTGGACTTGAAGAGCTTGCAGCAAGATGTAGAACACTCTTAAAAAGGGGAAGGATAGGATTACAAGAAAAAGTTGAGGTTGGACCATTAGAGGTTCATCTTCTTTTAAGGCAAGTTACGTTAAGCGAGAAGCCCGTAGAATTAAGCCCTAGGGAGTTTGCGCTGCTTTGCGCACTCTTAATGCCCCCTGGAATGGTCAGAAGTCGTCAAGAGCTCTTAAGGATGGCCTGGCCGCCCTTCAGTGGTGGGCCAAGGTCTGTAGATACACAGGTATTAACTTTGCGGAGAAAATTAGAACAAGCTGGATTGGGAGAAGGTGGTGGAATAACCACTGTTAGACAACAGGGTTATCGATTTAGTATTGATAATATTTAATCTAAAAACGCCACAAGTTCACCAATAATCATCAAAACTGATATTAATGTCAGTAATTTATATGTCCATAATGGTGATATGTAAGATATTTCTTCAATAGCAATTCCAGTATTACTGGAAACAATGCATAAGAATTTTTCAAAGTTTTCCACTCTTTGTGGGACAAGAAAATTATCACCTTGAAAAGTATTAAAATAATAGACTTTACTACCCTGACTGGTTGGTAAAGACTTGATTAATTTAATATCTTTCCAAAAGATCTCCCAATTTTTTTTTCCTAATAATTTAGAAATAAAGCTACTTTTGTATGAGATTTTGTTACTGCAAGTTTCTACATAATCACTTGTGATATTGATTATCAAATAAAGTCCTAAGACAAAAATTATAATAGAGGGGATTTTTAATTTTTCAATTGAAATAAATGGCAACGGAATTGTAAGCGCCAAATAAAGAGAAATTAAGGAACTTTTTACAAAAAAAAGAGTTTTAAACTTATCTATCATTTCAGAAGGATCCTTTTAGTCGGGCAATGTAAAACTATTTATGTTTAACTTTGCACCTATTTTATGAGCGCATGCGAATCCACTAAAAGCAACTGCATTTAGGCCTTGACCAGGGAAGCATGAATCCCCTACACAATAAAGGTTTTGAATTTTTGTTGTGTTGAAAGGCATTGGTAAAAGCCCAAACAACTTTTTACTGGGAATTGGCCCATAACTACCTTCATATCTCCCAAGAAACTTTTTATGGGTTTTGGGAGTACCAATTTCTTTATGATCAATATTTTGTTCAAGGTTAGGAAGAATAGTTGATATTTTTTCAACAAGAAATGAAAAATATTTTTCTTTCTTTTGCAAATATTCTTTCCTTGATAGGCCTTCCCATTCACTAATTGATGAAGGAGTAAATGCATGTACGATATGTTTACCTTCTGGAGCCAAAGACGAGTCAAGCAAAGTAGGAATAGAAACAAAAATTACTCCCTTTTCGCTTTCTAATTCATCCCAATTTTCAACAATTATATGATGACAATTAAAATTATCGGATATTAGATTTTTCTCTACTCCAAGGTGAATAGAAACAAAAGAAGGTGAGGGTTTATATGTTTCTGACCACTTATGTTCACTTTTTGGCACGTTTTTGCTCGAAATTAATCCTTTAGTATTATCTTTTAATCCAAATGTATCCCATCTAGTGGAGTTGGATACAATAATGTTGGAATGTATCTCTTCCCCATTTGAAAGTTTTACTCCAATAGCTTTCTCATCCTTCAAAAGGATTTCAGTTACATTGGCTTTATATCTAATTTTGCCGCCTAATTTTTGGATCCCAGTAACTAACTTTTCTGCTATGGTTCCTACTCCCCCTTTTGGATAATTTATACCTCCAGCATGCCTATCAGTAAAAACCATTCCCGCGTTGATCATAGGAGTTTTGAGAGCTGGCATTACAGACCAACAAAAACATTCGATATCGATAAATTTTAAAAGTTTAGGATCTTTTATAAACTTTCTTGCAACATCTCCTGCATTTACGGGTAACCATCTAGCTAACCCTAAACAGGATAATGGAGATTTAAAGAAAACTTTAAGAAGATAACTTGGATCCTCTATTGATAAAAGAGGCATTGAATCTAAACATTTAAATACACTTGCACAAGTATCGTAAAATTTCTTGATACCTTTTTTTTCCTTGGGGAAACTCGCTGATAATTTATTTATAAATTGGTCATAATTCTTATCTACAGAAATATGAAAATTATGTGGTAGATGATATTCCAGTTGCACGGGATCAGGAATAGTTTCGCATTTTTCATTTACATCTCTTAGAGCACGAGTTAATAAATTGGTATAACCTTTATCTCCAAATCCAAATATCATTGAAGCACCAACATCAAAGGTGTAGCCTTTCCTCTTAAAAGAGCCCCCACTTCCTCCTGGAATTATATATTTCTCGAGAACCAATACTCGAGCCCCCTTAGCAGCGAGTTGTGATGCTGTTACTAAGCCTCCTATTCCTGAACCAATAATAATTGCATCGAAATTTTCCTTTTTAAATTCCATTTTTTGGATCTTTGATAATTAATCTTAGTAAATTTTGCTAAGTAAATGGTCTTTTTCAAAATAAGAATCTACTTTATTTTTAAAGTCCTTCAAGGCATCTGTAGATCTTTCTTGATAGGCTTTGTATCTTAATCTTTTATCTTTGATTCTTTTAGTTAGTTCAGGAACTAAGCCAAACGTAGCAGGCATTGGTTGGAATTTATTATTTTTATGATTGGATAATATTTGATTTTTATTACTGATGAAATTCATTAAGGAACCAATCATTGATTCCCTAGGAAAAGTTACTGGTTCTTTACCCTTGGCTAATAGCGATGCATTTATACCTGCAAGCAACCCCCCTGCTGCCGCTGCAGCATAACCTTCCGTCCCCGTTATTTGACCCGCAGCAAAAAGATTTTTTCTTCTCATAAATTGCAATGTAGGTAAAAGTAATTTTGGAGATTCTAAAAATGTATTTCTATGCATTACACCAAAACGCACAAACTCAGCTTTTTCTAAACCAGGAATCATCCTAAATATTCTTTTTTGTTCTGACCATTTGAGGTTAGTTTGAAAACCTACCATATTTAGTAATTTCCCTTCTAAATCTTCTTTCCTTAATTGAACAACTGCATGAGGTCGCTTTTTCAATCTATTTTCCCTATCAAATAAATCTCCCCATTTTGGATTCCACAACCCGATTGATTTCAAGGGGCCGTATCTCATTGTATCAACTCCTCTTCTAGCAATTTCTTCAATTGGTAAGCATGCTTCAAAGAAATTAGCTGATTCTTTCTCGAAGTCTTTTAAATCAGCTTGTTCTCCTTCTATTAATGCATTTCTCAAATGGATATAATCATTTTTATCCATAGGGCAATTAAGATATGCAGGATCTCCTTTGTCGTATCTACTAGCTTTAAATACTATCTCTTGATCAATAGAATCTCCATAAATGATAGGGCTAGCTGCATCGAAAAAATGACATGCATCTATACCTGTAAAAGCTTGAATTTCGTAAGATAACTTATCGGCCGTTAGTGGACCAGTTGCGAGGATTGTTATATTTTCTTCGTTTGGGAGATCCAATTGTTCAAATCTTTTAATTTCGATTAAAGGATGATTTGATAATGCTTCAGTTAAAGCGATACTAAATTTAGATCTATCAACCGCCAAAGCACCTCCTGCTGGAACAGCAAACTTATCTGCTGTTTGAACTATCAAGGATTTAAAGATTCTAAGTTCTTTTTGCAATAAACCAGCAGCTCTATCAGGACTTAAAGCTCCAAAACTATTACTACAAACCAATTCTCCAAATTCTCCCGTATGATGAGCTGGAGTTGATTTGATAGGCCTCATTTCAATTAATTTAACTGGAGAACCAGAATTTGCTATTTGCCATGCAGCTTCAGATCCTGCGAGACCAGCTCCAATTACTATTACTTCTTTATCTAACAAATTGGTTTAATCCTTACCCAAAAAGTCTCTGTTGAATTGCTCTCTTGCTGGTTTTTGTATATTAAATATAACCCAAGCTAAAGCCGCGATAATGGGTGCGAAAACTACGATCGTTCTGAGCATGTTAGAAATCCTATTATTTATTAGATTATTTTAACTTTTAACTGTAAATTTAGAGAGAAATTTTAATTTTTTATTTCATAAGTTAAGAATTGTTTTTCTATTGTTCAACTTGAGATAAAAAGTTGTTTTTTTTACCTTAAAAAGGGATAATTTCATATGTACTCAATTTTACAAAACGGGTCGCTAGCTCAGCGGTAGAGCATCCGGCTTTTAACCGGCTGGTCCTGAGTTCGAATCTCAGGCGACCCACATTTTTTAATTGAGTTCATCTTCTTAATAGAGAGCAAAAATAGTTTTCAAATTTTGATTATTTCTTAATTTTGTTGCGTAATTTTTATTTAATTAATGATTTCGAGATGAATTTTAATTAAATTTATATCAAAATAAATCTAGGATTAACATCAATGTGATCAATATATTAAGCAGTCTTAAATCTCATTAATTTGCGAAAAGAGTAATATTTATTTTTTATTTATAACCTCATTAAATTTATTATGAAAATCTTAAATTTTTTTATAAATAATTACTTGACAAAGAACATATTTAATACATTTTTGTAACAATACTGTTAATATATGGCCTAATTTTTACGCAAAATAGAAATCACGAAAAGAAAATAAAAAATACTTTACAAAGCTTCATAATCTCTGTTACAATAATTTACATACACTTTTACTTTTAATCATGACTCCTGAAGCAGAACGTTTTAATGGTTGGGCAGCAATGTTAGGTTTCGTTGCAGCAGTAGGTGCATATGTAACTACTGGTCAAATCATTCCTGGTTGGTTTTAAAATCTACCATCAACAATTTAAATTTCAATTCTTAACATCATTTAATTGATTTAACATTATTGAAATTAATAATATCTAAATTTTCTTCGAGTTTTGAAATTAAAGTTTAAACTTAATTTCATTAAACTTGAAGTTTTTTTTTCAAATTTAAATTAATTAACACTTATTCTAAATCCAAGATTACTGGCCAATATTCGAAAAAAATAAAGGTAGTCTCTCCAAATAACTTAGAGTAAAAGTATTAGATAAAGCTTATTTTTATTGAATAGCTCCATTATTTCTTTAGAGAACTTACATTAATAGAATTTATTTTAAAAATTAGTAACTAAGAGTTTTTTTTTCAATATTATCCAAGCATGTAGAACACAATAGATGGCCTTTTTTACTCCAAAATGTTTTAGTTGATCTTTCTATATCCTTTCTGCATATTAAACATTTAAAAATTGGAGACATAAAATTATAAATTCCTGAAATAAGTTTTTCTTTAAATATTAATATTTAAACTAAATTATATTAAGACTAAAATTTAAAACAATGCAAATAAATTAAAAATATCATTTTTCTAAAATTTATAAGTTTTCTAATAATAAAATACTTAAATTAATCAAAAAAAAAGATCTGCCATAAAGCAGATCTTTCTTCGTGTGTAGTTTTTTCTAATCTAAGTTATTAGAAAGAGAATGATGCTTTTACAGCTACTCCTGTATCATCAGTAGTATCTTCTCTGATAAATACACCAGGTGTAATTGTCATGCCATCATTTACTGGATAAGAGTAAGACGCTTCATATACCAATTTCTCATCCTGAGCACTAGTAAAGAGTCCATCTGTACCATTATATGTTGCAGCAGCAACGTTTACTGAACCAGGGCCAACGTCAGAGAAAGTTAAACCAACGAAGTATCCAGTTTTATCAGTTCCGCCTGATTCTTGACTTTCGTAACCGACACTTAGGTCTGCTAAATCAAAACTGTAGTAACCTTGAAAACCCCAAGTTGTTGTCTCAGTACCTGCTCCACCATCATCAGTAACGTATGCAAGAGCTAATCCGTAACTGTCTGCTGAATAAGCCGCATTAAGACCGTATAGGTCAGCAGTCTTACCTACGATTTCAGTCTCAGGAGAAGAGATTCCACCAGCTACTGAGAAACCGTTATCAAATGCATAACCTATAGATGCTGTAACACCTTTATTACCTGCACCTAGAGAATTACCTGTACCACAGTCATCTGGTGTGTAATCAGTGAATGAACTGTAAAGACAAGCTCCTGTAAATGTAGTGCTAATGTCAGTTGCATCACCAACTACCATTGTTGCTCCACCAACTGGGAATGAATAAGAAACACCATCAACAACTAATGCATTATTAGAGTCGAAGCCCATTGCTCCACCCAAAACTGATTGGTCTGTGTTACCACTGTCGATAGCTATATCAAGTGAATCTTCACCTGTAAAACTTGTTGATAGACCAATGTTGAATTGGTAGTCAAGACTTGTTGTTTCGCTAGTTGCTCCGTCGATAGCACCTAAAACAGCGTCAACGCTGAATGATGCAACAGTTGTTTCTGAGAAACCACCATCAAAACTATCACTATCGACTAAACCTTCTCCACCAGCAAGTAAAGAGTCATAATTTGGTTCGTCATTTACAAAAGAATTAGCGAGATCAATACGCTCTAAATTAGAGTATTTTGAGATATTATTTAAGTCTGCCTCACCAGCAAACGTTGCAAATGGAGCTAGTAGACCAATCGTTGCAGGTGCTACTAATAAGCTTTTAAAAAGCTTCATAAAAATTCCTCACACTATTTAAGGTACCTTAAAGGTAATCTATTTGCTTAGAATTTACAACCTCCAGTAGACAAAATTCCAGCCGGCTTTTACTAAAAAAATCTCTTCACATTGAAATTTTTTCTCCAAGAAGTTTATTTGTTTTAATAATTTCAATTGCAGGTTCCAAAAGTTCCTTATATTCTTTCCAAATCCCTATAGAGGATGAATAAAATTTCTGTCTTATTTGAGCGCTACTTGCGGTGTGTACATTTCTTTTATTTTGATGGGGGGAAAGATATTTTCCGTCCCAATCCCAATCGAGCCAATTTATTATCCTAGGTATAACATTATTCGGATTTTCAATTAAGTCTTCATAATAATAATCATAAATATTTTCACCACATTTAGTTTTATATTCCTCCATAGTTTCAAAATAGTGCATATATAAACTAGAAATATCAGGCAAAGAGAAAGAGAAAGACTGATTTAAAAAGTTTGCTCTATATATGGATAAGATGTTATCAAGAGGATTTCTTATGCAATTTATTATTTTTGCTTTAGGAAAAAAATTAGAAATAATGGCACAGTACATATAATTAAATAAACTTTTGTCGGTGTAGATGATAGAGGATTTAAATTGATTAATAACTTTTTTTTCATATAAGTCATAAACATTCTTTAAGTCTTTAGCTTCCTTGATGGATTCCTCTAGAAAGCTAACCTCACCCATATCAGTTACTTCAGAATTTAAACTTAATATGTTTTCCAGTAAGGTACTCCCGGATCTTGGCATGCCAACAATAAAGATATAATTTGAAGAATTCTTGAAATATTTATTTTTTGAATTTTTGATTTTTAGTGATCTATAAAATTCAGTATGTTTTATCTTCAGACTTAAGTCAGATTTTTTATACTTCATGCCTGCGTCGTTAGCGATTTTGAGATATTTTGCACTTTCTTTAAATTTTCCTTGTTTATGAAGTAAATTTGAGATTGCAAAAGCTGCGTATATCTTTGAGTTTGGATTGAGATTCTCTAGTTTTGTATTTAATAAAAAATTTAATTCATTTTTATGATTCTTAAAATCATAAATTCCAGATAATTCATAATAACTATTAAAGTCAAATTTATTTTTAGAAATAATAAATAAGTTAGTCTCAATAGCAAGTTTAAGCTGTCCTGAATTTCTATAGAAACTTGCTAAGTTCTTATAAAAAGGTGTGAAATTAGGAGATAGATTTATTCCCTTTTTTAGTATTTGTATACTTTTACTTAATTGATTCTTATCGTTATAAAGAATACTCAGATTTAAATAAGCTATTTCCAATCCTTTATATTTTTTTATTAATTTTAAAAGAATGATTTCTGCTTCTTCGTACTTCCTTTTTTTTAAATATGCATCGGCTAGGAGAATATTTATTCTTATTTCTTTGTTTTTATCTTTTTTAATTCTATTTATATTATTTAAATCCTCTAAGATATTTAAAGCTTCATCAATTTTGAATTTATTGATATAGATCTCAGACTTTAAAATTTTATAAATATCATTATTTATCGACAATTTAATAGCTTTATCTATATAAACTGTTGCATAATCAAAGTTTCTCAAGGCAAAGTACAAAAGAGAAAAATTATAAAGTAAATCTCCATGATTAGGATTAATTTTTACTGCCTTTTGGAGAACTCTTTCTGCATCTTTGAATTTATTTTCAATTTTTAATATTTCGGCTAGTAAAATATAAGAATTAATTGAAGATGGGTATTTATTTATTAAATTGAGAAATATTCTTTTTGCTAAATTAAAATTTTTTAAATCTCTACAAAACAACCCGAAAGAGAAGAGTAAATCAAAAGAATCATTATTTGATTTTAATAATTCTTGAAATATCTGATTTGCCTCTAAAAAATTTCCCTCTTTTTGTTTTATTTTTGCTTCTTCAATTTTTTTTAATAAGTCAATTTTTTTCAATATATTTAATTTTTTTTTCATTATATAGTTACTGAAAGTATTAAACAAAAAAATATCGATTTTAGAAATTTTCTCAAAAAAAAAGATCTGCCATAAAGCAGATCTTTCTTCGTGTGTAGTTTTTTCTAATCTAAGTTATTAGAAAGAGAATGATGCTTTTACAGCTACTCCTGTATCATCAGTAGTATCTTCTCTGATAAATACACCAGGTGTAATTGTCATGCCATCATTTACTGGATAAGAGTAAGACGCTTCATATACCAATTTCTCATCCTGAGCACTAGTAAAGAGTCCATCTGTACCATTATATGTTGCAGCAGCAACGTTTACTGAACCAGGGCCAACGTCAGAGAAAGTTAAACCAACGAAGTATCCAGTTTTATCAGTTCCGCCTGATTCTTGACTTTCGTAACCGACACTTAGGTCTGCTAAATCAAAACTGTAGTAACCTTGAAAACCCCAAGTTGTTGTCTCAGTACCTGCTCCACCATCATCAGTAACGTATGCAAGAGCTAATCCGTAACTGTCTGCTGAATAAGCCGCATTAAGACCGTATAGGTCAGCAGTCTTACCTACGATTTCAGTCTCAGGAGAAGAGATTCCACCAGCTACTGAGAAACCGTTATCAAATGCATAACCTATAGATGCTGTAACACCTTTATTACCTGCACCTAGAGAATTACCTGTACCACAGTCATCTGGTGTGTAATCAGTGAATGAACTGTAAAGACAAGCTCCTGTAAATGTAGTGCTAATGTCAGTTGCATCACCAACTACCATTGTTGCTCCACCAACTGGGAATGAATAAGAAACACCATCAACAACTAATGCATTATTAGAGTCGAAGCCCATTGCTCCACCCAAAACTGATTGGTCTGTGTTACCACTGTCGATAGCTATATCAAGTGAATCTTCACCTGTAAAACTTGTTGATAGACCAATGTTGAATTGGTAGTCAAGACTTGTTGTTTCGCTAGTTGCTCCGTCGATAGCACCTAAAACAGCGTCAACGCTGAATGATGCAACAGTTGTTTCTGAGAAACTACCAGCTTCGAAGTTGTTAAATCTAGCTTCTAAACCGTCAACACGGCTGTTTGTAACTGCAATTTCTTCTGCAGCATTGAAGTCATTAATAGTGACTTCGTTCGCAGTTACTGCCATAGGCGCAAGAAGGCCTAGTGATGCAGGAGCTACGAGCAAGCTCTTAAAAAGCTTCATAAATTTCCTCACACGAAATTTAAAGTACACCTCAAGATAGTGTATTTGGGTATACGAAATCAAGTATTAACGGATACAAAATCAAAAAAAGTGACACTTTTTTTAGTTGCACAATCAGAATTCTAAAATCTTTATCAGAAAATCTCTTATTTCGAGGAGATAAAAAAGAGGGTTGAATTTAATTTGAAATTTATATTTTTTTCGAAATTTTGAAAGTAACTTTCTCTGTTTTATATTTTTTCTTTTTTTTATTATCAACTGCATCAACATACCAACCAGAAGCCAACCTAGTGTCAATTTCCTCGTAGCTTTCTTTTTGATTTAATTTATTTAAGGATTTCTTTTTATAATCCATAAATTTTTATATTTTTTACTTAATAGTTAAAAATATAGCATTTATTTGAAATTTGAGCAGTAGATTAATTTGGTAAATAATTTTTATTAGTGTTTTAAAGATTATTATGTTTTGGTGCTCTAAATTCCTGAAATCTTTAGAAAAACGAAAAAAAAACTTTTATTTCCCTCAACAGAAAAAATTATTAGTTATATTTTTTTGAAAATAAAAACCTGAGGAGCACAAGGTCAAATGACTCACATCAATTTTTTTGTTAATTCTCTGCCAAGGGATTTACTCGAATTCGTTTTTTTTCTTGCAGTTGGTTTTACGGCTGGATCCGTTGGTATCATATAAATCTTACTAACTAAAACTTTAGAATTTTTAATTTTAGGTCTATTACAAAAAACTTTTTTTTGGATTAAGAAATAAAACTCTCGAGTTTATAGTTTATTGCTAAATCCTCATGCACTCTTTATCAAATAGTAATCATAGAGTGAACAGGAAAATTTAACTTTGATCTGCCTTTTAATTTCTTCAATTCAACAACAGTTATTAAACCTATAATTTCTTTCTTTTGATCATGAAGCAACCTTGAGACACAATTAACTGTTCCTCCTGTAGCTAACAAATCATCTACTATTACAAAAGAATTGAATTTTTTCAAAGAATTATATTGTATAGAAAGAGAATTTTTCCCATATTCCAAATCATATTCTCTTGTTAATAATTGTCCTGGTAGTTTTCCTGGTTTACGCGCAACAATCATGGGTTTAGATGATCCTAGAGCTAATGCAGAACCAAAAATAAATCCCCTCGCATCTATGGAAATTATTGCTTCAGCATTTTCCAGGAACTGATTTGAAGACATTTTTAAAATAAGGTCCTGAAAAATATCTGGATATTGGAGAATTTCTAGAACATCCTTAAAATCAATCCCTTTTTTTGGAAAATCCTTATATGTGAGAATCAAATCTTCTAATTTTTTCATACTTCAAATTCTCAAAAGTAATTCAGATGAATATCCTGATGGATTTCAATTTACATTTTAAATATGTCGTAAATTAAAAATATTTCAAAGCAAACTAATAATTAATATCTTGATTTAGATAAACTGATTTAAGGGATAAATGAAAATTTTTTATTTCGAAAAAAAGTAACTAAAATTTTTTGCTTAAAAAGTGATTTTTTATAAAATTTAGAAATTTGGTCTTTAATAGATGACTATTATGAACTAAGATCTTATAAGCGGGGCGTGGCGCAGCTTGGTAGCGCGGGTGCTTTGGGAGCACTAGGTCGCAGGTTCGAATCCTGTCGCCCCGACTGGCTTTTCAGCGATTGCCTATTTTGACTTAGGGAAAAATTAGGGAAAATGACCTCCTTTTTAGGGGGTTTTCTTATGGTTTTTCCCTAGACTTTATAGAATTTTCTTGAATTTTTTAGGATATAAGCCTACCTTATTTAAATAAATAGAGTGGTTGCTATCCTTAGAGGTAGCTTTTGATGTTGAAATTAAATGAAACGCTTACTATTCCCATTGCTAGCTGCTCTCACTTTACCTACTACTGGTATTGCTGGATACTTATCAGATATTGATTTGATGACTGATGAAACAAGAATAAAGCTCTATTTAGATTCTGCTACTAAAACACCAAATAGTATTGGGGATCTAAAACCTGCTGAATTATGGATTAGATGTAATATTAAAGATCAAAAAACACAAAAAATACAGGCTTTTGTAACTACTCCCACTTATAATGCCGATAATGAAAAAGTTGGATTGCGTTGGGATTCAGGAACTCCTGGAATCGAAAGATGGCAAAAATCTACTGATTCATCATCATTATTCGTTAAAAATCCAAAAGAATTTATAAAAAAATTATACGAATCGAATACATTAGTTTTCCAATGGAAGCCATATTCAACAATTGCGGCTGCAGTAAAGTTTGATTTAGAAGAAATTAAAGAAGATATTTCTAAAGCAAGAGAAAATGGTTGTGACTTTTAAATAAAACGATATCTACTTGCACGGCCTATCGATAGCTGCTCTAAATAAGAAATAAATAAATTATTTTATGTCAATACAATTTGTTGAAGAGTTTGATAATGCTTCAAAAAAAACAGCCCCAGGTTCAAAAGGAATAGCATTTATAAATATATTGATAGTCATCAGTTGCATAATTGCAGTTCCATTTACATTCGGTACAAGTCTTTTTGGTTTGTTGGCGGTACCTATTTATGCAGCGCTTCAATCAATAGCTAACGAGACATATAGAACAAGATTATTTACTGAAATTCAAACTCAGATTATTGCTGAAAAAGAGGGACTATTTAACCCTAGGAATAATCCTATAAGAAGAAGATTTCGCTCAGCCCCCGTTTATGACGAAGAACCGATAGAGGATACTGATGATATTGATGAAGATAATTTAGATGATGATTTTGATAAATAAAACGACTACTATCTAGAACTATTTAATTTGTTTGTTGCATCTTCTAGAACTTGATGGAGAACTAGGTCAACTTTAGGGAAAATTTAGGGAAAAATCCAATAAGTATTAGAAAGTCTTATAAGGTTTTAGAAGAAAAAAGGGCTTATAACTGAAGTTATAGACTTAAATCCTAGCTATAGCTCTTCTTGACCTAGTGATTTGGGAGCACTAGGTCGCAGGTTCGAATCCTGTCGCCCCGATAGTCATAGCAGTCGATCTCAGATATACCAAAATAGAGTCTCAAAAGTATCCGTGGAAATTCCGTGGAATATGTTGGATTTGTAATAAAAAAGCGACGGAACTTAGAAACCATGTGTGCATTTTTAGGTTGAATTAGTTCAGATCTCGACAATAATAATGTTTCAGATATTTGCGACCTTCAAACAGCCCACAGTAGTGACCTTCGATTTTATTTGATGCACCTTCGATAAGTGCGGGGATTATCAACAAACAACTCCTTATATTTATTGAGAACACGCAACAGACCACCAAAGTTTTTCAAAGTAAGCATCCTTAAACTAAATTTTTTAAAAAGATTTTTTCTTTAACTTTACTTAACCATAGGTGAATATTATTTATTGAATAACAACAGAGGGAATGTTTAAATACAGGGAATTCATTGCTCAAATCAAATATAAAGAAGTAATATCTTCACCTGTATATTTTATTCCTGTTTTGCTTCTATCCATAATGATTATTATTGAAGGTTTTCACATCTTTAATCACAAACAAAATTGCAAAACTAAAGCTGAGTGGATGGAACAATCAGGAATGACCTATGACAGGGAATCAGAAGTTAATTAATAAAATCTAAAATATAATTTATTCGCAGCAACGTTTTCTATTTGAAGAATAATCTGTCAAAGAAGTTATCCATTCCTTGATCAAAAAGAGAGATTCTTTATTTAGGCTGTAGTAGACCCATCTACCGTCTTGTCTGTCTGAGATAAGACCAGCTTCCTTTAAAATTTTTATGTGGTATGAAATTCTTGATTGAGATAACTTAGTTAATTTCATAATATCGCATACACAAACTTCTCCATCCATCATTAGGTCAATTATTTCTAGCCTAAAAGGATCAGAAAATGAAACCATCAACTTAGATATATTTTCTTTTTTTACTTTGCTAATATTTTTTAACAATTTTAAAGTAATTAAATTCTTTTAAATATAGCTTAAATAAAAAAGATTTCATTAATCAAAACATCTTGATATATCAAAATATTTTGATGTATGATTTATATAAGAAATTTCAAAGTTATGAAAATTGGAATTAATGGTTTTGGAAGAATTGGCAGATTAGTTTTCAGAGTATTATGGGATAGAGCTGATATAGAAATAACTCATATAAATGAGATAGCAGGAGATTCAAATGCCGCTGCGCATCTACTCGAATTCGATTCAGTTCATGGTAGATGGATGAAAGATATAAAGGTTAAAGAAGAAGAAATAATAATTGATGGAGAGAAATTAGCCTACACATCATTTAAAAATTACCTTGATGTTCCTTGGGAAAAATCTTCTGTAGATATTATTTTGGAATGTACAGGAAAGAATAAAAAGCCAGACAAACTAAATCCCTATTTTGATTCTCTTGGGATGAAAAGAGTTATAGTAGCTTGTCCAGTCAAAGGAATTGTTGCAGAAGCTGAATCACTTAATATTGTTTACGGTATAAATCAAAGTCTTTATGACCCTTCCAAACATAAATTAGTTACTGCAGCATCCTGCACTACTAATTGTTTAGCTCCGATAGTAAAGGTAATTAATGAAAATTTTTCTATTAAGCACGGCGCTATTACAACTATTCACGATGTCACGAACACTCAAGTTCCTGTAGATTTTTATAAAAGTGATTTGAGGAGAGCAAGAGGATGTATGCAAAGTTTAATACCTACTACCACTGGATCTGCTAAAGCTATTGCTGAGATCTTTCCAGAATTAAAAGGAAAATTAAATGGGCATGCAGTAAGAGTTCCTCTACTTAATGGCTCTTTAACTGATGCAGTTTTTGAATTAAATAAAGAAGTGACAACTGAACAAGTAAATTTGGCACTAAAGGAAGCTTCAGAAACTTATTTAAAAGGAATTCTTGGCTACGAAGAAAGACCTTTAGTTTCTGCAGATTATGTAAATGACTCTAGAAGTTCAATAGTTGATAGTTTATCAACGATGGTTGTTAATTCAAATTTATTAAAGATATACGCTTGGTATGACAACGAGTGGGGTTACAGCTGCAGACTTGCAGATCTTACTGAATATGTAATCAAAAAAGAGATTTAATTTATGTCTTTATGAAGTTATCTAATATTCAACAATATAGCGTTGTAACAGCAAACTATTGGGCGTTCACACTTACTGACGGCGCATTAAGATTATTAGTTGTTGGTCACTTTCATGAGCTAGGTTACACAACTCTACAAATTGCTTTACTTTTCCTTTTTTATGAGTTTTTTGGAATAATTACTAATCTTTATGGTGGCTGGATAGGAGCAAGATATGGATTAAGGCTTACTTTATGGATTGGGACTATCCTGCAAATCATCGCTCTTTTTATGCTTATTCCAGTTAAGGAAGATTGGCCGGTAATTTTTAGTGTCGCATACGTTATGGTTGCTCAAGCAGTTAGTGGGATAGCAAAAGATTTAAACAAAATGAGTGCTAAAAGTGCTGTTAAGACAGTAGTCCCAGAGACAAATGATGGCAATGATACTGGCCAAAAACAACTTTTTAAATGGGTTGCTATTTTAACTGGATCTAAAAATGCTCTTAAGGGAGTTGGCTTTTTCTTGGGTGGACTTTTATATAAGTTATTTGGATTCAATAATGCTGTAGGAATTATGGGTTTTGGACTCTGCTTAGCCTTTTTATTGACATTAATTTTACCTGGAGAAATTGGCAAGATGAAAACCAAACCAGCTTTTAATGATCTTTTTTCAAAATCAAATGCCATAAATATTATTTCTGCAGCAAGATTCTTTCTTTTTGGAGCAAGAGATGTTTGGTTTGTTGTAGCTCTTCCAGTATTCCTAGATATGGCATTTGGTTGGGACTACATGGAAATAGGATTATTTCTTGGGGCCTGGGTAATAGGTTATGGAATTGTTCAGGCTTCTGCTCCAGCAATTAGAAAGATATGGGGCCAGAAAGAAAGTCCAGATCGTAAAGCTATCCAATTTTGGAGTGCCGTATTAATGGTAATACCATCTTTGATAGGAGTCGCATTATGGAGAGAAAGTTCTCCATCAATAGCAATAATTTTAGGACTTACTATTTTTGGATTTGTTTTTGCAATGAATTCCTCTACACATTCTTATATGATTTTGGCCTACTCTGATAATGAAAAAGTCAGTTTAAATGTTGGCTTCTATTACATGGCAAATGCTGCTGGAAGACTAGTTGGAACATTACTATCTGGCTTACTATTTATGATTGGGAGAAATCCGAGTATTGGTCTTCAATATTGTCTTTATTTTTCATCACTTTTAATATTCTTATCTTGGATTTCGAGTCTTAAATTACCATCAATCAAACAAAGCTTATCAGCTCCATAAAGACTAATTTTTAGGAATTAGAATATTTTAATGGCAAAAATATCCTTAATTGAACTTGCAAAAACTTTCCTAAAAATTGGTATTTTAAGTTTTGGAGGACCCTATGCTCATATTTCCTTATTCGAAGATGAACTTATAAATAATAAAAAATTGATATCAAATCAATCTTTTGAAAAAGGTATTGGATTATGTCAAATACTTCCAGGACCAATATCTACTCAATTGGCAATATATATCGGTCTTAAAATCAATGGTTATCTTGGTGGATTGGTATCCGGTATAAGTTTCATTATCCCAGGATTCATTTCGGTAATAGCTCTTAGTTTTTTTTGGCAAATTGGTTCTGGATCGAAATTCTTAACAGATTTAATTTATTTTAATCCGCCTATTATTGCAGGAATAATTTTTTCATTCTCATTAGTTCTATTAAAAAAAAGATTAAAGTTTGATCGAATATTATTCTCTAGCTCAATATTATTTCTACTAATATTTGCCAAATATAATAGTATTCAATTTCCACTAATTACAATACTTACTATTGCAGGATTGATAAATATATTTTTAAAGAAATTCAAAGATATTTTTTATAGCTTGGTCCCTTTATCTATATTTTCAACAACCTCATTTTTGAGTAGCTCGGTCTTTTTAGATATATCTAAGTTTTTTAATTTTTTAAGAGAGTCTATAAACTTAAAGTTTCTAGTAGATTATCTTAATCTGTTTTTTTTCTTCTTTAAATCGGGACTTTTTATTTTTGGAGGTGGATTAGTAATCATTCCTCTTATGAGTGATTATGTTATCTCGCAAGGATGGTTAACAAATAATGAATTTATAGATGGAATAATGATTAGCCAAATAACGCCTGGTCCTGTCTTATTAATTACAAGTTTTATTGGATACAAAGCAGGGTTTTCGGTCGGAGGAATAAATGAGGCTTTAAAATATTCATTTATATCAACTTTTGCAATTTTTTTACCAAGTTTTATATTGATTTTTGTTTTTGGAAAAGGCATTATAAAAAACAGAATTAAATCAATTAATTACTTTATCGAAGGAGTGATCAATACAATTCCTGGAGCAGTTATTTTCTCTGGATTTAATTTAATTGAAGATAGTTATTCATCAAAATTCTTTTTAATTAGCTCTATTTTTATAGTTTTAATCTCCACACTATTATCTTTTTTAAAAATAGTTCCAACATACATACTCATTCTTTTTTCTTTAATATTAGGCTTGTCAAAATATATGTTTGCATAAAAAAAAGGAGGAAATAAATTCCTCCTTTTAAATATTGTCTTACGGTTTATTTACCGATTCTTTTTACAGCAGCTCTTGACTTCTCAAGAATATCTCCTTTTAAGGGGACAAATCCAAGTGATGGAGCTTTATCTTGATACTCATCACTTAATAATGTATTAAAGGCTTGTTTGATAGCTTTAGTGTTTCTACCATTACCCTCTTCATAAGCAAGTATCCATGTTAATGAAGCTATAGGGTATGCTCCTTTTGCAGTTGGATTAGGATTTTTACCAGCAAGATTCTCATCTAGAGTAATACCATTAAGAGCCTTAGCTCCTGCTTCTACAGATGGTTTTAGAAACTCACCTGAAAGATTTTGAAGTGCAGCAGCTTTGACATTACCTTTTATGTAAGACTGGTTAACATAACCAATTGCGCCTGGAGTGTTTTGAATAACACCTGCAACACCAGAATTACCTTTTGCTCCAACACCTGCTGGCCACTTAACTGATTTACCAGTTCCTAAAGTCCATGTTGGTGAAAATGCTTCCATAGAGTTTGTAAAGGCTTTAGTTGTACCTGATCCATCAGAACGATGTGCCCAAGTTAACTTACCTGATTTACAGCCTAATTCTTTCCAATTTTTAACCATACCCATAGCAACCCTTACTGCTTGCTCTTGAGTAAGTTTCAAATCGCAATCATAGTTATAACCAAAAGCAATTGTGCCGCCTACCATAGGTATCTGAACTAAACCTCTGGTAACCTTGGCTATATCTGCATCTTTCATTGGATCATCTGATGCACCGAAGTTAACAGTTTGATCAATAAATGCTTTTCTTCCAGAACCTGAACCAACAGCTTGATAATTTACTCTTGGTCCACCAGAAGAGGCTAAATCTTTGAACCAACGAGTATAGATTTTGGCAGGAAATGATGCCCCAGCACCACTTAATCTTGTTCTAGCAGAAACACTTGTGCCAGGAACACTTGTACCAGCAGCAATGGCTACTGCAGAAGTGAAAACCAAAGCTTTCTTAGCTATGTTCATGGATGTCATGATTAAATTAAAGACTCCATATATATAGCACCGAATTTATACTCAAATACTCATTAATTAAAATTTTATCCTGTGGTTAATTAGTTCTTAACCCAACCTTAAACTAAATACCAATTAGACGTTTTTTCGTTTTGTTTTAAAAATAATTTATAATAAATTTATTTTTGATTTTAACTTTTATAAAAAAAACTCGGAGTAAATAGACAATTTTTTTTAATAAGTTTAAGGGAAGTTAAAGTTCATTTTAAATTTTGTTTTTGGACTTTATTTCTTACTCTTTTCTTAACTTTGATACGTTCATATGCAATTGGATTAATATCCATTTTTACGTGTTGAGGTTTATGAAACTTTTTCAAAAATTAATTGCTGCTCCTGCCATCATTTCTTTGGCATCAGGTTTCGCAGTAAATGCAGCTGAGATCAATTCAACAGATCTTAGTGATTATTCAAATTCTAACAATTTAGTATCTTTAAGTGATTTCAAATCCGATACTTTATTCCCAGGAGATTGGGCTTACGATTCACTGAAGGATCTAACAAATAGTCCAAAATTTAATGGCAACTCAGTTACTCGCTTAGAAGCTGCTGCTGAATTAAACAATCTAATTGCAGGTGGTGAAGGCTTAATGAACGGAGCTGCAATCAATAGACTAAGTGATGAGCTTGGTTCTGAGTTGGCAATCATGAAAGGAAGAGTGGATGGCCTTGAAGCTCGTGTTAATGGCATTGAAGCTGGTGGTTTCTCTGATACTACTACTATGAGTGGTTCAGCAGGATTTTTAATTGGTGCTGAATCTAAGGATGGCGATACTGGCGAAGCAGCAATGTTCGAATACTTCTATGAAGTTGATTTAAACACTAGTTTTACTGGCGATGACAACCTAAACGTCGAATTTGAAACTGGTAATGCTTCAGGCAAAGGAGTTGGTGGAACTTTAGATTGGGGTTCAGATAATGCTGATACTTTAAAGGTTACTGATCTAAACTATACATTCCCTGTTGGAGAGTGGACATTAGCAGTTGGGGAGTCTATGGATGCATCCAAGACATGGCCTAACGCATGTGCAGTTTCAAACACAGTTGATAGTTTGGGTGACTGCGGAGCGGGTAACTCTGTTGATTTAGGTGGTGACGTATCATTAAGTGCTTCTAGAGCATTTGGTGATGGCTGGGAAATTGGTCTTGGAATGTCAGCTGATTCAGGAGAAACAGATAGGGGTATCTTTACCAAAGAAGGTGACGACTACTACGGAATCGCTCTTGGTTACGAGACTGACAACTATGGTTTCACAGTTGCTTACTCTATGAAAGAGAAAACTGATCTAGAATTTGGTGACAATACATCAGCAGCAGGCTACAAAGCGAGTTTTGATGCTACTGATCCACAAACTGATTCTACATACTACGGTTTAGTTGCTTATTATTCTCCTGAATCTACTCCAGTAACATTCAGTGGAGGTATCGAGTTTACTGATCCAGAAGGCAGTGGTTCTGACGAGACTCAATGGACAGTTGGTCTTACAACTGATGTTGGTGAAGGGACTTTAGCTGCAACTGTTGGAACAGATGGTGCCATAGCAGATAACGTTGATGAGACATTGGCTTATGACGTTTCTTATGAATATCCAATCAATGACAGTATGTCAATTACGCCTTTTGCATACATTGTAGAACAAAGTGGTACAACTGATGACACTGCTGGTTTCGGTGCATCTGTATCATTCTCCTTCTAATTAAATTAATTAGAAAATCTTACACACATAAAAAGGCCTGCTAAAAAGCAGGCCTTTTTTAATCTTTTAAAGTTATAAAAACTCTATGAACATTCAACCTATCTTCCCTTCCTTAATAGTTAAAGAAAAAATAAAAGATTACGATAAATATAAAGATGAGCTGATTAGATATTCTTATCAACAACAAAAGAAAGATCCTAGTGGGGTCAAAAAAAGTAATAATGGAGGGTGGCATTCTCAATCTGGATATGCAAATTCTCAAAATCCGATCTCTTCTAAAGTAATAAATTTAATTAAAAGTATCCTCAATAATAAAAATGTTTTTAAAATCAAAGATCTCTCAAAAGCTAAGATGCAAATGTGGATAAATATTAATAAACCCGGGGATTTTAATATTAAACATAATCATCCAGGCTCTGATTTGTCTGGCGTTTTTTGGGTAAAGAGTCTACAAAAAAGTGGAAATTTAACATTTCATTCTCCTAATGTAATGACACAATTTGAGCAAATTAATTCATTAAAAGATGAAATTGGTAAAAAACTCTTTATAACACCAACTATTGAAATAGAACCACTTGAAGGTGTGATTGTTTTATTTCCATCTGATTTAACTCATTCAGTACAAAAAAACAACTCAAATGAAGATAGGATCTCAGTCTCTTTCAATATTGATATAAGAAATTGCGTAACATAGATCTCTTCGGATTTCTAAATGAATTTTCTAATAAAAGCTTCCCTTTTTAATT
>NZ_CACMSM010000017.1 GCF_902616385.1 uncultured Prochlorococcus sp. | reverse complement strand
GTAGTAAATTTTGCATATAATTTTTCAAAATTAAAGTATTTACTTTACTTTATTAGATATCTTATTAAAAATGAAAATTTTCAAAATTCAGATTTTTTAATTTTTTTTGTTGCCAGCATATTTAATACAAATGATTTTTAAGCTAAAATTGAGTTAGGAAATTTTTTTATTTTGGATCTATCTTTGAATTCATACCTTGGAATTTTATTTATCATTATTGGTTTAATAGTTAGGGTTGACTTAAAATTCTCTATTCAAAAGGACATCAAATAATTCCTAATAAGTTATTTTTAGTGCAAAATGGGAGCCTTCAGTTCTAATATATTTTTTAAATTACTGTAACAATTTCAAAGAATAAAAAAGCAGCCTTGAAGCTGCTTCTAAATGGTGGCGGGGGGGAGATTTGAACTTCCGACCTTCGGGTTATGAGCCCGACGAGCTACCAGACTGCTCTACCCCGCGTTACATACATAGCATACATCTGAAAGGGTTAATTTTTTTGTTTTTTTAGGATTCTTGGAATTTTAATTTACCTTTAACTTCGAGTCTCACTCCTTCAGAAAAATTAAAAACCTTTTCTTCGATGTCTTGAATTCTTAAGTCAGATACCCACTCTAGCTGTTTTAGTAGGTGAAGACTAACAGCATGCTTTGCTCTTTTTGAACCGTCTTCTACTTTCAAAGCTAATCCTATACCTTCATTTACCTTACAAAGACACTGTATTCCTTCGGCGCCACCTTTACCTATAACTTTTCCATGTGAAGCTTTAATGATTTCAGTATCAAATTTATTATTGTCACTAATCATTGTTGGGTTTATTGCAATAGCTCTACTGATTTGTTCTAATTCAGCATTTTCGGAACTGCTTAGAAGTGAATATAACTTTGACATTTCTAATAGTTTTAAATAAAGAGTGGGGGCGCCACAATCATCACGTTCAGCTTTTATTTCAGATGATGGTATGTCAAGTAATTCAGAAACAATTCTGAATATTTCGATTTGTAGTGGATGATCTCCCTTTAAATAGCTATCTAATGGCCAATTCATTTTTTTGCATGTAGCTAAAAAAGCAGCATGTTTTCCTGAACAATTATGCTCTAATGGACTTGTTTTTGTTTTTGGACATTTCAGATTACTAATATCAATATCATATTCCCATAAAATTTTGAAGGCTTCCCTTGTATGAAGTTTTGATCCACTGTGTGACCCGCATGCTAAAGCAATTGATTTTGATTCATTATTTATTTTTGATGCAGCTCCACTACTAACGAAAGGAATTGCTTGAAACGGTTTTAGTGCCGACCTTATGAAACTTTTATATTCTGGATTCCCTGCACACATTAGTACTCTTCCTTTTTTGTCAGTAATAACAGCATGAATTTTATGTATTGACTCAATATTTGATCCTCGCATTAAGGTTGCTTGTATAGGAGGATTGTTAGAGGTGTAGAGGTTTTTAAAATTAGATCTCATTTATAAATTGTTATATTGAAAAACTAAAATCCCAGACAAAGCCAAGACTGAAATAATTGAAAGAATTTGAATTAAATTTTTTAAAATAGGCTTTACCTCTATTGAGGCAATAAGTGATTCTTTTTCTTTCAAAACTAATGGTTTTTCCCATACTTGACCGTCATACCAACCTGATTCCTCATATTCAACTTTTTCGGATGTTAATCTTTTATAAATATGATTCCAACCTAGATATAACCTTATTGAAATTAAAAGAGGTATTGATAAGCTGCTAAAAAAACTTAATAGAGTATATTTTAAAAGTGATGTTTTGAAATATACACTTCCTGAAGAAATAACAAGAAATAGAACAAAAGCTCCTGCCCAGAACTTTATCAATATTTGAATCAATTGCTTTTTTGTTTTTGGCCAAGAAAAAATTTTAGATTTTGATAATTCTATAAATTCATTTGTAGGTTGTTGCTCTCTAGGGACAGGACATTTAGATTGATTCATAAAATAAATTATGGAAATATTAGATTATCTCCATTACTCCAGAATGATTCAAGGTCATAATATTTTCTTATTTCTGGTTGAAAAATATTTACGATCAAATCACCATAATCTAGTAAAGCCCATTTCGCTTCGTTAACTCCTTCTTTTCGAATCGGTTCAACTTTAGCCTTCTCTCTAAGCTCCCCCTCTACAGAGTTAGTTATAGATCTAACCTGTACATCTGATAATCCTTCTGCAATCAAAATCCATTCACTAATAAATGATACCTTGTCAATTTTTATAAGTTTTATATCTCTTGCCTTTTTTTCATCACATGCTTTAGCTGCCATTAAAACCAAACTTTTATTGTCCATAAACATTTTCACTTGATACTGATTTTTCTGAACCCTCTTGTTGAGATAATTCTGATCTTGCTTTTTCTGCACTTTTTCTTAACGCATCTAATCTATCTTCAAAGAAACTTCTTTTTTTCTTTTTTCGTGTCTTTTCTATTAACTCCTTTAATGCTCCTCCTAGACTTTTATAAGCATTTGGGATGCTGTATCCAAATCTACATGCAAGATCTATAGCTCTTTCATCTGCATAAATAGCATCTTGAAGTTTTTTTTCAGAATTATTTTTTAAATATAATCTATATCCTGCAAAACTTGATAAACCAAGAGCAAGTAATAATAGTAACCCATCTTGCACCCACAATTCTCCTATCGCGCCTCCAAGACCTATGGCAAGAGCAGCCATTTCCCAACCATCTCTGGGAATTGTGTCATTTTGAATCTTTCCAATCTCGTGCCAAAATAATAAATTTCTATGGTCAATAGCAAAGTTATCCCATTCTTCTAAATCTACTTGAATTTCTACTTCGTCACGACCGATTTCTTCAAGTGTTATTAAAGGTGGATCTATAGCCGCAGCAGCTTCAACAAATACCCAACTTTCATTCTCTGGAGGCAACAAACTTTTAAGTCGCTGAAGTTCGCTCATAAAAAATTAATTTCTTCCAATACTATAGAAACAAATGTTGCTTTTCAAGTAACTTGATTAACATCTGATGATTTATAAGTAGCATGAGATAAATGAAGGTTTAAATTATGCCTCAAAGAGGTGATCTTAAAAAAATTCTTATTCTAGGTTCGGGACCGATTGTTATAGGACAGGCATGCGAATTTGATTACTCTGGTACTCAAGCTTGCAAAGCATTAAGAAATGCTGGTTATGAAATTGTATTGATAAATTCTAATCCAGCATCAATTATGACTGATCCTGATATCGCGAGTAAAACATACATTGAACCATTGACTCCTGATATTGTTTCTCAGATCATTCTAAGAGAAAAACCTGATGCGATTCTTCCAACTATGGGAGGTCAAACCGCTTTGAATCTTGCAGTTAAATTATCAGAGTCAAATTTTTTAAAACAAAATAATATTGAATTAATTGGAGCTGACTTAATAGCTATCAATAAAGCTGAAGACAGGAAATTATTTAAAGAATCGATGGAGAAAATAAACGTAAATGTTTGTCCATCTGGTATCGCATCTAACTTGGATGAAGCTGTAAAGGTATCAAAAAAAATAAGTTCTTATCCTCTTATAATAAGACCCGCATTTACTCTAGGTGGAGTAGGAGGTGGAATTGCTTTTAACCTTGAAGAATTTGTCGAGTTGTGTAAATCAGGTTTAGAGGAAAGTCCAAGTAATCAAATATTAATTGAAAAATCACTGATTGGATGGAAAGAGTTCGAACTTGAGGTAATGAGAGATACTGCTGACAATGTGGTAATAGTTTGCAGTATTGAGAATTTAGACCCAATGGGTGTACACACTGGAGATTCTATTACTGTAGCTCCTGCACAGACTTTAACAGATAAGGAGTATCAGAGATTGCGGGATTTGTCATTGAAAATCATTAGAGAGGTAGGAGTTGAAACAGGAGGGAGTAATATTCAATTTGCAATAAATCCATCTAATGGAGAGGTAATTGTTATAGAAATGAATCCTCGTGTAAGTAGATCCTCTGCTTTGGCAAGTAAAGCAACTGGATTCCCCATAGCTAAGATTGCAGCTTTATTATCTGTTGGCTATAGACTTGATGAGATTATTAATGATATTACAAAAAAAACACCTGCGTGTTTTGAGCCATCAATTGATTATGTAGTTACTAAGATACCAAGATTTGCTTTTGAAAAGTTTAAAGGCTCATCCAATACTTTAAGCACTGCAATGAAATCTGTTGGTGAGTCAATGGCAATAGGTCGTTCTTTTGAAGAATCATTTCAGAAAGCATTAAGGTCATTAGAAGTAGGTGTTTTTGGATGGGAATGCGATTCACAAGATGAATTTAAAGATGAGAGTCAAATTAAAAATTGTTTAAGAAACCCTACATCTGAAAGAATTCTTCTAATTAAAAAAGCTATGCAGCTTGGGAAAACTAATAACTATATTCAAGAAGTTACAAATATAGATTTATGGTTTATCGAAAAATTACGTAATATCTTTAATTTTGAAAATGATTTTTTGAAAGATAAGGAACTTTATACTCTAGATAGGGATTTGATGTTACATGCTAAACAATTAGGCTTTTCAGATCAACAGATAGCAAAGTTAACTAATTCTGAGTTTTTTGAAGTAAGAAGATATAGAAAAAAACTTAATATAATTCCAATTTATAAAACTGTTGATACTTGTTCAGCAGAATTCTCATCCTCAACTCCCTATCATTATTCAACTTACGAAGAATCTTTCATTAATTTTAATTCTCAAATTTTTGATAGCGAGATTTCAGAAAATAGTAAATCAAAAAAAATTATGATTTTAGGTGGAGGTCCAAACAGAATTGGTCAGGGAATAGAATTTGATTACTGTTGTTGCCATGCATCATATCAAGCATCTACAAATGGCTATAAAACAATAATGGTTAATAGTAATCCTGAAACTGTATCAACAGATTATGATACTAGCGATATTTTATATTTTGAGCCTGTAACTTTAGAGGATGTACTTAACATAATAGAAGCTGAAAATCCTTATGGTTTGATTGTTCAATTTGGAGGTCAAACCCCACTGAAATTATCATTACCTTTATTTGAATGGCTTAAATCTAATGATGGGATCAGAACTGGATCAAAAATTCTTGGGACTTCTCCAATATCTATCGATTTAGCAGAAGATAGAGAGGAATTTACTAAAATTCTTGAAGAATTAAGTATTAGGCAGCCTTTAAACGGTATTGCACGTAATCAAAATGAAGCGGAAATAGTAGCAAAAAATATAGGATTTCCCTTAGTTGTAAGACCTTCTTATGTTTTAGGTGGAAGGGCAATGGAAATTGTTAAAGATGAGAATGAATTATCGAGATACATTTCTGAAGCAGTTAAGGTTTCACCTGATCATCCAATCCTTCTTGATCAATATTTGAATAATGCAATTGAGATAGATGTTGATGCTTTATGCGATTCAAAGGGTTCGGTTGTAATCGCTGGCCTAATGGAACATGTGGAACCTGCAGGAATTCATTCAGGAGATTCAGCTTGTTGCTTACCATCCATTTCTCTTTCAACATCCACAATAGAAAATGTAAGAAACTGGACTAAATTAATTGCACAAAGATTAAATGTTGTTGGTTTAATTAATTTACAATTTGCAGTAATAAATACAAATAATAAAGAAAATAAATTATTTATTCTCGAAGCAAATCCAAGAGCATCCAGGACAGTTCCATTTGTTTCAAAAGCCATAGGCAAACCAGTTGCAAAATTAGCTACTCAGTTAATGCAAGGTTTCTCATTAAAAGATCTTAATTTCACAGAAGAATTTTCCCCAAAATATCAGGCAGTAAAAGAGGCTGTTTTACCTTTTAAAAGATTTCCTGGGTCTGATACGTTACTTGGTCCTGAGATGAGATCTACTGGAGAAGTAATGGGTTTAGCTAAAGATTTTGGAATTGCTTATGCCAAGTCGGAATTGGCAGCAGGTAATGGTGTTCCTTCAGAGGGAGTTGCTTTTTTATCTACAAATGATTTAGATAAAAAGAATCTTGAGGAGGTTGCTAGAGAGCTCTTGAATTTAGGATTTAAATTAATCGCAACAAAAGGTACAGCTTCATATTTGGTGAATTTAGGAATTCAAGTTGAAGAAGTGCTAAAAGTTCATGAAGGAAGACCAAACATTGAGGACCTAATTCGTTCGGGACTTGTTCAATTAATAATTAATACTCCAATTGGTTCACAGGCTCTTCATGATGATGCTTATTTAAGACGTGCAGCTTTAGAATATAATATTCCAACTTTTACAACTATTCCTGGAGCAAAGGCAGCGATTAAGGCGATCAAAGCTTTGCAATGCAAGAAAATTAATACTTACTCTCTACAGGAGATCCATAATTACTAAAATTTTATTCTAAGTTTTTTAGTTTTTCTCTTAATTGATTAACTAAAGAGTTTCGACTAATTGAAAGTAATTTGAGAGTATCTTGATGCATCTTAAGTTGTGTCTCAGCTATTTGTAGTTCTTTTATTGATTCTTTTATTTCATTAGAAAGTTCATTTATTAAATATTTTTTGCCTTCAAAGGTTAAAACTGGATTTGCAGAGTCATTTGTGTTTTCGCTCATGGATTTACTTTTATTAAATAAAATAGAACTATAATTTTTTTATCAATTGTTTTTCACATAATTCTTTATAAATTCCAGGTTTATTTATTAAATCAATGTGATTTCCAACTTCAATAATTTCACCTTTATCGAAAACAACTATTTTATTGGCCTCTTGAGTAGTGGCTAATCTATGAGCTATTACAATAACTGTTCTATCTTTCATGGCTCTATTTAGACCTTTTTGTACTTCAGATTCAGATTCTGCATCTAACGCACTTGTGGCTTCATCTAAAAGAAGAATTGAAGGATTCCCGAGTATTGCTCTCGCAATTGCTATCCTCTGGATCTGACCACCTGAGAAATTTGATCCTCTCTCAGTTATATCAGTTTCATATTTCTCAGGAAGATTTTGAATGAAGTTGTGAGCGTTTGCTTTTTTTGCTGATTCTATAACTTCTTCTTTGGTGAAATTTCTGCCCATTCTTATTACATCAATAATTGTTCCTGAAAACAAAAAAGGCTGTTGTTGTACTAATGCAATGTTTTTTCTAATATCTTTTGTATTTAATATTTTGAGGTTTTTATCATCTATAAATATGTCTCCATTATTTGGAGTTATAAACTTTAATATCAAAGCCAACATTGTACTTTTACCAGCTCCAGAAGCCCCGACAAATGCTGTGACTTCCCCTCTTTTAATTTCTAAATTTATATTTTTAAGTACTTGATTATCTTTTTTGTAAGCGAAATTTACTTTCTTGAAATTTATTTTGCCTTCAAAATTGGATATCCTTCGTAAATTTTCTTTATCATCTTCGACAGGTTCTTGATTTATGTTTTTCAACCTTTTTATTGAGGCTTCTGCCTGTTTATAGTCATTAAAATTTGTACTTACATGGCTTATTGGATCAATAAGCATTAATATTGCTGCAAAAAAACTACTAAATTCTTCGCTTGTTAGAAGACCTAGATTGATTCTTGCGGCCCCCAAACCTAATATTGCTAATATTCCAAATGCTTCAACAAATCCTACAATTGGATGTTGAAATGCGAGTAGTTTTAATGTTTTATATTTTGCTTTTTTATTTGTACTTAGTCTTTTAAAAAATCTTTTCTCAATCCAATTTTCTGCAGCAAAAGCTCTTATCGTGGACATTCCATTTATAGATTCACCAATTAGACCTGCTAAATTACTTGTTGATTCCTGACTTTTTTCGGATGCTATTAAAACTCTTCTTCCAAAACTGTTAACTGAAAGAATAATCAATGGTGCTAAAACGAATGTTGACACTGTTAGTGACCAGTCTAAATAAAACATGTAGATTATTACCGCTAATAACTGTAAAGTGCATGGAATAGTATCTTGAGCTGTTTTATAAATAACTTCGCTTACCCTGTCAGCATCTTCTGTAAGTCTATATGTGATGTCCCCGGCTGAAATATTTTCAACAGAATTCATCTTTATTTTTTGAATTCTGCTAAATAAATTGCCTCTCATCACTTCACTAATTTCTAAAGATGGTTTTGCTATGAATACATCCTGTCCAAATTGAGCAGTTTTCTGAACTAAAAATACAATTAAAGACTTAATTATTATTCTAGAAACTTTTGAGAGGTCACCTGATCCAATCGCTGGGATTAAGTTTCCAGCTAAATAAGCTAATAAAGGCCAACAAGCTACGTAAATAAGCATGCATATAAAACCCTTGATAAACCTATTAGAATATGGTTTGAATGGTGGTATCAGTCTCAAGATATTATATATTTAATTGTTTATCCTACTTTATCAATATCTTTGGGTATTAAAAACAATGAAATTGGATCAATTTTTAAAATGGAAAAATTTGGTATCTTCTGGAGGCGAAGCTAAAATTTTTATTAAATCCGGCTCTGTTAAGGTTAATGGTGTAATTGAGACTAGGAGAGGAAGGAAGTTAAACCAGGGAGATAAAGTAATATTTCTAAAAAATGAATTAATTTTTGAATAGTTAGCTTATTCAACTCACTTTGTATTAGTATATTTTTCTTGGAGATAGTATTTTGAGAAAATCTGTAATTGCTGGTAATTGGAAAATGCACATGACTTGTGCTGAAGCTAAATCCTATTTAGAAGAGTTTATTCCTTTAATAAAAAACATTAAAGACGATCGTAAAGTCGTTATTGCTCCACCTTTTACAGCTATTTCAACCTTTTCTGATCATTCTGATTTTGAATATTTAGATATTTCTAGTCAAAATATTCATTGGGAAGATCAAGGAGCATTTACTGCAGAAATATCTCCAAAAATGCTTCTTGAACATGGTGTCTCATATGCAATCGTTGGACATAGTGAACCAAGGAAATATTTTAGTGAAAGTGATGAACAAATTAATAAAAGAGCAGTTTTTGCACAATCTAGCGGACTTACTCCAATAGTTTGTGTAGGAGAAACATTAGAACAAAGAGAGAGAGGAGAAGCTGATAGAGTTATTACTAGACAGGTTGAACAAGGATTAGAAAATACAGATCCATCTAATTTAATTGTTGCCTATGAACCAATATGGGCTATTGGCACTGGTAAAACATGTGAGGCAGAAGACGCTAATAAGATATGTTCTTTGATTCGGAAATTAATAGGTTTTGATGATGTAATTATTCAATATGGAGGATCTGTTAAACCTAATAATATTGACGAAATCATGTCAATGAGTGATATAGATGGGGTTTTAGTCGGAGGGGCTTCATTAGATCCGAATAGTTTCGCGAGAATTGCAAATTACCAATAAGAAAAATTCATGGCCAAAAGGCTGGGGCCAAAAAACTTCAATAATGGGAGTTATTAATTTAACTCCTGATTCATTTAGTGATGGTGGTGAATTAAATTCTTCAAAAAAAGTTTTAGATCAAGTAAAACATTTCCTGAGCAATGGTGTTGATGTTATTGATCTTGGTGCTCAAAGTACGAGACCTGGGGCTGATGAAGTTGGATCTAGTATGGAAATAAAAAGACTGATCCCATATCTAAAATTAATAAAATCTGAATTTCCAGATGTTTTAATTTCTATAGATACTTTTAATTCTGAAGTGGCTTACGAAGCTCTTTTAAATGGTGCTAATTGGATAAATGATGTCACGGGAGGAAGAAGAGATATAAAAATATTGGATGTTGTATCAAAATTTAACTGTCCATTCGTCATAACTCATAGTCGTGGTAATAGTCAAAATATGAATCAACTCTCTAATTACCAGAACGTATTGAGTGATGTTAAGTGCTCGCTTGATAATTTAATAAAGAATGCTTTAGAAAAAAAAATATCTGAAAGAAATATAATAGTGGATCCTGGAATTGGTTTTTCAAAGGATATCATTCATAATTTAGAAATCTTGAGAAACTTAGATGTATTTAAAAAATGGAATTTGCCAATTTTGATAGGTGCATCTAGGAAGAGATTTATAGGAGAAATTTTGAATGAGAAGAATCCAAAAGAAAGGGATATAGGAACACTTGCAATAAGTTGTCTTTGTTCTCAATTTAATATTGACATTGTGAGAGTACACAACGTAAGACTAAATTATCAAATCCTGAAAGTTGCGGATAGGATTTACAGAGAATAATAAATTTATTATTCTTTAACGCCTTCGATTTTATCCTCTACCTCTTGGTATAGTTCTTTCAACTGTTCTATATTTTCATCTGAAGTTTCCCAATATCCCCTACCATTGACTTCTAGCAGTGTTCCAACAATTCTTCTGAAACTATTAGGATTAAGTTCCATTAATCTTTTCCTCATCTCTTCGTCATTTATAAATGTTTCATTAGTTTCTTCATATACAAAATTATCTACTTGACCACTTGTCGCACTCCAACCAAGAGTGTAATTAAGTCTGTTAGAAAGTTCTCTAACTCCTTCGTAGCCAGATTTGAGCATACCTTCATACCACTTAGGATTTAAAAGTTTTGTTCTTGAGTCTAATCTAATAGTTTCTCCAAGTGTTCTAACTTGAGCATTAGAAGTGGTTGTATCAGCTATATAGCTACTTGGTTCTTTCCCATCATCTCTTAATGTCTTTATCAATTTTGTTGGATCCGAATCAAAATAATGACTTACATCTGTTAATGAAATCTCTGAAGAATCAAGGTTTTGAAAAGTAACATCTGCTGTTTTCATTACTGACTCAAATACATCTCTTTTTTGATTCATCTCACCTGGATTATCGGCATTAAAAGCATATGTTTTACGAGATAAATACATTTCTTGTAATTCATTTTCTTCCTCCCATGTTGAATTTTCAACGGCTAAATTAACATTTGAACTGTAACTTCCACTTGCATTAGAGAATACTCTCGCTGAAGCTTCTCTAATAGAGGTACCTTCTTTTTCTGCTTGTTCTTGTGAATGTTTCCTTACAAAATTAGATTCCAATGGTTCATCAGCTTCAGCAGCTAATTTGACTGCCTGATCTATTAATGCCATTTGATTGATGAATAGATCTCTGAATACTCCTGAACAATTAACTACTACATCTATTCTTGGCCTACCTAATTCTTCTAAAGGGATTAATTCTAGTTTGTTAATTCTTCCAACAGAATCTGGTTTTGGTTTTACCCCAACAAACCATAAAATTTGTGCCAGTGATTCTCCGTAAGTTTTGATGTTATCAGTACCCCATAAAACACAGGCAATTGTTTCAGGCCAAGTACCTTGCTCTTCTTTTTGTCTTTCAATTAATTTGTCAACAACAGACTTCGCTGCAGCGACTGCTGCTGTAGTTGGGATTGATTGAGGATCAAGTGCATGGATATTTTTGCCACTTGGCAAAACACCTGGATTTCTTATGGGATCTCCACCTGGTCCAGGTAAAACATAATTTCCATCTAGTGCTTTAATAAGGCTATCCATTTCTTTGTCTGCGCAGACCTGTTCCAGGCAGAAAAGTAAGTAATCAAATAATTTATTTAATTCCTTCTGATTAACTTCATTAAATCCATTTAATCTGCATACTCTTAGCCAAGGGGTAGGTAGATTTAGACCAAAAACTTTAAGTAAATCAAAAAGTTTGGAAAGAAGTGATTTTTCTAAATAAACTCTTCCATCAACAATTTTTAAAGAGTTGACCATCGCAAAAATCGACTCTCTTGCAGTCTTTATGATTTTTTCATTTAACTCTACAAATTTAAGTTCACCTTTATTATTACCATCATAAATTTGTTCAATAGTTAGACCGATGGATTCTGCGAGTAATCCAGGAAGAGATCTTAACCCTTCTTGTTCTCTCTCTAATGATGCAATATTTACAAGTGTTGCAACAGCTTCTTCTGCTGTTGGAGCTTCTCCAATAGTATGAAGACCGCAAGGTAACAATCTACTTTCAATTTCCATCAACTGTTTATAGACATTGCCAACAAATAAATCTCTTTCATCTATTGAAAGTTCTTCTACGTCTTTTGAAGGAAGCTCTACATCTTTGTCAAGGTTACATTGTTTAGAAGTCTCAACTATTGCATTAACAATTTGAATACCCCTGCTATTTTCTCTTAATTGTTGATAAGAACCAACGAGTTCACTTAGTTCTTTAAGTCCCTTATAGAGGCCTGCATTTTCCGCTGGAGGAGTCAGATAACTAATTGTTGAAGCGTATCCTCTTCTCTTCGCAATTGTTGCTTCAGATGGATTATTCGCAGCATAGTAATACAAATTAGGCAATGATCCAATGAGAGAATCCGGATAGCAAGTTTCACTCATGCCCATCTGCTTCCCAGGCATAAATTCAAGTGAGCCGTGAGTCCCAAAATGAAGAACAGCATCAGCTCCCCAGATTTTTTCTACATATGTGTAATAAGCAGCAAAACCATGATGAGGACTAGCACTTCTTGAATAAAGCAATCTCATGGGATCACCTTCATAACCGAATGTAGGTTGAACACCTATAAAAACATTTCCAAAATGTTTTCCATAGATAAGTAGGTTTTGTCCGTCACTATTAAGGTTTCCGGGAGGTTTACCCCAATTTTCTTCAAGTCTTTGTGAATATGGTGTGAACTCTTCGTATTCTTTTACTGACATCTTATGAGCAATATTTAACTCTGGAGAGCCATCCATCGCTTCAGGGTTGTTAATTACTTTTTCCATTAATTCTTTTGAATTACTTGGAAGATCATCTATTTGGTATCCTTTTGATTTCATTTCAAGAAGTACTCTATAAATTGAACCGAAAACATTCAAGTATGCTGCCGTACCAACATTTCCTTTGTCTGGTGGAAAACTAAATACTGTGATGGCTAATTTTTTATCCTTTCTTTGTTTGACTCTTAAAGTTGACCATTTTATTGCTCTTTCAGCTATTACATCAACTCTATCTTGGAGCGTATGCGCCTTACCTGTAGCATCATCACGACCTGAGAGAATGATAGGTTCAATAGCACCATCAAGTTCCGGAATTGCAATCTGAAGTGCTACCTGAACAGGGTGTAAACCTAGATCACTATCTTCCCATTCTTGTGTGGTTTGGAAGACTAATGGAAGTGCAACCATATAGGGTCTGTTTAACCTTTTTAGTGCTTCAATAGCTTTAGGATGATCTTGCCTTGCTGGACCACCAACTAGTGCAAATCCTGTTAGAGATACAACTCCATCTACAATAGGTTGATACTTATTTATGGAATCATAATAAAATTCATTAACTGGTTTAGAAAAATCTAGACCTCCACAGAAGATAGGTAGTACTCTCGCACCTCTGTATTCTAATTCTTGTATAACTGCAACATAATGAGCATCGTCTCCCGTAACGATATGACTCCTTTGCAGCACTAAGCCTATTGTTGGAGTTTTGTCATCTTTAGGATTTATATCTTTTCTATTATTTTCCCAATTTTGATATTCTTTAAGACTTTCAAACATGCAAGGAGCAAGAGGATGCCAAATCCCTAAATCTGGGAATGTTTCAGGGTCTTGAATTTTGAATTCTTCTATTTGATCTTTTATGGTCTCTGTAACAGCGTACTTTTCAGAAATCATTAACAAGAAATTTTTTAAGTTCTCAGTGGTACCTCCTAACCAGTACTGAAAACTCAGAATAAATGTTCTAGCATCTTGAGCTTTTTCTACTGGTAGATATTTAAGTATTGAAGGTAGTGTATTTAATAACTTCAACATTGAATCTTGGAAACTTGCTCCATCAGATTCTTTTTTCTTTTTTATTAAATCTCCAATAATACTTTTAGATTGACCAAGCTGGGCCATACTAAATGTACCTAACTTATTTAATCTCATTACCTCTGGCATAGAGGGGAAAACAATTGATGCTTTAAGTTTGTCTTTAAATGGAGATACTGCATCAACTACTTTTTGAGCAAGGTCTTCAATGAAAATTAGAGAAGCAACGAATATATCTGCATTAGCTATATCTTCTTTAAAATCTTCAAAATTACTATCATTCCTAAGTTCTTCGATAAGATAGCCCCTAAGGTCTATACCTATTGGCCCATTCATCTTATTTATTGATTTTGCAGCTTCCGTTAAGGAATTTTGGTATTGTGGCTCAAGGACAACATAAACTGCTTTTATTACAACTTTGTGTTTGTTATCCTCAACAGGAGATACTCTGCGGTTTGCTGAGCGGACCTGCGTAAACATTGATTTTCTTTAAGTATTTTTACCAGCCTACGAATGAAATGACGTTATTGTGTGCAATATAAATAGCGTGTAACAACCTTTAAAAAAAAATTTTTTAAAAAAATGATTGAAAATTCTAAAAAACCCGTACCAGTACTAGTATCCGGAGCTTTAGGCAGAATGGGTAGCGAAGTTGTTAATACTGTATTAAATTCTGCAGATTGTGAACTTGTTGCAGCAATCGACATAAACGAAAAGAACAATGGTTCAAATATTTCTGAATTATTGAAGGTAAAAAATTGTGATATTTTTGTTTCAAATGATTTTGAAGGAACTTTATGTTCTGTTAGTCAAAATTACAGAAATGAAAATATCAAACCTGTACTGGTGGACTTTACTCATCCTGATTCTGTATATGAAAATACCAGATCAGCTATTGCATATGGTGTATCACCAGTAGTAGGAACTACTGGTCTAAGCCCTTCGCAAATACAAGATTTGTCTGTTTTTGCTCAGAAAGCATCGGTTGGTTGTGCAATAATTCCTAATTTTTCAGTAGGTATGGTTCTTCTTCAGCAGGCGGCATCGGTAGCTGCAAGGTTTTATGACAATATTGAATTAATAGAAATGCATCATAATCAAAAAGCTGATTCTCCTAGTGGGACGTGTATAAAAACTGCAGAAATGATTGAAGAATATCCAAAGAAATTTAATCAGAATTTAGTAAAAGAGTCTGAGTCATTAAAAGGTGTACGGGGTGGACTCAGAGATTCAGGAATTAATATACATTCTGTACGATTACCAGGATTACTCGCTCATCAGTTAGTAATTATGGGTTCTCCAGGTGAAACTTACACAATTAAGCATGACACTATTGATAGAAAGGCATATATGCCAGGAGTTTTACAGGCTATTAAAAAAATTGGTAGATATGAAACTTTAGTATACGGACTTGAAAAATTGATTTTTTAAAATGTTAATTCCAATTAATTCAAGTCAAATTTCAAAACTTATTCCTGCAGTAGGTACAGGAAGTCAATTTAAGTACGCGTTGGGGAATCCGAGAAAAATTCTTCAAAGAGTTATAGTTTCTTCAATTGGTGGATTTATTTCATTAATAATTAGTTCGACTGGAGATCAAACTAATAATTTCTGGTTATTCCTATGTGTAGGCTTCTTTTTATATATCATCTGGGGCCCAATTCTTGAATCAAGTAGAAAAAATTTGCAATTAAGAAAATATAAATTTTTCTCTATATTTGATGGCTACATATCGGATATTTATAAAACTGAAAAGGTTGAAAGTTCAAGAGAACAATCTAATAGGCAAGGTCGATTAGAAGTTATCGAAAACAAAAGGACTTGGTTAGTACTTGAATTAGAAGATGAAGATGGTTATTTGGAAAAATTAAGTTTTCCTATGGAAAATAAGCACAGCCAAATTAGGGTGGGTTCGAGTATTAGATGTTTAATAACATCTGATAATCGTAATTTTGACAGAGATTTTTATTTGACCGATGCTTGGCTTCCTGAAATTAACTTATGGGTTGGTGAGTACCCCTATTTATTAAGACCAGCATTTGAGGAAATTTGCTATATTTATTTGAATAGATAATTGATGCTTATATAGTCTGATGAAAAATAAATTCAATTTTAAAATTGTTGGATCAGGTCCTACAGGTTTATTACTTGCAATTGCACTTTCAAAATTTGATTGCAATATTTTTTTAACTGATTTATTAACAAAAGATAGATTAATTGATAAAGATAAAACTTATGCAATTACTCACTCAACAAGAAAAATCTTAACTAAATTTAGACTTTGGAAAAAATTAGAACCATTTTTATTTGGCTTTGATACCCTTTCAATTTCAGATAGCGTAACTTCTGCTTTTACTAATTTATCAACTTCTGACTTAGATGATGATATAAGTTCTGATGAAAATATTGGGTGGGTAGTAAAACATTCGGATCTCATGAACGTATTTTTTCAAGAGTTTGACAATTATGAAAATATTTTTTTTATGACACCACAGAGATTGTTATGTAAAAAAATATTATTTGATTATCAATTCTTTTCAACAGGAGCAAACTCACTTGATAAAAAATTCTTAGATTTTGTTGATATAAAAAAATCTTATAGTCAGTCTTGTTTAACTTTTAAAGTTTTTCTTAGAGGTCATTGTGAAAAACGTGCTTATGAAATTTTTAGAAAAGAAGGCCCACTTGCATTATTACCTTTAGAAAAAAACTTATATCAAGTAATTTGGACTTCCAGTACATCAAAGGCAATTGAAAGGTTAAATTCTGACAAGAATTTTTTAATTGATAATTTATCAACAATCTTGCCAGATGAATTAAAGTTGGACCAAATAATTGGCGAATTTAATATTTTTCCTGTTTCTTTATCCTTAAATTTACCAGTATTAAATTTAAAAAAATTTGTTTTTGTAGGAGATGCATTTCATACATTTCACCCTGTGGGTGGTCAGGGTCTAAATACTTGTTGGAGAGATGTTAATACTATTTATGATCTTTTTAATAAAAATACGGCTATTACTAAAATGCAATTGATATTATTTAAATTTAAGTATTTCTCTAGCAGAATTTTAGATATTATCTTCACTATGTTTATAACTGACTCATTGATAACAATTTTTGCTAATAGAAATGTTTTTTTATTTCCAATTAGGAAATTTTCATTTTTACTTTTAAATAAATTTCTTTTTACAAGAAAATTAGTCCTAAATCAAATGACTAAATCTCTCATTTATTCAAGTATTAAGTAGAAATCATGAATAATTATGTATCTAAAGAAATGATAATTTATTTATTTAACGTATTAGGTTTAGATGAATCTACTATTGAACTTGGTATAAAATTATCTATAAAAAATAACACTCCATTACCAATATTATTATGGAGTTATGGAATGCTAACTATCGAAGAATTAGATAAGTTATATTCATTTTTATTTGAAAAAATGGATTAATAATTCTGTTATAGTAAGTACATATTCTAATAAAGAACAATTACAGTTTTAACTAGAGGAAATCAGGTATCAAGAAAATCTGTAGAGAAGCTTGATTTATTATTATTATTACTAGAAACTATTGACTTAAATGGTATCCAGTCCCTTTATGCCTTATCAAATAGACTTAATCTAAAAAATGTTTTACCAAATAAAGTGACTATTTGGAAATTAAGGAACAATAATCCATTAAGAAAATCGTTTGTTACTAACAATATTAAACTTAACGAATTCGATGCCTTAATTAGAATTACAGTTGAAATGTCTAAGTATTTATATCCTTATATCAGAGAGATACTAAAATCTAAAGAAGATATAGAAGAGAATTCAGTTATTTGGAATGATTTTAATAAAAGATTTATTGAGTTGATCAAAGAGAGATTTAATATAGATAGTATAAGAGTAAAAAAGCTTATAAATCAAGATGAAAATGATGAGATTATCATAAAATCTTTGCTTATTTTATCTTTTTGCATTTCAAATCAGGGTTATCAAAAGTTGAAGAATTTTTTATACGATTTTTAAAATTATGCAAAATAAATTGTCATTTCATCAATCTTCAGCAAGTCTCGAAATAATAGGATTGCCAGATTATTCCAATAATGAAAATAAAGATCAAATATCTATTATTTCTCAATGGAAATTAACCATAGTTGATAAACCACTTATTGAAGGAAAAATTGAACATTTAGGGCCTATTATGAATGCTTTTTATATTTATTCAAATCTTTTAATTAAGAACGAAATCCCAATATATGAATCTAAATTAATCGATATAAAAGCCGATAATCTCCACATACATAATATTGTTCTGAAGAGCTCTAAACCAAATGTAAAGCCTTTAGTTTTAAAGATTGGTAATTCATTGCTTGCAGATACAATAAATTGTTTTGATCAGTTAAATGAATCTCCAAAAGTAAGAATAAAAAAAACTGAAATGCCTACTAACATTACTAAAAAATTAAGATTTGGGTTAAATAAAAAAGTTGAATTTTTCAATTTCTTTATTCCACCTTTTATTGCTATTTGCTCTTTAATTCTATTATCTTATTCTTTTATTAATTTTTATAGTCCTTTTGAAAATATAGAAAAAAAAGAACTAATAAATCCTGAATAAAGAGCAATTAGCATCTTAAATACAAACACGATACTATAGGTTAATTTCTTTTCAGAGTTATTCAAATTTATACTTTAAGCTTTGATTTATGCCAGATTTAAACATCCCAAATTTGAATATTAAATCTGATAAATATATTTTTAAAAAAAAATTAAATTTAAGAAGAAAATCCAATAGAAGACTAATTACTGAATCTTTCTTTCTGATTATTTTAAGTGTTTTATTAGTTTATATAAATTATTTAATTCCTAATAAAAATTTGCTTTTACAAAATCTACCATCGACATTTAATAAATCTTTTTTATTATTAATTGACCTCTTTTCATATCTCTATGAAATATTTTTGGTGATTTTTATTTTTGTATCTTCTTTTACTATTATAGTTTTAATGATAGGTTCTTTTAATAGGTTATTTAAAGTCTCAAAGAGAAAGTCAAAACAAAATGCTTATAAATAATTTTAAATAGGTTGCATTAGTCCGCCACTTCCTGAATCAGAATCATCATCATCATTTTCTGTTTCTTCTCCAAACAATGCAAAAATGCCAAGTATAATTGATGAAAGAATAATTGATAAAGGTAAGATCGAAGTTTGAATTCCTACGTCTATATATTCACCCATAAAATAAATAAATTTTTATAAAGCTAACCGAATTCAAACTGATTCGCGGATTTTAAATAATTATTTAATATTTTATCCTCTTTTAATAAGTTCTTTATCGAAATTCTCTATTTCTCTTTCAAAAGATTCGAACCAAAATATTAGTTGATCAATTTGATTTTGAATTTCAGTTGCACCTAAACCCCTTATAGTGATGATTGATAATTGTTCGCCTTCTTTAAAATTAAATTTATTTTGAACACTACTTGCCAATGAATTTTTTAGACTTTTAAAAGTAGAATTTTTTAATTTTGTTTCTATCAAGATGTTTGGCTTTTTGAGCTTGATCTTATGAAAACCACATTTTTTAGCTAGTAATTTTAGTCTCATTATCATAATTAAGGACTCAACAGGTTTGGGTAAGTTTCCATATCTATTCACCCAGTCTTTAGCTAATTCAGTTAATTCATCATTATTTGAACATTCAGTAGCAGATTTGTAAGCCTCAAGCTTCTCTTCTCTGTTTAATATCCATGTTGCAGGTATAAATGCATTTATTGGTAGATCAATTTGAGTGTCGTTAACTTCTGGTATTTCTTGCCCACTGATTTCTGAAATAGCCTCATGGAGCATTTCTATATATAAATCATATCCAATAGCATTAACCTTTCCACTTTGTTCTTCGCCTAGTAAACTACCAACACCTCTTATTTCCATATCTTTCATTGCAAGTTGGTATCCACTTCCTAGTTCTGAAAAGTCTTTTATTGCTTTCAATCTTTGTTTTGCAGCGTCATTTATTTTATTTATATTTGGATAAAATAACCAAGCATGTGCTTGTACACCGCTTCTACCAACTCTTCCTCTAAGTTGATAAAGTTGAGAAAGGCCAAATTTGTGAGAATCTTCAATAATGATTGTATTTACTCTAGGGATGTCTAATCCACTTTCAATTATGGTTGTGCATATCATTAGATCTACTTCTCCATTATTAAAAGCAATCATTGCATTTTCAAGCTCTGTTTCGTTCATTTGCCCATGAGCAATAATAAATTTTAATCTGGGGAACATATTTTTTAATTTGTTTGCAGCCTGATCGATATCAGAAATTCGTGGAAGAACATAAAAAATTTGACCTCCCCTATCAAGTTCTTGATTAATTGCAGTTCTTATAACATCCATATCTATTTCTGATAAATAGGTTTTTATTGATCTTCTTGATGGAGGAGGAGTATTTAGTAAGCTCATTTGTCTTAGTCCAGATAAGCTCATATAAAGAGTTCTTGGAATTGGAGTTGCCGAGAGAGTTAAAACGTCTATGTTGGTTTTGATTTTTTTAATTTTCTCCTTTTGCCTCACTCCAAATCTTTGTTCTTCATCAATAACAAGTAGTCCCAAGTTTTTCATTTCTATTTCTTTTCCTAAAATTTGGTGCGTTGCTACAACTAAATCAATTTTGTTATTTTTTAAACCTGCATAGATTTCCTTTTTTTCATTAGAGGTTTTGAATCTATTGAGTAATGATACTTTTATAGGGTAAGGTGAAAATCTATTGTTTATTGTTCTCCAATGTTGCTGAGCTAGGATTGTTGTTGGTGCTAGTAATATTACCTGTTTGCCTGATGTAATAGCCTTAAAAATAGCTCGAACAGCGACTTCTGTTTTACCAAATCCTACATCTCCACATACAAGCCTGTCCATTGGCTTATCACTTTCCATATCAGATTTTATTTCTTCTACAGCAGTAATTTGATCAGGTGTTGGTTGATAAGGGAATGATTCCTCTAATTCATTTTGCCAAGGACCATCTTCTGGGTAAATGTACCCCTTCAATTTTTCTCTCTTTGCATAAAGTTTTAAAATATCGACAGCAACTTTTTTGATTTGTTTCTTATTTTTATCTTTTATTCTTTCCCATTCTGTCCCTCCTAATTTATTTATTTTTGGCTTAATTTTTCCGCTTGATCTATATCTGTTAACACTACCAAGTTGATCAGCGGCAATACTTATCTTCCCATCCAAATACTGAATGACTAAATAATCTCTTGAATCTCCAGTTATATTTATTTTTTCTATTTTTAAAAATTTTCCTATTCCATGATTTTTATGAACTATAAAATCACCGGGACTAATTTTATTTACATTTATATTTGAATTGACACTTCTTTTTTTTCTTCTTATGAATACATTATTAAAAAGAGATTGTTGTGAAAATAATTCTTTATCTGTTATGAGGACAACCTTCCATATCGGAAGATAAAAACCCTCGATTTCATAATTGTTTTTATTTTTTAAAATTAAAGGAGTTGAATTCTTAATTGACTTAAATGCTTCATCAATATCATTGTGATTGTTTAAGAAGTTTGCATTACATTCGTGCTCGAAAAGCAAAGTCCTAGTTCTCAATGGCTGTGCTGATAAAATCCATACTTTTTCATTATTTTTTATATTTTTATTTATATCATTGGATAATTTTCCTATATTTTTTGAATATGAATTTAATCTTTTATCGTTTAACAAAAACCTATTATCAATATTGACTTTAGACTCAAATTCATAAAATTTTATCAAATTAAAATTTCCTATTGAATTTAATATTTTGTCAAACTTTAAATGCAAATTAGGAATTGCCTCTAAATTAATATCATTATTTTTAAGATTCTCATTTAATTCATGCGCATAATTATCAAAATTACTTTCTGAATCTAAATACCAATTATTAGCAAATTTTTTACAATCTTCTAATTCATCAATTACAAGAATTGTTTCCCTATTTATGAAATTTATTATATTAGAGGGTTCTTTTTCAATTATTCCTAAATAACGATCAAGATTATTTTTATTTATATCTTCTGAATTAAAAATACTATTCTTAGATAAATTATTTAACTTATCTTTTATTAGCAAATCAATTCCAGCCTGTATTATTTCAATATTATTGATATTTTCTAATGTTTTCTGTGTATGTGGATCATATTCTCTTATTTTCTCAATTACATTATCAAAAAATTCTAATCTTATAGGAAACTCATTATTGACAGGATAAATATCTATTATTTCCCCTCTCCTACTCCAAAATCCTTCTGTTGAAGTTACATTATCTTTCGTATAACCCAGCAATGTAAGCTTATTCGCTAATTCTTGAATCTCGATTTGAACCCCTTTTTGCAAATCTAACTTGTTTTCAATTAATAGTTTTTTATTTATTAGATGAGGTTGTAGTGATCTCTCAGTTGATATAACAATATTAAATTCATTTTTCTCTTTTTTTATTAATTTGGATAAAACAGTAAGCTGACTATATTCAATTTCTTTGGATTTATTAATTGATGAGTATGGTAGATGTTCTGTTGGAGGATAATATAAAACTGCTTTATTATTTATACTTTCAAAATAACCAATCCATTTGTAGGCAATTTCTACATTAGGACAAATTAATAATATACTTTTTTCCTCTTTTTTTGCGATGCTATCTAAAATTATTGCTTTTGCATATCTACTTGAACCAACAATATTTAATTCATTATTTTTTGAAATTCTTTTTATTAATTCAGAAGTAATTTGTGAGTTCGAAATATAATCAACTAAAGTATTTAGACTCATTTATAGTTATCAATCTTGATTACAAATATCCGATACATTATATTAGATTTTATACTGCTTGTGAATAATATTTGATGGATTCAGCCGCTATAAATTCTTTTATACCCACACTAGATCAGGTAGACAGTTGGTACGAAATCTTTACACTTTTGCCATTATTAATTGCTCTAGAATTATTATTATCTGCAGATAATGCTGTAGCACTAGCTTCTCTTACTAAATCCCTCGACAGTTCAGAATTAAGGACAAGAGCCTTAAATATTGGTATAACAATATCTTTATTATTTAGAATTATTCTCATCATATTATCTAATGTTCTTCTTAAATTTACTCTTATTAGAGTTTTTGCTGGTTTTTATTTAATATACTTATTCTTCTCTAATGTTTTTTTAAATTCAGATGTAGAAAACACTGAAAATGGGACAGATAATAATAAAAATAATTTTAGGTTCTTAAGGGTTGTAGCGCTTCTTTCAATTACTGATTTTGCATTTTCTATAGACAGCATTACTACTGCAGTAGCTATCAGCGATCAATATATATTAATTATATTTGGAGCATTAATTGGAGTATTAGCCTTAAGATTTACATCCGGGATTTTTCTAAAACTTCTTGATATATTTTCTAGATTAGAAACAGCAGGTTACGTAGCAATTTTAATCGTTGGAATTAAACTTTTATTAAATACGTTAATTAATGAATCTAATCTTCCAGACTATTATTTTTATATTTTGATTCTTTTTGCTTTCATTTGGGGATTCTCTAAAAAAGAATCTAAAACTTAATCTGAGAGATATTCACCTACTGATGGATTTAACTGTTGTATTAATTGCTTTTTGCTAGAAATGTTTTTGCCTTCAAGTTTTGCTTCTAACAAAATAATCGGATCAGTTTTAGTTGAAATTATTATTCCTTCATTTTCTATAACAGCAAGAATAATACCTGTTCTTGAATTATTGCTCATGAAAAGGTATTTTTCATTTTTAATTACATCAATACTCAAAACTTTGATTTTAAGTATTTTTAAGTTCTTACCTCTAAAATTAGTATTTGCTCGCGGGTGTAATGCTTTTATTTTTTGAGAAATTTTAATTGCCTCATTACCCCAATCAACCTTAAAATCTGATTTTTCAATCATTCTTGCGTAAGTTATTTCTCTTCCAAGGGCATTTTGTTTTCTTAATTGAGGATTAGTATTTTTATTAATATTTTCTTCGATTAAAGATGTAGCATTTAAAAATAATTTTGCCGATAAAATACTAAGTTTTTCTGATAGTGTATTTAAATTATCGTCATTATCGATTTTAATTTTTTCTTCCAACAATATATCGCCAGTATCTAGTCCCTCATTCATTTTCATAATTCCTACACCAGTAAATTCATCGCCTTTTATTAGGGACCATTGAATTGGGGCGGCACCACGCCATCTTGGAAGTAATGAAGCATGTGCGTTCCAACAACCAAATTTTGGGATTTCCAATATCTCTTTGGGTAAAATTTTGCCGTAAGCTATAACAATAAATAAATCGCAAGAAAGTGATTTAAGTTCATTTATAAAATCTATATTGCCCCTGATTTTTTCTGGAGTATAAATTTTTATAGATTCTTGCTCAGCAATGCTTTTTACAGGTGAGGCTATTAATTTATTTCCCCTAGATCTCTTCTTATCCGGTTGGCTAACTACTGCAATTACCTCGTGCTTAGATTTAATAAAAATATCAAGACTAGGAATTGAATATTCAGGTGTTCCCCAGAATATAATTCTCACGCGTCACCAGTTATCGATAATTCATTTACCCATATATGTGGAGAAATTCCACTTGTTGTTACCTCCTGGCTTGATTCAATATTTACTATATTTTTTAAAAGATACTTGATATCACCTGCTACGGTTGCAGATTCTATAGAGATTTTTTTACCGTTTTTGTAAAGCCATCCATCAAATGGAAGAGAAAATGAACCTTGACTGGCTCTGACACCTGCATGGATTGCATTTAATTCTTCGATATAAACAAATTCTCCCTCATAAGTAGAGTGATCTAGTGATGTTTTTAGGTCAAGGTTTGCTTCTGATTTTTCAACTACGATCCAATCAGGAGATACTGAGACTTTTGATCCTAGTCCAGCGTGGCCAGTTGGAGTTGTTTTAAATATTCTTGCAGTTGATTCAGAATGTATAAAATTTTCAATTCTCCCTCTGTTAATTAGACATAGTCTTTTGGTCGGGGTTCCTTCTCCATCAAATGGTGTTGAAGAAATATTCTTTTCGTGAAGGCCATCATCATAAATATTAAGTGCTTCTGTAGATAGTTTCTCTCCGATTGAATTTTTATTAGATAAGCTCACTCCATCTAAGATGCTTCTAGCATTAAACATTGAACTAAAGGCGTTAATGATAGTTAAAAAAGACTCTGGGGAAAAACATATTAAATATTTATCAGTTTTAATAGATGAATAATTTAAATGAGAAATTGTTTTATTTGAAGCCTCTTTAATACACGAGTCTATATCTATATCATCAGCTCCATATCCAAGTTTTACACAACCTGAACTACGAGGCTTCTTATCTTTCTCTTCTGCTCTTGCATATAAATATAGTGCTGCTTGACTTTTGGAATAACATCGAAAGGCACCCTCACTATTTGCATAAACTCTCTCAAAGAAACTCTCAGATAAACCATTATATGGAACAGATTTTATGGATTTATGACTTTCTATTAGTTTTACTTCCGCTCCTCTTAAAAGTGTAAGTAATTTTTTTATTCCAACAGGATTTCTTTTTTTAACTTCCTTAACTTTAATAGGATCCTTCGCTAGTGGTGAAAATTCTGTAGTTTCATTCTTATTGCCGAAATCAGAAGCAATATTTGCTTGCTTAAGAGCCTTTTTAATACCAGATTCACTTATATCACTTGTTGTCGTAATACCAACTAGGTTAGATTGATTCCAAACTCTTATAGTTAAAATTTGCTTTTGTGATGCCTTAAGTTGTTTAGCCTCTCCTTTATCTACTTGCACAGAATAATCATTAGAAAAGCTTGCTCCATAATCCCATTTTTTAAGATTTAGGAAATCTGCAGCTTTGGAGATTTGAGTTGTGATTTCTTTTGAATTCATATCCTATCTTCCGCCAACAGTGATTGAATCAACCTTAATATGAGGTTGGCCAACAGTTACGTTGACACTTCCACTAATGGATCCACAGAATCCAGGAGCCAATTCGAGATCATTTCCGCACATTGATATTTTTGGCATAACTTCTTTAGCCTCACCGATCAATGTTGCTCCCTTTACTGGACTAGTTAATTTTCCATTTTTAATAAGATATCCTTCTTCCACCGCAAAATTAAATTGTCCTGTAGCACCTACACTGCCACCGCCCATTGATTTGCAGTAAAGACCTTCATTAATACTACTGATTAAATCCTCTTTCGAGTGCTCACCTTTAGCTATATAAGTATTTCTCATTCTTGAAGCTGCAGCAAAAGAATAATTTTGTCTTCTTCCACTTCCTGTTCTTTTATGGCCAGTTCTTAATTCACCTGCCCTGTCGGATATGAATTTTTTTAAAATTCCATCCTTTATAAGAACTGATTTTTCGGGTTCCATACCTTCATCATCTACTGATAGTGAACCGAAGGATCCTTCTGATATCCCTTCATCTATTGCTGTTACAGATTCATGTGCAATTTTTTCATTCAATTTATTCTCAAATGGTGTTGTTCCTCTCTCTATTTGAGTAGTTTCAAGTAAATGACCGCAGGCTTCATGGAATATAACGCCACCAAATTTATTAGCTAATACAACAGGCATTTGTCCTGCATCAACATAATCTGCATACAACATGTTCATTGAACTTTCAAACACATCATTAGCTGCTTTTTCGTGATCCCATAATCTGAATTCATTAGGCATTCCTGACGATCCAAATCTTCTACTTCCACTAGATCTATATTGGGCATCACTTGCAATTACGTTGAGTCCAACTGTTTGATGCAATCTAATATCTGAAACATAGGTTCCGTCACTGGAGGCTATAATTACTTCTTGAAGATTTCTTGAGTAACTTCCTTTTCTAGTTATTATTTTATTATTTTTTTTTAAAGACTTTGTGCTGACTAGTAGTTTTTCACTTATCTCATGAATAGATGGGACTTCATTAATCCATTTTTTCTTGGATAAACTATAGTCCCTATGTTTATTTAAACCCTTAAATACTTCTCTTTTGTTGTCTATTATGTCTAACATCTCAATAGCCTGAGATACCGATCTCATCAAGCCATGCTTTGTTAAATCATTTGTACTCACAAATCCATCCTTTTTCCCTTTGAAGATTCTAATGCCAGCACCCCTTCCAAATGATGGACTTACACTTGTAATAAAATCTTCTTCAGCTAAAACGCTTGAGTTGTCTGTATTCTCTATAAATATTTCTAAAAAATCAGCACCAAGTCCAATACCGTAGAAAATAATTTCTTCTAATAAATCTCTATTGCAACTACCAAAAACGATTTCATTTGATTTGATTTGTGACGAAAGCATGTGTGTTTATAAATCTTCTCTTTATTAAAGATTATCTAATCGATGGTTGGAAATCTTTGCTATCAAGAGGTTGTAATAAGTATAGTCTTAATAACTGGTAACCGTTTGATAGATATTTAGGTAATTTTTTTAAAGTTTTAGATACTTTATTTCCATCACTGTTTGCAATATCGGAAAGAACCTTATTATTCTCTACTATTTTATCTAATCTTCCATAAAAAGATTTATCATAAACGTCCATTACTATAGGGAAAACTCTAGCTGCAGTTTCATTCGTTTTATTAATAACAAACTGGTCGTAATCTCTGGCATCTAAACCTAAAGAACTGTAGAAATCTTTTTTAATTCCTAAATCCCTTGCATACATAGTTGCAAATACAGCTAATAGAAAGAACCTAGACCATAACTTGGATGTTAATGGAAGATTATTCAAAAAATATCTAAACCTATGGAAGTAGTCAAATAATGGGTGTGTAAAAGTAGAGCCGCCGATGGTAATTTTTTGGCTTAAAGATTTAACAGTACGTGGCTGTGCTTTCATTAATGCGTCAAAGAAATCCCCATGTCTATTTTCATCCTGACACCAATTTTCAAAGTAATTAAATAGTGGAAAAATTTTGCTATTAGGGTTCTTTTCTAGATGCCTATAAATTGCTATATATCTCCAATAACCTATTTTTTCGGATAAATAAGTAGCGTAAAAAATACTTCTTGGAGGGAAATAAGTGTAATCTTTATTGGCTGTTAAAAAACCTAAATCTAACTGAAGTCCAAAATCACTCATTGATTTATTTAAAAAACCTGCATGTCTAGCTTCATCTCTGGCCATATGAGCAAAACATTCAGCAAGTAGAGGGTTTTTGACTTTAATTCTCTTACTAAGTTCCTTATAAAGTAAAAAACCTGAAAATTCTGAAGTACAACTTCCCTCGAGAAAATCAACAAAAAGCTCTCTTGTCTCAGGATCTAATTTTTCTGCAGCGCCTTCAAATTCACTATTTCTTACAAAATGATGTCTATTGTAATCTTTCCTAAATTCCTCACATATAGCTTCCAATTCCTCTTCGTTTATTGATAAGTCCATATTTTCCATGGCCTCAAAGTCTGTTGTATAGAATCTTGGGGACAAAATTGTTTCTTTTGCTGGTATCTTTCCATTATTAATATCTTTTTTATTTTTTGATTCAACAGTTGATTGAGCCATTTTTTATTGGGTTTATTAATACTATTATTTACTATGATTTGTATTTTCGAGGGAAAAGTTAACTTGGTGTTATTGTTTTTCTAATTAACTCCTATTAACTTTTGCCCATTCAATCTTTGAAGTACTCTTGAAATAATTAATTTTAGGGTAATTCTTTTTTCGTCAATAAGAAAAGATTCGATAATACTTGGTTTTTGATTAGGTTTTGATAAGGAAATACTTTTTAATGAACTAATGTCATCCTTCTCAAAAGATAACCAAAAGTTACAAGTATCTTTAATTTCACAGTTTATTACCCAACATTTATCTCCAGCAATAGGTCTATTTGTGTTAGTAAGGTTAATATTGTTTATTTCTAATCCTCTTTGATTAATTTCCTCAATAAGTGAAGGAATTAGATGTATGTTAATAAATTCTTGGAAAGGCTTTTTCTCAACTGGGAGTTCTTTTTTGGGTTTTGTTATAGGTTTTTCGGGAGTATTAACTTCATTTTTTATAACAACCTTAGTAGTAGAATCACCATTATCTATATCCATATTGATAACTTTTTCTGATTCTAGTCCTTTTATTTCACCAGAGCTTGATTTAGTTGTGTTGTCAGATATTTCTTTATTTACTTCATTATTTTTGTCTAAATTTTCTTCCATAAAAAATACAATTTATTTCATTATAAATTAAAAAAACATTTTTTAATTAATTTATTTTTCTACCAATCATTATCCGCATTATCCCAGTCATCTTGAATATCTTGATTTGAATAACTTTGATCTTTTTTAAAATTATTATCATTCATATTTTTGACTACTCTATAATTAACAGAAATTGTTGGTTGAGTTTCTCTAATATCCCTTTGTGGCGGCATCTCAACGTTTGGTTCCATTTCTTCCTCATTATTATTAGATACAAAATCATCTTCCAAATTTTTAAAAGTTTTTTTTCTGAAACTAGTACTAGTAATTGTTGTATTCAATAAAGTTCTTACAAATAAACCAGAAAAAAACGAAATA
>NZ_CACMSM010000016.1 GCF_902616385.1 uncultured Prochlorococcus sp. | reverse complement strand
TAGCAATTATTCCATCTATGTTTTCCTCGATTATTAATTGGCAAATATCTTCAATATCTTTAAAACTTAAATCTGGCGCAATTTTTACAAATAATGGGGGACAATTAGGTAATTTTTTAATTTCTTTAAGAAGTTCTTTTAGAAGAATTGGATCTTGCAACTTTCTAAGTCCTTCAGTATTTGGAGAACTTACGTTTATTGCTGCGTAATCACAATATGGAATTAATAATTTTAGAGAAGTTAAATAATCATCATTTGCTTGAGACAAACTTGTGATTTTAGACTTGCCGAAATTTATACCTAAACAAATATTATCCCTGTTTTTTTTGAACTCAATCCCTTGCTCAAGAAAATTTTTAACCAGATTTTCAGCCCCATTATTGTTAAAACCCATTCTATTTAAGGCTGCTTCTTCTTCTGCTAATCTAAATAACCTTGGTTTTGGATTGCCATTTTGAGCAAATTTAGTAACTGTACCAATTTCGGCAAATCCAAAACCAAAGTCTTTCCATATATTTGCAGCATTTCCATTTTTGTCAAAACCCGCAGCTAGACCAATTGGATTACGAAAATTTATTCCACATATGTTCTGACTTAATCTTTTATCAATTATAGAGAATTCTGAATTTAGATTTTTTAGAATTGATGAAACTACAGGCCAATTATATTTCCTTGAACTAAATGATAGAAGGCTAAGAGATAAATTAGTTAAATATTCTGCATCTATTCCAGAGTCCTTTTTGAGTATAGGGGTAATTAAGTTTTTATAAAGATTATTAAATCCCCCCTTTTGTTCATTCATAAAAATTAGGATTCTTTTTTTTCTATTATCCAATATTTTTTATCTTTAGGAATCAATCTCCAATTACGCCATTCAAAAAGTAAATATTGTTTTATCTTTAAGTGGTTTTCTTCTCCTAATAAATTACTTAGTTCATGTGAGCTTAATAAGTATTTTTTGTCTGCAAATTTTTGAATTAATTCATTTCTTGAAAATAATTCCTGAATTTCTGAGGGTGCATTTTTTTCAAAAAATTCTACTGAAGATTCAGACTCTTTTAAGTTACTTATTAAAGATATACTTTTGCTATAGTTAGTCGCTATTTTATCAACCCTTTCATTTTGTTTATCACCGCTATGACCCTTAACATGTTCCATTACAAGGCCATTAATTCTCAAATGATCAATTTTTTGCCATAAATCAAGATTTTGTACTGATTTTCCCGTGCTCGTTTTCCATCCATTTTTCTTCCAATTAATAATCCATTTTGTATACCCTTCTATTACATATTTACTATCAGTTCTCAATTTAAAATTTTCTTTTAATTTATAGGTTTTTAATTTTTCAAGTGTTTTTATAGCTGCAGTGAGCTCCATTCTATTGTTGGTGGTATTTTGCTCGGAACCACCTATTTCTAATTCACTGTTGTCGTCAAAAATTATAAGACCACCCCAACCACCTGGTCCTGGATTACCACTGCAGGCTCCATCAGTTGCAGCTTCAATTGCAATGCTATCATTATTCATAATTTTTAAAGCCGAAATTTAAGTATATCGGCTTGAAAAAAATTTTATCTTACTTAAGTGTAACTTTACCGCCAGCTTCTTCAATCTCTTTCTTTAAAGATTCAGCATCTGCTTTAGCAATTCCTTCTTTTACTGTTTTTGGTGCAGATTCAACAAGTGCTTTTGCATCGCCAAGACCTAGACCAGTTGCATTTCTTACAACCTTAAGGACTTTGATTTTTGCAGCTGCATCAAAGCTTTCGAGAACTACATCAAATTCAGTTTTTTCTTCAGCAGCGCCACCATCTGCGTCACCGCCAGCTGCTCCTGGAGCTGCCATTACTACACCTGCAGAAGCTGCAGCAGATACACCAAAAGCCTCTTCAATTTGCTTTACAAGTTCAGATGCTTCTAAAAGTGATAGAGATTTTAATGATTCAAGAATTTCTTCAGTTTTTGCGGACATTTTCTTAAAAGTTAATTAGGTTTTGAATTTAGGATTCTGATTTTTCAGAATGTTGTTTAAGTGATCTAGCAAGTCCAGAAGGTACTTCATTAATGGAGATCGCAATTTTTGTTGCAACGCCATTAAGAGCGCCAGCAATTTTTGCCATCAATACTTCTTTAGATGGAAGACTTGCAATTTCTTTTATTTCAGAATCGCTTAGAAGTCTGCCTTCAAATAAAGCTCCTTTGGTTTCGGATTTTTTGGTGTCTTTTTGAAAAGATTGGATAGCTTTTACAGAACCACCAACATCTTCTTTGATTAAGACAAAAGCATTTGTTCCGGTCAATAAAGATTCAAGATCGTTCCAATTACTATCTCCATCAATAGCTTTACGCATTAATGAATTTTTAGTAACTTTGCAAATGCCATTAGTTGTTTGCAATCTAGATCGCAAATCTGACATCTCTTTGATAGTTAAACCTTTATAGTCAAGAACTACAGCCATTTCCGAGTCGTTTAATAGAGATTTAATCTCATTAACGATTTGTTGCTTATTCTCTAGAGTTCGGCCCATTGATTTTTTTGGATCGTGATTTAGGGAGAGCAGGAAATGCGGCAAAGTCCTTTAAAGAGGCCGCTTCTATTAGATCCAAAAAGAAATAATTTAAGACGAGTCCTCGGTAGGAATTTAAAATTTAGAATAACTAAATCAACCTACTTTCTTTGGCCGTATTATTGCACTTTAAATTATACTACAAAGCGTTAACCTTCAGGCTGGTAATCTTGTACAGCATTTATGTCTAATTGAACTGAAGGCCCCATTGTTGAAGTTACATAAAAAGTTTTCCAATACTTTCCCTTAGCTCCACTTGGTTTATTTTTATCAATTGATTCTTGTAAGGTTTTTAAGTTGTCAAATAAAGCTTCTTTTGTGAAACTTGCTTTTCCAAAGCGGACATGAACGATTCCTGCCTTATCTGCTCTAAATTCAAGCTTACCAGCTTTGAATTCTTTTATTGCATTAGTAATGTCATTAGTTACTGTCCCGGCTTTAGGATTAGGCATTAAACCTCTAGGTCCTAAAACTCTTCCTAATTTTGCAACCTTTGGCATCATATCTGGAGTTGCAATAAGTAGATCAAACTCCATATTTCCTTTGTTGATGCTTTCAACAAGATCTTCTTCGCCAAATAAATCTGCACCAGCAGCCTTAGCTTTCGATACATTCTCACCGCTTGTAATTACAGCAATTTTTATGCTTTGGCCAGTACCGTGTGGTAATGCAACAGTGGTCCTTAATTGTTGATCAGTATATTTTGGATCAATACCTAAACGTATATGTGCTTCAATAGTTTCATCAAATTTTGCATTAGCATTTTCCTTGATAATACTTAGAGCTTCAAGTGGTGCGTAAATGCGATCTTCTATCTTTGTTGATAGCGCCGCCATTCTTTTGGATAGTTTTTTCATAATAATATTGGGTGCAAACGGTTATTAACTAACCTCCCCTAAATAATGAGAAATTTTGTATTGAACTCAATCAGAGATTGAGACGCCCATATTACGAGCAGTACCCTCAATTACTTTCATTGCTGATTCAACACTAGAACAGTTTAGATCAGGAAGCTTGGTTTTGGCTATTTCTTCTAATTGAGCTTTACTTATTTTCCCAACAGAGCCTTTTGCAGATTCACCTGATCCTTTCTCTATACCAGCTGCTTTTGTTATTAATACGGAAGCAGGAGGTGTTTTTGTAATAAAAGTAAAGCTTCTATCTTCAAAAACAGAAATCTCGACTGGAATTACAAAACCTGCTTTATCTTGTGTCCTTGCGTTGTATTCTTTGCAAAATGCCATGATATTTACACCATGTTGTCCTAAAGCTGGCCCTACAGGAGGAGCAGGATTAGCTTTGCCTGCTTGTAGAGCAAGCTTGATAACTGCAACAATTTTTTTTGCCATTAGATTTGAGAATTTAAGCTGAAGTAGAAAATGATAATTTTACTCGATAAACAAGAACAATTTGAAATTAATTTTGTTTATTGATTTGGGAGAACTCTAATTCTACAGGAGTCTCGCGCCCAAATATTGAAAGTAATGCTTTTAATTTATTTCTTTCTCCGGATACTTCTATAACTTCTCCCTGGAAATCCTTGAATGGACCACTAGTTACAATGATTCTATCTTTTTCTTCAATATCTAATTTGATTACAGCTTTTTTCTCTGATGCGCGCTTAAAAATTCTATTAACTTCTTGTCTTGACAATGGTCGAGGTTTGATATGACCTCGCGATCTCCCGCTACCTCTGCCGTCTTCAGCACCAACAAAGTTAATTACATTTGGAGTACTTTTAACAGCCATCATTGTATCTTCATCCAAAATCATTCTTACTAGGACATAACCTGGGAAAACTTTTTCTTCAGTAGTTTGTCTGCTTCCATCTTTTTTTAATTTAATTCCTGGAGTTTGGGGAATTTCAATTTCAATAATTCTATTATTAACACCTAAAGTTACTGATCTCTGTTCAAGAGTCGCTTTTACTTTTTTTTCACAGCTTGATGCTACTTGAACTGCATACCATCTTGCGATGCTTGTATTTGTTTTTGAAGAAGCAAGGTTTGTAGTTAATTCATTACTCATTTTTCTGGAAGCTTAATAAAGATCTTTATTAATGGATATTCGGGAGATAATTCAACCAAAAATTTGCGAGGCTGCCCATCCATAGAATCTGCTAACAGAAGCAATGGCTGCAGCAGAAAACGATACCATAATTATAACTGCTACTGATTCGCTAAAAAGTTGTTGTTTGTTAGGCCACACGACAAGTTTAAGCTCATCGTAGGTAGATCTAAAAAAATTATTCTTTTTTTTAGGCTCTTCAACTTCAGGAGAATCCTTTTTAAGGGGTTCTTTATTAGTAGTAGGACTTGTCACAAAATTTTTTTGAAATTAAGCTTTAAGCTTTAGTTTTTATTTTAGCTTATTGATTTACTCCTCAGCTAGGTTTGAAAACGATTTCATCTTTTTTAGCAGGGTTAAGTTTAATTATTATATTTTTTTTGTTTTTGAAGTTATCCTCTAAAAGTTTTGCAGCTAAGGGATTTTCTATTTGTCTTCTAAGTTCCCTGCTAAGTGGCCTAGCACCATATTCAGGTTCGTAAGAATCGTTTGCAATTTTATTAATAACTTTTTTGTCTATAGCGATATTTATTTTCTGTTCAAGTAGCAGGTTTTTTAAATCCTCTGTTTGTAAAATTATAATTTTTTGAAGTTCATCAATAGATAATGGATTAAATTTCACTACTTCGTCAATTCTATTCAAAAATTCAGGTCTAAAAATTGAAGACAATACATTATTAATGGAATCATCTAAGGTTTGTTGGTCTTTTTCTAACTTTCCTTCACTTTTAGAAATCTTTTGTGAATACTCCAGTATAGATTTACCAGCTAGGTTGCTTGTCATGATGATTACGGTATTTTTGAAGTCTACGGTCCTTCCTTGAGAGTCTGTTAATCTTCCTTCATCTAGGACTTGTAAAAGGATATTAAAAACTTCTGAATGTGCTTTTTCTATCTCATCAAGCAGTATTACTGAATAGGGTTTATTTCTGACAGCTTCAGTTAATTGACCTCCCTCTTCATAACCAACATAACCTGGAGGAGCTCCCAAAAGTCTTGCTACGGCATTTTTCTCCATATATTCACTCATGTCTAATCTTAAAAGTGCGTCTTCTTCATCAAATAAAGCTGTTGCAAGAGATTTTGCTAATTCTGTTTTGCCAACACCTGTAGGTCCCATAAATAAAAAAGATCCGATCGGTCTTTTAGGACTTTTCATGCCAACGCGGGCTCTTTTAATTGCTGCAGAAACAGCTTCTATAGCTTTTTCTTGTCCAATAACTTTTTCACTTAGTTCTGTTTCTAGATTGACTAATTTCTTACGTTCATTTGAAACTACTTTAGAAATAGGAATACCTGTAATTTTTGAGACAACATCAGCAATATCATCAGGTTCAACTTGATATTTAAAAGGGAAATTTCTATTTTTCTTTATTTTATTAAAGTTCTCTTCTACTTTTTGTATTTCATTCTCTATTTCATTTAAATCTTTTTCAAGCTTTTCTAAATAATCTAGATCATTTTCAATTTCGCGATTTGATTTAACTTTAATTTCTTTGGTTAGCTTATCTTCTTCTTTCATTAAAATAGATAATTGCTCCATTTCTTCCCGCAAATTGTTCCAATTTTCCAAAAGAATGTTCAATTTTGACTCCGATTGTTGCCTCATATTCAACAGTTTTTCTTGAGCTTCGATATTTTCCCCTTGCAAATTATTCAGTTTTTCTTGAATAGTATGAAGTTTTTTTTCTTGTTGGAGAATAATTTGAGGCTTTTTATTAGACTCGATTTTTAACTCTGCAGCTGCTTCATCAATTAAATCTATTGCTTTATCAGGAAGACATTTATCGCTGATGTATCTGGCAGCCAATTTTGCAGAGAAATTTACAGCTTCTTCAGAAATTTTTATTCCATGATGTGATTCATATTTCTTTTTGATACCTTGCAGTATTTTTGCGCTTAATTCTACTGAAGGTTCACTAACAGCTATCTTTTGAAAGCAAGTATTTAATGCCTGATCTTTTTCAATAGTTTCGCGAAATTTCTCAGGTGTTGTTGTACCGATACATCTAAGTTCTCCTTCAGCCAGTAAAGGTTTTAAGATATTGCTAATGTCGGTAGAAGATCTGTCAGAACTTAATATTGAATGAATTTCATCAATAAATAGAATCATTCCTTGGCTTGGATTCTTTAGTTCTTGCATAATTAAGCTTAGCCTTTCTTCTAGTTGGCCTCTAAATTTTGTCCCAGCAACTAAAGCGCCTAAGTCAAGCGAAATAATTTTAAAGTCTTTTAAAGAATCAGGAACTTTTTTGTCTACAATTAATTGCGCAAGTAATTTTGCAATTGAGGTTTTACCAACTCCAGGATTGCCAATAAGTATAGGATTATTTTTGTTTCTTCTGCAGAGTACCCTCATTAAATTATTGATCTCATTTTCTCTACCTATTACCGGATCCAGAAAGCCTTTTTTAGCTGATTCTGTTAAATCTTTTCCATAAATTGAAAGAGCATTTTCATCTTTCTCAACTTGTTTTTTGGTTTCGATTTGAAGTTTACTTTTTGGTAATGGAACAATAGCTTCTTTAAATTTTTCTTCTTTAACTAAAGTCTCTTTATTTGATTCAAAATTAGATTGATTATTTATTTCAAGTACGTTCTCATAATTAAAAGAATCTTTTGATTGATTAATATTTGGGAAAAACTTTAATTCTTCTTCTAATTTTTCCATCGAAAGGTTGCCTTCTTCAAAAACATAATTTCCAATTCTTAAATCTCTTCCAAGAGCAATTAGTAAATGTGGGATTTCTATGAATCTTGATCCCCATTGGATTTTAATCTGATTCGCATTATCCAATAAAATTTCTAAATCTTCTCCGATAGTAAAAATATCTGACTCATTTGTTGGTGTCTCTTCTAAAAAATCTTCTGTTATATCTAAAACTGTATCTTGGTCGATTGATAATTTTTCTATAAAAGCAAAGAATTCACTTGATGAGAACAAGGTATGAATTATATGTTCAATATTAAATTCGCTATGATCCCATTTTTTTGCTGTTTCTTCCCCTAATAAAAGAAGATTCCAACTGATATCGCTAAATAGTTCAGGACTGGATGTAAGTGTTTCTCTCATAAACTATAAAAACTATAGTTGATTATTAATTAATATTCTAAATAGTATCTGCATTAATAATCATCCAATAATTTTTAATTTGTAAGATGAATTTGAAAAATATGTTTATAAGACGGGTTGCAGGGACTTTGGAATTAATAAAAGCGTTAACTAATATTTAATTTGTTTTGAAATTAAAAAATTATAATTGGTTAACATATATATTTCAGATATTAGCCAAATAGTTCAGCTATTAATAGGATTTAAATAGTAATAATTAAATTGTGAAAGAAACTATTGATTTTCTTATTGATACTATTGAAGCAAGGCAAGTTCTTGATTCAAGAGGTAATCCAACTGTAGAGGCAGAAGTATTTTTGGAATGTGGTGCAAGTGGTAGAGCAATTGTTCCTAGCGGAGCTAGCACTGGTGCTCATGAGGCACATGAATTAAGGGATGGTGGTTCAAAATATATGGGGAAGGGTGTTTTAAATGCTGTTAATAAAATTCATGAAACAATATCCCCGGCTTTATGTGGTTTGTCAGCTTTAGATCAAACTGCAGTAGATAAATTAATGATTGAGATTGATGGAACTCCTAATAAATCTAACCTTGGAGCAAATTCAATCCTTGCAGTAAGTCTTGCAACTGCCAGAGCATCAGCAAATACTTTAGACATTCCACTATATAGGTATCTTGGAGATCCATTATCCAATCTTCTTCCAGTCCCATTAATGAATGTAATAAATGGTGGCGCTCATGCACCAAATAGTCTTGATTTTCAGGAATTTATGCTTGTCCCGCATGGAGTTAATAATTTCAGCGAATCATTAAGAATGGGTACTGAAATTTTTCACTCTTTAAAATCATTACTTGATCAAAAAGGTTTATCTACTGCTGTAGGCGATGAGGGTGGATTTGCACCTAATTTGTCATCAAGCGAAGAAGCAGGGGACTTATTATTAGAAGCAATTCAAAAAGCCGGATTTAAGCCTGGTGAGCAAGTATCTTTAGCTTTAGATGCTGCTAGTACTGAATTTTATATTGATGGTATTTATAAATATGAAGGTAAAAGTTTAAGTAGTTCTGAAATGATTACATATCTTTCAAGATTAGTTTCTAATTATCCAATAGTTTCAATAGAGGACGGTTTGGCTGAGGATGATTGGGAGGGCTGGTCAGAATTAAACAAAGAATTAGGAAATAAAGTTCAGCTTGTAGGTGATGATTTATTTGTTACTAATACAGAAAGATTAAGGAAAGGGATTATGGAAAAATCTGCCAATTCAATCCTAATAAAGGTAAATCAAATTGGAACATTAACAGAAACTTTGGAAGCTATTGAGTTAGCTAAAAGGTCTGGTTTAACAAGTGTTATTAGTCATAGAAGTGGTGAAACTGAAGATACAACAATTGCAGATTTATCTGTCGCTACAAGATCGGGTCAGATCAAGACAGGCTCTTTGAGCAGGAGTGAAAGGATTGCAAAATACAATAGGCTTTTAAAAATTGAGGAGGAATTGGGAAATCAAGCAAGATTCGCTGGAGCTTTAGGTTTAGGTCCCAAAAATATATAGTTTTTTAGCGCTTCAGTTTTTCTAAACGTGAGCCTTTTCTCATACTTAATTGGCACTTTATCCAATCAATACTGATTGGTAGTGCAAAAAAAAGTGGCAACAATGCAAAATTATTTTGTTTATTGGTTACGAGTAAAGCAGATGCAATTGATAAGCTTCCTATGAGAATTGAATGGCCTAAAGTTTTTTGAGCAGTAAACATTTTTTTGAATTGCCTATCCGACTCTCCCATTCTTATTTGCAACTGTAAATCGCCCTGCTCTAATCTTTCTAAACTTTCATCTATCCTTTTGGGAATGCCAACAGCTTTCGATCCTAGTTCACCTACTTGCCTTCCAAATTGGTTTATTAAATCGTTGGGAGTTTGATTATTTGAAGTCATAAGTTCTATTAAATAAGGCTTGGTAACTGATACAAGGTTAAACCCTGGGTCAAGCATTCTACCAACTCCTTCAAAAGTTGATAAAGCTCTCATCACAAAGATTAAATCTACTGGTAGTTGAAATGGTGTTTCATAAACAAGTTCATATAAATCTCCAGATAACTTTTCAATAATATTTGGACTAAATGGTGGAGTTAAGGCTTCTTTAAGCATCAATCTTACTAATCTTCTGACTGGTCCTACATCAATATCTTTTGAAATTAGCCCAGCTTGTTGTAATTGACTGACAAGTAATGAGGCGTCTCTTAAAGCAGCAGCCTTAACCATCCCCCCTAATCTTGTTTGGAGATTATTTGAGATATTGCCCATCATTCCAAAATCATAAAAAATCAATTTACCTTCACTTGAAACTGCTAGATTCCCTGGATGAGGGTCTGCATGAAAAAAACCGTAATTTACTAATTGTTTTAGGTAACTGATGGCGCCTATTTCTGCGATTTTAGGTAAATCAATTTCTTGTGATTGTAATTTTTCTAAATCGCTTATTTTTGTTCCTTCTAGATAACTTAAACAAAGGACTTTTTCACTGCTCATATCCCAAACTACTTCAGGAACTTCAACATTTTTATCATCAAGAAATTGCTGTCTAAATCTTGCTGCATATTGTGCTTCACAATTAAAATCAAGCTCCTTCATGAGAACTTTCCTACACTCTTTAGCAATCTCAACCCAGTTTCTTCCTCGACTCCAATTCTTATTTTTCTGCAATAATCCTGCTATTTGCTGCATTATGCCCAAATCTATAATAAACAATTCTTTTAAATTAGGTCTTTGAACTTTAAATACTACTTTCTTACCACCTTTTAAAGTTGCCCTATGGACCTGTGCTAGCGATGCTGATCCAACCGGATCACATATTATTTGATCTATTTCATTAAACTTAGACCCTAGTTCTTCCTTTATAGTTTCTTCAACTTGTGCAAATGAAAAATTAGGAACTTGATCCTGCAATTTAGACAATTCCTGTATCCAGGTATTAGGAATTAAATCAGGTCTAGCTGATAATAATTGTCCAATTTTAATAAATGCTGATCCAAGCTTTATTAATTGATTAGTAAACCATTTAGCTCTTTTAATTTGGACCCTACTTTTTTCGTTGTTCTTATTTTGGAAAATTGTAAATCTAACATTATCTATCCATAAATTTACTAAAAGCGAAATCAGAGTTATCCAAATAAGAAAGGCCCTCTTCAATTTTTTTAAACGATAATGAAGAATGTAAAAACTCATTTAATTTGATTATTTATATTTTTATTGAAGAGATCAATTTGCTTATTGATACCTTCAATTTCATTTAAAGCTTTTTTTATTTTGGAATCTTGATAAGTATTTTTAGACTCGTTTTCTTGAATATTTTCAGCTTTTTCCAGTCTTGATGCTTCTTCGATTATGGATTCTTTTAAACTATCAAATTCTTTTTTGAGAATTTCTGGAGCATCCTGAGCAATATTTGTTGCTTCTTCAATTTTTTCAACAAATATTTTGTTGAATTTTTCGGTTACTTTCTTAATGGCAGCTTTCAAAAGATAATCAGAGTTGGTCATGAAAAATATTAATGTTTCAACTACAATTGATTTTTCGATATGACCTAATAATAGATCAATACAGAACATTTCACGTAACTGATCATTTTGATAATTAATTTTTTATGTTTTTCCTATGTAAGTTTGTTTCTATATTAAGCTTTTTTCTTTTTTTTCTTTTAACTTAGATCTATATAAAGGTTTAGATATTTACTTTGCTAATATCTTCTAACCAAGAACTCATCTAATTAGCTACAAAAAAAGGAGTTTTTTAAAATTGGAAATCATTGAGTCAGATGTAGTTATTATCGGAGGAGGCCCAGCCGGATGTACTTGCGCACTTTATACCTCTCGTTCAAACTTAAAGACAGTAATTTTAGATAAAAATCCATCTGTTGGCGCCTTAGCAATAACTCATCAAATAGCTAATTATCCTGGTGTTCCGGTTGATATAAGTGGAGAGAAATTACTTACTCTAATGAGAGAACAGGCTGTGCAATATGGTACAGATTATAGAAGAGCACAAGTGTTTGGAATAGACGCTAGTGGAGAATGGAAAATGGTTTATACGCCCGAAGGCACTTTCAAAGCTAAAGCACTTGTACTTGCAAGTGGAGCCATGGGCAGGCCTGCATCATTTAAGGGCGAGGCGGATTTTCTTGGCAAAGGAGTGAGTTATTGTGCTACATGTGATGGGGCTTTTTATAAAAATAGAGAAGTTGCCGTTGTTGGAGTGAATAAGGAGGCAATTGAAGAGGCAACTGTTCTAACTAAATTTGCATCAACTGTGCATTGGATTACATCAAGTGATCCTAAATCAGATAATGAAGAAGCTATGGAATTGATGGACAATTCAAATATAAAACATTGGAGTAGAACAAGATTATTGGAAATATTAGGCGATGATATGGGTGTGAATGGAGTCGTTGTAAAAAATAAACAAGAAGAAAATCCTATAAATTTAAATTTAGATGGAGTGTTTGTCTACATGAGTGGTTCAAAGCCGATTACTGATTTTTTAGGGGATCAAATTGCTTTAAAAGAAGACGGAGGAGTTATTGTTGATGACTTTATGTCTACAAACTCTGATGGAGTATGGGCTATTGGAGATATAAGAAATACACCATTCAAGCAAGCCGTAGTTGCGGCTTCTGATGGATGTATTGCTGCAATGTCAATTGATAGATACTTAAATAGTCGAAAAAATATAAGAGTAGATTGGATTCATTCTTAAAAATAAATATTGCTTCTTTAATTTAAAGGGGTGTTGCTTCAGAAATATAAGCAACTCCTCCGTAGTAGCTTAAGTCGTCCCTTATGTTATCTCTCATTTTATCTATTAATTCTTGCTCACAAAAAACAATTACATGAGCATTCGCTCCTAATCCTGTAAATTCCATATCTTCAGTAACAACTCTTTCAGGCCCTCTGCCTGTGGCGTGTTTCATAACTGTATATCCTGGAACATTAGCTTTTTCTAATGTTTTAATGATTGCATCTAGTTCTCTTTCACTAAATATCAAGTCTAATCTTTTCATTTTATAGAGGGGACAATGGGATAATGGTATTTACTAAACTCATATATATCGGAATGCCAAGAACTATATTGAATGGAAAAGTTAGACCTAGTGTAGTTGAAATATAATAACTAGATCTAGCTTCTGGAACTGTCATCCTCATCGCTGCAGGAACTGCTAGATAAGAGGCGCTTGCACATAAAACCACAAATAAAAGTGCATTGCCAGGTCCTAAAGATAAAAATCTTGCAACGAAAACACCAATAAATGCGTTAAATAAAGGCATAAAAATGGCAAAGCCAATCAAAAACGAACCCGCATTCTTCAGTCTCGGCAATCTTTGAGCAGCGACTATTCCCATATCTAATAAAAAGAAGCATTCTGCGCCATAGAATAATTGTCCAGTAAAAGGCTCCATTTTTGCAATCCCTGAGGGATTACTGGAAGCAGTGAGAAATCCTACAATTAAGCTTGAGAGCAATAAGTAAACTGATCCATTCAAAAGTGATTCGTGTAGTATCGCGCTTAGATGCATTTTTCTTGATTTTGGTCTATTTTTGGGAGCTGCAAATTTCACAAGTAATAATCCAACAATTATTGCTGGAGATTCCATTAAAGCTAAAGCGCCAACCATAAACCCATCAAAGGCTATTTTTTGACTTTCCAAAAAACTTTCTGCGGAAATAAATGTAACAGCACTAATTGAACCGTATGCTGCTGCTATTGCGGCTGAATTAAAGACATCAAACTTAAATCTTAAAATTAAAAATCCAATCAGCGGTATTACAAGTGACATCAGTATTGCAGCACTTAAAGTAGGCAATACTTGATCTGTAAAACCACTTTTCTGTATCTCTATACCTCCTTTAAACCCAATAGCTAATAGCAGATATAAGGAGAAGAGTTTAGGTAGTGGAGCTGGTATTTCTAAATCAGATTTAAAAAGTACCGATATTGCTCCAATCAAAAAGAAAAGAACTGGCGGGGCTAATACATTTTGCAGAATTGGATTTATTTCCATAAATTACTAAGCTATTTCATTTAGAGCAGTTTCTAAAGCTTCTTTTCTTGTTTCAATAATGCCTTCAACTCCAAACTTGGCTAATCTGTCTTTGACTTTTTCATTAGCACCAGCAACGAATGCTTTTCTGGAGTTATTTTTTGCTTCTTGCATCATATCCTCTATTGCGAGAGTAGCTGTGACTCCAAGTCTTGGTACATCAGTAATATCTAATATCAAAACCTTGTAATTTCTTACAAGCATCATTCTCTCAGATATACCTTTAGCTGCTCCAAAACTAAGTGGTCCTTTAAGTCTAAATAGCATTACCTCACCTGAACATCTATCTAGAAGTGCTTTTTCATCAGCTGGCAAAGCATTTTTTGCTTGATTATCTTCTGATAAAGGATTGTCCTCATCCATACCTTCTAGTTGAGTTTCGGTTATTGAATCAATAGTTAGCATATTTGCTATAAATACACCGACTAAAACTGCCCAAATTAAATCCCAAAAAACAGTCATTAGAAGTACACCGTACATTACTACAGATGTTTTTAGAGATAATTTGTGAGCCCTCCTTAAGAATCCCCAGTCAATAATATCTAGGCCTACTTTTATAAGAATTCCTGCTAATAATGCAGTTGGTATTTGCTCAGCTAAAGGTCCTGCACCAACTAAAACTATCAACAACACAACCGAATGAACCATACCAGAAAGGGGAGTTGATCCTCCAGATTTAACATTTATTACTGTTCTCATGGTTGCTCCTGCACCAGGTAAACCTGAAAACAGACCTGCAACTGCATTTCCTATTCCTTGACCTATGAGTTCTCTATCAGAATTATGTTTTGTTTGAGAGATATTGTCTGCTACTAAAGATGTCAGTAAGGAGTCAATTGCGCCAAGTACTGCTAAAACTAGTCCTGCTTTGAAAATAATCGGGAAATATTGATTAAAACTTGGAAAATTTAAAGATGGAACTCCCCTTGGAATTTCTCCAATTCTATCAATAGCTCCATCTCCAAAAATTACTATTGATATTGGGGTAACTATCAATAGGGCCAAGAGAGGAGAAGGAACCCACTGGCTTATTTTTCTAGGAGTAAGAAATACTATACCTAGTGTCATTACTGCTACTCCAATAGCAGCACCATTTGGCTGGAAATTTGAAAATACAGTGGCTAAAGATTCGACTACTCCACCTCGAGTGCTAATTCCAAGTAATGGTCCAATCTGAAGAGCAATGATTATTACTCCAATCCCAGACATAAATCCTGAAACAACTGAATATGGAACTAAAGTAATATATTTACCTAGTTTAAGAATCCCGAATAATATTTGCAGTAAGCCGCCAATGACTACCGCTGCCATGACTAAAGGTAAAATTTGTCCTGCAGAAAGGTCCCTTGGAACCCCTACTGCCGCTAAGCCTGCTACTACACCTGCAACAGTTACACTCATTGGACCAGTAGGCCCACTTACTTGAGCAGGTGTTCCGCCGAATAATGCTGCTAAAAAACCAACTACTACTGCTCCATATAGTCCATAAATTGCTCCGCCAGGTCCTAACGCAGCATTACCAAAGGCAAGAGCGAGAGGCAAAGCCACCACTGCGGCTGTGATCCCCCCAAGAATATCGCCTCTTACATTTTTTAAATGAAATCCATTAATTATTTTCAAAGATGCTCTCCTTAAAATAAATACTTAACTAGAAGATATTATCTCTTAATGACGTAAATTTGTGAAAAATGAAGTTTGTGCAAAATATTTTTGTAACTTTTTTTTCATTTATTTAGAAAAATTTTAGTTAATTTTCCTCAACAAAAGAAGTCTCTGATTGATTTAAGTGTGAGGTGAGCGATTAATGTATTAAATAAATATTTTTTAATTTAAATAATATTCAAATGAATTCGATTATTCGTCCAAGAAGATTAAGAAAGTCTGAGGCAATTAGAGAAATGGTAAGAGAAAACCATCTAAGAGCTTCTGACTTTATATATCCATTATTTATTCATGAAAAAGACTTTAAAGAGGAAATTTCGGCAATGCCAGGAACTTTTAGATGGGATATGAATGGCTTAGTAAAGGAGGTCACTAGAGCATGGGAATTGGGAATAAGGTGTATTGTTCTTTTCCCAAAAATAAACGATAGCTTAAAGACTGAAGATGGAGCGGAGTGTTTTAATGAAGACGGTTTAATTCCTAGAGCTATTCGAATACTAAAAAAAGAGATTCCAGAAATGGCAATAATGACAGATGTTGCCTTAGACCCTTACTCGTGTGATGGACATGATGGCTTAGTTGATGAAACTGGAAAAATATTGAATGATGAAACGATTGAAATTTTAAAAAAACAAGCTTTAACTCAAGCTAGAGCTGGAGCAGACTTTATTGGCCCTAGTGACATGATGGATGGGAGAGTTGGAGCAATTAGGACTGCTCTTGATAGTGAAGGATTTAATGATGTAGGTATCATTAGTTATACAGCTAAATATTCATCTGCTTATTATGGTCCGTTTAGAACTGCTTTAGATTCGGCTCCTAGAGAAAATAGTAAGAAAATAATCCCTGATAATAAATCTACATATCAAATGGACCCTGCCAATTCAAAAGAGGCTTTAATTGAATCTGCTTTGGATCAGTATGAAGGAGCTGATATTTTGATGGTAAAACCAGGAATTTCATATTTGGATATTGTTTATAGACTAAGCACATTTTCAAATAAGCCCGTAGCTGCATATAACGTTAGTGGGGAGTACTCCATGGTAAAGTCTGCTGCTATGAAAAACTGGATTAATGAAAAAGATATTGTGTTAGAAACGTTGCTTAGTTTCAAAAGAGCAGGAGCAAAATTGATACTCACTTATCATGCTTGCGATGCATCTCAATGGTTGCAGGATAATTAAAAACTCATTATTAACAAAATTTTGTTTTATTCTTAGATTAATAATAAATTAATTGCTCTGTTTTGAAGTTATCACAAGAAGTAAATAGGATTGGTCACATTGCACTTAGAGTAGAGAATCTCGAAAGGGCCAAATCTTTTTATATTAAGCTTGGTATGAATTTAGTTTGGGACGATAAAGATTGGTCTTACTTAGAAGCTGGTAAAGGGAAAGATGGACTTGCGTTGTTAGGCCCTAGCTACAAAGCTGCGGGACCACATTTTGCTTTTCATTTTGAAAATAAAAAAGAAGTGGAAAATATTCAAAATGATTTAAACAATTCTGGTGTAAAAGTTGGTCCTTTACATGAACATAGAGATGGAACAGCATCTTTTTATATGCAGGATACTGAAGGAAACTGGCTCGAGATGCTTTATGTTCCTCCTGAAGGGATTCAATCGAATGTTTGATTCTTTTTTTTTGTATGCAAGAGAAAAGTTGTTCTAAAAAATCATATTCAGATAACAGTTTAGAAGAAGAATCTATAAGCCTTTTAGAGTGGGATTCATTAAAAACTCATTTATCTTCATTCGCCTCGACAGAAATGGGTAAACGAGCAATTTTAAGTTTTAGTATTCCTGCAGAATACGAAGCCTCTCAAAGACTTTTGAATGAAACTGTTGAAATAAATGAGCTAGAAAATAATTTAGATAAATCAATAAGTTTTTCTGGTGTTTTTGATATTAGTAGAAATATTGAAATTTGTTCCAAGGGAGGTGTAATTTCATCTTCTGATCTATTAGAAATTGCGAAAACAATTTCTGCAGCTAGAAATTTAAAAAAAATTTTATTAGATTTTGAACAAAGGCCTTATATTTCATCATTCACAAAAAATTTAATTGACCATCAGAATATCGAAACGATTTTTAAAAAAGGTATTGAATCTAATGGAAGGATTTCAGACAATGCTAGTAATGAACTATCTATTCTTAGAAAAGAATTATTATCTAAGAAAATTGAAAGAAAAATATTAGTTGAGAAATTTATTCAAAAGAATTTAGCTTATTTGCAAGATACCACTATTGGAGATCGGTATGGAAGGCCTGTTTTAGCAGTGAAAGTTAATTATGTAGATAAATTTAAAGGCATAATTCATGACTCTTCATCTTCAGGAAATACAGTATATTTTGAGCCTGAAAGTGTAGTTACTAAAGGTAATAAGATTGCTTCTTTAGAGGCTAGTATAACAGCTGAAGAATTTAAATTACTTAAGAAATGGTCCCAGGTTGTTAGTGATAATTCAGAAAATCTTATTGAAATGGCATCCATTTTATTGAGATTAGAAAATGCCTTAACTCGTTCAAGATATTCGAAATGGATTGGAGGTAAAACTCCTACGTTTGAGAAAAATCCTATTATTTCTTTAATTGGTTTTTCTCATCCGTTATTGATTTGGGAACATAAGAAAAAAGGAGCCCCTCCACCAGTAGCTGTCGATTTTTTTATAAATAGAAATATTAAGGTTGTAGCTATTACAGGTCCAAATACTGGAGGTAAAACAGCAGCTTTAAAAGGTTTGGGCTTGTCTTTACTTATGGCTAGAGCAGGATTATTGATACCTTCAACTAATAATCCTATTATCCCTTTTTGTCCAAATATATATGTGGATATAGGTGATAATCAATCATTAGAGGAAAATTTATCTACCTTCAGTGGGCATATATCCCGCATAAAAGAGATATTAGATTCACTTGTTTATAAGAAAGGATTATCAGTTGTTTTGTTAGATGAGATTGGATCTGGCACAGATCCTCTTGAAGGAAGTGCTCTTGCGATGGCTTTATTAAAAGAATTTGCAAATAAATCTGATATCACTTTGGCAACTACACATTATGGAGATATTAAGGCTTTAAAATATAATGACTCAAGATTTGAAAACGTATCAGTTGCCTTTGATGAGGATTCTTTGAAGCCAAAATATATACTCAACTGGGGTATTCCTGGGAGAAGTAATGCTTTGTCAATTTCAAAGAGAATTGGTCTCGATGAAAGCATACTTAATGAAGCTGCAAATTATCTAAAGCCAAAAGAAGTTGACAATATTAACAGTATTATTAAAGGACTTGAGGAAGAGAGGATTAAACAACAAAATTCTGCAGAAACTGCTGCAGAATTGATTGCGAGGACTGAAATATTACATGATGAACTGAAGAGAAATTATGAATATCAAAAAATAAATGCTGAAAAAATCCAGGAAATTGAAAGGTCTAAATTATCAAAACATATTGTATCTGCTAAAAAAGAAGTAATAGATTTGATTAAAAAATTAAGAGATAAAAATGTTAATGGAGAGGATACGAGAATTATTGGAAAAAGATTAAAGGAAATAGAGACGGAACATTTAACCCAAAAAAAATCTGAAAAGTCAATATCATGGAATCCTCAGGTAGGCGATTTTGTAAAAATTAAAAGTTTAAATAGTACGGGACAAATTGTAGATTTAGATAAAAAAGGTGGTTTTTATGAAATTAAATGTGGTTCATTTAGAAGCACATTATCTGTAAATGACTTTGAAGGTATCAATGGAGAAAAGCCTAATTTCAAAAGGTCAAAAATTGAGATCAAGTCTACAAGAGAAGATTTTTCTTTTTCGAAAATTAGAACGAGTAAAAATACAATTGACGTAAGAGGGCTAAGAGTTCATGAAGCTGAAATAATTATTGAGGAGAAAATTAGAAAATTTCATGGACCGCTATGGATTGTTCATGGAATTGGTACAGGGAAATTAAAAAAAGGACTAAGAAATTGGTTATCAGGTTTAAATTATGTTGATAAGATTGAAGATGCAGCCAACAACGAGGGTGGCCCTGGTTGCAGTATTGCGTGGATAAAATAAAATTTAAAATACCTAGAAAACAATTTAATAAGAGTATTAAGTGCAATTTATTGATCAAGCCAACATTTTTCTTAAAGCTGGAAAAGGGGGAAATGGAATAGTTTCATTTAGAAGAGAAAAATTCGTTCCTGCTGGAGGACCTTCGGGGGGAAATGGTGGTAGAGGGGGTTCAGTTATTTTGATGGCTGATAATAATCTACAAACATTATTAGATTTCAAATTCAAACGTGAAATAATTGCTGAAGATGGATGCAAAGGCGGTCCTAATAAAAGATCAGGTGCTTCAGGTCAGGATACAATCCTTAAAGTACCATGCGGTACAGAAATAAGGGATATTAAAACCGGCATTATTTTAGGAGACTTAACTAAAGATAAACAGAGTTTAACTATTGCCATTGGAGGAAGAGGTGGACATGGTAATGCTTACTATTTAAGTAATCAAAATAGAGCCCCAGAATCATTTACTGAAGGAAAAGATGGTGAGATATGGGAAGTTCAATTAGAACTAAAACTTCTTGCAGAGGTTGGGATTATAGGCCTTCCAAATGCTGGAAAAAGTACCTTAATTTCTGTTGTGTCATCTGCCCGTCCAAAAATTGCAAATTATCCTTTCACAACTCTAATACCTAACTTAGGTGTAGTAAGAAAAATTGATGGGAATGGTTGCCTTTTTGCGGATATTCCTGGATTAATATCAGGGGCAGCTGATGGAGTAGGTTTAGGCCATGACTTTTTAAGGCACATCCAAAGAACGAAGATACTTGTTCATTTAATTGACGCATTTGCAGAAAATCCTTTACATGATTTTGAGATAATTGAGCAGGAATTAAAAAAATATGGAAAAGGTCTTTTAGATAAAGAGAGGATAATAGTATTGAATAAAATGGAGCTGGTAGATGATGATTATTTGAAAATAATTTCAAAAAAGTTAGAAGATTTATCTAAAAAGAAAGTTTTAGTTATTTCTTCATCTTTAAAAAAAGGTTTATCTTCACTGCTTTCTGAAGTGTGGAAAAGGATATAAATTAAATTTAAAATTTTTTTGTAAAAAAAACACTTGATTTAATAATGAAAATTAGTCATAAATAAGATACTTCTTTAAATACAATATGAATTTCTATACTTGCTTTGATCAACAAGGAAAAATAATAGCTAGATGTCAAACTATCCAAGATATTGAGGTTTTGAAGAAAATGGGAAGACCAATAGTAGAAGTCAAGGAAATGAAAAATGAAGAGTCGGTTGTATGTTCACTTACAGGAAGTCCATCCGACTTTAATAGAGATTACTAATAAAATTAAAAAAAAAGGGCTTTAGAGCCCCTTTTTTTTGCATTATCTATCAAAAGAAAACTTAATCATCATAAACAAGACATTCTGGTTCATCCGGGTTGGCATCGCAGAATAGTTCCAAAGCATTAGGGTCGTGTTTATCTTCTGGATGATGATCCTTATATTCTTCGAGTTCTTTGAGCTCTTCAGTTAAATGTCTGACCTTTGGAAGATTGCCCTCTGCTTTTGCAGATTCGATTTCCGATTGATCTTTTTGGATGTGTTCGTCAATGGATTTCATTTTAAGCTTTTCGTACTTTAGTAGACATGCCTAACATAGTTAATTTCTAATGAAATTGCATTATCTATGAACTAAATAAGTGTTCATTACAACATCATTTTTTTTTCAAATTAATTTATGTATTTTTTAGGTCTCTTCTTTCATTATTTCCTTTAGCGATGGTAAAACTGGGATCAGTTGATTTGGGTTTAGAGGGAATAAAGCTTTGTAATAATCTTTTTTCCATTCATTGTCGAAGCATGTCCTATTTACGTTTGATAATTTAAAGAATTTTAATCTCCATTCAATAATCTTTTCGAAACTTGATAGTTCTTGTTCAGTACATTTGAAAAGTTTGCTATATATCAATTCCCATCTTATAAGCGTTGGAAAAAGGTAAATATCTGCGTAGGTTAACTCTTCTCCAAATATCCAGTCCCCCTTGTTTTTCTGTAGAAAATTTTCAACTTTATTTATAGCTGCGAAAAGATTTTGACTTGCATTTTCGTAAGCTGACTGGTTTCTGGCAAAACCACATTTATATACGCCATCATTAATGCTGTTATTAATTAAATCTAAAAATTTTTTATTACAGTCTTTAATAGTTAATATTTGAATTTTTGATTGAATTTTTATTGAATTGAGTAGTCTTATAATTTGTGAACTTTCATTAGACAAAATATTTACTTCATCTTTTTCAAGACTAACTAAAAGAGGTAAAGTCGCTCTAAAAATAATCTTTTTATTAGCTTTTTTGTAAAGGTCTGAAAGTCTCATGCATCCCGTAAACTTTTTATTGAAAATCCATTCGCCATGCTCAAGATCTGCTTTTAAAAAAATAATTTTTACTTTTTTAGATAAATGTTTTATTTCGTGGACGAGTAAAGTTCTTTGACACCATGGACAAGAATTCCCTACCAATAAATAAATTTGTCCATTCTCATTATTAATATCGTATTCACTATCAATTTTTATACCTTTAGGCCTTTTATAGTTACCATGTAAATCTGATGGTGCGAAGCCATTCATTAATTGGGTCCAAAACCAAAACCAGAATTTTCTGGTGGCTTTTATAAGGTATTTATTTTGCATAAAATTTTATTTTTAATGAAAAAATGACTGTTCAAAGAATACTTATCGTTTCAGGCACTCATGGGAATGAAATTAATCCTGTTTGGGCGGTTAAGAAATTTAATAGAGAGGAAAATAGTTTAAATCATGGTATCGAGTATGAGTACATCATAGGGAATCCTGTTGCCTATGAAAAAGGTTGCAGATATATAGATGTAGATTTAAATAGATCTTTTAAAGAAATTAAAAATCATGATCAAGATCACAATAGTGTTTATGAAATTAATAGAGCTAATTTTTTAGTCGATCAATTTGGAATCCATGGATCTAAGCCCTGTCAAATTGCAATTGACTTGCATACTACTACTGCAAATATGGGAACGAGCATTGTTTTGTATGGGAGAAGATTCAAAGATTTTTGTTTAGCTGCATTACTGCAGAACAAATTTGGATTGCCTATTTATTTGCATGAAAAAGATAAAGCGCAAACAGGCTTTCTTGTAGAAGCTTGGCCATGTGGTTTAGTTATTGAAATAGGAGCTGTCGCACAAAATTTTTATGATCCAAAAATCATAGATAGATTCTTAATAATCATTAGATCTTTAAGGGAAGAGATAGATAAATTAAAAAACAACCTTATAGAACTTCCAAAGGAATTGGTTCTTCATGTTCATCAAGGGAGTATAGATTATCCAAGAGATGAAAAAGGATATATTGATGGCCTAATACATCCTGAAAGAATAAATCAAGATTGGAAAATGATTAAAAAAGGAGATCCATTATTTCTTGATAGCCAAGGAATAATTCATAAATATGATGGAGAACAATTGATTTGGCCTGTTTTTATTGGCGAAGTGGCCTATAAAGAAAAAAAAATTGCCATGAGCTACACGAAGAAAGAAGTTATTAGTTCTAACAATCAATGGGTTTATGAGTTTGAAAGCCTTTAAATTAAGAAACGAGGACAATAAATTGATGAAAACTAATAAGGATTTTTTATTTAAAAGATAAGTTTATTTAATATTTAAAGCTTTTATTTTTTTTGCTAAGTCTTAATCCTTAAAAACTTAAATTCTTTCGCTCCAATAAATAACAGCTCCAAAAGCCTCTAATTGCAGTCTTCTATGCTTAGCTTCTCTTAAGGAAACCACCTCTTTCGATCTTTTTCCGTTGAGAAGCCATTCGATTATTACCAAGTCAAATCCTCAATAACAAAGAAAATCTTAAGACATGGAGGTTCTTTTCTCTGATATTGAAAAAAATAAGTTTACTTAAAGAAAAAAAAATTACACATTTTTAGCGATTTTGGTCTAAAATCTTCGAAGCGGAATTTATTTTCCGTTTTTATTTACACGTCTCATTAAAGAGACATACTTTACGAACTCATGACAACTATTCAGCAGCAGCGTTCTTCGCTGTTAAAAGGTTGGCCACAGTTTTGTGAGTGGGTAACATCAACTAACAACAGAATTTATGTTGGTTGGTTCGGCGTCTTAATGATCCCATGCCTACTTACAGCAGCGGCTTGCTTCATCGTTGCATTCATCGCAGCACCACCAGTAGACATCGACGGAATTAGAGAGCCAGTTGCTGGTTCTTTCCTATATGGAAACAACATCATCTCAGGTGCAGTTGTTCCTTCATCTAATGCTATTGGTCTACACTTCTACCCAATTTGGGAAGCAGCTACTGTAGATGAGTGGTTATATAACGGTGGTCCTTACCAGCTTGTAATTTTCCACTTCCTAATCGGTATTTCAGCATACATGGGAAGACAGTGGGAGCTTTCATACCGTTTAGGTATGCGTCCTTGGATCTGTGTTGCATACTCTGCACCAGTTTCAGCAGCTTTCGCAGTATTTCTTGTGTACCCATTCGGTCAAGGTTCATTCTCTGACGGAATGCCTTTAGGTATCTCTGGAACATTCAACTTCATGTTTGTTTTCCAGGCAGAGCACAACATTCTTATGCACCCATTCCATATGGCTGGTGTTGCTGGTATGTTCGGAGGATCTTTATTCTCAGCTATGCACGGTTCACTTGTTACTTCATCTCTAATCAGAGAAACAACTGAGACAGAATCTCAGAACTATGGTTACAAGTTCGGACAAGAAGAAGAAACATATAACATCGTTGCAGCTCATGGCTACTTCGGTCGTTTGATCTTCCAATATGCAAGTTTCAACAACAGCAGAAGTCTTCACTTCTTCCTAGCTGTATTCCCAGTTGTTTGTGTATGGTTAACTTCAATGGGTATCTGCACAATGGCATTCAACCTTAACGGTTTCAACTTCAACCAGTCAGTTGTTGATGCAAACGGTAAGATTGTTCCTACATGGGGTGACGTTCTTAACAGAGCAAACCTAGGTATGGAAGTAATGCATGAGCGCAACGCTCACAACTTCCCACTTGATCTAGCAGCAGCTGAGTCTACAACAGTAGCTCTTTCAGCTCCAGCTATCGGTTAAGCTTAAAGTTCTTAAATTTACAAGCCCCCTTTTAGGGGGCTTTTTTTTGTTTAATTTTCAATTGGTTTCATATAATGTTTATATATAAATAAAACATTTGATATTTCTATGAGTAGTAGTTTTGGAAAAATTTTTCGTGTTAGTACTTTTGGAGAATCACATGGTGGTGCAGTAGGAGTTATCCTTGATGGATGTCCCCCTAAGTTAAAAGTAGATATAAATCTGATACAAAATGAATTAGATAGGCGCAGACCTGGCCAAAGTGACATTACAACACCCAGAAATGAAGAAGATAAAATTGAAATATTAAGTGGAATAAAGGAAGGGTTAACACTTGGAACTCCAATAGCGATGTTGGTTAGAAACAAGGATCAAAGACCAGGAGATTATGAGAATTTGGAGCAAGTATTTAGACCTTCTCATGCAGATGGTACATATCATCTGAAATATGGAATTCAGGCAAGTTCTGGTGGTGGAAGAGCCTCAGCAAGAGAAACAATTGGAAGAGTAGCTGCTGGTGCTGTAGCAAAACAATTATTAAAAAACTTCTGTAACACTGAAATACTATCTTGGGTAAAGCGCATACATGATATTGATTCTGATATAAATAAAGAAAAAATTTCTCTCAATAAAATAGATTCTAATATTGTTAGATGTCCTGATGAACAGGTATCAGCAGAAATGATAGAGAGAATTAAGCAATTAAAGCGTCAAGGAGACTCTTGTGGCGGTGTTATTGAATGTCTAGTAAGAAATGTCCCTTCTGGTCTTGGAATGCCTGTTTTTGATAAATTAGAAGCTGATTTAGCGAAGGCTTTGATGTCTTTGCCTGCCACGAAAGGCTTTGAAATAGGTTCAGGCTTCTCTGGAACTTATTTAAAAGGAAGCGAACATAATGATGCCTTTATTAAATCTGATGATATTAGGAAGTTAAGGACTATATCTAACAATTCAGGAGGTATACAGGGCGGAATAAGTAATGGCGAAAATATTGAGATGAAGATAGCTTTTAAACCTACAGCAACTATCGGGAAAGAACAGAAAACAGTAAATGCTGCAGGAAAAGAAGTTTTGATGAAAGCAAAAGGGAGACATGATCCATGTGTTCTACCAAGAGCAGTGCCTATGGTTGATGCTATGGTGGCTCTAGTACTTGCTGATCATTTACTACTGAATCAAGCTCAATGTGGCTTAAATGATAATTAGTAGTTTTGTAAAATAATTTATATTTATCTTTGATTTAATTATTTTTGAGCCATTCATATATTTTTGGATCAAATTTTTTTTTAATAATACCTTTATCTCCAATCACGATTGCTTTATATCCTAAAGATTGATAAGTTTTTACATCATTTATTGATAGGCCACCAGCAGCAATGAAATCAATACTTTCAAAGTTGAGTATATCTATGGAACTAGCTTTACTTTTTATTGGATAAATTTTGATAATGTTGCAATTTAAATTTATCGCTTCCTCAAGATCATTTAAATTATTAATTCCTGGTATTAATAAATAATTTTTTGACTTCGAATAATTAAAAAGATCTTTATCCCAAAATTTCATCATAGAAAAATTTAATCCAATTTTTAATGAATCTTCTATAGATTGCTTATTAACTATGGAGGCAGAGCCTAAATTAATTTGTGGAAAATTGAGTTTGATTTCTGACACAAAATCCAACCACTTTTCGTTGTTTGACCAACTTATTTCAATATTTTTTAATCCTAATTTTACTAGGCTTCCTAATTCTTCAAAAAATGAATTTCTTATAGAAGTATTTGAGTAAATATTATTTTCCGGTTTTACGAGTAAAAAAAAAGATTCTTTTAGCAGAAAGTCAGAAAAAGAATCTTCTTTAATATTCATTAAATAATTGTTTTTTAGACTAGATATAATTCGCTACTTTAACTTCTGATCGGTTGAGCAAGTCTTGGATATCTTCAGTGTCTATAGTTTCTCTTTCAATGAGCATTTGAGCCATTTCGTCGAGGACAGTTCTATTATCTGATAAAACTTTTGTAGCTCTCTTATAAGCGACATCAACAAGTTCTGAAACCTCTACATCAATTGTTGCGGCTGTGTCTTCAGAGAAGTCTCTAGTAGAGCTCATATCTCTTCCAAGAAACATTCCACCTTGAGATTGACCTAAAGCGACTGGACCTATTTTGTCGCTCATGCCAAATTTTGTGATCATTTGTCTAGCTACATTAGCAACTTGCTGTAAATCGTTTGAAGCTCCAGTTGTAACCTCTTCTTCTCCATAGACTATTTCTTCGGCAACTCTTCCACCAAGTGCAACAGCCATTTGATTTTGAAGGTATGAACGAGAGTAGAGACCTGATTCCATTCTTTCTTCACTTGGAGTAAAGAAGGTTAAACCTCCAGCTTGGCCTCTAGGAATTATTGAAACTTTTGCTACTGGATCATAATCAGGCATTAATGCTCCTACTAGTGCATGACCAGCTTCGTGATAAGCAACTAATTCTTTTTTCTTATCACTGATGACTCTATCTTTCTTTTCTGGGCCAGCCATAACTCTTTCAATAGCATCACCAACTTCATCATTACTTACTTTGTCTAAATCTTTTCTAGCTGCCAGTATTGCTGCTTCATTTAAAAGATTGGCTAAATCTGCACCAGTAAATCCTGGAGTTCTTCTAGCAACTTTATCTAAATCAACGTCTTTTGAAAGAGTTTTATCTTTCGCATGAACATTTAATATCTGCAATCTTCCAGCATAATCTGGTCTATCGACTGTTACTTGTCTATCGAATCTTCCAGGCCGCATTAAAGCTGAATCTAAGACATCTGGTCTGTTGGTGGCAGCAACTATTATTATTCCTGAATTACCTTCGAAACCATCCATTTCAGTTAGGAGTTGATTTAATGTTTGTTCTCTTTCATCATTTCCTCCGCCCATACCAGCACCTCTTTGTCTTCCAACTGCATCTATTTCGTCAATAAACACAATACAAGGAGCATTCTTTTTAGCTTGTTCAAAAAGATCTCTAACTCTGCTAGCTCCAACTCCTACAAACATCTCTACAAACTCTGAACCAGATATTGAGAAGAAAGGGACACCTGCTTCTCCAGCTACTGCTTTTGCTAACAATGTTTTTCCTGTACCAGGAGGACCAACCAGAAGAACACCTTTTGGAATTTTTGCTCCGACAGCAGTAAATCTATCGGGGCTCTTAAGAAAATCTACAACTTCTGTAAGTTCTAATTTTGCACCTTCAACTCCAGCAACATCTGAAAAGGTTACTTGTGTAGATGGTTCCATTTGCAGTCTAGCTTTGCTTTTGCCAAAACTCATGGCAGGATTACCACCTCCAGCATTACCACTTTGGGATCTTCTGAAAAGGAAAAATAGGCCTCCAATCAAAAGTACCGGGAAAATTAAGCTACTTACAGCCTGTTGCCATGGATTGGCTAATTTTGTAGGAGTTACAGCAATATCTACATTATTCTCAGTCAGTATTTTTAATAAATCTTTGTCAGGGGCTAAATTGACCTCAGACCTGCTTCCATCATTTTCAACAACTTGAGCTGTGGCATTATCTGGAGATATTAAGACTCTACTGATTTCTTTATCTTGAACTGCCTCTATAAAATCACTATATCTCAAGGACTTTGTTGAACTTTCAGTACTAGGTTTATCAAAAACTGAAGTACCAATGAAAATTACAGTAATAACAGCTAGGACATAAAGTCCTACGTTTCTCCAACGTTTGTTCACGATAATAAATCTCTAATTAATCTATAATACTAATAATAAAACAATATTAAGAGCGTCTGAGAACATCTACTACACTTTTGAATGCAAACCATTCAGGAATTGGTTCGCCATTCCTTAATTTCTTTCTAAATTCAGTACCACTAAGTTTCATAATTTCATAATTAAATTCTTTGGCTTCTTCAGCTGTTATGTATCCTTTTTCCTTTGTATAAACTAAATTTTTTGAAGGAACAGTTTGCATCATCAATTCATCAGCACACTTATTCGCAAAATTTTGGGCGTCATATGGACCATAAAAATCTTCACCAGTTGATGACGACTTACAACCAGCCATATCTCTACCAATAATAAAGTGGGTGCAGCCATAATTTCTTCTGATTATCATATGTTGAAGAGCTTCTCTTGGCCCTGCCATATGCATTGAATAAGGTAAAAAAGCCCATTTTATTCTTTCATCAGATATTTCCTCTTCTAATTCTTTATATGTCAAATATCTAACTTTTCCAGGGATATCATCTTGTTGAGTTGGTCCACAAGTTGGATGAACTAAAACAACTGAGTTAGAGGAGACATTATCTGAAAGTAAGGCATTAGTAAATAATTCATAATGTGCTCTATGAATTGGATTTCTGCATTGAAATGCAACTACATCATGATTTGATGGCAGTGTTGATCTAACTTCTTCTGGAGTTTTGCAGGGGAATTCTCTAATTGGTAGTTCGAAACCATAAACTCTTCCTCCTATATAAAATCTCCCTCTCTCGTTAAAAATCATCTTAACAGCAGGATGATCTAAAGAATTAGTACCATAACAAAGTTCAGCTTCTAAGGATTTGTCAGGCTCCCATTTAGAGCTAACTTCTAAAACTGCTATTTTTTGTTTTTTATAAGTAAGTAATATTGTCTCTCCAGCTTTTACTTTTTCGTTATTTGAATCAAATACAATAGGCAATCCAAAAAGCAAACCGTTTGTATTCCTATTATTTTTAATTACCGCATTGTAGTTATTTTCATCCATAAAACCTTCCAATGGAGAAAAAGCTCCAACCATCAAAAGTTCTACATCGCATGCATTTCTCTCGCTACATTCAAACTCATAAGTAGCTTTAGAGATAAGATCATTTTTAAGGTTTTTATCTTTGATAATTAAATTTTTTAGTTCCCCTCCATATGGCGGTATTAGTCCATTAGTATCTGTTTTAGTTTTTTGTTGTAGTTCCATTTTTTAAATTGATAAAGAAAAATTTTGAAAAAAAAAAAGGGGTTTAACCCCCTTTTTCTCTTAAGTAGGATTTATGCCTTTCTTCCGTAAAGCTCCCCAATTATTTTTACATCAAGTGGATCCTTTGAACCCATATCTGTATCAGAAGGTTGGATAGCTTCAAAAGTGCCAGCAAATTCGTCTGTGTCAGAATCTACATTTTTGATTGAGAGAGTAATAACGCCAGTTCCATTTACATCGACTTTAATATTTTCTTTTGCAAGTTCTTCATCATCTCCTCCTAATGCAACTAAACCTTGAGCATATTCAACACCAGTATTTTTGGCTCTTGCTTTAGGATCTAGAAAGTCACCAGTTCTGTAGTTAGGTGTAAATGTAGAACCACTAACCTCAGTTCCTGGCTCAATAGATGAAGGTAAATCAGCTGTAAGATCTTTTGCTGAAAATGCAAATGGCACCTCTAAACCACCAGGAGTTAATACAGTAATAAGTTGAAAATCAATACCACCCTTTTCAGTGAAAGTTCCTGAATCTATATCTCCATAAACTTCTGTCACTGTGGTGTTATTTCTGGGACTAATAATTTTTGTAGAAACAAATTCTGCAGCTTTTCGTTTTGTCCCTGGCACTTTTACATAAACTTCTGTTGGATGCATGCATATTCCTTTAAGGCTATCTCCATTCCCTAGAGATATTGATCCGACAAGAGATGATTCCAATGTAGGGCAATCATTAGCTTTTCCTGTGTTAACAACATCTGTGAATTGTGCATTTCCTCTTTCAGAAAAAGCAAATGTTTTAACAGGCACGAAAGCAAAAGTTATACAAATTGAAATAACAAAAGCTAAGAAAGAACGAATTCTCATAATTAAAGTTGCAGTAAAGTTCTGTGACGATAGATTAAAGGTCATCTAATAAGTTCAGTACGGATATTACAAGGGAAAGGACCATAAAAGAAAGGACTATTAAATCCTCGAAACAACCCGTAGCTTTTTAGATTTTAAAAAACTGGAATTATTTTAAGCTATCACATTATTTTTAATGATTAAGATTACAAAAAAATACAAATAAAAAAATTTTTTTTATTTTTTTAATGAAATAATTTGGGTTATTAATTTATTTGCTAAATCAATTTTTGATGTTTTGTTAATGTAGTGTTCCATATTATTAGTGTCGAATAGCCAACCTTCATTTTGTGCCAAAAAGCCAAATCCTTGGCCCTCAAGATCAATTGGATTTGCGAATAGATAATCACAACCCTTTTGGATAATCTTTTCTTTAATTGTCATTCGTGCTTCTTCGATAGATCCTGTAAAAGCACAAAATCCTACAAAAACTTGGTTATCTTTTTTTGATTTACTAATTGTTTTTAAAATATCTGGGACTAGCTCAAAGTTTTGATTCAAATAAGCATTAATTTGATTTTTTGGAATTTTAGTTGAAGTATCAGAGGTTATCTTGAAATCAGATACTGCTGCATTCATGAAAAAATAATCGCAATTTGATATTTCATTATTAAGTGCCCTAATTAAATCAACACTAGTTTCAATTTCACATCTTTTTATTCCATCAGTAAGATTCTTATCGATTTTCAGAGGCCCATGAACATATTTTACTTGTGCTCCTCTGAACCTCGCTACTTGAGAAAGAAGTAGGCCCATTGCTCCAGAACTTTTGTTAGTAATGTGTCTTGCCGCGTCAATTTTCTCTGAGGTACACCCTCCAGTTATTAAAATTTTTTTATTAAGTAAATCTTTGCGATATTCATTTTTTTTGTGTGAAGCTATAAATTCAAGAGATAATTGGATTAGATCATTCGGAGGTATCTTACCGATGCCAATCGCATCACATGCTAAGAGACCTTCACTTGGTTGCAAAGACAAAACATTTTTATAATTCTGTAAGTTCTCATAATTTTTTTGGACAGCTATATTTAGCCACATTTGTGTATTCATTGCTGGTGCAACAATAATTGGTTTTATATTTGCTATTAAGATGCTTGGGATCAATCCCTCTGCATTTCCAGTTACCCATTTTGCTAATGTTGTTGCTGTTAAAGGGGCGATGATTAAAATATCAGCCCAATTACCTAGTTCTATGTGAAGAGGTGTTGATTGACTATTGGACCATTGATCATTTTCTAAAATGCAAGGGTTTCTGCTCAAGATAGAGAGAGAAAGTGGCTTTATAAATTTTTCTGCATTTTTAGATAAAACGCATCTTATTTCATAATTTTCTTTCGCTAATTGGCTAACTAATAATGGAATTCTTACAGCTGCAATACTACCTGTTATTAATAAAAGAACCTTTATTTTCGAGTCCTTACTATTAGTTTTCATCGAAAGGTTCCTGATCGAGAAGATGGATATAATTACTTGTTAACTCAGGTCTATTAATTGCAAGAGCCCTAAGTAAGTGCCAGTCTTTTAAACCATCAAATGGAGTAGGATAGTTATCTTCTTCTAGCCTTTTTGCAAGCTCAAGGGTCATTTCTTCGTCAAAAGAATTTACTAGTTCCTCACTTATTTGATTTTCAGAAATGAATTTCATCTTGAGAAAAGCTAATATATTCTAATAATAAAGCCTCAAGTAATTATTTAAAATTGATTTAAGAATTAAGTAAATATTTTCAAGGATATAGAAATTTTCAATATTCGTAATCTTTTCAAATTGTTTTTAGTTATTTTATCTTCATTTTCAATCATAAATATGCAATCTCTCCTTTTCAAAAATATTCTTTCTTAAAATATTGATGCAAGAATTTAATCATGTCCCAAACTAAAAGAGAGCAAGTCATTAGTCACATTCGCTATTTAAGAGAAGAGCTCAGAGAAATGCATTTAGGAATAAAAGAAGATGATCTTTTTCCCGAGCCAGGCGAGTTAAGGGGATTAATGGCCCAGTTGGAAGCATTGCTTGAATTAATAGAAGGAAATACTAAAATTCAATCAAACCTTGAAGCTGCTTAGTTTAATTCAAAATGGTTGTTAAACCTCAAAATACAAAATTTCAGATACAAGTTGTAGAAAATGTTCAGACATTAAGTATTTGGGCTAATAACCCATGGCGAAGATATTCAATTTCATTGATTACTCTTTTAATTTCCTACTTCATTGGAAGTTCTCTAGGTATGGTAAGTGCCGTTGTGGAACTCATGGATCCTGTAGCTGCTTTCTTATCAGTAGTGTTTATCGAGATCTTAATAGTTCTAAGAAGAAATTTTAGATCTGAAAGGAAAAAGAAATTTTTAGTACTTTTTTTAGATTCCTTGAGATTAGGATTGTTTTATGGTTTTTTTACAGAAAGTCTTAAGTTGCTATAGATTTATTTGTTATATTTCTGCAAAAGATAAAGCAAAGCCATTCTTATAGGGATACCATTTGCAACTTGATTATTAATTAAGCAATTAGGATATTTATCTACTACTTTACTACTTATTTCAATATCTCTGTTTATGGGACCAGGATGGAGAATTGGAATTTCTTTATTATTCAAAGATAATTTTTCTGGGGTTAAGCCATAATCAAAACTATATGAATCAATGCTACTAAGTAAATTCTCCATCATTCTCTCTTTCTGAAGTCTTAAAACAATAATCGCATCTGCAATTTTTATTGATTCTTCCAATGATCTAGAAATTGTTATGGACCCTCTAGATTTAACAGGATCTTCTATTTGATTTGGCGCAGGAGTTTTTAAAAAATTGATAAATTCATCAGGTATTAATGTCTTAGGACCACATAAGATTATATCTGCGCCGAATGCACTCAAAGCCCAAAGATTAGATCTGGCAACCCTTGAATGATTAACGTCGCCAATTATAAGTATCTTTTTGGAATTTAAAACCTCTGGATTCAGTGTTTTTTTGGAAAAGAATTTTATTAATGTATAGATATCAAGCAATCCTTGGCTAGGGTGACTATGTAATCCATCTCCAGCATTTAGAACCGAAGTCTTGGAATTTATTGCATCAAGTTTTTGAGCGATCTCAAAGGTTATGTAACTTGATGAATGTCTGATGACTAATGTATCAGCCCCCATAGCAGAATAAGTTATGGCTGTATCAATTATTGTTTCGCCTTTTGTTAAAGAACTAGAGGATGGAGCAAACGTTTGGACATCAGCAGAAAGCCTTTTTGCGGCAAGTTCAAAACTATTTTTTGTTCTTGTACTAGGTTCAAAAAATAAAGAAGTTACCAAAGTCCCTTGTAAGGCCGGTATCTTTTTTGTTCCTGCATTTTTTAGTGCATCAAATCTATTAGCTAATTCAAATACTGACTCATAATCTTCAATTGAAAAATTAGCGAGTGTGTGGATATGTTTATGAGGCCAAATTTGCATTACTTTTAAAAGATAAATGATTATTGAAATTTAGGTGTTCTGTCACCTTTTAATCTTTTACTTACACTCCTACTATTTTTGAGATACCAACGCCATTTTATATTTTTTGCTTTTGTTATGCCAATTCTAGTAGTTTGTATAAGATCTTTTTTTTCAAGAGTGGATTGTCTTGGAGAAATCCATAAATATTTGTTATTAATAACTTCAAGTGAGTTAAATGAAATGTCTGCGCTGAATGTCTTAGTAACTAGTCCAGGTCCAGAAGCTAATCTTTCATTCTTTTTAGAGATAAAAACTGATCTTATTAATACACCACTCGCAAAATTTTCTTTATCAGTCACTATGTTTAAACAATGATGAATGCCATATGATTTGTAAATATAAAATGTGCCAGGTTTGCCAAATAATGCTTTGTTTGATTTAGTCATTTTGCGGTAGCCATGACAGGCCTCTTCTTCCTGTGAATAAGCTTCAGTTTCAACAATAACTCCCTTAACTTGATCTATCTCACTATTTTTTTTTATGAGATGACAGCCTATTAAATCAGGGGCAACAAGTTTAGAGTGCCGATTAAAAAAATTTTTTGGAAATAATTCTTC
>NZ_CACMSM010000015.1 GCF_902616385.1 uncultured Prochlorococcus sp. | reverse complement strand
TATAGGATTTGGATCTGATGGGTCTAGTTCAAATAAATTATTATTTGAGACATTTGATGATTTTGCAACAGGTGTTACTTGAACTGACTGAGTTTCTGATTCAGCAGCACTAACAACTTGAGGTGAATTAAATTGACTGAAAAGAGTTAATGAAACACAAAAGACAAAAACTGCAAAACTAATAAAGACTTCTTTCACTTAAATTTTGAAAGTTACTAAAACCTAGTCTACAGAATGAAGGTACAATAAATGGGTGATTATATATTTAATTTCGTAATTACAGATTGTTAATCCCAACTCAAATTAAAAGTCTAAGACAATATTTTTACCCTTGTTTAGGAGGGATTTTAGGGGGAATTTCAGTTTCAACTCATTTTTGGCTGATTTTTATGCCGATATCATTATTTATTTTATGGAAGGGAAGTGAGAGGAGAATAGCAAATTTTTGTTGGGGTTTTTTCTTTATCTTGATAAGTCATTCTTGGCTTTATGATCTTCATCCACTAACATGGCTAGGTTTTTCATGGCTTGCAAGTTTAATAATCACCATTTCAATATTATTATTTTGTGCTTTTCTGGGTGGGTTATTAGTTTATTTATGGGGTTGGTTTGTTGAAATTATTCTCTGGAAAGAAGATGTTTTCAAAATGAAAATATTATCTTTAACAGTAAAAGTAATTTTTTTATCTTTGACTTGGGGTATTGGTGAATTGATACTTTCTCAAACACCTTTTTTTTGGATAGGTTTAGGAGAGAGTCTTATCCCAGGTGATATTTATCTTGCTGGTTTAGCAAGATGGATTGGTGCAAGTGGTTTATGCGTATTACAAATATTGATTGGATTTTGGATTTTTTATATTCAAGGTAGATGGGAAAGAAAACTTCACTTTAAAAAAATATTTATTTACGGACTTTTTATTATTTTTTTCTTACATCTATTTGGAGGTTTAACAACTCCAATTAAAAGAAATTATGAATATCCTGTGGCTATTTGGCAAACCAACCTCCCAACAAGAGAAAAATTAAAAATAAATGATGAATTTATTAAAGAAAAGCTATCTACCGCTCAAAAGTATGCTTTATCAAACAAAGTGAAACTTCTTGTTGCTCCTGAAGGAACTTTAAATAGTAATTTTTATTTATCTAAAGGCTTTAAGCTTAATACCTTGGCAGGAGGTTTCAGAAATTCTAATAATGAGTTAAGAAGTTCTTTACTTGGATTTCAAATTGGAGATAAATCTTTTACATCATCTATAGATAAACATAGACTTGTTCCATTAGGTGAAAAAACACCTAGATTTTTAGATAGTTTTTCAAAAGGATTATCTGCTGTAGGAGGGGTTCAATCTGGCTCTGATTCAAGATTGTTTGATCCTAAATTTACACAACCTCTAGCAGTGGCTATTTGTTATGAAATTAGTGATGGCTTGAAAATAAGAAAGGCTATTAATAGCGGTGCAAAACTAATAATAACTGCAGCTAATTTAGATCCCTATCCAACAAAGCTTTATAATCAATTCCTGTCTTTGGCAAGATTGAGAAGTATAGAAAATAAAAAAGATAATCTACTTGTATCAAACACTGGTCCTTCGGGTTTAGTTAACGATGATGGGAAAATAATACAACTTCTAGATTTAAATGTGGAGCAAAATAAAGTAGTTTTCCCCAATTTTTCATACGACAAGACCTTCTATACAAAATTTGGAGATAAACCTATTTTGTTATTGTTTATATTTTTTATGGGATTAAATTTCTTTTGGAAAATTAATTAATTAATCCGCCACCTAATAAAATTTCTCCTTTATAAAAAACAGCAGCTTGTCCAGGTGTTACCGAACTTTGACTTTCATCAAATATTAATTTAAACGTTTTAGTTGGATTATCAAAATTTTTCAAAGGGATTAAAGTTCCTTTTACTGGATGACTTCTATATCTGATTTGTGCTTCTACTTGTATCTCTTGCTTAGGTTCTTCGATTGAAACCCAGTTAACCTTCCTAATTATTGCCTCCCTTTTAAGTAGATCACTTTTATCTGCTACGTAAACTATGTTTTTTAACCTGTCTAAACTTTTTACATATAATGGTTCTGGCCAAGCAATGCCTAACCCTTTCCTTTGACCTACCGTAAAGTGCTGAATACCATTGTGCGTTCCAAGGACTTTCCCATTTACATGCACAATTTCTCCTTTTTTGGGTTCAATGTGTTTATCGATAAATATCTGCATTGATCCATAATGCTCAACTAAACATAAATCTTGACTTTCTGGTTTTTGAGCAGTTCTGAGGCCTAATCTCAGGGCTTCCTTTCTTGTTTCTTCTTTTTTCATTTCACCAAGAGGAAATTCTAATCTGCTCAGTACTTCTTGTGAAAGAGAATAAAGAAAATAACTTTGGTCTTTGTTTTCGTCAGCACCTCTTAGAAGAAGGAAGTCCTTAAATACAAAGCTCTTGCAATCAAGTGTTTCAGCATAAGATGATTTTTTTATCCTTGCATAATGTCCGGTCGCAATACGAGTAAAGTCTTTTTTGTTTATTGCGTAATTAAGCATCTCTTCAAACTTCACATTCTTATTACACATCGAACATGGAAGTGGAGTGAATCCTTTTTCGTAGCTTTCAGTAGTTTTTTTAATTACTTCTCTTTCGAAAATTTCTCTTGAGTCTATTATTTTATGACTAATTCCCAAATCTTCACAAAGGCCAGCAGCATCTACTAATCCTTCAGAACAACAGGAGCCTTGTCCTTTCATTAGCCAAAGAGTAAGTCCCTCAACATTCCAGCCTCTTTCTACAAGAAGAGCAGCTGAAAGGGAACTATCTACGCCACCAGAAAGACCTACAATTATATTTTTCTTCTTTTTAGTTTTATCATTAGAAGAAAAAAAGTTCTCTAATTTTTTATCCTTTTGTGTCTTTAACATGGAAGTTGAAATTTTGAACAGTACTTCAATTGCTTTGTACTAATTATGAACGAAATTGTATGGCCAACAATTGACTCTAAACATTTAATTGTTGATTCAAAGCAAATGTTGATATTAGAGAAAGAAATGTTTTCTGATGGAATGCCTCAAGAAGCATTGATGGAAAAAGCAGGTATTCAAATTAGTAGATGGCTCTTGAAAAGGAAACCTCTTCTAAAGTATGGAATAATTGTTTTTATAGGTCCTGGGCATAATGGTGGGGATGGTGCAGTAATAGCTAGAGAGCTTTTTTTGAAAGGTTTTTTAGTAAAGGTATGGTGTCCATTTCCCATAAAAAAAACATTAACAAATAACCACCTTAATTATCTTACATCTATTGGTGTCACAAAATTAGTAGAGCCCCCTGATGCAAATGGAAAAGAACTTTGGATTGATGCGGTTTTTGGTAATAATCAAACAAGAAAAGTTGATAATAAATTAATTAAACTTTTTAATCAAAAATTTCATAACAAACATGGCAAGATAATAAGTATTGATATTCCAACAGGATTATGTCCTGATAAAGGAGAGCCTTTTTTAGATAACGCAGTAAAGGCAGACCATACCTTGGCAATTGGTCTTAATAAGATTGGGTTGATGCAAGATTCTGCATTACCTTTTATTGGAGAATTGCACCATATAGATGTAGGGGTGCCTATTAATATACTTTCCAAAGTTGATAAAAAGATTTTTAAGGTTTCTTACAAAGATTTAAAAAATATTGATTTACCTTCTTTACCAAGAAATTCCAACAAATATAAAAGAGGTAGAACATTATTAATAGCTGGAAGTGAAAAATATCCTGGTGCTGCATACTTAGCATTAAAAGGGGCGATATCAAGTGGAGCAGGCTATATCTCGGCTGTCTTGCCTGAGTTAGTTGCTGAATCTATTTGGCAAGTTGCTCCAGAAATAGTTTTAAAGGATACGATGCAATCTAATCAAAATGGAAATGCATCTTTATTTAGTGCATTAAAAAATATTGATTTAAGTGCATTTGATTCAGTAGCTGTCGGCCCAGGAATAGGAATTGATAATGATGATTGGCAAAAAGCAAAAGACATTCTCACTGGTTTTGAAGGATTATTGATCTTGGATGCGGATGCACTTAATAGAATTTCAGAATCTAAATTATGTTCAAAATTCTTCTTAGAGAGAAGATTTAAGACATGGATAACACCTCATAGCAAAGAATTTTCGAGGTTATTCCCTAATATTAAATGCGAGACTAATGTTGAAAAAGCTCTTAATGCCGCGCAAGAATTTAACATAAGTGTTTTGTTAAAGGGAGCTAATAGCATAGTTGCTGATAATAAAAAAGTTTGGCAGCTGTTTGGAACAGATTCTCAGACAGCTAGAGCTGGATTGGGTGATCTTTTATCTGGATTTATAGCTGGTAGTTCTGCTATTGATTTAACTTTTTGTAGAAATATAACAACAGATTTTTTTGCAAAATACGTACTGTTGCATTCATTTGCCGCATCAAAATGCAAAAAAGGGTCAAATGCTTCTGCTATTGGTGACGAATTATCAAAATTAATGAGAAATTTAAAAATGAGACAAATATCTTGAAAGAAACAATTTAAGAGAGTTATTTATAGTTTTAAACACATAAGTGTACAAATATTACTCGAAATCTGAAGCGTACATTAAATATTTGGCTATTTCTTTAAAAATGTAGGAAAGTTTTAATACCTAAAAGGTCAAAAAATGGTTACATCATCTCCAGCACAAGCAGAACAACCTAAAAGGAGGAGTAATGATCCAATCAGCTGGTATTTGCAAAATATAGGTAGAGTTCCTTTATTAACACCTGCCGAGGAGATCGAGTTGGGCAATCAAGTCCAAAAAATGATGATTCTTACAGAAGATGGACAACTAAATGAAAAGATTAATGAATTTACAACTCAGCAAAAAAGAACAATAAAAATAGGTCGAAGAGCTAAAGAGAGAATGATGAAAGCTAATTTAAGATTAGTTGTCAGTGTGGCAAAAAAATATCAAGGTAAAGGACTGGAACTTCTTGATTTAGTTCAAGAAGGTTCTCTTGGGTTGGAAAGGGCTGTTGAAAAATTTGATCCGACAAGGGGATATAAATTTTCTACTTATGCTTTTTGGTGGATTAGACAAAGTATGACAAGAGCAATTGCATGTCAATCAAGAACAATCCGTTTACCTGTTCACTTAAGTGAAAGGTTAGCTTCTATTAGAAAAGTTAGTAGAGATTTGGCTCATAAACTTGGTGCAATGCCAAGCAGGATTGAAATTGCAGAGGCGATGGAAATTGATGTAGAAGAATTGGATTCAGTTTTGAGACAAGCCTTATCGACGAGTAGTTTAGATGCTCCAGTAAATGGTGATGACGGTAGGAGTTTTTTAGGTGATTTAATTGCAGATAGTAACAATGAAGAACCTTTAGATCAAGTTGAACAAAAAATGTATCAAGAGCAACTTGGTAAGTGGCTAAGTCACTTAAGCGAGCAAGAACAACATGTTCTCAAATTAAGGTTTGGACTTGATGCAAATGAAAGACATACACTTGCTGAAATTGGAAGATTATTAGAAGTTTCTAGAGAGAGAGTTAGACAAGTTGAACTTAAAGCACTAAGGAAATTAAGAAATTTAACTAGAAAATTGCCTAGTGGTATTTAATTTAATCTTCTGCCCAAATATATTTAGTTAATTCTTCTGAAGGGGGTTCGGGCGCTTCAATAGCATTTTTAACTGACTCCGATATTTCTGCATCAATTTTCTTTTCAATAATTTTTAATTCTTCTTCCGTTGCTAATTTACCGTCAATAATTTCTTTCGCTAATTTCTTAATAGGATCTCTTTTCCCCCAAAACTCTTTCTCCTTTTCTGACCTTAATTCATCTGGATCAGCAAGAGAATGTCCTCTATATCTATAAGTCAAACATTCTAAAAGTGTGGGACCTTCTCCTGCTCTAGCGCGCTCTATTGCTCTTTGTGCAGCTCCTCTAACTGCCAATACATCCATTCCATCAACTTCCTCGCCGTGCATACCAAAAGCAGACGCTTTTCTCCAGATTTCAGGATTACTGGTAGCTCTATCGTGAGCCATACCAATAGCCCATTTATTATTTTCAACAACAAAAATTATGGGTAATTTCCATAACTGGGCCATATTTAAACATTCAAAAAACTGCCCATTATTGCAAGTCCCATCCCCAAAGAATGCTGCAGTTACTGCATCACTATTACTCTCACCAGTAACTTCCTTTTTGTACTTACTTGAAAAGGCGGCCCCTAAGGCAACTGGAATTCCTTCTCCAATAAATGCATATCCTCCTAGTAAGTGATGCTCTTTTGAAAATAAGTGCATAGATCCACCTCGGCCTTTGCTACAACCAGTGGCTTTACCAAAAAGTTCACTCATTACTTCAAATGAGGGAACCCCCGCACTTAGTGCATGAACATGATCGCGATAGGTACTACAAAACCAATCATGTTTCTTTTTCATTGCGCCAATTACTCCCGTGCTTATAGCCTCTTGACCGTTATATAAATGAACGAAACCAAACATTTTCCCCCTGTAATACATTTCTGCACACTTATCTTCAAATCTACGACCAAGCGTCATGTCTTCATAAAGAAATAATCCGGTTTCTCGATCTAATTCGGCTTTTTTATTGTCTTGAAGATTTGAAATTCTCTCTACGTGTGTTTCCAAGAAAAATACCTTAACGAAGTTTTGATTTGTTAACATTCTAAGCTGTGAAGGGCGATTTTCATGATTTTTTTTAATAACTCTGTAAGACCTTGTGAAAAAAATTTTTAACTTGATAAGATTTATCTAAGAATTTTCAATAGGATATTTGTTTGGAACTTCCTTTAGACCATTTTCGTTTAATTGGCGTAAGCCCCTCTGCAACTTCTGAGGAAATATTAAGGGCGTTTCAATTGCGGTTAGATAAAACACCCGATGAAGGTTTTACTTATGAAGTTTTAACCCAAAGATCTGAGTTGCTACGCCTCACTGCCGATCTGCTTACAGATCCAGAAAGCAGAAGAGAGTACGAAAATTTGTTATTAAATGGGAATTCTGGATTGGATTTTTCCTCAAATAGAGAAGTTGCAGGATTAATACTTCTTTGGGAATCGGGTTCACCAAAAGAAGCTTTTAAAATCACCAGAAAAGCATTGCAGCCCCCACAAACTCCAGCTTTAGGAAGTAGTAGAGAATCTGATTTAACATTATTGGCGGCTTTAACAGCTAGAGATTCAGCAATTCAAGAACAACAGCTTAGATCCTATTCGAACGCGGCAGACTTTTTAAATGAAGGTATACAACTTCTCCAAAGAATGGGAAAGCTTGGAGATATAAGAAAAGAACTTGAAGAAGACTTGCTTGCGTTGCTTCCTTACAGAATCCTAGATCTTCTTAGTAGGGATCTAAATGATCAAGAGTCCCATAAAAAAGGGTTAAGTATGTTGGAAAATTTAATAATCAAAAGAGGAGGTTTGGAAGGTAGTAATAAATCTGAATATAAAGATTATTTAAATCAGCAAGAGTTTGAAGCTTTTTTTCAACAAATTAAGCCATTTTTGACAGTGCAAGAACAGATTGATTTGTTTCTTGAGTTGCAAAAAAGAGGATCATTAGAAGCAGGATTTTTAGCTTTTCTATCCTTAACAGCTATTGGTTTCTCTAGAAGAAAGCCAGAAAAATTATTTGAAGCGAGGAGAATTTTAAAGAAACTAAATTTATCCGGTCTTGATTCAATGCCTCTAGTGGGTTGTTTAGACTTGCTTTTAGCTGATATTGACCAGGCCTCTGCAAGGTTTTCAAGTAGTTCTGATGAAAATCTACGAGATTGGCTTAATAATTATCCTGGAAATAAGTTAGAAGCGATATGTATTTTCTGTAAAAATTGGTTAGAGAATGATGTTTTAGTTGGTTATAGAGACATTGACTCAAAAGAGGTAGATTTAGATTCTTGGTTTGAAGATAGGGAAATTCAAGAATTTATTGAAAAATTAGAAAAGAAATCAAATAAAATTGCAATTAGGTCTAATCTTCAAAACCAAAGGATTGAGAAGGAATCCTTTTCAAGAACCACTGAAGATTTTGATAATAAATTAGGCAATATTGATGAAAGGAGATTACCTTGGCCTGGTGGTATAAAACAAGATTTTGAAAAGGTTGAGGTTAAAGAAAACGAATTCAATGAGCAATACTTTAAGAAAAAACCATTAGAGTTTTATAATTTTTTAATCGAAAAAATTGCTGAATTAAAGTTTAGTTTTGGGGAATTCTTGGAGAATAAAGAGATTATTAATCGGTCACCTTATTTGCTTTACATTTATGCTTTTTTGATCTTATTTGTATTTGGTATTGGGGTTGGATTTTTAAGAAATAACTTAAAAAAATCAACTCAGGACGAAGCTATTTCTGAAAAACCTTTAATTGTCATAGATAAAAATCAAAAGATTATTGAGAAAGATATTATTCAAGAAATTAAAAAAAATCCTTCAAGCAAATTGAATTCTATTCCTGAGAAATCTACTTCCATTAGATCCTATGAATTTAAAGAACTTAATACTCCATCACCTGCTTTGGAAGATATTAAGAATTTAATTAATGGATGGCTTCTAAGTAAGAGTAATTACTTAGCTGGAAAGAGTGAAATTAATCTTTCTAAAATTGTTAGTAAAGGTTTGATTGCTCGAACAATCGAAGAAAGACAGAACGATGTTAAAAAGGGAATTTATAAAGAAATTAATTCTCAAATACTCAGGATTGATTTGGAATCACAAACTTCATCTCGGATAGTTGTTTTAGTTGAATTAAGTTATCTAGAGAGAATTATAAAGAATTCGGGAGAATTTGTTAACGAAACATCATTGAGTCCACTTAAAGTTAAATACATTTTAGGTTTTTCAAATAAATCATGGAAATTGGTTGATTTCGTAAGCGGCTTGTAATTACAAACTTCAAGATCATCTATAATAATTAAAATTACTTTTTAATAATGTTTGATGAACTCTCTTCACGCTTTGAAGACGCAGTAAAGGGTTTAAGAGGCGAAGCAAAAATTAGTGAAAATAATATTAACGATGCATTGAAGGAGGTTAAAAGAGCACTCCTTGATGCAGATGTTAGTTTGTCTGTAGTGAAAGAGTTTATATCAGATGTCAAAGATAAAGCTATAGGAGAAGAAGTAGTTAGGGGTGTAAACCCAGGTCAAAAATTTATAGAAGTTGTAAATAAAGAATTGATTAAAATTATGGGGAATGAAAATTCTCCATTAAACGAAAATGAAAATAGTCCTACAGTCATTCTGATGGCTGGACTTCAGGGAGCGGGTAAAACAACTGCAACAGGAAAATTAGGACTTTATTTAAAAGAAAAAGATAAAAAAGTTCTTTTGGTTGCTGCAGATATTTATCGACCAGCAGCTGTAGAGCAGCTTAAAACATTGGGAAGTCAATATGAATTGGAAGTTTTTTCAGCTAAAGAAAAAAATAGCAAACCAGAAGAAATAGCGAAGGAAGCATTGAATTTTGCTAGAGAAAATGATTTTAATTCGATAATTATTGATACCGCAGGAAGATTGCAAATTGATGATTCCATGATGAGTGAAATGGTTCGAATAAAAGAAGTTTCTAACCCTGATGAAGTTTTGCTCGTTGTTGATTCAATGATTGGGCAAGAAGCTGCGGACTTAACAAAGTCATTTCATGAAAAAGTAGGAATTTCAGGGGCGATATTAACTAAGTTAGATGGAGACTCAAGAGGAGGTGCTGCTTTATCAATAAGAAAAATAAGTGGTAAACCAATCAAATTTATAGGTGTAGGTGAAAAAATAGAGGCACTGCAACCATTCCATCCAGAGAGAATGGCTAGCAGAATTTTAGGCATGGGTGATGTATTGACACTTGTTGAAAAAGCCCAAAAAGAAGTTGAACTTGCTGATGCAGAAGCGATGCAAAAGAAACTTCAAGAAGCAACTTTTGACTTTAATGATTTTGTTAAGCAAATGAGATTAATTAAAAGGATGGGATCACTTGGTGGATTGATTAAATTGATTCCTGGAATGAATAAAATCGATGATGGGATGATAAAAGATGGGGAGGATCAACTTAAGAAAATAGAATCTATGATCTCATCAATGACTCTTGAGGAAAAACAAAAACCTGAGGTTCTTGCTGCTCAACCTTCAAGAAGACAAAGAATCGCTCAGGGTAGCGGTTATGAAGCAAAAGATGTAGATAAAGTATTAGCTGATTTTCAAAGAATGAGGGGCTTTATGAAACAAATGTCGAACGGAGGAATGCCAGGAATGGGCGGTATGCCAGGAATGGGCGGTATGCCAGGAATGGGCGGAATGCCAGGAATGGGCGGAATGCCAGCAATGGGTGGAATGCCAGGAATGAATGGTAATAAACCGATGAAAAAACAAAAAAATAATAAAAAGAAAAAAGGTTTTGCCGATTTATAGTTTCTATATTTTTACCTTTAAATGATATTATTATTAAAAATACGTTAATTTAAGATGATTAAATTGCGCCTTAAGCGCTTTGGAAAGAAAAAAGAGGCAAGTTTCAGAATTGTTGCATGCAACAGTACTTCCAGAAGAGATGGTAGACCCCTGCAAGAACTAGGTTTTTATAATCCAAGAACTAAGGAAACCAGGCTTGACACAGAAGCTTTAAGAACAAGACTTACTCAGGGTGCTCAGCCAACTGATGTTGTGAGAACTTTATTAGAAAAGGGAGGGTTATTAGAAAAAAAAGAAAGACCCTCTATCACGATTGGCAAAGCAAAGTTAGAGAAGGAAAAATTAGCTAAGGCTAAAACTAAAGACAAAGAAAATGATAGTAGTAAAGTTGAAAGCGAGGGTAATGAAGCTGAAAGCTAGTGAGTTGATAAATTTTTATTCTTATTCAATAACTAGATGAAGGAAGTTTCCAAAACTGGTCACTTCAAAATAGATTTGCCAAGCTCTGATGCCGCTACAGCATTATCTGGACCTGGTAATTCTTTCTTAAAAAAATTTGAGTCTCTTACAGGAGTTTCTTTAACTATAAGAGGCTTACAACTTGAGATGAACGGTGTTATATCTAAAATTGAGAGAGCCTCAGCATTAGTAGAACTAACAAGACCAATTTGGGAACAAGGGTTAGAAGTCCCAGAGGTAGATCTTAAAGCGGCTTTAAGTTCTTTAAATTTGGGAGAGTCATCTTCACATGCTGAACTAGGAAAAAAAATTCTTGCGCGTTCCAAAGAAGGAAGATACTTAAGACCAAGAACTATAAGGCAAAAAGAATATGTTGAATCAATTGAAAATTTTGATCTTACCTTTGCGATTGGTCCAGCTGGAACTGGTAAGACATTTTTAGCAACTGTTTGCGCGGCAAGACTATTGAACGAGAAAAAAATTGAAAAAATTGTTTTAACCAGACCAGCTGTAGAAGCTGGTGAAAGTTTGGGATTCCTACCTGGTGATTTGCAACAAAAAGTAGATCCATATTTAAGACCCCTTTTTGATTCTTTACATAGTATTTTCGGGATTGACAGAACAAATTCGTTAATTGATAAGGGAATTATTGAAGTTGCTCCTTTGGCATTTATGAGAGGCAGAACCTTAGACAACTCCATAGTTATCCTAGATGAAGCACAAAATACTACTTGCTCTCAAATGAGAATGTTTTTGACCAGATTAGGAGAGAGATCAAAAATGGTTGTTAATGGAGATATTACACAAATTGATTTAAAAAAAGATCAGGAAAGCGGCCTCATCGAAGCATCGAGAATTTTTTCTGAAACTCAGGGTATAAAATTTTGTTATTTAACTATTGAAGATGTAGTTCGTCATCCTTTAGTTCAGAAAATTATTGAGGCTTATCAATAAATTTATAACTCTGGAGATCCGTACCCTGAAATTTTAAAAATCAAGTAGAATGGGTTCATATTTAATAAAGAAAATGCCAGCAAGTAGTAATTTCAATCAAGCTATTCGTGAAGCACAAACTAGCTCAATTGTTGGACCAAATGTTGTTCAAAAAGCTTTACCTTATGTAGGTGGAGGTATGGTTCTAACTTCTTTAGGAGTTTTAGCAGGGGTCTCGCTAATAGCAACAAATCCTGGTCTTTTCCAGCCTCTTTCAATAGTTGCATTAATTGCAGAATTGATTTTGTTTTTTATAGCCACAAGTGCTGCAAATAATGCAAATAATGCGAAGGCCCTGCCATTGTTGACAGGATTTAGTTTGTTAACTGGATTCACATTAAGTGGAATAGTTGCTTTAGCAATAGGAACAATTGGTATTGGTTCGGTTGGAACAGCTGCCTTAGCTACTGGTATAACTTTCGTTATTGCTTCTTATACTGGCCAAAGAATGAGTGATAGTGTTGGGCAAGCACTAAGTGGAGTAGTTGGTCTTGGATTAATAGGACTGCTTATAGCAATGTTTGTCCAATTACTTGGAGGATTCTTTGCTCCAGGATTTTTTGGAGGTTCAGGAATCGAATTGATAATTGCAGGATTTGGAACTGTCTTATTTGTTGCAATGTCTTTCGTTGATTTCTATACAATGCCAAGAAGATACAATGATGATCAATACCTTGCAGGAGCTTTAGGTATGTATCTAACTTATATAAATCTTTTTGTTTTTATATTGAGATTAATGATTGCACTACAAGGCGGTGGAAGAAGAGACTAAACACATAACTAAATAAATAACATAAAGCGTAGATTTGTTTCTACGCTTTTTTATTGGGCGATATCAAGAATTTGTTTTTTTATAAATTCCTTTTGCTCTGAGTCATACTTTACTGAATCATCAAAACTATTGCCCATATCATCTAAGTCTCTAAGGACTTGATTGACAGACTTTGTAACTGACTTAGTTTCTAGCAGTCTTAAAATAGCCTTACATCTATTTGAAATGTTTTCTGATCTTATCTCATATTCATGATTATTATCTCTTCGATGAATAATAATTTGAGCGGAACTCATTATTAAATTTTTTACTACTATTTCTGTTACAGCATCACCACTTTCATTCAGTTTGTAAATTAGTGAATAAGGAAGTTTATCTAACAAATGACAATCTTTATCTGATAAAGCGTATGCAAAAAATCCTCTGAGTCCATTTCTTGTTTTAGTTAGCTCTGCGATTCTATCTGCTAAAACCTCTTCGCTGACTAAATCTTCACCCCACTCTTTGCACCACTGTGCAGATATGTTTATTGCTTGCGTGAACGAAGCTTCTTTTAAATTTATGGTTTTTTTTTCCATTTTTGATCAGAATTTTATTATTGATGCATTAAAAGTCTTTGGCTAATTATAGATCTGGTTTTGTAACTTTACTAGGAAGGCCAAATGTCGGTAAATCTACTTTAATAAATAAATTGATTGGAGAAAAAATAACAATTACTTCTCCAATAGCGCAAACTACCAGAAATAAATTAAAAGGAATACTTACTACAGATAATGGCCAAATAATTTTTGTTGATACGCCAGGTGTTCATAAACCTCACCATCGACTAGGAGAGATATTAGTGAAAAACGCAAAATCTGCAATTAATGGAGTTGATATAGTAATTTTTGTAATTGATTCAAGTGAAGAACCTGGTAGAGGTGATGAATATATTTTGAACTTTCTAATCGCAAATAAAACTGAGTTTATTGTGGCATTAAATAAGTGGGATTTGGTTAATAAAGAATTTAGGAATTTACGATTAGATCAATATAGAAGATTTTTTGGAATTAATAGAAACTTTCAAATTGTAAGTGCTTCTCAAGGAGAGGGATGTTCTGAACTAGTCGATATGGCACTTAATTTTCTTCCAGAGGGTCCAAAACTTTATGGCGAAGAGACGATTTGTGACCAACCATTAGATAACTTATTATCTGATTTAGTAAGGGAACAGGTATTAAAAAATACAAGAGAAGAGGTACCTCATAGTGTCGCAGTAAAAATAGAAAAGAGAGAGGAAATGAAAAGAAAAAATGGCAAAGTTTTTACAGCTATTTTGGCTAGTATTATTGTTGAAAGATCAACTCAAAAAGGCATTCTTATTGGAAAGAAAGGTTCAATGTTAAAAATGATTGGTCAGTCAGCAAGATCAAATATGTCAAAATTAATTGATGGCCCAGTTCATCTAGAACTTTTTGTGAAAGTTGTTCCAAATTGGAGAAAAAAAGAATCAAGGTTAATTGAGTTTGGTTATGAGGAAGATTTCTAGATGAGTGGTTTTAATTTTGATGTAATTACGTTGTTCCCTAAAGCTTTTGAATTACTAAATAATTTAGGGGTCATAACAAAAGCTCTAGATAAGAATTTGATCGATGTAATTTTACATGATTTAAGAGAATATGGAGAAGGTTCTTACAGACAAGTAGACGATAAGCCTTACGGAGGAGGAGCAGGTATGGTATTGAAACCTGAACCTATTTATAAGGCTTATGAATCAATTAGAAAATCACCTAAAAGCAAAACTTTGCTGATGACCCCTCAGGGTAAAATTTTAAAGCAAAAGGATCTTGCGAGATGGTCCACTTTGGATCAAATAATAATTATTTGTGGTCAATATGAAGGTTTTGATGAAAGGATTAGATGTTTAGCTGATGAAGAGATATCGATAGGCGATTATGTCCTTTCTGGAGGTGAAATACCTGCTATATCAATAATTAATGGTTTGACTAGGTTATTACCAGGTACTCTTGGCGATCCAGACTCCTTAGTCGATGAGAGTCATAATTCCTCTTTATTAGAATATCCTCAATACACAAGGCCTTTAACTTTTAAAGATATGAAAGTGCCAGATATTTTAGTGAGCGGTAATCATGAAGAGATTAAATCGTGGAGAAGAATAAAAAGTTTTGAAAGAACATTGGAGAGAAGAAGTGACTTAATTTCAAATGAAAACTTCAAAAAATCCCCACAAAGTAAGAGAATAATAAAAGAAAATAATCAATTCATGAAATTTAGAATAGGTAATGGATACGATATTCACAGACTAGTAGAGGATAGAGATTTAATTATTGGAGGTGTAAAATTGCATCATCCTGAAAGTTTAGGATTGGATGGGCATAGTGATGCTGATGTTTTAAGTCACTCAATAATGGATGCATTGTTGGGAGCACTTTCGCTAGGCGACATAGGAAAGTATTTCCCCCCGTCTGATGAAAAATGGAAAAATGCTGATAGCTTGTTTTTGTTATCAAAAGTAATTGATCTGATAAGACAAGATGGTTGGGAAATAAATAATGTTGATAGTGTTCTCGTTGCGGAAAGGCCAAAAATCATGCCATATATAAAACTAATGAAAAAAAATATTTCTGAAATTTTAAATATTGATGAAAATTTAATTGGGATTAAAGCAACTACGAATGAAAAATTGGGTCCAGAAGGGAGAGAAGAGGGTATAAGTTGCCATTCAGTAGTTCTTCTTGAGAAAAAATGAGATTTAATTTAAATTTAAAAAAAAAAATTCAAAGAATTTGTTTATTATTAATTTGCTTAGTAATTTTAATTTTTCAATCTGATATTCCCAATTTAAAAGCTCTTACTATGGATAATTTTCAAAGTGAAATGGTCATAGAGGAATTAAGACTTAAAGTACCTGCTGATGTAAAAGCAGCTTGGCTAAATGCGGAAAAAGAAATATGGGAGCCATGGTTATCTTCTCAAGATGGTTTTTTGGGGAGACAATTATTTTGGGATAAAGAAAAAGAAGAAGCTTTAATATTGGTAAATTGGAAAAGCAAGAAATTATGGAAAAGTATACCAATGTCAGAAGTAAATGTAGTTCAACAAAAATTTGAAGATAATGTTAAAGCTGCTCTAAATGTAGGCGTTAATCCTTTTGAATTGATTTATGAGGGAGAATTAGACAAACAAAAATGAATTTTGATATCAAGTTTGATTTTCAAAGAAGAGATAGGCTTGGACTCATTGAGGCTATTTGGGGGCAAGATAAGAGTATCGACCAATTAGAAAGATTATGTGGAAATGTATTAAGTAAAAATGAGGTTGTTTTCATTACTAGGATTAATAGTGAAAAGGCTAATTATCTTTTGGATTTGTATGATGATGCACGATTCTATGAAGAAGCAAATTGCCTAACAATTGGGAAAAATTTTAATAAAATAATTACGCACAAAAAAGTCGCCATAATTTCAGGCGGCTCAAGCGATTTGGCCGTAACACTTGAAGCACAATTAGCGCTCGAAATTTATGGAGTGAATTGTCAATCTTTTATAGATGTTGGCGTAGCGGGACTTCATCGATTGATGAGTCAGATAGAAGAAATTAATAAATATGATGTTTTAATAGTTTGTGCTGGAATGGAAGGTGCTTTGGCAACAGTTGTGGGCGGATTGCTGGCTCAACCGATAATTGCAGTACCTGTGTCAGTAGGATACGGAGTTAGCAAGGATGGAGAAACTGCTTTAAATAGTATGTTGTCAAGCTGTTCTCCAGGTATTGCAGTTATGAATATAGATAATGGTTACGGAGCAGCAATGGCGGCTCTCAGAATTATTAAAAGTATTTCCTAAATAATCACTTTTTTTCTATTTCTAAAAGGTTTTCTATCCATAAATTTAGTTGTTTTGATAGCATTCCTTCATCTCTCATTTTGATTGCTTTTATCACGACTTCTGTATTTACCCATTCTGGAAATCTTTTCGGCATTTATTTTTATATTCAGTATTTTTAATTTGGTACAAATTTTTATAAAAACAAGATCTAAGTAACAAATTTAATCTTTTATGTCTGATTTTGTACCTAATCTAGAAAGTTCTGATGAAGTATGTTCACTTTCAACATTTTTTAATCTTTCAATCAGCTCGGAGAGATCTTTTTGTGCTAACTCCCCATTTTGTTCCCATTTTAGAGACCTTGAGTTGCTATCAATTTTTTCTTTCATTGTTAAATTTAAGTATTAAGAATATAAAACGAAAACAGGAGAAATTTGGTTATTGTTTCAAGCCTAAACTTAAAAAATTATGAAGATTTTTAATACATTAAATATTTTTCTTTTATCCGCCACCAACTATTGAAACAATTTCTAAATTATCACCATCTTTAAGCTTCACTTTTTGCCATTTCATTGAATTTATTATTAAATTATTTAACTCCACTACAATTGTGTTTGGTTTATATCCCATATTCTGAAGAGCAGTAGATAGTAGAGCATTTTCTTGATCGAGTTCTATTTTTTTTTCTTCTCCATTTACCCTAATTTTCATGAGACAACTTTTTTAGAATCATCATAGCGTCTTCTTTAGGATCTTCAGAATTCATTAATTGCGAAACTAATGCAACTTTTTTAAACCCATTTCTTTTTAAATATGAAATATTATTTGAATTGATTCCTCCAATAGCAAACCAAGGAATATCTAAATCCTTTGTCAATGTTTTGATATTTTCAATACCTAAAGGTATTTTATTCTTTTTTGTTTTAGTTTCAAATACTGGCCCTATTCCTAAGTAATCACAACCCTCCTTAAGAGCATTTGAAATATCAACTGCATTATTTGCACTTATACCGACAATTTTTGAATATCCTAATAGTTTTCTTGCGGTTTTTAAATCTAAATCGTCTTGACCAAGATGAATCCCATCAGCGTTAGATGCCAGAGCTATATCAATCCTATCGTTAACGATAAACAAAGAATTATATCTTTTACATAGATTTTTAATCTGAATTGCTTCTTGAAGATGATCTTGATCAGTTCCCGTTTTAAATCTATGTTGAATAATTCTTACTCCAGCAATTAAAATCTCTTCTATTATTTCTAATAAATTGTCTTTTTGATCTGTTATTACATATAAGTCATTTTCTTTTAATATTTCCTCCGACTTCTTAAACTTGCTATAACTTAATAAATCAATTTCAATAGTATAAATTTCATATCTAATTTCAGAAGCGATTTTTGAAAGCTCATGATTCTGCAGCCTTGAGAATTCTTCTATAACTCGTAATGCTTCTTGAACTCTGGCTGAATTAGAACTTATAATTTGCTCAGAAGTGTTTCTGTTGAATTGCTCTTGATGACTCAATCCTTTACATTTGTCCTCAATGTGATTTCTAGATTGCTTATAAACTTCTAAATGATTTTTTCCTAAAATTTGTCTAAAATTTTTAATCTTTTCAACATATTTTTCTTTGCCTAGGCCAAATCTAGCCCAATCCTCTAATACTCTTAATCCTTCTCTGGCTCTATCAAGATTAGCGTCAATAATTTGATAAATTCTTAAATCTTCAGCGTCATTAGGATTGGAATTCAGCATTTGTAATTTATTTTTTGTAGTTTTTAAAAATTTTCAGAGCATTATCTCTATCTTTTTTAATTTGATTAGAAAGTTGATCTATATTTTTGAACTTGATTTGAGATCTAAGTTTTTCAACTGGTTCAACAGATAGGTTTAAACCATATAGATCGATATCTTTATTTATTAAATGAACTTCAACTGCGGAAGGCAATAAAGGATTTATTGTTGGTTGAGAGCCAAGATTCATAACAGATTCAATTTTTTTGTTGGAATTTTCTATGGTTGTCCAAGATGCGTAAACTCCTTCTCCAGGTAAAAATTTTCTGCCATCTATTTCAAGATTTGCGGTAGGCCATCCTATACTTTTTCCAATTCCTTTACCTTTAACAACTTTTCCATTAAAACTATAGGGCCTATTAAGAATTTTGAAAGCATTTTTCAGATCACTTTTCTCTAATAGATCTCTTATTCTGCTGCTGCTTATTCTACCTTCCTTGTCTTCTAAAATTGGAATAATTTTTAGCTTAATATCGGTATCCTTAATGATATTTTTTATTGTATTTATATCTCCACTTCTTCTGAAACCAAATTTAAAATTAGCACCTACAGAAATGTTTTTTGCTTGTAATTGATTTATCAAAATATCTCTTACGAACCTTTCCGCACTTAATTTGGATAGTGCCATATCAAAAGGAATCAGAACTAATTGTTCAATACCCAGATCTTCAAGAATAGATAGTTTTTCATTAGGGAGATCAAGTCTAAGACGCGTTTCTTTGTAAAGAACTTCTCGGGGATGAGGCCAGAAGCTTGCAATTGTTGGGGTATATTGATTTTCTTCAACTACACTTTTTATTAATTGTCTGTGGCCAGCATGCAGGCCATCAAAACTTCCAATAGCTATTGAGGTAGGACTCTTAACTTCAGGTGGCGATATTAAAGAGATCAAAAGATTACGTGCAATTTTATGATTTTAGTGGCAAATTTGGATTGATTAAAGTTTATTAAATCAAATGAATGTCTGACAAAATGGATTTTCAGTCCCTTTCATTTGGAATGCGGCGCATTGGATGGATACGCTTTTGGATTCAATCTATTTTAGGTGTCGTTGTTGCAGCTGTTTTGCTTTTTTCAAATGTTGTAAATAACAGCGAAGGACAGCTTGGCTTAGCGCCTGGTCTATCACTTACAACAATATCTCTGATTTTACTACTTTTTAGTCTTTGGCAAGGTTGGTTAATAGTTAGAACTGGAAGAGCAATCGCAAGCAACGCAAGACCCTCAAGAGGACAAACCGGTAAATTGATAAAACGAGGCCTAATAGTTGATTTATTTGGAATTTTGTTTGGATTAATTGGATATCAAGCTCTTATGGGAGCCTTATTTATACAAGCATCCTCTCAAACTACTGGACAATTGATAACAGCGACATCTGATATCCCAATTACTGGCCTTGAAATATTATCAGTTCTCAGTAACACGCAAGTTATCGCTGCTCATTTTTTTGGACTTTGCTTTTCTTTATGGCTTTTAAGAAGGATTTACAAATGAATTATTAATTTTAGGTAAGTCATCTAAATTACCTCTCCAAAATAAATCTGGTTCTACAGGTGTAAGAGATATTTTATTTTCTTGTATTTGAGATACATCGCTAGGCCAATTCTTAGGACCGTAACCTTTCGATTTAAGATCTAAGACAACTTCACCTGCTAACCAATAATAATCATCACCCCTCGGGTCTTCCCTTTTGGAAAATTGATTTTTATATTTTCTTACCGATAATCTTGTCCAGGATAATTCTTTTATCTTGTTTTTTTCGCAGGGGGGTATGTTCAAATTTAATAAAAGTGAAGCTGGCCAACTATCGTTAATTGCTTGTTCGGCAATATTCATTGCAATTTCTCCTGCAAATTCAAAATTTTTCCATTTAAAACTAGCAACACTTATTGCCATGGAAGGAACATTTTCTAAAGTTCCTTCCATAGCTGCAGCGACTGTACCTGAACAAAAAATATCTGTCCCTAAATTGGGTCCGTGATTTATTCCGGATAGTACCAGATCAGGTTTATGATCCAAGAGTTCAGATAGTGCTAATTTGACACAATCAGCAGGTGTTCCGGAACATCCCCAAGCTTCAATACCCTCTCCAAATAATTCGTCAGCTTTTTCCACTCTTAATGGGGATTGTAAAGTAAGACCATGCCCAGTAGCTGATCTTTCTTGGTCAGGACATACTACTTTTACCTTATGCCCTCTTTTTTTGGCTGATTTTGCTAAAGCTCTTATCCCTGCTGCGAAAACACCATCATCATTGCTAATTAATATATTTAATGGTTTCATTAATCAAGACATTTTATTTATGGACGATATTTAAGTAAGATAAAGCAATACTTATTTTTACTATATCAGTGAGTCAAATTGAATCATTAAGTCAAATTGAGGAAAAACTAAATAATCTTTCTCTAACAGCACAAAATAATATAGATAATTCTAATACTCATGAAGAACTGGATCAATTGAGAGTTTCCTTGCTAGGGAAAAAAGGTGATTTATCAATTATTTTGAAAACAATGGGTCAATTATCTGCTACTGATAGACCAATTATTGGCCAGAAGGCAAATTTAATAAAGATAAATTTGCAAGAACTAATAACTGAAAGAAAAAATAAACTAAACAGCGAAGCCTTAGATAAAAAGATTAAAAAAGAAAAAATTGATGTAACTATTCCTTCAATTGGAACACCCCCTGGGAATAAACATCCTTTAATTTCAACTCAAGACGAAATAATAGATATTTTTTGTGGTTTAGGATACTCAGTTGAAAGTGGCCCTGAAATAGAAACTGATTTTTATAATTTTGAGTCTCTCAATATACCCAAAAATCATCCTGCAAGAGATATGCAGGATACTTTCTACTTAGATGAAAATCGACTTTTAAGGACCCATACTTCTCCTGTTCAGATAAGGTACTTAGAGAAGAATCCTCCTCCAGTAAGAATTATTGCTCCCGGGAGAGTATATAGGAGAGATGCAGTAGATGCTACTCATTCCCCTGTATTTAATCAGGTTGAGGTTTTATGTATTGATCAAGATATTAATTTTAGTCATTTAAGAGGAACAGTTCTTACATTTTTAAAGGCCTTTTTTGGAGATATTCCTGTAAGATTTAGAGCTAGTTATTTCCCATTTACTGAACCTTCAGCAGAAGTAGACGTCCAGTGGAAAGGTAAATGGTTAGAAGTAATGGGTTGCGGAATGGTTGATCCAAAGGTCTTAGAAAAATTAGGAATAGATTCTGAGAAATGGACTGGTTTTGCAGCAGGATTAGGAGTTGAGAGATTTTGTATGGTGAGACATCAGATTGATGACATCAGAAAATTTTATACAAATGATATTAGATTCTTAGAACAGTTCTAATAGTATTTAATTTTAAATTAGGTTTGTCCAACAAATTAGTTTAAGATAGTCCTAGTTTTTAATTTTTTGATTGGTACGTAAAGTAGGACTAATCGTTAATGATGGAAAGGAACTAGCTGTTCAAACTGCAACTTCTGTTCAAAAAAAATTAGAAAAATCTAATTTTGAAGTTGTAAGAGTTAGTAGCTCTGGAGGGATGGTTGGTTTCGCAAATCCTGATCAACATGTTCGTCCTTTGGGATATACGAATTGTGTCCCTGAGGGGTTTGATTCATCAATGGAATTTGCAATTGTTCTTGGAGGAGATGGAACTGTACTTTCTGCGGCAAGGCAAACGGCACCTGCTAAAATTCCAATTCTTACAATAAATACTGGTCATTTAGGTTTTCTTGCGGAAGCTTACTTATCTAACCTAGATGAGGCTATAGATAAAATAATTGCTGGAAATTGGGATATTGAAGAAAGAACTTGCTTTATTATTAGCGTAATGAGGAATGATCAGAGGAGATGGGAGTCTCTTTGCCTTAATGAGATGGCTCTTCATAGAGAACCTCTAACAAGTATGTGTCACTTTGAGATTTCTATAGGGCGTCATGCTCCTGTAGATATTTCAGCTGATGGAGTAATTTTATCTACTCCAACTGGTTCTACTGCTTATTCTCTGAGTGCTGGAGGACCTGTTATTACACCTGATTGTCCAGTAGTACAATTAACTCCAATTGCACCACATTCGTTGGCCTCAAGGGCACTAGTCTTTAATGATTCAGAGCCAGTAACTGTTTTCCCTGCTACTCCTGAAAGGTTGGTAATGGTTGTTGATGGTAATGCTGGTTGTTATGTTTGGCCTGAAGATAGAGTTTTAATAAGAAAAAGTAAACATTCAGTAAAGTTTATTCGACTTGAAGATCATGAATTTTTCCAAATTTTAAGAAATAAACTAGGTTGGGGGTTGCCACATGTTGCTAAACCCAACAAATAACAATTATTTGAATTTATTTTTTCCCTTTTAATAGAAAAACAGGATTATTTGGTTCTAATCTCATTCCTTCGGCAATACTTAAGCTTTTGTAGGTCTGAATTAAATTTAAATTTGTTTTGAAATTTTTATCTTCTAATTCCTCTTTCAATTCTTTAATATTTTGAAAGTCAATTATTGGGATAACTATAATATCTCCAATATTCATCCACTGATCCATGGAATTGATAATTTGAAGTTTAGTCTTTATATCACAGCCTCCAATTACTACTCTATTAGGTTTTTCAAAAGGACTTAAATTTTTTGTATTCAAGATATTATTTATGTCTTCTTCAAAAATAAGTTTTGGTTTAACGCCAAGCCTTTCTGAGTTCTCTAGTATTAATGCTTTTGAGCCAAACCTTTTATCGATACAAAACAAATCTAAGTTAGGCCTTAATTTTAATGCCTCTAACCCAATTGACCCACAACCAGCTCCTATATCCCAAATTACGCCATTTATTGGGAGCTCTAGATCAGCTAAGATTTGAACACGAACCTCCCTTTTAGTTAATAAGTTTGGTCTATCATCAAAAGTCTTAAAAATATGGTCACTGATTCCGAAAAGAGGGAGATTATCATTTGAGTAATTTTTCTTTGTTTTTGTAAGAACCACAACGTTCAAACTTGATATATCAGAGGGTAATGATTCTTTAAGATTTAATTTTCTTATATTTTCTTTGTCAAAGCCTATTTCTTCACAGAGCCAAAAATCATAGAAGTTAATCAGATTTAATTCTGATAAGTTTTCTTTGATTATTTCTAAACTCCATTTATTTGAATCTGTAATAATAGCCAAACTTGAAGGCCTTGCTTTAAGAGCCTCAACTAACTTGGTAGGATCTCTGCCGTGAATACTTACATTAACAGTATCTTGCCACGGAATCTTTAACTTACTAAATGCTAATTGAATGCAAGTATTTGAAGGATAGAAATTTAATTCATCTTTTGAAAAATTTTCTAGTAATATTCTCCCAATTCCAAACCAAAGTGGATCTCCTCTAGAAATTAAAATAACATCAGTTTTTTGAGATCTAAGCCATTTAACAAGTTCTTGATTACTGTTGCTCGAAAAAAATAATTTCTTTTTTAATAAACTATTTTTGCTCCATGATTTAATTTCTTCAAAATATGAATTTGGAACTGCAATATTTGCTGTTTCTAAAAATAGATTTTGTGAATTGAAAGATAGATCCTCAAATTTAAAAGAATTAATCCCAATTACATGAATTTTTCTATTAACTTCAGTCATCAATATTTAATGAAATAGAACTAAATTGTTTGAATGTTTTATTAAATTATCTTATTATTACTCGAGTTACCATAGTGAATTAATTGTCTGAAAGGAGAAAGAGATTACATGATTTATTGTTAACTCTAATTAATAAAGATAGTGAATTTGAGTTTATTGAGGAAGATTCTAGCGATTTAACATCTAGCTATTCTGAAAAAGACACTTTGAATTTATCTCGAGTTATAGAAAAAAATCGTAAAATAATCAAAAGATATCAAGCTATTGTAAGAACAGCTGTAACTCTAGATGCTCTGATGGATTCTGAAAATGAAGAAAATTACAAAATCAAATAAAAAAATTTTTTTAGAAGGGATATTACCTTTATTTTTACTGTTATCTTTTATTTTTAACCCATTAAAAGTATCCGCAGAAGTTGCAGAAACAGAAATAAATGGGGAATTAATAAATGCTACTAGTGAGTTTTTAAGGGACTTGGACTTTGAAACTTGGCAATTAGTAGCTTACAAATCACCTCTTTTTGAAGATAAATTAATCTTGAGAGTAATAGGATATCCAGGAAATCTTAGAATTGATCATCCCACTGACTTGAGGGTTGAATCAGGAAGAAAACAGTGGTTTTTAGATGATAAAACATTACTTAATGTGGAATTAGCAAATGATGGAAGACAAGCTGCTGCAGAATTTGATCTTGATGAATTGATACAAAATTTAGATAAAAATAGACCATTAAGATTATCTTTGTCAGGGGTTTTCTCTGAGTTGCCTGTGCCTCCTTTCGTTGTCAAAGAGTGGAGATCAATAAACTGAATTTGATTTTTGGAGATGTCTAAAAAAAATGTAAGCAATACACAATGGATGAAAAGAGCAATTTTTTTGGCTTCTTTAGGAAAAAATACAACGAGTCCTAACCCTAAGGTGGGAGCAGTGATACTTGATAAAAATGGACACCTCATTGCAGAAGGGTTTCATTTCAAGGCCGGAATGCCTCATGCAGAGGCAATGGCTTTTAATAACTTAAAAAAGGATGCTAACGGTGGAACAATGTATGTGAATCTTGAACCTTGTTGCCATCAAGGTAAAACACCTCCATGCGTAGATAAGGTGATATCCTCTGGGATTAAAAAGGTGTATATATCTATTGAAGATCCTGATAAAAGAGTTTCTGGTAAAGGTATTAAGCTTCTAAAAGAAGCTGGAATAAAAGTTCATTTGGGATTATGCAAAAAAGAATCCTTAGATCTAAATAAGGCTTTCATTCATAGGAATATTACTAAAAAGGCATTTGGTGTTTTGAAATGGGCAATGAGTATAGATGGAAGAATAGCTTTAAAAAATGGAAAAAGTAAATGGATTACTAATGATGAATCAAGGTCTTTGGTTCATTCTTTTAGAGCAGAATTTGATGCAATAATCATTGGGGGAAACACATTAAGAAGAGACAACCCACTTTTGACTACTAGAGGAAAAAAAAATCCTGAGCCTTTGCGAGTTGTTTTCACAAAAAGTTTAGATCTCCCTTCAAAATCTAATCTTTGGGATTGTAGTGAGGCAAAAACTTTAGTTATTTATGATTCTTCTACAGCAAATGAAAGCTACCTCTCAAGGATTCCAAAATGTGTGGATGTTGAAAAGGTGTCATCAGATAATCCAGAGTTGATTTCAAAAATACTTGCTAAAAGAGGATGTAATAAAGTTCTTTGGGAATGTGGCCCTGGATTGGCTACTGCCGCTATTCGATCTAAATGTATTCAGGAAATTATTATTTTTATTGCTCCAAAAATTTTAGGTGGAGAAAATAATATGAATCCTTTGGGTGATTTTGAATTTAAAGAAATGCACGAAATTATTAAATTAAGTGATTCTCAGTTAAGTTTGATTGGGAATGATATATGCGTTAAAAGTTCATTTGAAAATTGATTTTCATAATATTTTCTATGGGTTAAAGTACCGTTCGGTTCTTACCCAAAAAAAACAATACAGATACGGAAACTGTTCGTTTAGTTTATAATAAGTTCAAATTTGATTCCAACTATGCCAATAAGACAAGACGATAATCAACCTAATAGAAGATTTGGAATAATAAATATTATTTTGATAGGAGTTGGAGCATTACTTCTATTTAGTAGCCTCTTCCCTAATCAAAATATGCAAATCCCCAGGGTTCCCTACTCATTATTTATTGATCAGGTTAATGATGGAGAAGTTAAGCGTGCATATATCACTCAAGAACAAATCAGATATGAGTTGAACGGAGCTGAAGATGGAGCTCCGTCTGTTTTAGCTACAACCCCAATTTTCGATATGGACCTTCCACAAAGGTTAGAGAGTAAAGGGGTAGAATTCGCAGCTGCTCCCCCTAAAAAGCCTAATTTCTTCTCAACCATTTTGAGCTGGGTTGTTCCTCCTTTAATTTTTATTCTTGTTTTACAATTTTTTGCTAGAAGAAGTATGGGAGGAGGTGGAGCTCAAGGAGCTCTAAGTTTTACTAAAAGTAAAGCTAAAGTTTATGTCCCCGATGATGAATCAAAAGTAACATTTGCTGATGTAGCAGGTGTTGATGAAGCTAAAGATGAATTAACAGAAATTGTTGATTTTTTAAAAAGACCTGAAAGATATACAGATATAGGCGCACGAATACCTAAAGGTGTACTTCTTGTAGGACCTCCAGGAACAGGGAAAACTCTTCTATCAAAAGCTGTTGCTGGTGAAGCAGAAGTTCCTTTCTTCATTATTTCAGGTTCTGAATTTGTTGAACTTTTTGTAGGTGCAGGTGCAGCCAGAGTTAGGGATTTATTTGAACAAGCTAAGAAAAAAGCCCCTTGCATTATTTTTATTGATGAATTAGACGCTATTGGCAAAAGTCGCTCAGGCTCAATGGGAGTTGTTGGAGGCAATGATGAGAGAGAACAAACTTTAAATCAACTTCTTACCGAAATGGATGGATTTGCTTCAACTGATAAGCCAGTTATAGTGCTTGCTGCTACGAACCAGCCCGAAGTTCTCGATGCGGCACTTCTAAGGCCAGGAAGATTTGATAGGCAGGTTTTAGTAGACAGACCAGATTTGTCTGGAAGAAAGACTATATTAGAGATTTATACAAAAAAAATTAAACTTGCAGACTCTATTGACTTAGATTCTATTGCTCAAGCTACTAGTGGATTTGCAGGAGCTGACTTAGCAAATATGGTAAACGAAGCGGCTCTATTAGCAGCAAGAGCTAAAAGAAAAAGTGTAGAACAACAAGATTTAAGCGAGGCAATTGAGAGAGTTGTTGCAGGTTTGGAAAAGAAGAGCCGTGTTTTGCAAGATGATGAAAAGAAAGTTGTTGCTTATCACGAAGTCGGTCATGCAATTGTTGGTCATCTTATGCCAGGAGGTTCTAAAGTCGCCAAGATTTCTATAGTACCCAGAGGTATGAGCGCACTTGGTTATACTCTTCAATTGCCAACAGAAGAAAGATTTTTGAATTCAAAAGAGGAATTAAAAGGACAAATAGCTACACTTCTTGGAGGAAGATCAGCAGAAGAGGTCGTTTTTGGAAAGATTACTACCGGAGCCTCAAATGATTTACAAAGGGCAACTGATATAGCAGAACAAATGGTAGGTACATTCGGGATGAGTGATATTCTTGGTCCCCTCGCTTATGACAAACAAGGTGGTGGTCAGTTTTTAGGCAATGGAAACAATCCAAGAAGATCTGTTAGTGATGCTACCGCTCAAGCAATAGATAAAGAGGTTAGAGATTTAGTTGATGATGCACACGAAACAGCACTTAATATTTTGAGAAATAATTTACCCCTTCTTGAATCGATTTCTCAAAAAATACTTCAAGAAGAAGTTATAGAGGGTGAGGATCTTAAAACTCTCTTAGCAGAGAGTAAAATGCCTGCATAGTAGAATTTAGGTTTTTATATAAAGTTAGATGTTAAAACCGACTAAGCTTGCAAGTAAAGATTTTTTAACAAGCTTGGATACCTCATGTGAAGAATTTCTTCATATTTTAGAGGTAGCAAAAAATTTTAAAAATAAAGATCTAAATATAAAACTCAAAGAAAAAGTTTTAGGGTTAATTTTTGATAAGTCATCTACTCGTACCAGAGTTAGTTTTCAGGTGGCAATGTCAAGACTTGGCGGGACCACAGTTGATCTAAATCCTACTACTTCACAAATCGGGAGGGGAGAGCCAATTAGAGATACAGCAAGAGTGCTAAGTAGATACTGCGATGTTCTTGCTATAAGAACATTTAAACAAAGTGATTTGGAAGAGTATGCAAAATGGTCCTCTAAGCCAGTTATTAACGCTCTTACTGATTTAGAACATCCATGCCAGGCTTTGGCTGACTTTATGACAATCAAAGAGGAATTTCTTGATTTTAAAGATTTAGTTTTGACATTTATTGGAGACGGTAATAATGTCGCAAATTCTCTTATTTTATGTGGCGCTTTATTAGGAGTAGAAGTTAGGATTGCATGTCCTAAAGGTTATGAACCTAACTCATTGTTGATCAATAAAGCATATGAAATATATGAAAATAAGAATTTGTTAAAAATCACTAATGATCCTAATACTGCTGTTTTAGGAGCAAATGTTCTTTATACAGATGTTTGGTCATCTATGGGTGAAGAAAATCAAAAAGATGAGAAAGAAAAAGTTTTTAATGGGTTTACTATTGACAATGATTTAGTTAGTAAGGCTGATAAAGATTCAATTATTCTTCATTGCCTTCCTGCGTATAGATCAAAAGAGATAACTGATGAAATATTTGAAAGTCACAAAAGTAGAATTTTTGATCAAGCGGAAAATAGATTGCATGCTCAACAAGCTCTTTTATCATGCCTCCTTCAATAGGAATACTTGCGAACTAATTAATAAAAGGGTACAAATGTATTAGAGTACATATGTTTTATGGAAACTTCTTCAGGAGGCGATCTTACCCAAGCTCAAAATGAGCTCTATGCATGGATAAAAGATTATATGAAAAACTTTCAACATAGCCCATCCATTAGACAAATGATGCAAGCTATGGGATTAAAATCTCCTGCTCCAATTCAAAGTCGCTTAAAACATTTGCAAGAAAAGGGCTACATCTCTTGGCAAGAAGGTAAAGCAAGAACAATGCAAATAGTTGATGAAATCATAGAAGGTGTACCAATTATGGGTTCAGTCGCAGCTGGAGGTTTAATTGAAACTTATTCTGATGTTCAAGAGAATTTAGATATCTCTGATGTTTTAAAAAAGAAAAATGTTTTTGCTCTGACAGTTAATGGAGATTCTATGATAGAAGCATGTATTGCAGATGGAGATATGGTTTTGATGGAGCCAATTACAGATTCATACTCTCTTAGAAACGGAACTATTGTTAGTGCATTGGTTCCAGGATTAGGGACAACTCTAAAGTATTTTGTTAAAAGAGGAGGAAAAATATTTCTTGAAGCAGCAAATCCAGCTTATGAACCAATTGAGTTGAATCTAGATGAAGTCGTTTTTCAAGGAAAATTATTAGCTGTTTGGAGGCGTATCTAGGTAACATTTTTAATTTCACAACTTAAGAGTTTAGAGATCTAAAATGATAAATTAATATTAAGTTAATCCTGCTTGGTAAGTTAGAATAAACATATATATCAAAAAAATTTGAAAAATAGAGTCCATACAATTTTGTCAATTTTTTTGATTTTTTCAGGTATTGTTCCTGTTAATTCAGCTTCAATAGATAATGAAAGGGAGTCTTCTAATATACCAATATCTCCTGATTATTTGCAGAAGAGACCTAAAACTGATTACATAATTGGTCCAGGTGACGAACTAAATATCATAGTTTCAAGGTTTTACCCTGAGCTTACTACAGTAGCTAGAGTTGATGGGGAAGGGACAATTTTACTACCAAAGTTGAACAGAATATTTGTCAGAGATCTTTCCATCAATGAACTTACTCAGGTTTTGAATGAGGCTTATAAAAAGTTTGTAAAATTCCCAGAACTAGAAGTTGAAATTTTACGTTATCGTCCAATAAGGGTTTTTGTAGAGGGAGAAGTCGAAAATCCTGGTATGCAAATATTAGAAGGTTCTTTTTCTCTAAATTCTTTAAATTCAAAAGAAAAAAATATTCCTAGCAATATATCTGCACAAAATAGAAGTGAAATTGAAAATTTTTATCCCACAGTATTTGACGCTATAAGAAGTAGTGGAGGAATAACTGAATTTACAGATCTTTCTCAAGTACAAATTATTAGAAAAAATAAAATCTCGCAAGGGGGAGGAAAAATAACTGCAAATCTTAATTTTGAAAAAGTAATTTTAAAGGGTGATATTTCTCAAAATATAAGAATTTATGATGAAGACATAATAAAAGTCAAGAAAGGAGATAAATCAAATAATTTTATTTTGCAAAAATCAATTCTTTCCAGACTTAATCCAAAATTTGTTGAAGTTTTTGTATCTGGTCGAGTTAATTATCCAGGTAAAATAATAGCCTCTAAGACGCTTGCATTAAATGATGCAATTAGTTTGGCTGGAGGAGCAAAAGCATTAAAAGGTAAAATTTCTTTCTTGAGGATTCAAAATAACGGTACACTAGAAAAAAGAAAATTTCGTTTTGATAAGTCAGCCTTGAGAGGATCTTCTCGAAATCCTTATTTAAAACGAAATGACTTAATAATTGTTGGTTCTAGTCCTTTGTCAATATCAACAGAAATCATAAATGAATTTACAAGCCCTTTTATGGGTATCTTTTCAACATATTCAATATTTAAAGTATTAGGTGAATAATCTAATGAACAACAATCTTAAAAGTGAATCTCAAAACCCTCTTAATTCAAATGAAGAATTTGATCTAAGAATTTTTTTTAAATTTTTGGGAAGAAATAAATTATTTATTAGTACTAGTTCGATTATTTTTTTCTTATTATGTTCTTTTTATTCATTAACACTCAAGCGGATTTGGGAAGGGCAATTTCAAATCGTATTAAATAATAATGAATTTTTTTCAGGCTTAGATCCTAAAGTGGAAAAAATTTTAGATCTTAAACCAGATAATGATTTGAAGACTGAGGTCGCTATTTTAGAAAGTCCCTCTGTATTGATCCCAATTTTCGATTTTGTTGTTGCTAGAAAAATAAAAAAAGATAAAGAATATATAGGAAAATATTCCGCATGGAAAAGTAATTTAGATATTACTCTCAAAAAAGGTACTTCAGTCTTAAATATTTCTTATAGAGATACTGATAAAGAATTAATTCTTCCAGCATTAAAAAAAATCAGCTTTGCTTATCAAGATTATTCTGGTAAAAAAAAGCGTAGACTGCAAAAATTAACCAAAAATTATTTGCAAGATCAAATTGTTTTTTTTAAAGATAAAAGTACTTCTTCATTGAAGAAAATGCAGGATTACGCAATTGAGAATGTTCTTGATTATCCACAAATAAATTCTGCTGAAAATGAAGGAAAGCAAGATATTTTTGTAAATAGAAATATTGATATTGAAAAGATAAGAATTCAAAGTGCAAAAAAGATAAAAGAGATTGATATAAGGTTGAAAAACATAAGTAAAACGGAAGATTCTTCGACTCTCCAATTTATTGGCGGTGTTGATGGATCACTCTTAAAAGAAGATTATGCAATACTGAAAAATATTGAACGAGAACTTATTACTGAACGATCCAAATATACTGAGGATGATATAAACATAATCAATTTATTAGAGCAAAGAAAGCTTACACTTGATTATCTAAAAGATAGAGTAACTAAATTTCTATTATCAGAAAAATTAGAAGCTGAAACCTTATTGGAATCAACTATTAGGCCTAAAGGAGTAATACTCAATTATAAAGAACTAATTAGAGAAGCAGCTAGAGATGAATCTACATTAGTCGATTTGGAAGATAAATTAAGAATAGTTGAATTAGAGGAAGCGAGAGCAGAAGACCCTTGGGAATTAATAACAGAACCAACTTTAAAAACTTTTCCCGTAGGCCCATCTAGGATAAAATTTCCATTTTTAGGTTTATTAACTGCTTTCTTTATCAGTTCAATATTTTCTTTTTATAGAGAAAAAAAATCAGGAAAAGTTTTTGATACTGAAGAAATAATAAAACTTTTAAATATCCCCTTGATCGAGAACTTGAATGTAAATGATTTGATATCATCCTCAGATAAAATAAAATTCTTGGAAACATTTTTTAGTCTTAATTCTAAAAATAGTATTGTATTTATTTATTTAACTGATGAACTAGAAAGTAGAGTAAACACTTTTAGTTCTTTAATTAATAATGAAGAAGAAAAAACTATTAAGTTTTTTCAGACTAATTTAAAAAATTTAAAGAAAATTAATAAAAATCAAACTTTTTATCTGATAGTAGATATGAAACTGTTAGATAAAAAGCAAATATATAAATTAACAAAGCATTTAAAGTTTTTAAATTTTGAATTAAATGGAATAATTATGATTGAAGATACTTAACTTGATTTATATTCAATTTTTTGAAAATCTTAACTTTAAAAGTTTTTAATTGAGAAATTAGTTTTTAACTAGAAAATTATTAATTTCAAGTTTACCTTATTAGGCAAAGCAAATAAAATATTATTATAAAATTCTATCAATTTTTTTTATGAAAAGGCAAAGAATAAATTTCAGTAAAAATTATTTAAATCTTTTTTCATATATGATTTTTTTGATAGTTATTCTTCATATATTTGGATCTTTAATTAATTATTTTAATGACAATTTAATAAATACTAATAATAGTGATTTACTTATGTCTGACCTTTTCAAGCCTGGACAAGAAAGAGGATATTTCGAACATCTACAGTATATTTTTTTAATTTGGTCCTCATTTTTATCAGCATATATTATTTTTCAAAATAAATTATATTTGTCAATATCTGTCCCTTTGACGTATTTATTTTTATTTTTTGATGACTTTTATTATCTTCATGATGGGGTTTTAAGTAATTATATTCTGAAAATATTTGAACAACTAAAACCTTTTAATTTTGGCTCTTATGAACAAATATCAGAAATTACATATTGGCTTATTGTTGGTGTAGTATTTTTACTCTTTTCAATACCTCCTTTTTTAATTAATTCATCAAAAAATAAAAAATTTATTTTTGATAATTGTAAATTTTTTCTCTTAATGTCATTTTTTGGGATATTTGTAGATTTTTTTAGATCATTTTTAGTAATTAATTCTGAACTAATTTTGAAAGATTTTTTCGCCAAACTTTTTTATTTTGTTGAAGAAGTTGGAGAATTAACCTCAATAGCAATTGCTTGTATTTGGTTATATTATTTAGCTAATAAAATATATTTAAAAAAAAATGATTTAAAAAGATTTTTTTAATTTCTAAAGTTAAGAATTAAGATAAATTTCGGGAATTTGATTAAATATCGTTTAGGAAAATTTTCTCTTGATAATGGCCATAATCTAGTCCCTGAACCTCCAAAATGTATTACTGGCTATTGCATCTTTATTTTTTCCAAAATTTATTATTTACTACAAAAAAAATAGTCTTAAATTTAGGATATCAAAAATCAAAAATTAATTATCTTTCATATTTACAAATTATTCATATGGTGAGAAAAATACATAACAAAATTTTTTTATAAATAACTTTATTTTTATTAGCTTCGCGGTATCTTTAACTCATACTTTCTAGTATTTTTTATGAGATTGATAAATAATTTACATTAAAGTACTATGAGAATTAAGAACGTTATAAAAGAAATCTTCAATTGAATGATAAGCGACGTTTGTAGCTTTGGGGCCATAGCTCAGTTGGTAGAGCACCTGCATGGCATGCAGGGGGTCAGCGGTTCGAATCCGCTTGGCTCCATCAGTAAATTCGCTAATTATACCAATTTGTTTGAACGATAATACATAAGAATACATCATGCATTTTATTGTCTAAATATGTTTTTATATGCACTCTCTGCGAGCATTAACCCTTGCAAATATGTATAAGGTGTATATAGTAATTTTAGTTTTTATAGGTTAGCCAAAGTTAATCTTTTAAAAGAAACTACAAGAAGCTGTGAAGCTTCAACAAAGCTTGAATTGGTCTTTACGTGAAATCCGCGTGTAAGTTTTTGTGCAGAGATATTACCCAAATATAAAAAAAATAAATGCAACACTTACAATAATGTGGGAGCCAAATCAAAATTGAACATGTTAAATGCCATCCAGATAATTAATGAAGTAATGCAAAATTTTGTGTGTATTTTAAAAGAAGCTGTAGAAGTTTTGTATAGAAAAAATAATCTAAAGTTTTTGTTTAATGCAAAATAATTATATGGAAATTATTAATTGTCCTGTTTGTTTTTCTAAGTCGCAAAGAAAAATTAAAACCAAATTTAAAACCACTAATATATTTTCTTGCAAACAATGTAAAACTTCTTATGCGAGTCCTTTTATTAAAGAGGAATTTGATGAAACATATGCTTCTACTGGATCAGTTAATTCGACAGGATCAGCTAAAGATTTTATAGATGATCTTAAATCTACTAATTATGAAAAGGGTATTAATACGTCAGCAATATATTTATCTACATTTACAAAAAGGTTAAACTATTGGAAAAAAATCTTAGGCAAAAAACCTTCAGACAAATTAAAGATACTAGAAGTTGGATGTAGTACAGGCCTTGCTATAGAAAGTTTATCTAAGTTAGGTCAAAATGTTATGGGAATAGATATTGATAAAGATGCAATCTCAATTGGTAAAAGAAGAAATCCTAATTTAAACATTTATTTTGGAGATATTATCAAACAAAAAGATATTGGCCCTTTTGATGTCATTTTTGCTTCACAAGTTTTAGAACACTTTTTTACCCCCTTAGAGTTACTAGTTAAATTAAGATCATTACTGAAGGAATCTAATTCATTAATTCATATTGATATACCAAATCATGATAGTCTCTCATCTTTTTATTATAAGCTGAGACCAACTTCTAAAAGGTTTGGAGGAATTATTTTACCTTTTCATCAAATAGGATATAAAAGAAAATCCTTAGAAATACTATTCAATAAACTAGAAGAAAAACCTGAAATACTAAAAATTTTTAGTTGTACAAATAATCACAAATCATTTGGACAATCGTTCCCATCCCCATCAAAACTAAAAACGTCTATAGTTCTCAATGCTTATTACGGGCTTTCAAAAATAACTAATTCAGGAGGATTACTAGTAGCAATTGCTAAGTTTTGATTAGGCATTTAGGAATTAACTGAAATTAATAGATATTTAAGTCCGCTTAGCGCCACTTAAATAATAAAAATATTTTAATTATTAATTTAAATCGGACATGATACAAATCTGAAGCGTTGGTAGTTCAGTGTAGTATATTTTTTTTTCTTCTAATAAATTTCTTAGTTCTTTCCTTTTTTCTTTTGGATAAAATCCATAATTATCTATTATGCAGACAGAGTAACTACTTAGTTTAGGAATAAATTTTTTGAAGCTCTCAATTTCCCATGTAGGATCTCCAAGATTTATGTGAAGAAAATTAAATTTATCCTCAGATAAATCATTTATTGCTTCAGGTAGAAATCCTTTAATAAAATATAATTTAAATTTTCCATTAGTATTTGAATTTAAATTATTTTTTGTATTTTGAATAATATCAAAGCCATTTATATCCTTAAAGTTATCAATTAAGAAGAAACTTTCAACATTTTCTTTCCTTAAGTTACTAATAACTGAGGCTACTGTGCCATGACGAACACCCATGAAACAACATTTGACTTTTTGAGATTCATTTAAGTTTTTTAATAAGGCATATGAAATATCAAAATAATGCAAAATGAAATGAGTTCTTAGTTTAATGTTGTTAATATTTCGAAGGTATGGATCTTGAGATGCTATGGAATTGTATTGTTCTTGGAAATTTGAGGAATTTAGCGCATCAAGGTCTCTTTTGCATATCACATTTTGATAGATCCCAGTTTTTTCGGAGGATAACTTAGCTATGGAATCTGTCACTTTATTTATGAAATACTCAAACTTAGTCTTAATAATTAGTTTTATTTTCCCTTGAAAATTAATAGATTTATTTTTTTTCCTTAGTACCATACAACTATCGATTTATAGGTTTTTTTTCATTTAGTGCGTAAGGAATTACAATCTCATTCTCCCTTTAAAAAGTTAAGAA
>NZ_CACMSM010000014.1 GCF_902616385.1 uncultured Prochlorococcus sp. | reverse complement strand
ATAGAATTGTTGCTCAATTATTGTTCCTCGAAGCAGAGGATCCAGATAAAGACATTTATATGTACATAAATTCACCTGGCGGATCTGTTTATGACGGATTGGGGATCTTTGACACAATGCAACATGTAAAACCTGACATTCATACAGTTTGTGTTGGCTTAGCAGCTAGTATGGGTGCTTTTTTGCTTGCAGCAGGTACTAAAGGTAAAAGAAGCAGCCTTAGACATTCAAGAATAATGATTCATCAACCACTAGGAGGTGCTAGAGGGCAAGCCAGTGATATAAGAATTCAAGCAGATGAAATTTTGTTCTTAAAAGAACGACTAAACACTGAATTATCAGAAAGAACTGGAAAGGATTATGACACTATCAAAGAAGATACTGATAGGGATTTTTATATGTCTCCCAACGAAGCTGTTGAGTACGGTTTGATTGATCTTGTGTTAGATAAGAAACCAATAAAAGTTTAGCTTAATAATTGAGGTGTCCTCTCTTTCTCAGGAATTTTGGTGAATTTGGAGAGAATACTTACAAATTCATCACCGTCTAATGTTTCTTTTTCGATTAATAGGTCAACTATCTTATCCATAGCTTCTCTATTTTTGCTTACTATATCGTAGGTTTCTTTATAACATTCTTTGACCATTATTCTTACACTTTCATCTATTTGTTTAGAGATTGAATCAGAAACTTCACTTCTAGTCATTAAATCTCTGCCAACAAATACTTCTTGATTACCACTTTCTAAAGCTATAGGACCTAGATTACTCATTCCAAATCTAGTAACCATTTGGCGGGCCATTGAAGCAACTTGTTGGAAATCACCTCCAGCTCCTGTTGTAATCTCACCTTCTCCAAAAACTACATCTTCAGCAGCTCTTCCTCCTAAAGCACCCATTATCCTAGCTTTTAATTGCGCCCTGCTAACAAGGGTTTGTTCATCATCTGGGGTAAACCAAGTTAATCCTTTAGCTTGACCTCTTGGAATTACGGTCACTTTTTGAACAGGATCATGGGCTTTGACAAGTGAACCTATGAGAGCATGGCCAACTTCATGATAAGCAATTAATCTCTTGCTTCTACCATCTGTTAATGGAGAACCTTCCATTCCTGCGACAATCCTATCTACAGAGTCATCTATTTCTGAGATACTTATAGAGTCTTTTCTCCTCCTGGCAGTTAATATAGCAGCCTCATTTAATAGATTTGCTAAATCTGCTCCAGTAAAACCTGGTGTTCTTCTCGCAATGCTTTCAAGCGTTAAATCCTCTTGAAGTTTCTTATTCCTTGCGTGAACTTCCAATATTGATAGTCTACCCTTGATATCAGGTGCATCTACAGTTACCTGTCTATCAAATCTGCCTGGTCTCATTAGCGCTGAGTCTAGGACATCGGGCCTGTTTGTGGCTGCAATTATAATTATGCCACTATTACCTTCGAAACCATCCATTTCAGTAAGTAATTGATTGAGAGTTTGTTCTCTCTCATCATTACCTCCACCAATACCTGCACCTCTTTGCCTTCCGACTGCATCGATTTCATCAATAAAAATTAAACAGGGACTATTTTCTTTAGCTCTTTTAAAAAGGTCTCTAACTCTACTAGCTCCAACACCAACAAACATTTCAACAAATTCAGAACCTGATAATGAGAAGAATGGTACACCAGCTTCACCTGCAATTGCTTTAGCTAAAAGGGTTTTACCAGTACCAGGAGGTCCTACCAATAGAACCCCTTTGGGAATTCTTGCTCCTACAGAAGTAAATTTTTCTGGTTTTTTCAGAAAAGTGACAACTTCTTGCAAATCCTGTTTAGCTTCATTAACTCCTGCAACATCATCGAATACAACTCCTGTTTCAGCTTCCATTGCAAATCTTGCTTTAGTTTTTCCAAACTGCATTGCTTGGCCAGGACCTCCAGGCATACCGTTTGACCTCCTCGCTAACAAAATTAAACCTCCAATTAAGATAGCAGGGAAGAGTAAATTACCTAAAATTCCTAATGCAGGAGGAGCTGTTTTTATTGGGTGAACATCAAAACTAATTCCCTCATTTTTTAAAATATTTATAAGTTCTGGTGTTAAGCCGGGAAGATCTACACGCAATCTTTGAACTTTATTATCTAAATCTGAATCTATTGTTTCTATAACTGCATTTCTGCCTCCCTCAAAAATATCAACAGATGTAACCCTTCCCGAATTAATGTAATCTAAAAATCTGCCGTAACTAACTCTTGCTACCGCTGAATTTCTTGGTGCAACAGTAGTGCCGTTGGATTTAAGCGAATCAACGTTGCTTGAAGATAAAAATTGGTAGGAAAGTGCTATTACTAAAAATATAGGTAAAGCCCATAAAATTAATGTTTTAAATTTTTGATTCATTAATTTGTAGAAAGTTAATTCTAGGATTCTAGAATGAATCAGTGCATTTCGTTGATATTTTCCCTAACTTTATGCTTATACTACCCTTTAATGTATCTAATTTATAAATGAAATTTGAGATCAACGATAAGGTTAAGTTGATTGCGCCAGTCTCTTACTTGAAGACTTCAGAAAATATGCCGATGTTAAGACCACCTGATTTAGTGGCAATTGACGAAATTGGGGAAATCCTTTCAATTAAATCTCCAGATACTGTTGAAGTAAAGTTTAGGAGAGGTTCGTTTTTAATAGATATTGATAAGATTGAGAAAAATTAATTAATTTAAAAGTTTTTCTCCCACATTTTAGAAATTTCTAAACTTATATTTTTATTTCCAGAAATACTCAGAAAAGGTTTTGAAAAATATTTATTAGTTAATTTCAAAATATCTAACGAAGAAATTCCCTCTATTTTTGAATTTAAATCGTTCTGAGAAATTGGTGAAATACCATAACTAATTAATTGTATCTTTCTCTGTAAAATTTCATCTAGTGATTGATTACCTAATAGAAAAGAACCTTTTAGTTTTTCTTTTGCTAAAAATATTTCAGCATCAGTCAACGGATTTAGAAGTAATTTTTTCCATAGTGTTGATAAAAGTTCAAAAGCAAAAAGTGCTTGATCATTAGATACGGATAAATAAATTAAAAATGGAGCATTCCCACTCCTGATAGGATAATAAACACCTAAATCGTAAGTGATACCATGGTTTTCTCTAAAAAGTTTAAATAAAGCAGCGCTCATCCCATAAGATAAATATGACTCCAAAACCTTAAGAGGAAAATATTCACTATTTCTTCGCGAGCAAGTTTGGTCCCCCATCATTATTATTGTTTGATTTGAATCATTATTATTACAATAAAATCTACTGTTAGGATTTAAATCGTGATTTATAGTTATTGATTTTTCTTCTAGAGGGTTTTTCCCTAATGTTTCTATACTTACTCCATTTATTCCTAAGTTATTTGAAATCAAATACCTGTCTCGACTTTTGAAATTTTTAAACTCAAGCAAAACATCTTCATAGGTAATCTTTGAAACATCATTCGCATTACCAGTTGTATTAAAGGCATAAGGATGATTTGAGTAAACAATTCTTTTCCAGTTTTCAAAACAGATATTAAATGGATTCTCTTTATCTTTTTTTATGATATTAATTGAGGATTTTTTTACTTTTTGAAACTCAATTTCTAAGAGAGTTGGTTTATTAATTATTAAACCCAATAAAGGGAATAATTTGCTGAAATGTTCATTTAGGGATTTAATACTTATTGAAATACCATCTTCAAATATTTCTTGATTTAATTCTGCTCCATAGGACTCAATATATTCAGAGAAAGTGAAATTGTTAAAACCCTTACATCCTCTGGTAAGTAATGAACAAAGGATCTTGTTTATACCTTTTTTGCCAGTACTATCCATATCACTCCCCCCCTTAATCCAAATTGAGGCAGTTGAAAAATTTCTTTTTTTATTATTTAAAAAATATTTTTTTAACATTTACTAGGGGATGCTACTAAGGTGAATTTCTCGCCACGGATAAATTCTGTTATCTCTTTGAAGTTATCAAAGTCATTCCAATATTTTAAATGACTCTCTAAATCATTTATTGAAGATTTTCTCCCCCAAAGAAGTTCATTTCCAAAAAACGAAGAGAGTTGTGTAGATGTCTCTAAATTAAAGATATAATTACTTTTTACAATATTTATTGCTTTTTTTATTTCATCCAAAGCCAAAGCTTTACAACTTGAGATCTCATCTATTGTTTTATTAATTTGCTTTTCTACTAAATCAATATCTTTGGGCTCACAACTTGCTTCCATTATAAATAATCCTCCTAATTCTCCAGCATTTACATCTACATATACCGATTCAACAAGATTCCTATCTTCTTTTAAAATTTTAACTAATCTGCTGTTTCTTCCTACAGCGAGAATTGACGCTAATATCTCAAGCCCAATAATATTTTTTTGATCATTTAGGTTTGGGATAAACCAAGCCATAAATATTCTTGAAAACTCTAAATTATCAAACTTAACTGACTCTCTACCATTTCTAATTTTTAAAGAAGGTAAATATTTTTGGTTTATGACTTCTGAGCTTTCTTTTATGCCAGATAGATCACTTTTTTCAAAAATTTTATAAATTTCTTCAGAGAGATTCCCAGCGATTGCAATACAAATTTTTTCAGTAGTGTAATTTTTGCTGTGAAATTTTACAAGGTCATTTATCTCTAAGTTTTTAATACTATGTTCAGTTCCCAGAATCGAATTGGCATAATTCGGACTTAACCAAACCCTTTTCAAAAAATAATTAAATAGTCTCTCTTCAGGCTGATCATTTTGTTGTTTTATTTCATCAATAACTACCCCTTTTTCTTTTATAAATTCATCAGGATTAAAAACTGGAGCAACGACAATATTTGTCAAAAGAGCAAGTGATTCTTTAAAGTTACTGGGTGGAACTAATACATGGTAATGTACATCATCATAACCTGTTGAAGCGTTACTTATTCCGCCTAGTGATTCAATTTTATGGTCAAACTCACCTGGCATTATTTTGTTAGATCCTTTAAAAATCATATGTTCTAGAAAATGAGCGGTGCCGTTTTTATCAACATCCTCAAATGAAGAACCTGCTTTGCACCAAATATCAATGCTTATAAGCGGCAATTCTTTATTATCCACAAACACACATCTAGTTTTGCTTGAATGAGTGTAGTAATTAACATCTCCTACGTTCATTTCGGTTCTCTCTTTAAATTCTATTTTGGTACTTTTTAGCCTTGTTGTCTGAATCTTTAACTAAAACAAAATTAACTGACCCTCTTATTTTGGATTTATTACAAAATATTAGAGAGCATAGATCCATGCTTGAGGACCTTAAGAGTATAAAAATTGATCCAAGACTAACTAACATAATATCTAAAGAAATAGGCAGAGAACTTTATATTGAAAATGAATTTCATAAAGCAAAAGGTTTTAGAAAGTTACATATTGAAGTAGCAGAATTTTCAAAGAATCTTAAGATATTACACTGCGTTTTTTTTCCTGATCCAAAGTTTGATATCCCAATTTTTGGGATGGATTTGGTAAAAATAAATGATATTGTTTCTGCTGCTATTGTTGATTTATCCCCGTCATCAAAAAACCAAGGCTTGAAATACGAAAAATTACTTTCTGAAGTTGATAAAAGTTCTTTTACCTCTTTGAGAGAGATTCCTAAATGGGGGGGTATTTTTTCTAATAATGTTTTTTTTGCTTCCTTAAAAAGTAAATCTGAAAGGAATGATTTTTGCAGAGTTGTGGATCAATACCTCTCTATTTTGATCAAATTAAGTAAGAAAGCTAAACCGGAAGTTAATGAGGAAATTATTAAAGAGAGAATAGATTTTCAAAAAAATTATTGTGTTCAACAAATGAAGAATGAGAAGACTAGCATGGTACTCCTAAAATATTTTAATGAAAAATGGGTCAATAACTATATAAAAACAGTACTCTTCGATTTTTAATGAAATCAAAAATATTAAAAAATTTATTTATTTATTTTTTATTATTTACACCAATATCTCTTGGTGTTATTTCCTGTTCTGGAAATAATAAATCTAGTTCAAAATTTAAAGAGGAAATAACTTCAGATTTCATACCTCCTATTACAGCTGTTGCAGCACTTGGTCAACTTTCTCCTTCGGGAGAGATTAGACAATTGGCAGCTCCAATAAGTCAGTTTGGCTCTTCCCCTCGAATTGTCGAAATTTTAGTAAATGAAGGAGATTTTGTAAAAAAAGGTGATATCCTGGCAATCTTTGAAAATGGAGAAAAATTAATTGCTGATCTTGAAAGAAACGAAAATCTAATTAATACTATTAACGAAGAAATTACCCTAAAGAAAAATCAAATTCAAAGGTATGAGCAAGCTTTGAGCAAAGATGCATATTCTTTTGTAGAGTTTTCACAGAGAAAAGATGAATTATTAAAATTGCAAAAACAGAAAATAAATCTAATCGGAGATCAAAAAAATATCAAGATAGATCTATTTAATTCAAGATTAAGGAGTCCAATCGATGGTTTTATCCTTGGAATAAACACGAGAGTTGGTGAAAGGCCTCAAAATGAAGGAATTTTGGAGATTGGTTCTAGTCAAAAAATGGAAGCTTTGATAGAGGTTTATGAATCTGACATTGATAGAGTCTTTATCTCTCAGAATGTTGAATTGACCAGTGAGAATGGAGGTTTCCAAAAAAATCTTAAAGGAGAGGTTATTAGGATTAGTCCTCAGGTAAAACAAAGAAAAGTTCTATCGACTGATCCAACAGGGGATGCTGATTCACGAATTATCGAGGTACTAGTAAAACTAGATCAAGATTCTATAGATATCGTTCAAAACTATGCAGGAATGAAAGTGATTGCAAAATTTATTCCCTAATGAGTTTTTCTTTTTTAAAATTCAGAAAAATACCATTAGCTTGGTTGTTATTAACTAGGCAACCATTAAGGCTAGCTGTTGCAATAGCTGGAATAAGTTTTGCAGGGATTTTGATGTTTATGCAATTAGGTTTTAGAGATGGTTTATTTGATACGAGCGTAACTATTCATAAACTTCTGGATGCCGATCTTGTTTTGATAAGTCCCAGATCAAAAAGTTCTATAAGCATGAGTGGATTCCCAAAAAGAAGATTAATTCAGACTCTCGCAGTAGAAGATGTTGAAAAAACTGCTCCCGTTAATCTTAATTATTTACTTTGGAGAAATCCCGAAAATCTTAAAACTAGATCAATACTTGCATTAGGTTTTAATCCCTCCGATTCACTTCTTTTAGATGAGGGGTTCTCAAAGAAAGCTTATAAATTGAGAAATCCATCAAGAGTTCTTTTTGACAAATTATCTAGACCTGAATTTGGACCGATTGAAGAATGGTTCTTATCTGAAAAAAAAGTTGAGACTGAGGTTGCTGGAAAAAGAGTAATTGTTGAGGGCCTTGTGGAGTTGGGACCATCTTTTGGTGCAGATGGTAATTTGATAACTAGTCGAGAAACCTTCTTAAGACTTTTCCCTGCTAATCCTCCTGGCAGTATAGAAATTGGTTTAGTAAAGCTAAAAAAAGGATCTGATCCTGAATTGATTTCAAGGATATTAAATAACTCACTCCCAAATGATGTTAGGGTTCTTACAAAAAATCAATTTATAGAATTTGAGAAGAATTATTGGAAAAATAGTACTGCAATAGGTTTCATATTTAGTTTGGGAGCATTAATGGGTTTCGTTGTAGGGTGTGTGGTTGTTTATCAAATTCTTTATAGTGACGTTACAGATCACCTTCCAGAGTACGCCACCCTATTGGCAATGGGGTATAGAATTAAGTCCCTTTTCTTTGTTGTAGCTAGAGAGGGGTTTTTGTTGGCATTGTTTGGTTATTTACCTGCTTATTTCTCTGGTCAAATACTTTACTCAGTTATAAGAAGTTCTACTAAACTCCCAATAATAATGGATGCAGAAAAAACAATTTTAATTTTCGTTTTAGTTTTAGTTATGTGTATGGGATCCGCTGCTGTTGCGATGCGTAAATTAGTTGAAGCTGATCCTGCCGAAATTTTTTAACAATCGAAGATAAATGGTTAAAGCTAATAAATCAAAAAATAATGTTAAAAACCTTAAAACAGTTTCAATAAATAATTTGAGTCACTTTTATGGAAAAAATGAGAATAAAAAACAAGTTCTTAATGACGTTAATTTAAATATTGATAAAGGAGAGTTGGTTCTTTTGAAAGGACCTTCTGGATGCGGTAAAACGACTCTTTTAACATTAATTGGTGCCTTGAGAACCTGTCAAAGTGGAGATTTAACTGTATTAAATAATCAGTTGAATGGAGCATCAAGCAAAACTCGTCAGATTCTTAGAAGAAGTATTGGAATGATTTTTCAAGGTCACAATCTTCTGAGATGTTTAACAGCAGAACAAAATGTCCAGATGGGCGCCGATTTAATAAAAGGTTTAACATATTTGCAAAGACGTGAAATAGCACGGAATTGGTTGTCAGCAGTTGGATTAGCAGAACATCATAAAAAGTTGCCAAATGACTTATCTGGTGGGCAGAAACAGAGAGTAGCAATTGCACGAGCTTTATCTGCTAACCCAAAACTTTTATTAGCTGATGAGCCCACTTCTGCTTTAGATAGCGTCACAGGAAGAGAAATAGTAACACTTTTAAGGAAACTAGCAAAAGAGCAAAATTGTTCTGTACTTATGGTGACGCATGATCCAAGAATTTCTGATATGGCTGATAGGATATTAAATATGGAAGATGGTAAAATATATAGTGCTCATAGTGAGCTAATATAATTAAAAGTTAAAAATTTTATGTCTAAGAGAAGGAATCTAAAAAAAGAAAAGCAGGAACGGAATAGAGCCTATGCTAGAAAATTCAAAAAAAGAAAATTAAGAACTGATGGAAGACCTGATGGTGGAAACGTTACAGGTACAGCAAATAATGGCGGCGCAGCTGATTAGGGAATATTTTTTATTTTTATATTTTGGAATTTAATACATTATGCATATTTAAGACATAATCATGAATGTAAGTATTGTTATACCAACTTACAATAGATTACCTATATTAGAGAAATGTCTATTTGCCCTTGAGAATCAAAAATTAAATACAAATATCAGTAATTATGAAGTTATAGTAGTTGATGATGGGTCAACTGATGGCACAACCTCATGGATAAATAAAAACAAAGCTAATCTCCCACACGTTGTTCTATTTCAGCAAGAACATGGAGGGCCTGCACTTGGAAGAAATCTGGGAGTAATTAAGTCAAAATATAAAATTATTATATTCATTGATAGTGATCTTATTGTTTTAGACAATTTTATAAATTGCCACGTAGAAAAATTACTTGCCTCTTGGAGCAAAAATGATAAGAAATGTTTTACCTATGGCTCGGTAGTCAATACATCTAATTTTCTTAATCCTCAGAGTGAAACACATAAAATAATGGACACTTCTTTTGCATACTTTGCTACTGGGAATGTAGCGATATCAAAGGAATTGATTTTAAGTGTGGGATTATTTGATACTTCATTTAGTCTTTACGGTTGGGAGGATTTAGAACTTGGAGAAAGATTAAAAAAAATTGGGACAAAATTAATTAGATGTCCAAATGCAGTAGGTTTTCATTGGCATCCGCCATTTAATTGCGAACAAATAGATTCATTAATAGCTCAAGAAAAAGAGAGAGCAAAAATGGCTTTAGTGTTTTATAAGAAACACCCAAATTTAAGGGTTAGATTTATGATTCAATTAACTCCTCTCCATAATTTACTTTGGCAAATTCTTTGCTTGGGAGGACTAATCAGTGTTGATAGAATCCTTCCTTTATTAAGATTCCTAGTACATATAAGAAGAAATAGACTTGCACTTGAAATACTTAGGATCCCTCTAAATATGATTTACATTAAACAGTTAACCAAATCAAGATAAAAAACTTTTAGAAATACACATCACTTGCTAGAATAATTGAAATAAATTTCACACATCTGACAGTTTCGGGTGAATTATTAATGTTAATTCCCCGTCAGATGGAGGCTAACCCGAAACCTTTTATTAAATTATGGCTGTTGTATCACTATCAGAAATGATGGAAGCTGGTGCTCATTTTGGGCATCAAACTAGACGTTGGAATCCCAAGATGTCTAAGTATATATATTGCGCGAGAAATGGAGTGCATATTATTGATCTTGTTAAAACAGCATTGTGTATGAACAATGCATATAAATGGACTAGAAACGCAGCAAAAAGCGGTAAACGTTTCCTATTTGTCGGTACAAAAAAACAAGCATCAGATGTAGTAGCTCAGGAAGCTACACGCTGTGGAGCTGCATATGTAAATCAAAGATGGCTTGGAGGGATGTTGACTAATTGGACAACAATGAAAGCTAGGATTGAAAGATTAAAGGATCTAGAAAGAATGGATAGTAGTGGTTCAATAGCAATGAGGCCTAAAAAAGAAGCTGCAGTATTAAGGAGAGAACTTGAAAGATTGCAAAAATACTTAGGTGGACTTAAGGGTATGAGAAGATTACCAGATGTAGTTGTATTGGTTGATCAGAGAAGAGAATCTAATGCAGTATTAGAAGCTAGAAAATTAGATATCTCATTAGTATCAATGTTGGATACAAATTGCGATCCGGATTTGTGTGAAGTTCCAATTCCCTGTAACGATGATGCCGTTAGATCTGTGCAACTTATTTTAGGAAGACTTGCAGATGCCATAAATGAGGGTAGAAAGGGCTCTAATGCCGAAAGAAAAAATTAAATTCCAATTTAAAACTTACTATTCACTATTTTTTATTACTTCAAATGGGAAACATTACAGCAAAACTTGTAAAAGATCTTAGAGACAAAACTGGTGCAGGAATGATGGACTGCAAAAAAGCACTTAACGAAACTGAAGGAAATCTAGATAAAGCTTTGGAATGGTTAAGGAAGAAAGGAATAGCTAGTGCTGAAAAGAAATCGGGAAGAGTAGCGGCCGAAGGTTCAATTGGTAGTTATATTCATACTGGATCAAGAGTCGGAGTTTTACTAGAGTTAAATTGTGAAACTGATTTCGTTGCTAGAGGCGATATATTCCAATCTCTGTTGAAGGATGTCTCAATGCAAGTAGCAGCATGCCCGAATGTTGAGTATGTATCAATTGACGAAATACCTGAAGATGTTGTGGAAAAAGAAAAGCAGATTGAAATGGGTAGGGATGATTTATCTGGAAAACCAGAACAAATTAAAGAAAAAATAGTTGAAGGGAGAATAGCAAAAAGACTTAATGAGCTTGTTTTGCTTTCACAACCCTACATTAAAGATAGTTCTCTAACAGTTGAGGACCTTGTTAAACAAGCAGCTGCAAAAATTGGGGAAAATATCAAAGTAAGACGCTTTACACGATATACATTGGGTGAAGGTATCGAAAAAAATCAGATGGACTTTGCTGAAGAGGTCGCATCAATGCAAACAAAATAGTCACTTGAATGATTTGAATAATTTCAATAATTACATAGATACTGATAAAATTAATTCTCAATTAGAGAGAGCAGATATACAAAAAAGAATATTAACTAGAAATATCTATAGGGAATATGAACTTTATCTTAATCTAGTAAGAGATCTACTTCTCATCTCTGTAGAAAAAGGCCTTAATCAAATATATAGTTACCCTATAATTAATAATAATTTCTTAAATGAAAATAAATCCTATAGTCTTTTTGAAAAAAAAATAAGTAAATTAATATTTACGAATTTGCCCTTTTTAACAGTAGAACAATTAAAGATAAATGAAATTGAAGAAAATATGAATAAGGAAATTAATTTTACTATTTTTGATAGTTCCACCAAAATAAATGATCATCAAAAAGAAAAATTTCAATATGAAGATGGTTTTCAATTAAAAGAACCAATTCAGTTCGAGATTACTGAAGACTTATCAAATACTTCTGAATATTATCGAGCTCAAAATTTTGAGAGATTCGTATCACTTGATTTAGATAAAAACCAAAATAATAATTATTTATCTAAAAACAATATTTTTGAAAATTTAGGAGTTGAAAAACAATTTATTTCCTCCTTACTTGAATTAATAGGAGAGGAAAAGGTGGAAAAAACAAGATATCAAGAAAAAGAAAATATCAATCAAATGGATAATTTACCCAAAAATCAGATTTTTAATGATTTTGATTTAATAGACAAGTCATTGGAAAATTTACTATTGAATCTTTCATATAATATTAATCAAGAATTATACAAGGCAAATCTAATAAAAAAGATGATATCTAAAGATACCTTTGATTACTTAGTAGGCAAAAATTTTATGATAAAACATCCATATCCTTTTGTTATTAATTTCGAATTAAACTTAAATCGCTCATCATTAATCGGTAATGATTTTCCTTGCATTATTTTCTTCAATATATCTACTGTTGAGTTAGAGTTTGAAAATTTAAATCTTTCTATTCAAAGGAACAAAATATATGAGCTAAAAAATCAATTTCAGCGTTTGATTAAAAAAGAGACATATTGGAGGCAAAAAGAAATAACTTTGAATAAGATACGTTGAAAAAATAACTCTTTTTTCAAATGTGACTATTAGCGAGAATAATAATAAATTAATTAAAGATTGGATAAGACCTCTTCAAAAATCTCTTACTATTGAAACTGAAAACAAATTTATTAATACTTTAGGAAGAGAGAAGTATTTTAATGATTATTTGCATGAATCATTAAAAAGACTAGATAATCTAAATATCTCAGACGAATATTTAAGGATATTTTATGAATTTTCTAAAAAATATAATGAATATAATAAATTAGATGAAAATCAAAGAAAAAGGTTAATTATAGATACAAGAAAAAATCTTTATAAACTAGGTAAAACTTTAGAAATAGAAAGTTCTAATAGTATTAACAATAATGTTTTTCTGAGTAAAGCTGATTCAAGTTTGTCTTTTGATTCGGATATTTCATTAATAAAAAATGTAGGAAAAGTTTATAAAAATAAGCTTAATGAATTAGGGATATTTCATATAAAAGATCTAATTAATTATTTCCCACGAACATATCTAGACTATACAAATAGAGTTAAGATAATAAATTTAAAACCAGATAATTTATACACGTGCATCGCAAACATTAAAAGATTTTATATTCATAAGAGTAAAAAAAATAATAATTTATCAATAATGAATATTGTAGTTTCTGATGAAACGTCTTCAATAAAAGTTACAAAGTTTTTTTTAGGAAAAAGATTTAGATCTTACTCCTTCTTCACATCACAAAAATCTTTGTATATTCCTGGAACCAAATTAGCAATTTCCGGTAAGGTTAAATTGACAGAGTATGGAAAAACTTTTGTAGATCCGCAGATTGAAATTCTTAAGGATAACAATGATAATTTTAATTTCTCAGGCAAAATATTACCCTTGTATTCATTAGGTGAAGCTCTATCAAATATGAGTTTTATAAAACTTATGAAAAAGGTACTAATTTATGCAAAGGAATATCCAGAAATTTTAAATAAAAAGCAACTTGATTCATTATCTTTATTATCAAAAGGAGAGTCGTTGATTAATATTCACTTCCCACCAACACAACAGGCACTTATTGAGTCAAAAAAACGATTGGTTTTTGATGAGTTATTCCTACTTCAAATAAAGTTCCTACTTAGAAAAAGAAAGACAAATAAAAATGTAACTTCCCAACAATTACCACAAAAGAAATCTTTATTAAAAGAATTTTTAAATACTTTTCCTTTTGAATTAACAAAATCTCAAGAAAATGTTTTAAATGAAATTAAGAAAGATTTATCTAATCCCGTACCAATGTCTAGATTGCTTCAGGGAGATGTGGGAAGCGGTAAAACTATAATTGCAATAGCGTCTCTTTTACTTGTCATTGAAAAAAACCTGCAAGGTGCATTTATGGTCCCAACTGAGGTATTGGCAGAACAGCATTATAAAAATTTATTAAAATATTTGAATCCCCTTTTAGTTTCTGTTGAACTACTTACTGGGAATACTCCTCAAAAAAAGAGAAAAGAAATTTTCTCTAATTTGAAAAATGGATTAGTTGATATTCTCGTAGGTACTCATGCATTATTTGAGGATAAAGTTATCTTTAATGCATTAGGCATGGTTGTAATTGATGAACAACATAGATTTGGAGTTACTCAAAGAAATAGATTACTAAATAAAGGAGAAAATACTAACTTATTATCAATGACAGCGACACCAATTCCAAGAACTCTTGCGCTTTCTATTTATGGTGATTTAGATGTAAGTCAAATTACAGAACTCCCACCTGGGAGAGTTCCCATAACAACAAAAATAATTTCAGAAGATGATTTAACTAACTTGTTCAAGATTGTTGAAGATGAGATCAATAAGGGAAAGCAAGCTTATGTGATTTTGCCACTTATAGAAGATTCAGAAAAAATGAATTTAAGCTCCGCAAAGAAAACATTTAAACATTTATCAAAAGAGGTCTTTTTTAACAAAAAAGTTGGATTATTACATGGTAAATTAAGTTCACAAGAAAAGAATGAAGTAATTAATTCTTTTTTAAAGAATGAAATTAATATATTGGTTTCAACCACAGTAATTGAGGTTGGTATTGATGTGCCTAACGCCACAATTATGATTATTTATAATTCGGACAGATTTGGATTGTCCCAGCTACATCAATTAAGGGGGAGAGTTGGAAGAGGATCAACAAAATCTTTTTGTTATTTGGTAACCCCCGATAAAAATGGACTAGAAAATAAACGACTTTGTGTTTTGCAACAATCTAATGATGGCTTTTATATTGCTGAAAAAGACTTGGAGCTTAGAGGTCCAGGCCAGATTTTAGGATATAGACAATCCGGATTGCCTGATTTTGTACTGGACAATTTACCTAACAATAAATTTCTTATTGATAAGGCTCGTGAAGAGGCTATTAAGATTGTTAGTGATGATCCTGATTTAAAAGAAAATAATGTTTTAAGGAATATACTTATTGATAATTCTGATAATAAATTCATTCATGATTTCTTAAATTGAAAACTATCATTGTAATTTTTGATATATATGCCACCATAAATCAATTGCAAATTTCAATTGAAAATTTGGAATAAAATACCAATTAAAGATAATGGAGAAAAATTAATAGCTATACCTAGCTGCCTAAAGTTTTTAGATCCCCACCCTTACTTACATTTAGGAGCACCTTACAAAGATAAAAATTCTATTTGGAAATTAAGAGAGGAGGTTGTAAATAGATTAGTAAAAGTAAATGATTATTTGATATCAAAGAGTAGTTTTAACCTTTTAATTTATGACAGTTGGAGACCTTTAGAAGTCCAGGAATTTATGTTTCAAAGAGCATTTTTATTAGAGTGTGAAAAATCTGATATTGATATTTCTTTTGAAAATATAAAATCTTATCCATCCATTTTAAAAAAAGTTGAAAAATTTTGGGCATATCCTTCTCATGACACTAGGTGTCCTCCTCCTCATTCAACTGGGGGTGCATTGGATGTTTGTTTATCAGATAAAGATGGAAATCTTGTTGAAATGGGAAGCATGGTTGATCAAATGGATGAGACCTCGAATCCTTATTTTTATAGAAACATAAAGAATGAAGGAGCAATTATTTGGAATAGTAGAAGAAATTTATTAAGAGAAATTATGACAAAATTCGGATTTGCTCAACATCCTAATGAATGGTGGCATTTTAGTTATGGTGATCAATTATGGGCTTGGAAAAATAAAAAAGCAAATGCCCTCTATGGAAAAATTTAAAATCTATTGATTTTCATTTAGTAAATTTAATATATAATTCTCATCTTGAGAATTTATAAAATCTCCGAAATCCAAATCCAAATTACTCTTCCAATTATCAAGTAATGGTTGAAGAGTTTTTTCTAAATCATTAAGTTCCATTCTTTGTAAAAATGGTTTAGCAAGCCTTTGTAGATTTTTACTGCCCCCCAACCACAATTGGTATTTGTTTTGCCCACTTCCAACAAGTGCTAATTCAGCCATATAAGGCCTGGTGCATCCATTCGGACATCCTGTCATTCTGAATAATATTGTCTTTTGTATTTTTAGATCTAATAGTAAATTTTCAATCCTTTTTAGTACATCAGGTAATATTCTTTCAGCTTCAGTCATTGCAAGACCACAAAGTGGTAAAGCAGGACAAGCTAAAGCGTGTCTTTGTATTTCATTAATGTTTTCTAAATTTTCGTATCCAATTTTTGATAGAGATTTTTGAATTTCACCTTTGTTTTTATTGGGGATATTACAAAGTAAAATATCTTGATTAGGTGTGAGTCTTAAATCTAAATTATATTTTTTAACAATACTTGTGATGGTATTCTTCTTCTCTCCAGATAATCTTCCTGACAATAATGGTAAACCTACGAAATGGGAGGTTTTATTTTGTTTATGCCAACCTAGGTAATCAATAAGAACCTTATCAGGTTCTTTTCTAATTTTTTTAATTTCTTTTTTGAAATACTTATCAGAAAGTATCTTCTTGAACCATTTAATACCTTTTCTATGAAGAAGATATTTCATTCTCGAATTTTTTCTTGATTTTCTATCACCATAATCTCTTTGAATAGCCACAATGCTTTGTATTAATTCATAAACATCAGGTTCTTCAACATATCCAAGTGGATCTGCAATTCTGGCAAAGGTCTCCTCATTATTATGTGTTCGACCCATACCACCTCCAACATAGAAGTTGCATCCTTCTAGGTTTCCATCTTTAGAAGTAAAGGCAACTATGCCTATGTCATTGGTGAGAAGGTCAACAGAATTGTCCCCAGGAACTGTCACGGCACATTTGAATTTTCTCGGTAAATAAGTTGAACCATAAAGAGGCTCATCTTTTATTCCACTAAAAACATTATTTTTGAATTGGAGCTTCCTAATTGCTTCAATATCTTTGTCAGGCTTTATGGTGTACTCTAAATCTCCATCAGCCCAAAGCTCTAAAAAAGTGCCTTGCCCAGCCATTGGGGTGAGAAGATCTGCAACTTTCTTTGCTAATGCTCTTGCAATATTATATTCTGACGAATCAAATGGAGCCGCAGGGGCCATAACGTTTCTGTTTATGTCCCCACATGCAGCTAGTGTGGAGCCCATTGAATTTACTATTGTTTGAATTACTTCCTTTAGGTTTTCCTTTCTAATTCCATGCATTTGAAAAGCTTGTCTTGTAGTGGCCCTAAGTGTTCCATTACCTAGTTTGTCAGATAATTCATCTAATGCTAAAAATAAATTCCCAGGGATTTCACCGCCCGGACTTCTTAACCTAAGCATCATTTGCCAATCTTTACTTTTGCCGGGCCTTCTATTTTCCCTGTTATCTTGTTGATAACTACCATGAAATTTTAATAACTGAACAGCATCATTGGTAAAATGATCACTCTCATTGACTAATTCTGTAGCAAGTGGTTCTTTAAGAAATTGGCTACTTTTTTTAAAATTTTCAAATTTAGAAACTTCTAGTCCATTTGCCAAACAAACTGTTTCTTCCTTTGCAGAATCTTTTTTCTTTTTTACTTTCTCAACCTTGATCAAAGGACCAAAAATATCTCTTTTTATACATTAGCGAAAAGCTTATTTAACTGGTAGTAAATTATAGTAAGTTAAGTTATATTTTTTTCTTGTCTAAATATTTACTTGAGATAGGAACAGAAGAGTTGCCCGCAAAATTTTCTCATTCTGTTCTAGAGCAATTTAAATCTTTAATAGAATTTGAATTGAATAAAAAATTAATCAAATTCGAAAATATAGTTGTTACTTCTACACCAAGGAGGATAGTTCTACTTCTCGAAGGTTTAGTTGATTATGCAGAAGATAAGATAATAGAAAGAAAAGGGCCTAAAGCAAATTCAGCTTATTTAAATGGATGTCCTACAAATGCTGCATTAGGATTTGCTAATAGCTTAGATATAGATGTAGGTGAGCTAGAAATAAAAAATACAGAAAAGGGTGATTTTGTATTTGGAAAGAAAATTGAGAAAGGACTATCAACAAAAATTTCTTTGTCTTCTATTATCCCAAAATTAGTAAAGAGTCTTCAAGGCCCTAGATTTATGAAATGGGGGGCTGGGAACATAAAATTTTCAAGACCTATTAGGTGGATTGCCTCTATTTATAACGATGAAATTCTTGATTTTGAATTTGATGAATGTGATCCAAAGATCAAAATAAGTAATAAAACAAAAAGTCATAGGCTTATCAATGAAGTTTTAGAAGTTCAGAATCCTGAAGATTTTTTTGAATTATTGAAACGAAATAGAGTAGTAGCTATTCGAAAAGAAAGAAAAGAAAAAATTGAAAGTTTAATAAATCAGGCATCTAAATCTTTAAATCTGAAACCTGACCTTTCAGAAGGATTACTAAATGAACTAACTGATTTAGTTGAATGGCCAGACTTAATTATTGGCAAATTTAGTGATGAATTTCTTGATCTTCCGGTTGAAGTTCTCTCAACAGTCATGAAAAGTCATCAGAGATACATTCCTTTTTTATTGAAAAACAAAAGTTTTTCTAAACTAGATTTAAGCTCTGAAAAAAATATTAGTACAACTTTCTGCATTATTTCAAATGGTCTTGAAGAATCAAATAATAATATTGCCAAAGGTAATGAGAAAGTATTAAGGGCAAGGTTTTCAGATGCAAAGTTTTTCGTACAAAGTGACAAAAAAGTTGCTTCAATCGAAAGAAATGAAAAGCTTAAATCTGTTTCCTATTTAAAAGGACTTGGAAATATATTTCAGAGGGTAGAGAGGATAGAGGAAGTTACTAAAAAAATTCTTAAATTTTTAAACGATAAGTCTTTAGAAGAAAAAAAAATAATAGAAGCTGCTAAATACTGTAAAAACGACTTATGTAGCGAAATTGTTTTTGAATTCCCAGAGCTGCAAGGAATAATGGGCGGTAAATATCTTAAACATGAGGGATTTAGTGAGGATGTTTGCTTGGCCGTAGCTGAACATTATTTACCTTCTTTTTATAAAGATGCTTTGCCCTCCACAAAATATGGTGCAATAGTTTCTATAGCAGATAAGGTCGAAACTTTAATAAGTATATTTATTTCTGGTAAGCGTCCCAGTGGATCATCTGACCCTTATGCTTTAAGAAGAAATTTGAATGGAGTGATTAAAATAATTTGGGATTATGAACTTGATTTACCTTTAGATAAATTGTTTAACGAACTTATTGATCTTTGGAAAATCGCATTTCCGAATTTAAACTTCTCAAGAGAAAAAGTATTTAATGATTTAAATGAATTTTTAGTTCAAAGAATTGTTAGTCATTTAGAAGAAATATCACTAAGTAAAGAATTAATAAAGGCTGTTTGCTGTTCTGATGAATTATCTCAAAAAAGAGTATTGAATATTGTTGATCTTAAAAATAGGATTAAAGCTATTATGAATTTTAAAGAAAAGGAAAATTTTGTCGAAATCCAGAAGGTAATTACTAGGGTAAGCAAATTAGCTAATAATAGTGATCTTTCAACAAATGTTCTCTCAACAAGAGATTATGTAAACAGAAAACTTTTTGAAAAAGAATGTGAATTGAAAGCTTTTGATTTTATTGGAGAATTAGAAAAACTTTTTTCGGAAGGTTATTGCAATTATTTGGAACTCCTAAATTTGTTTGAGGGTAATATAAACACTATCGAGGATTTATTTGATAATGAAAAGGGAGTCCTAATAATGTCAGAGGATTTAAAAATAAGAACTAATAGACTCAATTTGTTAGGCCTAATTCGAAATTATTCTTTAAAAATAGCCGACTTTACACTTTTGAACTCTTAACTTTAATGCCTCCCTTAATTGAATAATTTTCTAGCATTTTTTCTACTTCTTTATTTTCCCTAACAGCACTATCAACGGGTTTATATTTTAGAGGTGCTAGGGCTTTCCCTCTTAAAATCGAACCAAGTGTAAGCATTGTAATTTTAAGTTGCTGTAATGGTTTCATGGAGACAACTCTTTTGTATAAGTAACTATCAAAAGTCAGTCTTTGTACATCCATGTCATCACACATCTCAACAAAGGCTTCTCTTGCAGAATCATTTCTGTAGAAAATATTTTGAAGGATTTCCAGCACCTTATAAGTTGTGCCATATTTTTTATCCCATTTTTTTAGATAGTTTTTTAAATCTTTTTCTGATGGAATTACTTGACCGTTTTTTGATGCTTCAACAATTTCTTCAGCACACATTCTTCCGCTTTTTGCAGCAAAATAAATACCCTCTCCAGAACTTTTTGTAACGTAACCAGCTGCATCACCAACCAATGCCATTCTCCCAACTACTCTTCTTGGCCTAGGATGCTCAGGAATAGGGTGAGCTTCTACCTTTATTACTTCACCATTAACAAGTCTTTTCTTTGCCCTATTTCTTACACCCTCTTGAAGTGCTTTAATTAATGACTGATTCTTTTGCATGGTTCCAGTGCCCACAGCAACATGATCATATTTAGGAAATACCCACCCATAAAAATCAGGAGAAACATCAGTACCAACATACATTTCAGCGAGATCTTCGTAGTAACTCATTTCTTCTTTAGGCAACTTAATTCTTTCCTGAAATGCTATAGCAACTTTGTAATCCCCTGCATCCATTGCTTTTGCGACTCTGCTATTGGCTCCATCAGCTCCGATCAAAAGGTCAACAGTAAGCTCTTTGAGTTCCCCTTTTTTATCTCCATGCGTAAAATCTGAGTAGGAAAGCTTATATGGCCCTTGATTATTATCGCCAGTATCAATAGAAGTAACTAATCCATTTATTAATGTAGCGCCAAGATCTGATGCTCTGTTGCGCATAAAGGCATCCATAACTTCTCTTCTACACATCCCAATAAACTCATTATCACTTTTCCCATAAACTCTATCTAAACTTATATCTACCTCTCTATTTGATGGAGATATCATTCTCATATGCCTAACTTTTCTATCAATAATTGACTCGGGCAAATCAAATTCTTCGACCATGCAAAGTGGAATTGCTCCTCCACATGGTTTTGCATTATCTAATTTTCTCTCGAAGAGCCAAGTTTTTATCCCAGCTTTAGCAAGTATTTCTGCCGCACATGAACCACTTGGACCTCCACCAATAACAGCTACCCTCAACATATGAAAAAAAATAATACTGTATATAAAAACTACATCTTTTTTGCTTATAAAAGTGCATTTCTTAAAATAATAGTTAATATCGAAATATGTTTTCCAGGTTCATTTATAAATATTGGAACAAAAAAAAGATTTAAATCAATTTGATATTCCACTAGCCAAAAGAATCTACTTAAAAAATTCCAACTTAATATTCTTTAAAAAATTAATAATATTTGCTCCATTTCTTGTTCTCCTTTTTTCTCTCCTTGTATTGCGATTAATTAGAAATATAGAAATAGGATCTCATGGAAATATCAATTTTCAGGCTCAGATAAATCATGACCATAGAATTTTAGGCCATTTACCCTATGCGGAAATTCCTAAGGAGAAACTAGTTTTAATTGAGCCCAATATTCAAGTTCATATTGATATGCGTGATTCATTGTTAAAAATGAGGGATGAAGCAAAAAAGAATGGGATATACTTAGTTTTCTTGAGTGGTTATAGATCAATAAATTTGCAAAACGAAATCTTCTATTCTCTTAAATCTTTTAGAAATCAGGAAGCCGCAGAAAGAGCTAGAGTTTCAGCCCCCCCTGGATATTCTGAACATAGTACTGGTTTTGCAATTGATATTGGTGATGCTACTCAAAGACAAACAGACTTTGAAACCGAATTCGAAAATACTGACGCCTTTAGATGGTTAATAAATAACGCAGCTAAATTTCATTTTAAGTTATCTTTCACCAAAGATAATAAATTTATAGATTATGAACCTTGGCATTGGAGATATGAGGGATCAATTGAAGCTTTAAAGATTTTTGAAAGTTCAAATAGAAAATTATAAACCTAATTCATTAATTAAATTATTCAATATGATTATGTTTTTCAAAGTCTTAAAGAGAAAATTCTCATAATAAGCATTTTTTGAGTTAGCCTTAACAAAGTCAATCTACTATTTTATATAAGATTTATAAATGTCATCTTCGATAAAAGAAATTAGGAATGTTGCAATTATTGCCCACGTAGACCATGGTAAGACAACTCTCGTAGACGCGTTATTATCTCAGTCAGGAATATTTAGAGACAATGAAGTTATTCCTACATGCGTAATGGATTCGAATGATTTAGAAAGAGAAAGAGGAATAACCATACTCTCAAAAAATACTGCGGTGAACTATAAAAATACCAGAATTAACATTATAGATACACCCGGACATGCAGATTTTGGAGGAGAAGTAGAGAGGGTTTTGGGAATGGTTGATGGTTGTCTGCTTATCGTTGATGCAAATGAGGGACCGATGCCTCAAACAAGATTTGTTTTAAAAAAAGCATTAGAAAAAGGACTCAGGCCTATAGTTTTTGTAAATAAAATTGATAGGCCAAGAGTAGTCCCAGAAATAGCAATTGATAAGGTATTGGATTTGTTTTTAGAGTTAGGAGCAGATGATGATCAATGTGATTTTCCTTATCTTTTTGGAAGCGGCCTTTCCGGCTTTGCAAAAGAAGAGATGGAATCTAACAGTGACAATATGATGCCTCTTTTTGAAGCTATTATTAGACATGTTCCACCTCCAGTAGGTGATGCCAATAAGCCGCTTCAGCTACAAATAACTACTTTGGACTATTCTGATTTCTTAGGCAGAATTGTAATTGGGAAAATTCATAATGGAACTATAAAAAATGGTCAACAAGCTAGTTTAATTAAAGAAAACGGTAAAACTATTAAAGGAAAGGTTAGTAAATTACTTGGATTCGAAGGATTACAGAGGATTGATATAAATGAAGCATTTGCGGGAGATATCGTTGCAGTTTCTGGTTTCGATGATGTCAATATTGGTGAGACCATAGCATGTCCCGATTCTCCCCATCCACTTCCATTGATCAAAGTTGATGAACCCACCTTAAATATGACTTTTGTTGTTAACGATTCTCCATTCGCAGGTAAAGAAGGGAAATTTGTTACTAGTAGACAATTAAAAAATAGATTGGAAAGGGAACTTTTAACAAATGTCGCGTTAAGGGTTGAAGAAACTGATTCTCCTGATAGGTTTTCAGTCTCAGGAAGAGGAGAGTTACATTTAGGCATTTTAATTGAAACTATGAGAAGAGAAGGGTTCGAGTTTCAAATCTCACAACCTCAAGTAATTTTTAGAGAAATTGATAATGTTGAATGTGAGCCTATAGAGACTTTGGTCCTAGATGTGCCTGAAGTATCCGTTGGTTCTTGTATAGAAAAACTTGGATCTAGAAAGGCAGAGATGAAAAATATGCAGACAAGTTCAGACGGGAGAACTCAATTAGAGTTCCTTGTACCATCAAGAGGACTAATTGGATTTCGTGGTGAATTTGTTCGGATAACAAGAGGTGAAGGCATCATGAGTCACTCATTTTATGAATATAAACCTAAAACAGGAGATTTTGAAACTAGAAGAAATGGAGTCCTTATAGCCTTTGAGGAAGGTGTTGCCACATTTTATGCATTAAAGAATGCTGAAGATAGGGGAGTCTATTTCATTAAACCTGGAGTTAAAGTTTATAAGGGAATGATAATTGGAGAAAATAATCGACCTCAAGATCTTGAATTGAATATATGTAAAACTAAGCAGTTGACTAATATGAGGTCTGCAGGGGCAGAAGAACTTGATACTTTGCAATCACCTGTTGATATTACCCTTGAAAGAGCACTCGAATATATTGGTCCAGATGAAATGCTAGAGGTAACACCTGATTCAATAAGAATGAGAAAAATAAATAAAAAGAAAAGAAATTAATAATTAGTTTCATGAACCAAGAAAGTACAAAAAATTTTAAGGATTCTCTTTTTACGGCTTTAAATCTTTTTAATAAGCATGATTGGTATGAGGCTCATGATGCTTTTGAAGAAATATGGAATTCCGTTGATGGTGACGAAAGACAAGTTATCCAGGGAATTTTACAAGTATCTGTTTCTCAGTTTCACCTAAGCAAAGGAAATTTAAATGGAGCTACTATTTTGCTTGGAGAGGGTTTAGGTAGAATAAAAACAAGAACAAAGGTTAATTTAGGAATTGATCTTGAATCCTTCTGCAAATGTTTGGAAGATTTATTGAGGAAATTACAGTATAAAGAGCTATTGAATGAGAACGATAAGCCTTTTTTGAAACCTCTTTTATGAAAATGAATATTTCTTTATCTTCAAAAAAATTATTATTTTCTATTTCATTTTTTTTTTTTTTTTTTTCAAGAAAACAAGAAAACTAATCGATCTCAAGGAAAATGAAACTAAAAATTAATAATGTATCTCTTTCAATTAAAGGAAGATTAATCGTAAATGATGTTTCCGTAACTGTAAATCAAGGGGAAGTTGTAGGTTTAATGGGACCTAACGGTGCTGGGAAAACTACTACTTTTAATCTTGCTGTTGGGAATATAAAACCTGACAAAGGTGAAATTTTTATGAATGGTAAAAATATAACCAATCTTCCTCTCCCAATAAGATCAAGACTTGGGTTGGGTTATTTAACTCAAGAAGCGAGTATATTTAGAGACCTAACTGTTAAGGATAATATAGATTTGGCTTTGCAAAATTCATCTTATAGTAGAGCGGCAATTAGAAATAGAAGAGAACAATTAATTAATGAATTTAATTTGAATAATTTTGTAGATAATTATGGTTATCAACTTTCAGGAGGAGAGAGGAGGAGGTGTGAAATAGCCAGGGCTCTCACTGTAGGCAGAAAAGGGCCTAAATATTTGTTATTAGACGAGCCGTTTGCTGGGATCGACCCTCTAGCTGTTAATGATTTAAAGAAACTAATTCTTAAATTAAGTAGTGACGGGGTAGGCATTCTTATTACAGACCATAATGTAAGGGAAACCCTTTTAATTACAAATAAATCATATGTATTAAGTGAGGGAAAAATCTTGGCTAATGGATCATCAAGTGAATTAGCTGATAATCCAATTGTGAAGAAATATTATTTAGGAGATAATTTCAAACTTTGAAATCCTTTTACAAAATAAAAGATTTATTATTAAAGATTTGCTCACAAAGGTATGATTTAAATTATTATTTGTAAGTCATAAAATTTAAAATCAGATAAATTTCTTGGATGATTCTAGATAATCTTTTTAAAAATTTAATATATGAACCGGTTTCAGTTTTAGGTCTTTTAGTTTTTTATTTTTTATTAATTAACTTACCAATTTCTTTGGGTGCAGTTTTTAAAAAAAAGTCTTCTTCTGCTGTACGACTTATTACGATTTTAGTGAACTTATTGATAACAATTCAATTACTTTTTAGGTGGTCAATTTCTGGTCATTTTCCTATTAGCAATTTGTATGAATCTCTTTATTTTCTTACTTGGGGTATCACATTAGGTCAACTATTGGTTGAAAGAGAATACCAAGCCCCAATAATTCCCTCAATTGCCATACCTATTGAGTTGTTGACTGTGGCTTTTGCTTGTTTTGTTTTACCTGAGGATTTGAAATTATCATCCAACTTAGTTCCAGCTTTAAGGTCTAGTTGGTTAGTAATGCATGTTAGCGTCGTAATGCTTAGTTATGCAGCATTAATAATAGGTTCTTTACTTTCTATGTCCGTTTTGTTTATTAATAAAAATAAGCCCCTTCAAATCAGAAGTAGTTCTACAGGTATAGGAGGATTTAAACTTTCAAATAGCTATCCTATAAATGATTTAGTTGATTCTATTGAATTTTCTCATTCGGAAGAATTAGATACACTAAGTTATCGTTCAATATTAGTAGGTTTTGTTCTTTTGACTCTCGGTTTAATTTCAGGTGCAGTTTGGGCTAACGAGGCCTGGGGTACATGGTGGAGTTGGGATCCAAAAGAAACATGGGCATTTATCTCATGGTTGTTTTATGCGGCTTATCTACATATGAGAATAAGCAAGGGTTGGCAAGGACGCAAACCAGCATTATTAGCATCTACAGGCTTTTTAGTAGTTTTAGTATGTTATTTAGGAGTTAATTTCTTAGGCATAGGGTTACATAGTTATGGCTGGATATTTGGGTGATTTGTTAATTTCTCAGAAAATTTATTAAGGTTCAGAAAGAACATTCCCCTTTTGAGCTTCCTGTGCAACTTTTCTCAAGTCATCACATCCCTCTTTTAATGTTGGGTAAGCAAACATTCCACTACCTGCAATAAAACAATTAGCTCCAGCATCTGCACATTGTGAAATAGTCCAATTTGCTTTTATTCCCCCATCAACTTCAATGTCGACATTTAAGTTTTTTTCGATAACAAAGTTTCTTATTTCTCTGATTTTATTGAGCATTGTTGGTATATAAGCTTGTCCACCAAAGCCTGGATTAACTGTCATAACTAAAACATGATCAACCATATCCATAATGTTTTTAACTATTTCAAAAGGCGTATGAGGGTTTAATGCAACAGAAGGAGATCCTCCTAAATCTCTTATTCTTCCGAGAACTCTATGCAAATGAATATTTGCTTCGGCATGAGCTATTACTACTCCTGGTTCACCATTCGCTCCCTTTGTAGCGTTTACATAAGATTCAAGCATGGTTTCACAGTTGTATTGACTTACCATTAATTGAGTTTCAAAAGGGACATTGCAATATTTCCTGCATGCCGCAATCATTTCAGGACCGAATGTAAGATTTGGCACGAAATTCCCATCCATTACATCAAATTGAATTCTATCTACCCCAGCTTCCTCGAGCTCTTTCACACATGCCCCCATATTTGCCCAATCTGCTGGTAAAACTGAAGGAATTATTTGAATTGGTCTATTAACACCAGCTAAAATTGTTTGATTTGACTCAGTCATTTAATTTTTAAAATATTTAATAAAGATACTATATTTAGTTGTTTATTCCTAATTTCAAGTCACGGCCTGATAAAGTATCACCTGTAAAGAGTTAAAAAAAGCTTACTAGCATAATAATTCTTATAAAAAATGACATTTTTTATGAGATCATACTCAAAACCTTTAAGAAAATCCTCAAAATTTAATTGTGAATCAAACTTTAATTCAAGAAATTCTCGAAGTTGTCGAGCAAGCAGCTATTGCCTCAGCAAAACTAACAGGACTTGGTCAAAAAGATGAAGCTGATGCTGCAGCTGTAGAAGCAATGAGATTGCGAATGGGCAAAATTGAAATGAAAGGGAAAATTGTTATTGGAGAAGGTGAAAGAGATGAAGCACCTATGCTTTATATAGGTGAAGAGGTTGGTAGTGGAAATGGCCCAGGGGTTGACTTTGCAGTAGATCCTTGTGAAGGAACAAATCTTTGTGCGAATAATCAAAGAGGTTCTATGGCGGTTTTAGCTGCCTCTGATACGGGTGGTCTTTTCAATGCGCCTGATTTTTACATGAACAAATTAGCAGCGCCTCCTGCTGCCAAAGGTAAAGTAGATATTAGAAATTCAGCTACTGAAAACTTGAAGATACTAAGTGATTGCTTGGGCCTTTCTATGGATGAGCTTACTGTAGTTGTAATGGATAGAACTAGGCATAAAGATTTAATTAAAGAGATTCGAGGATGTGGTGCAAAAGTACAACCGATTTCTGATGGTGATGTTCAAGCTGCGATTGCATGTGGTTTCGCAGGTACTGGTACACATTGCTTGATGGGTATAGGTGCAGCTCCAGAGGGTGTTATTTCAGCGGCTGCAATGAGAGCTCTCGGCGGACACTTTCAAGGACAACTAGTTTATGATCCAGCAATCGCTCAAACTTCTGAATGGGCTGATTACACAAAAGAAGGGAATATAAAACGTCTTAATGAAATGGGCATAACAGATATAGATAAAATCTATGAAGCGAATGAATTGGCATCGGGAGAAAATGTTGTTTTCGCTGGAAGTGGAATAACTGATGGATTATTATTTGACGGAGTTAAATTTGAAAGGGATTGTGTTAGAACAAGTAGTCTAGTTATTAGTACATTAGATAGTACTGCAAGGTTCACAAATACTGTCCATATAAAAGATGGCGCTAAGAGTATCAGCCTTTAAAAATTCACTTTTGATTTTATGCATATTGTTGTCGTCGGACTGAGTCATCGCACGGCACCTGTCGAAGTGCGTGAGAAGTTAAGTATTCCTGACCAATCCATAACAGAGTCATTGAAAGCGTTAAAAGCTTTCAATGATGTATTAGAGGTGTCAATTTTAAGTACTTGTAATAGGCTGGAAATATATGCGCTAGTAAAGGATAAAAATACTGGAATTTCATCAATTAAAGAATTCATATCAAAATATTCTGGAATTATTTTTGAAGATTTAAATCCACATCTTTTTTGCTTTAGACAGGAAGAAGCAGTTTTGCATTTGATGAAAGTATCGGCAGGACTCGATAGCCTCGTTTTAGGGGAAGGACAAATCCTCTCGCAGGTAAAAAAAATGATGAGATTAGGTCAGGAGAATCAATCAACTGGACCAATTCTTAATAGATTATTAACTCAATCAGTTAGTACAGGTAAAAAAGTAAGATCAGAAACAAATTTAGGAACTGGAGCTGTGTCAATCAGTTCAGCAGCGGTAGAACTAGCTCAATTAAAAATTGGACAAGAAAAGGGTTTTGATACTCTTGTAAGTTTGGAATCAGAGAACGTTCTTGTTGTTGGCGCCGGACGAATGAGTAGGCTTTTAATAACTCATTTAAAATCAAAAGGATGCCATAAACTTATACTTTTAAATAGAAATATTGATAGAGCATTGAATCTTGCTCAAGACTTCCCTGATTTAGAGATTGCTTGTAAAGGGTTAAACGAATTAGAAGAAAACATATCATTATCGTCGCTTGTTTTCACCAGTACTGCTTCTGAAGAGCCAATTATTGATCTCACAAAAATTGAAAAAATAAATTTGAGTAATAGACTTAAATTTATTGATATTGGTGTTCCGAGAAATATATCTAATGATGTCAAACAACATGAATTTGTAAAATCATTTGATGTTGATGACTTACAAGAGGTTGTTTCAAGAAATCAAGAATTTAGACAGAAAATAGCAAAGGAAGCAGAATCTTTAGTAGAAGAAGAAAGGATCATTTTTCTAGAATGGTGGGCAAGTTTAGAGGCCGTTCCAGTAATTAATAAACTTAGATCAGATTTGGAGTTAATTCGAAAAGAGGAATTGCAAAAAGCACTTAGCAGAATGGGACCAGATTTTTCGGCTCGAGAAAGAAAAGTTGTGGAAGCTCTGACTAAAGGAATAATTAATAAAATACTTCATACGCCTGTTACCAAGTTGAGAAGTCCTCAATCAAGAGAAGAAAGACAAGTTTCTTTGAAAATCGTTGAAAAATTGTTTTCTTTGGTAGAAGAGGATAAAAATAACTAACTTTTTTCGATTTATATTAAGTTTTTCCAGTGATTTATCGAAATACCTTTGTAAACTGACCATTTGTATTTCTAAATATGCCCATAATCAGTTACTTTAAGTAGTTGTATATATACCTCCATTAGATTGAATGAAGCGTGTGTTGGCCATAATCCTCGGCGGAGGAAAAGGTTCTAGACTTTACCCTCTAACAAAAATGAGGGCTAAACCTGCTGTGCCATTGGCAGGTAAATATCGTTTGATAGATATTCCGATTAGTAATTGTATAAATTCAGGCATTGAAAAAATGTACGTATTGACCCAGTTCAATAGTGCATCTCTAAATAGACATATAGGAAGAACCTATAATTTAAATGGCCCCTTCGGACAAGGATTTGTGGAGGTTTTAGCGGCTCAACAGACTCCTGATAGTCCCAAGTGGTTTGAAGGTACTGCTGATGCTGTAAGAAAATACCAATGGTTATTTCAAGAATGGGATGTTGATGAATATTTAATATTGTCAGGTGATCAACTGTACAGAATGGACTACAGTTTATTTGTTCAACATCATAGAGATAATGGTGCTGATTTAACTGTCGCAGCTTTGCCTGTTGATGAAGCTCAAGCAGAAGGTTTTGGCCTAATGAGAACCGATGATGTAGGAAATATAAAAGAATTTAGTGAAAAGCCTACTGGAGAGAAGTTGAAGGCTATGGCAGTAGATACTTCAAAATTTGGATTAAGTAAGGAGTCAGCTGCCGAAAAACCATATCTAGCCTCTATGGGTATTTACGTTTTTAGCAGAAATACTCTTTTCGATCTTCTAAATAAATTTCCTAATTATACGGATTTTGGTAAGGACATAATTCCAGAGGCCCTTAAGAGAGGCGATACTCTTAAAAGTTATGTATTCGATGATTATTGGGAAGATATCGGCACCATTGGGGCATTCTTTGAGTCAAACCTTGCATTGACTGAGCAACCAAAACCTCCATTTAGTTTTTATGATGAGAAATTCCCAATTTATACTAGACCAAGATTTTTACCCCCTTCTAAACTTGTAGATGCTCAAATTACAGATTCAATTGTTTGTGAAGGTACAATTTTGAAATCATGCAGTATTTTACATTGTGTTTTAGGTGTAAGAAGCAGGATTGAAAGTGACTCGGTTCTTGAGGATACTCTTGTAATGGGAGCCGATTTCTTTGAATCCCCTGAAGAGAGGATTGCATTAAGAAAAGGGGGCGGAACGCCTCTTGGAGTAGGTGAAGGGACTACTGTAAAAAGAGCAATTCTTGATAAGAATACAAGAATTGGTGATAATGTCGTGATTATTAATAAAGATCGAGTAGAAGAAGCAGATAAGCCAGAATTAGGCTTTTATATCAGAAATGGAATTGTTGTAGTAGTTAAAAATGCAACTATTGCAAACGGAACTGTTATTTAAATCTTTTCCATCATTTTTCGCTGACATAAGTATTTTTTTTGAGCAATTTTGTTGAGTTGCAGGCAAACTGTATTTATTGAGTTTTTTAATTTTTTATGTCCAAGGCACATTTTGGTTTAATAGGTCTTGGTGTTATGGGCGAAAATTTAGTTCTTAACGCAGAGAGAAATGGATTTTCTAGTGTAGTTTTTAATAGGACTTACTCAAAAACCGAAGAATTTTTACAAGGTCGTGGCCTTGGGAAGAATATAGAAGGAGCTAAAACTCTTCAAGAATTTGTTAATAAGCTAGAGAGACCTAGAAGAATTCTCATGATGGTAAAAGCTGGTCCAGCAACAGATGCTGTCATTGATAATATTTCTGGATATCTCGAGGAAGGAGATTTATTAATAGATGGCGGTAACTCTCAATTTAAAGATACAGAAAGGAGGGTGAATACTCTTGAAAGTAAAAGTTTTGGATACATTGGGATGGGAGTCTCTGGAGGTGCCAAAGGAGCTCTAGAGGGTCCAAGTATGATGCCAGGTGGTACTAAGTCTTCATATGATGCAATAGAAAGCTTACTAACAAAAATGGCTGCCAAAGTTGAAGATGGACCATGCGTTGCATATGTTGGACCAGGAGGCTCAGGTCATTTTGTAAAAACTGTTCATAACGGAATTGAATATGGAATTGAACAAATACTTGCAGAAGCTTATGACCTTATGAAGAGAGTCAAAGGTATGAATGGAGAGCAGATGTCAGAGGTATTTGGTATTTGGAATAATACTGATGAATTAGCTTCTTATCTTGTTGAGATAACAGAGATTTGTCTAAATACAAAAGATGATATAACTGGAGATGATGTCGTGGAAAAAATATTAGATAAAGCTGGCCAGAAAGGGACAGGTTTATGGACTGTTGTGAGTGCTCTAGAACTGGGGGTATCAGTCCCAACTATTTATGCATCTTTAAATGCAAGAGTAATGAGTTCTTTAAAAGAGCAACGTAGTGAGATTGAAAAAACTATTCCATCTAAAGAGATAGAGGATTTTGATTTAGGAAATGTATCAGATGGAATGAAACCTTTATTTGATGCTGTAGTCCTTGCCACAATTGCTAGCTATGCCCAAGGTATGGATATTTTAAGAGAAGCATCTGCAGTATATAACTATGGTTTGAATATGCCGTCAATTGCACAAATATGGAAAGGTGGTTGCATAATTAGATCAAAATTATTAAGTAAAATTCAAGATGCTTATAACAAAGATCCTGATTTAAAAAATTTAATTTTTGATGATTGGTTTAATAATGAAATTGCGACAAGATTAGATAACTTAGCTAAGGTAGTTTCTCTATCCACAAAGGCAGGTATACCAGTCCCATGTTTATCTAGTACTTTAGATTATTTGAATAGTTATAGAACCAATAGACTTCCTCAGAATCTTGTGCAGGCAATGAGAGACTGTTTTGGCTCTCATACATATGAAAGAATTGATAGGGAAGGTAGTTTTCATACTGAATGGATGAAATGATTGAAAAGGTTAAAAATGGATATACACTTAACATTTACAAAGACAAGTTAGAGCTATCTACAGCGGTTTATAAGTTTATTGAAAGTCACATTATTCATATTTTAAAAAAGAAAGACAGGTTCAAATTTTGTGTAAGTGGAGGTTCAACTCCTAAATCTGTCTATAAGCTTTTATCAAAAAGTGATATTAGATGGGATATGGTTGATGTCTTTTTAGGAGATGAAAGATGTGTTGATCCAAATTCAGAATTAAGTAACTCGTTAATGTTGAAGAATTCATTGTTAACTAACTTTGGATCTAAAGCTTTTTTCTATGAAATTTTCAATGATTTAAATGCTGATGATGAAACTACAAAAAATCAATTTATTTCTAAATTATTTGAAAAATGCGGATCTAACCCTCCAACCTTTGATTTAACATTATTAGGTCTTGGAGACGATGGTCATACAGCCTCACTATTCCCTTATCAAGAAAATAATAATGTAGATGATTTTGTTATTTTTAATGAAGGCAAAGGATTAAAAAGAATTTCATTAACTCCAAAGGTCCTTTCAGCCTCTTCAAAGATATTATTTTTGGTTAGTGGAGCTTCTAAAAGAATTGCTCTTGAGAGGTTATTAGATGAAAAAGAGCCACCAGATAGAACACCATCAAAATTAATAAAATCTATTAACCAAATTTCCATATTTTGTGATCAGGAATCAGCAAAAGAATTAGAAATTTAGTTAGAGTCAATTAATAATTTAAATTATTTAATGAGTAAGAAAAAATTTTTATTTCAGAAAAAGGAGTTTGATGGTTGGAAAACATTAAATGATACTGTTATGGGCGGGTCAAGTTCAGCTTTTTGTGAAATTTCAAATTCTGGTTTGATATTGAAAGGCAATATTGTCGAGAAAGCAGGAGGATTTGTTAGTTGTAGATCACCTATTTATAAACCCTCTTTAAACGTAATTGAATATTCATCCTTTGAATTAAATATTGATGGACAAGGAAGAACTTTTAAATTTGCTGTTGCTTGTGAAGATGATCTACTAGGACTAACCGAATTTATTCCGGGTGGACTTAGATGGATTAAATCATTCCCAACAAAAAAATTCGGGACAACAAATGTTCAAATTCCTTTTAGAGAGTTAAAACCTTCAGTAAGAGCTAATAAAGTACGTTTTCCATTTAAATTCAAGCCATCTAAAATTAAAAGATTGCAACTACTACATTCTAAGTTCGGTGATGATGGATTACTTAATAATGAGTTTAAACAGGGTTCAATAAAAGTTTTAATTAAATCAATAAGTGTTATTTGAAAATCCACCCAAAAATATAGAGAGCTTAATCGCCAAGTCAGCAGATTTAACAAATAAACCTTTTGTTCATTCTGTAGTAAAAATAAATGGTGAATACGAATTCGAAGATGAAAATATTGATTTAACAGTTAATATCTTATGTCGAGATAAAGAAGGTAAAAGATTAGAAATTTATGATCTTGAATTAGAACTTTTTAAATCAAATAAAGAGTTAGTTTTAGTTATCTCTAAGCTTAATTTTCCTGATGAACCAATATTGTGGTGTGGAGTTAAAACATTGTGGATGAATAGCAATAATGGAAAAAAATGCAACTCACCAAAATACAGCGCTAGATTGGAAAACTTAGCAAATAGGATAAAAAGCTTTATTGATTAAGAAAATAAACTTTGAGCTGATCTATAAATCAGTAACAGCCCCTAAACTTGATGTACTTACGATTTTTGAATATTTTGAAAGTATTCCTCTTTTGTATTTTGGTGTAGGCTTTACCCAATCTTTTTTTCTTTTTTCTAATTCTTCGTCAGATAAATTAACTTCAATTAGTTGTTTTACAGCATCTACAGTAATTAAATCACCTTCTTTTATTAGAGCAATATTTCCGCCAACAGCAGCCTCTGGAGCTATGTGGCCCACAACAAGACCATAGGTACCCCCGCTAAATCTGCCATCGGTAATTAAAGCTACCTTCTCCCCGAGTCCTTGACCAACAATTGCAGATGTAGGAGCTAGCATCTCTCTCATACCTGGTCCTCCTACAGGACCTTCGTTTCTAATAACAACAACATCGCCAGCCTTGATATCATTATTTAATATCGATTTTAAACAATCCTCTTCACTTTCAAAAATCTTTGCTGGACCTGTTAATACAGGGTTTTTTACTCCGCTAATTTTGGCTACAGAACCTTCGCTCGCTAAGTTACCTTTTAATATTGCTAGGTGTCCTTTTTTATAAAGAGGGTTATCTATGTCTCTTATGACATTTTGATTTGTTGGAGGCTTATCTGGAATATTCTGTAAGTATTCTGAGATGGTTTTGCCTTCAATGTTTTTACAATCGCTATGTATTAATCCTGCATTCAAAAGTATTTTCATTACTTGTGGAATCCCACCTGCCTTATGAAGATCCACCGTCACATATTTACCACTCGGTTTAAGGTCACAAATAACGGGTACTTTTTGTCTGATTCTCTCAAAATCATTAATGTTGATTTCTATTCCTGCAGTATTCGCAATAGCTAAGATGTGCAAGACCGCATTTGTTGATCCACCAATTGCCATAATTACTGATATTGCATTTTCAAATGCTTTCTTTGTCATTAGATCTAGAGGTCTTATATCTTTTTCTATTGCAGAGACCAATACCTCAGCACTTTTATCTGCACTTAGTTCTTTTTCAAGATCTTCAGCAGCCATAGTAGAACTGTGAGGAAGACTTAACCCTAGTACTTCAATAACCGCAGACATTGTATTAGCTGTAAACATCCCTCCACAGCTACCGGCACCGGGAATACAATTTTTCTCAACTTGGATTAGCCTTTCTTCATTAATTTTGCCTGATGTTAATTGTCCAACAGCTTCAAATGCACTAACAACAGTAAGATCTTCTCCATGCAATTTTCCAGGCTTTATTGTCCCTCCATAAATGAAAATTGATGGAATATTCATCCTTGCAATCGCAATCATGGCACCCGGCATATTTTTGTCACATCCACCTATAGCAAGTACTCCATCCATACTTTGAGCATTGCATGCTGTTTCAATGGAATCAGCAATTACTTCTCTTGAAACTAGGGAATATTTCATGCCCTCTGTTCCCATAGAAATGCCATCACTTACTGTTATCGTCCCAAACATTTGAGGCATTGCGCCAGATCTTTTTATTGACTCTTCAGCTTTTAGAGCTAACTTATTTAAACCCATATTGCATGGTGTTATGGTGCTGTATCCATTTGCAACTCCAATAATAGGTTTATTAAAATCTTCATCATTAAATCCAACAGCTCTTAACATTGATCTGTTAGGAGATCTTTGCACACCTTGGGTTATTGCAGATGATCTGAGTTTATTCATATTCTTTGTGATCCTTTTTTATTCTATTGCCCCAACTCTTCAAGTTGCTTCCTTACATCAGCAATTGCAGAATTAAGTTGCTCAACTTTCTTCTCCAGATTTTCTCCTTCAACTTCATTTATATTTTCATTTGAATCAATCGCTTCTGAGCCGTCTTGAATTCTGGAGGAATACATCATTGCTTTTTGTTTTTTTTCCTCCTTTCTTTTGTCTGCTTCGGATATTAACCACCAAGCTAGACCTGCTGCTCCAATAAAAGCACCGCTTATTAATGATAAAAGATTATTTGAAGACGAATCTCTGTATTCAGACATTGGTAAAAAACTTACTCCTATATTCTATATTAGTTCTTATCTTGAAATATAGTACTTAAACGCGATAGAGGATTCCCAATACCCGGTAATAATAATTTTGTTTTTTCGTCTTCCTCATCTATGCAAGAAGTGTAAATTACCTGATTAGGGAATAATTTCGCAATTTCATTTAATCCTTTATTTGAGCAAATAGGAGTTATTAAAAGAATCCTATTTGAATCAACACCTAATTCCTTTAATTTAATTAAAGTTTCTAATGTTTCTGATTTTGTTGTTATTTGTTCTGAATAAAATATAACTCCTTCATTTGATTCAATAGTTTTAGGAAGTTCTCCTAATGAGAGGGTTGAATTAGGAATTAC
>NZ_CACMSM010000013.1 GCF_902616385.1 uncultured Prochlorococcus sp. | reverse complement strand
TAATTGGCTCTTCTATAACGTTTTTGAAGCCAAATAATAAAATATGAAACTGGGATTTGAGTTAAAAGTAATAAAATAGCAAGCCCTCTATCAATTGAAAGCATTGTCAAAGAAATTACTATCAGACTTACGAAGTCAGCAATGACTCCAACTGCCCCACTCCCAAAAACCTCCGCTAAAGCATCAACATCATTTGTTAATCTCGTTAATAATTTCCCTACAGGCATTTTATCGTGATACTTAAGAGATAAAGATATTGAATGATCAAAAAGTTCTCTTCTTATTCTTGCTGTCAAACGTTGTCCCACTGCTTGGATATTGTATGTTTGGTATCCCTGCAGAACTAATCTGAATAATACAGTTATAAATAAAGTTAGGATTATGGCATTTATTGACTGCCCAAAGAAAGTTTTACTTAGCCAAACATCTGTAGTTTCGTTTTTTAGAATAGTTATTGCTTGACCAACTAATAATGGTTGAATAGCTCCTGAAAAAGAAACAGGTAACAAAACTATCAAGATTAGATAGATTGTTTTTTTATCTTTAGTTAAATATTTACCTAACTTTTTAATCCTTCTAAAATCTTTAAAAAACATTTAGCTAATCTTCTATAAAGCATTAGTTGATTCTATTGATAAAATAGTATCTCTGAGATGATTATCGTCTAACCTCATAGATAAAGGATTTCCAATTAGTTTTGCAGTAGAATAATAAAGATCATCTATTTTAATTAAACCATTTTCTTTAAGAGTCTTTCCTGTTGCCACCAAATCAACTATTGCCTCTGCCATACCTGTAATAGGACCAAGCTCGACTGATCCTGTCAAATGAACTATTTCTACAGGAATATTTAATTCTTCAAAATAAGATCTTGCTGTTTTTATAAATTTACTTGCTACTTTACAATTCGCTGGAAGATCAGTTGGTTTTGAATAATTGCTATTTTTCTTAACCGCCAACGACATATGACAACCACCAAATCCTAAATCTAATAACTTTGCGACTTTTAATTCAGATTCTCGTAAAACGTCATACCCAACAATACCCAAATCAGCCTGACCATAACTTACATAAACAGGAACATCTCCATTTCTTACTAATAAAGCTTTTGCCCGTTTGCAATTTGATTCAAAGGTTAATGATCTATTATTTTCGTCCAACGCATCAGAGAAATCTAACCCAGCTCTTTTAAAAGTTGAAATTGAATCTTTTAACAGAGCTCCTTTTGGTAAAGCTATAGTAAACATAGATCAATTTCTTCCAAGGATTATTCATTCTAAGTTAACAATGGAATTTAATAAAGCTCGAAATATAATCGGACTTAAAGTTTTAAGTGATAATGTCATTTGGTTATGGGTAAAAGATAAATCTGTTGTGGTTATAGATCCATCTGTTCACGACCCAGTCATTAGATATATAAATGAAAACAATTTTCATTTAGAAGCTATTTTACAAACTCATCATCATTCAGACCATATTGGAGGGACGAAGTCTCTTATTGAAAGATGGCCAAATGTAAAGGTAATTGCTTCCTCCAAAGAAAAAAAGCGAATACCTTTTCAAAATGTATCTGTAGAAGATGGAGAAATTTTGAATATTTTAGGTGAAGAAGTAAAAATAATTGAAGTATTAGGACATACAAGCTCACATATTGCCTTCTTTTTGAATGGAGAAAATCCTGTTCTTTTTATTGGTGACACATTATTTTCTGGAGGCTGTGGAAGAATTTTTGAGGGAACTTATCAACAAATGTATTCTTCACTAGAAAGAATCAAATCGTTACCAAAAAATACTCTCATATATTGTGCACATGAATATACAAAGGCAAATATATTATGGGCATTGAATCTCAAGCCAAAAGATCAAAATATAAAAAATAAACTTTCAGAAGTTGAAAAAAAACTTTCTCTTAATGAATTGACAATTCCATTTTTACTCGATGAAGAGATGAAAATAAACCTTTTCTTAAGAGCAAAAAATTTAGAAGAATTTACTTTTTTAAGAGCAAATAAAGATTTATGGGTTTAAATAGATAGGTATCCTCTTAAACAAATGTCCCCCAAACAAGTAATTAAAACATCAAATGCTCCAGATCCAGTAGGACCTTATAATCAAGCAATAAAAGCTGGGGATTTTATCTACTGTTCTGGTCAAATTGCTATAGACCCAGCTTTAAATGAAATAACATGTTTAGGTGATATAGAGAAGGAAACTATTCAAGTTTTAAAAAATCTAGCAGAAGTTCTTAAAGCTGGTGGAGCCCAAATAGAGGATGTAATAAAAACAAATATTTACTTGACGGACTTAAGTAATTTTCAAATTGTCAATAAAATATATAGTGATTTTTTTAATGTAGAGAATCCTCCAGCAAGGGCCTGTGTGGAAGTTTCATCTTTACCAAAAGGAGTTTTAGTTGAAATAGATTGCGTCGCATTTCTAGATTAATTTCTAATTATTTAGAAATTTGAAATATGAACCAATTGTGCACCATAATTGTATAGATTATTAGTTGGCAATTCACCTTTGATCTATGTCAGCAGCGAAGCTTAATATAGATGAACTAGAAGCAGGTTATCCTTTATTTTGCAAAGCTCTTAGACTATTAATTTTAAAAGGAAACTCGGTTAAAGATATAGAAAAGACAGTGTGTTGGAGTCATCTTGAAACTTTAAATAGATGTCTACCTGGTAGATATAAAGCCCCAACATATTTAATGGCTTTAATCAAAAGAGATATTGCGAAGCCAAATAATTATTAAAAAAAGACTAATCTTCTAAATAAAATTTATCAATATCCATTGAAAAATTTTTTTCCTTGTCTGATATTTCTTTATTATCTAAAAAAATTGAAAGACTTACAAAATTCTTACCGAAGCTGATATTTGGATAGATATTCCTTTCTTTACATAATTTCTCAATTTCCCCCATAAATTTACTAATTTTTGAGTATTGATCAAATTCAAATCTTTTTTCAATCCTTAAAGGTGATTCTCTTTCATTCCACATTACATTATTTATTCAAGACTAATAACACTATACCTTCAACAAAGTTTCTCAATAAATTTTTGAATTTAAAATTTTTAGTCACTCTCCCAATAGTCAATAATACCGCCAATTGTCAAATCGGTTTGAACTTCTGGATTAGGGCATGCAAATCTAGCTGCAGAGCCGCTAGAAGTAAAAACCCAGTTACCTTCTCTCGCTCCAACAGGATCAACAGCAACTAATTTCTTTCCTTTATTATTTTCTAAAATTCGTAAATTCATATGACCTAAGCCTGCAACTCTTTGAGTGCATACCATCCTTCCTAATACCTTCATAATTTCCACAATTTATGTCCTCCTTTTTTATGACTTATCAGGATCCCAATGATCAATTATTCCAACAATCGTTAAATCGCTTGGATAAGATTTGCTTCCCGCTGCTTCCCTAGCAGCAGAACTTCCTACACAAATAACCCAATCTCCTGGTTTACAACCAACAGCATCAACTGCAACTTTATTAGAAGAACCATCTAATACAACCTGCAGATGTTTATGCTCAAAACCTGGAATCCTATTGGTAGAAACAAGTGGTTTTACAACCTTGCAAATTAACATAATTAGTGAGCCTCCTCTGTTTTTTTATCTAAAGACATTCCAATAATTTGGGCGGAATGAATGTTGTCCCTATCTCTAATAGTAGAGCAAGTATGTAATAAACCTTGATCAACTAAATTTTTATATCTAATTGATATCGCATTATTAACTCTTTCACAATCTTTTATTGCCCTCTCTTTTGCGCCGGTTACTTTGCCAGAGTAATCGAATCTTATTACTACCGGAATGGGTAGATCTTGAGAAACATTTAATCCGGTAAAAATCTTCACTCCTACATCTAAATCTGGTGCACCCTCTTCGACTGTATCTAAATGAGCAAAATAAGTTAAATTTCTGAGATGTACTTCTTTAAAGCCTATACCTACTCCGATAAATCTCTCCGCATGTCCAATATCTTCATAAGAACCATTATAAAAACTTTTAACATAATCAATTTGAGAAATATTATTGATAATTAATTTATACGTAAATTTTTCCAGTCCGCTAAGTTTATCTTTTGAAGATTGCTTAGAAATTGTTTGACAAATTTCTCTCTCAGCATCCTCTTGTGAAAAGTTTATTGTTGAATTATAAATTTCTAAAGTAGAAATAGTTTTTTCTAAATCAATCCCTCCATCGCTTGTTGGCAAATGTATTTTTAATGAATCAGTGTCTGTATCAAGTCCAATTAACATTAAATCCACGGAAGCACCACAGCAAAAGCTGTTTTCTACAGCCTCTTTGAAAGCATATAGCTTGCTTCTACCTTCTTCTGCAGCTAACTTGTCATTACTCCCATGAGCTGCACATCCCTGATGCAAAGGATCTACAGAACTAAAATGATAAGTTACAACTTTTAAGTACTTCGTATCTTTATGCGCTTCATTAGGGATATTCTCTCTATATCTTTTGTGTTCAGTTTTTACCCATCTATTTACAGTATTTTCAATATCAAAAAGTGCACCAGCGTGAGATCTTCTTCTTACTGAACTAAAAGGTATTCTCAGTACATATGCTACTGTATGAGCTAATCGCCCATCTGAGCAAGGAGTTATATCAAGTAAATGTATTCCACAATCTAGAAGAAATTTTTCAAAATCTTCCGCGCCTCTGCTTCCTGAAGCTCCTTCAAGTGGATCATTGTTAAAAAAATTGTCGCTAAGTTTCTCATGCTGCTTGAAAGCACACCATGCATATAATGCTCTCATATCAAGAGGTTTAACCCAAGATTTATCTAATACATGCAGGGGTAAATCTATTCCTAAATTTTTTCTTGATATTCTCTGAGCCTTATTTATAAAATCTTCGTGATGTTGAATTCGAGCAATTTCCTTAAGAGTTGGAACGATTTCGTCAAAATCACTTTTTATTTTGCTTTCATACCTAAATAGATTTTCATTTTGGATATTATTAGTTAATTTATGAGACTTTCCAGAATGTGGGAAATTATTTGATTCTTTAGTTTGTATATGGACATTTTCAGTAAAAGTTTTCATTGGAGCTGTTGGCCCCAATGTGAAGTTCTTGGCTCTAGCCAGTCCTCTTAAAGGCATTATTTACTTAACCTCTTGCACCACCAGAAAAGGTAACAAGTTGTCCTTCACGAGTATTACCACTAGATCCAGTTATCAAGAAATCTGGTTTTTCTGTTTCCTCATTTCTTTTAACTTCCATAGGCGGCATTGCGCTCATGAATCCTGCTCTTGATGGATTTCGCTTTCTAGAAGAAGCTCCCTCTGTACCTGTCACCTTATCCCCGCGATCCCAATCATCACCAGTTACGTTTCCTACTGATTGTCCTTCACCAGTAATCCTTGATGCGACTCTTTTTTCTGGTGTCTTTGCAGCACGGTCTGCCTCTTCAATTTCCATTTTTTGTTTATAAGTAATATTTTTATTCGGTTCAAATCTAAATTTTTCAGTACCAGTGACCTTATCAACTGCCATATCAAAAGGTCCTGTTACCTTTGAACCATTTTCATATTCATTCCCCGTAACACCTTGAGTATTTTTTTCAGAATATTTGTCTCTTGATGGTGATTTAACAGAGAATTCGTTCCAAGAGTTACCTGCTGACTTTTCCGGATTCGCATAAGCAGTATCATGTGGAGGATTATCACAAGCTTGTGAGAAATGATCTCCTCCAACATAAGGAGTCCCTGTTAGGTTTTTACAAGCACCTTTCTTAGCACCTGTCATTACTCCTCCAATTCCAGGTTGTTGTCCTGTAAGTCTGGCATTTGAATTATTTCCAGAATTAACTGTTGATCGGGATTTCATATCTTCAGAAATCTCGGTACTACAATTATCATTAATCTGATCTAAGCCTGCGTATGGTGTTCCTGTTAAAACTTTGCATGAACCTGGTTCATCCCCAGTTACTATTTTGGATCTTCCTGTCATAGTCCCGCTTATCAAATTTGACTTTGAAGAAAGGCTTAAACCTACTTTTCTAGCCTCTGGTTTTGGTTTTGAACCACAAAACTTCTCATATTGTTGAGATCCTATATACTCATCACCAGTAACATTCTTGCAACTACCATGTTCATTGCCTGTCATATGGTCTGATCTTCCTACCCCTGTACCAGTTACATTATTCCCATTAAGAGTGTTGTAAATGCCTACTTTTTCAAATGCTTTACCTTTTGGATTTTGCTCTGAGCCAAGATATTGATCTCCAGTTAACTGATGTCCAGAACCTGATTCATCTCCAGTGACCAGGGTTGATCTACCAGGAAGTGATCCAGATACTTTTAATCCATCAGTTGTAGTACTATGTTTAACCTTTGAAGGATTTCTTGGAACATCACCACAATACTTCTGTGATTGATTAGCAGATACATATTCAGTACCTGTAAGGTTTTTACAAGTCCCAGACTCATCACCTGTGACCCTCTCAGATCTACCGACTTCATTTCCAGTTACTTTATTACCTGATGTTGTAGAGGTAACAGTAGATCTAAGAGGTTGTTTATAACTTGGTCTATCTTGACAAAATTGGTCAACTACTTCTGATCCCATATATTGAGTACCAGTGACAGTTCTGCAGGTACTTGCTTCATTACCTGTAGTTTTTACAGATCTATTTGCTTGTGTTCCAGTAACTATTTGACCTGAATCAGTTTCGCTTTTACCAACTTTCCAGCTAGCATCAGCAATATTTTGTTTGGCTCCATTCTTATTTGGACCACATGGTCTACATTTACCATTACCTTTTTTGCCTGTGGCACCAGTTTTACTTCTCAGCTCTCTCACTCTCTGAGAAATCTCTCTACTACTCAAATCTGGGTCTCCCCTTCTAGCTAAAGAAGCTGCACTGGTATTTTGTTTTGTTGCTGATTTACCATGCTTAGATTGAGCTTCTCTTCTCGCCAAAACAATATCTCTACTTGTATTAGTAATAGGCTTTCTCTTTTGATTAATTCTTCTTTTAACGTTTGGTTTTGATGTTTTAATTTCTGTATTATGTAAGTTTTGAACTTCCTGATTTTTGCTTTTAGAAGTTTTAACTGTGTTTACAGGACTTTCTTTTTTAACATCAGTACGAGTTCTATCGGATGAAGTTATTGCTGATTTCCCATGAGTAGACATTGCTTTTCTTCTCTCTATTACTAAATCTTTACTAGATAAAGTTGTTGAAGAAGACTTTCTACTTACCTGAGTTTTTGGGATATGTTTTGTAACTGGTTTAGTAATATTTTGATTATTCGAAGAAGACTGAGTACCAGAAATCTGTATATCTTGAGAAGATCGAACTCTATCTTTAGTAGTTGAAGAATAAGCAGCAGCTTTTTTACCGCTATCACTCATCGCCTTTCTTCTTTCTAGTGCAATCTCTCTACTGGTTTTTTTTGACATAATCTTCAAATGTGAAACTCTTTTGAAAAAACTTTCTCCAAAAATATTTTTTGGAGAAAGATATTTACTACATAAAAGTAGATTTAACGTCCTTGGAAAACTACAAAAGCTGTTCCTTGGCTTTGAGTGTAAGCATCGTATCCGATGATTCTTACATGATGATCAGGGTATGCTCTATGGCATGCCTCTAATTCGCTCACGATCAAGTTAAGATCTTTTTCACCAAAGAATGGGAGTTTCCAATAAGACCAATAAGTTTGCATACATCCACTAGGATGAACATGCTCAATAACTGGACTCCAACCTTGAGCAATTATGTATGCAATTTGGTCATATATTTCTTCCTGGGTCATCGGTGGTAAAAAACCGAATGTTTCCAGGGTTGCAACGGTTTGATAGTCGCTTACTGTGCTCTGGAAAGGCATAATGAATCAAAATGTGAATGAAATTACTCGTAAAAACGAGATTTTAATAAGTTTGAGGAGAATAAATCCCCTCAATTTCGAAACTTGAGTTAACCCTGAACATCAAGTTTGTCGACAGTGTCAAACTCAAACTTAATTTCTTTCCAAGTTTCTAGAGCAATAGCTAATTCAGGACTATGCTTAGCAGCTTCCATAAGAATGTCTCTACTCTCTTTTTCGATTTCGCGACCAGCATTGCGTGCTTTTACACAAGCTTCTAAAGCAACTCTGTTAGCTGCAGCTCCAGCAGCTGAACCCCATGGATGACCATGTGTTCCTCCACCAAACTGAAGACAAGAATCATCTCCAAAAATCGCTAGGAGTGCAGGCATGTGCCAAACATGGATACCACCTGATGCGACTGCAAATACTCCAGGCATTGAACCCCAATCTTGATCAAAGAAGTTACCTCTTGATCTATCTTCAGGAACAAATGATTCTCTTAAGTTGTCAATATAACCAAGAGTTGTTTGACGATCACCTTCTAGTTTTCCAACAACTGTTCCGGTATGTAATTGGTCTCCACCAGATAGTCTCAAACATTTTGCAAGAACTCTGAAGTGAATACCATGCTTTGGATGCCTATCAATAACAGCATGCATAGCTCTGTGAATATGCAGAAGCATGCCATTTTTACGACACCAATTAGCTAATCCAGTATTTGCAGTAAAACCACCAGTTATATAATCATGCATGATGATTGGCATATCTAGCTCTTTAGCAAATTCAGCTCTTTCATAGAGTTCTTCAGGAGTGTTAGCAGTACAATTTAAATAGTGACCTTTAACTTCTCCAGTTTCTCTTTGAGCAAGCTTAACTGCTTCTGCAACAAACTCAAATCTCTCTCTCCAACGTTGGAATGGTTGAGAATTAATATTCTCATCATCCTTAGTTAAATCAAGACCGCCTCTAAGACATTCATATACAACTCGACCATAGTTTTTACCAGATAATCCTAATTTAGGTTTAATGGTACAACCAAGTAGAGGTCTTCCGTATTTGTTAAGTCGATCTCTTTCAACTACGATTCCATTTGGTGGACCACCGCAAGTTTTAATGAAAGCAATTGGGAATCTAATATCTTCTAGACGTAGATGTCTTAGAGCTTTAAATCCAAAAACGTTTCCTACAAGAGATGTTAATACGTTTGTAATTGAGCCTTCTTCAAAAAGATCTAAAGGATATGCAATAAAAGCATAGAAAGCTTCAGGATCTCCAGGGACGTCTTCGATTCGATAACAACGTCCTTTATAAAATTCTAAATCGGTTAATAACTCGGACCAAACTGTTGACCAAGTACCTGTTGAAGATTCAGCAGCAACAGCAGCTGCAACTTCTTCTCTTGGAACACCTTCCTGACCTGTACATTTGAAACAGGCTAGTAAATCGGTGTCAAGGGGGACATATTCTGGAGTCCAGTAGGTATCTCTGTACTCCTTTACCCCTGCGTCATACTTCTTACTCATAAAGATAAATTTAGGTCTGTGTAGGGAAAATAATTATTGCGCAAAATTTATAAAATCTTGCTTTACTTAATTAGTCCTTTTGACCAAGAAATTCACCGTTACCTAGAGCAGGTTCAACTTCTCTATGAGGACGAGCAATAATGTGAGCTGCAACTAAACCGTCACCAACTCTTTCACAAGCATCAGCACCAGCTCTTACAGCTGCGTTAACTGCGCCTGTTTCGCCTCTAACTAATACTGTTACATAACCGCCGCCAACGAATTCACGACCAATAAGGCGAACTTCTGCTGCCTTTGTCATTGCGTCTGCTGCTTCGATTGCAGGTACAAGTCCGCGTGTCTCGATCATGCCGAGAGCGATACCCATTGTTTCTGTAGCCATTGTCTACTAAATACTAAATGTGGAATGTTCAATTCGAAGAATGCTTCATTAAGTACTTATAAGTCAAGCGTTTTCGACAAAATCTCCATTAATGTTTTTTCTATCATTCATAAGTTAAACTTATCACCCTTGGTACTATTGATATGTCAATACTTATGCAAATTAGTTAGTGCATCAAAACATACTGTTGTGTTAAGAAAAAATTTACATTATGTTATTTCCGTACGAGGCAGGCCCTGTCTACACAGGTGTGGAATGTTCAACCCTTTCCTGTCTCCGTATCAAGCTTTGAAGTAAGATAATATTCACAATAAATTTATTTGTTATTTTGAACTTTCCAGTTCTAACTATTGCTAGTGGCAATCAAAGAAAAGTATCTGAAATTTCTGAGATGCTGGATGTTTTGTCTTTAAAGGTTCAGAAGCAACCAGAATATTTAAATGTCGAAGAGACTGGAAACACGTATTTTGAGAATGCACTTCTAAAAGCAAAAGCAGCTGCTTTAGAGACTAAAACTTGGTCATTAGCTGATGACTCGGGTCTTGAGGTAGATGTTTTAGATGGTCGGCCAGGAATTTATTCTGCTCGATATGCCAAAACTAATGATGAGAAAATTAAAAAATTAATTAATGAACTTTCTGATAGTCCTTATAGGAGTGCAAGATTTATAAGTTGCATGGTTTTGTGCGATCCCTCAGGAAACTTAGTAAAAGATACAACAGGAATATGCTGGGGAGAAATTCTTAAGAACCCCAAATATCAAAATGGGGAATTCGAATCTATTTTTTGGGTAAAAGAGGCTAACTGTGTTTACGGTGAGTTATCACAATCACAACTAAATAAATTAGGAAGTAGAGGTAAAGCCGCCAAAATTATGTCACCTTACCTAAAAAAAGAAATTGGTTTAAATTAAAAATTCTCAATAATTTGAAATTTCTTCAATTGCTCTTATAGCAGCAGCTGCAGCCTCTTCTACATCCCCTTCCTTCCCTGCGAGAGTTAATCTACCAAAAGCCCCAACTGCCTTAACATCAACAACAGTTATATTAGATGCTTTTTCAGCTTCATTAGCTGCTTTTAAAACATAACCAGCTGGTTCAGTTTCTAAAATAAACATGCTCATTCCTGATTGAATCATTGATCCACTTCTGTTTTGTCTATTTATTAAAACTGCATGATCTGGAGTAATTGCTCGAATAACTTCAGTCCAACTTGTAGCAGGTTTTGTTCTTTTTCTAACTTCACTCCCAATAGCATCTAGAACAACATCTCCAGAATGTAAAACCGTGCTTTGATCTTTATGGTAAAGAGCAAGAGATCCAAATGCCCTTTCAACAATCATCTGACCAAGTCTCACGTTACTTGCTTTTAGGGCAATATCAGTAACTCTATGAACAGCCATTCCTGGTGAAACCTCCATCCAAAGACATGAATCACCAGGAATAGGTAAAAAACCTCTACTAACAGTTCCCATATATGCGGCTAATTGAGGTTGCAGAGAATCTAAAAAAACATAAGTTCTCAACTCAATTTGCTCAACTTGACTTGCTTGTCTGGACACCAAAGACTTTTCTGAATCGGTAGTAATAAAACAGCTAGCACCACTGGCCTGAGATTGCACCTCAGATCCTGTGACTAGAGAACTCCCCTTTTTTCGTTCCCCTCTGTTTAAGCTAGAAGTTGGTTCCATTGAGGCGACTATAACGGATAATGGTTCATTTTTTCTATTAAATTTACTTGCATGCTTCCCACAAAACGATAACTTCAAGTAAAAGATATGCATTTTTATGGGAACTTCTCAAAAAAAAGAACCAAATGTTTCTGGTACTGAAAAAGAATTAACTCCTGATCAAACCCTTGGATTAGTTAGCCTTAGCTTGATGCAAAAATTATCTCAAAAAGACCCATCTTTTAGTTGGTTAGAAGAAGATAAAATTGAAAAAGTAAATCTTAAGAACCTTAGAGACAGATTGGAGTTAACGCAATTAGCTATAAATACTGGAGCACCTTTAACCACTTCAGAAGTGACAGCTTTAATTGGGGCAAAGCCCGGGAAATCTAAGTTAGAAAGAGCAGGATTATTAGCAACGAAAATAGCTAGAAATGTTTGGAAGATTTCAAAAACAAGTCAAGTAAATTCCTTCTACAGAAATTAAAATACATTCCAAAAGTTGTTTTCATAATTCCCATTTAAGTATTTAAACATTCATATAAGTTTTTTAAATATGTTCATTTTGTAAGAGAACTTATTAATTACTTTCTTAAATTAAAAAGTTTATGCAAGCTTGAAATATAAGCTCTTGAAATTTTTAATGAGTAAAGTTGAATTTAATAAGGAAACTGGGCCCAGGGAAGTTTTTTGTGGGTTAACTTCAATAGTTTGGCTCCACAGAAGAATGCCGGATGCATTTTTTCTAGTTGTAGGCTCAAGGACATGTGCTCATTTAATTCAAAGCGCTGCTGGAGTTATGATTTTTGCTGAACCAAGATTTGGGACGGCTATTCTTGAAGAAAAAGATCTTGCTGGTCTTGCTGACGCTCATGAAGAGTTAGATCGAGTGGTAAATGATCTTATCGTGAGAAGACCAGAAATAAAAACTCTTTTTCTAGTTGGATCTTGTCCAAGTGAGGTAATCAAATTGGATCTCGCCACTGTCGCAGAGAAATTAAATAAAAGATTTTCAGGTCAAGTGAGATTCCTTAATTACTCTGGCAGTGGGATAGAAACAACTTTTACCCAAGGAGAGGATGGCGCCTTAAAAGCTTTAATTCCATTAATGGAGTCATCAGATGAGGAGAAATTATTATTAGTTGGGACTCTTGCAAATAATGTAGAGGATAGGTTTAAAAAGATTTTTAGAAATTTAGGAATTTCAAATATTGAAAGCTTTCCACCACGGCAATCAACAGAATTACCAAAGATTGGCAAAAATACAAAAGTTTTATTAACTCAGCCTTATTTAAGTGATACCGCTCGAGACCTAAAACATCGTGGCTGTGAAATAATTTCAGCTCCATTTCCTCTTGGTATCGAAGGAAGTACTGAATGGTTTTTAGCTGCAGCGAAAGCTTTCAAAATTAGTGAATTTAAAGTTCACGAAATTATTTCGCCTTTAATTAATAGAGCAAAACTTGCTCTTGAATCTCACAAAGAAATACTTAAGGGTAAAAGATTATTTCTTCTTCCTGAATCGCAACTGGAGATATCTTTAGCAAGATTTTTGCATAATGAATGCGAAATGGATCTTATAGAAGTAGGCACTCCTTACCTAAATAAAGATCTAATGAAAGAGGAGATTAATTTATTACCTGATAATACAAAAATTGTTGAAGGGCAACATGTAGAAAAACAATTAGATCGAGTAAGGGAATCTAATCCAGACTTAGTAGTTTGTGGGATGGGTTTAGCTAACCCACTTGAGGCCGAAGGAATTAGTACTAAGTGGTCGATAGAAATGGTATTTAGTCCAATTCATGGAATTGATCAAGCCGCAGATTTGGCAGGTCTCTTCTCCAAACCTTTAAGAAGGAATCAAATACTAACTTCAAAAACTTTAGTAACGCATTAAGAGAATATGGAATTAACTCTATGGACATATGAAGGGCCACCACATGTTGGTGCGATGAGAATTGCCTCTTCAATGAAAGATATACATTATGTTCTTCATGCCCCTCAAGGGGATACATATGCAGATCTTCTTTTTACAATGATTGAGAGGAGGGGGCAAAGGCCTCCAGTTACCTATACAACTTTCCAGGCTAGAGACCTCGGAGGCGATACAGCTGAATTAGTCAAGAAAAACATTAAAGAAGCTGTAGAAAGATTTAAACCAAAAACTCTGTTAGTTGGAGAAAGTTGTACAGCAGAACTTATCCAAGACCAACCTGGAGCTCTTGCAAAAGGAATGGGGTTTGATATGCCAATTGTTAATCTTGAATTACCTGCCTATAGTAAGAAAGAAAATTGGGGAGCATCAGAAACTTTTTATCAACTAACAAGAACTCTTTTAAAAGAGAAAGTAAGTTCTATAGAAAAAATTAGTCCTCTAAGGTGGAAGGAATTAGGTCGCAGACCAAAAGTAAATATACTTGGTCCTTCATTACTAGGATTTAGATGCAGGGATGATGTCATTGAAATCCAACGTATACTTTCTGAACAAGGAATAGATACAAACGTAGTTGCTCCATTAGGTGCTAGTCCAGATGACATTGAAAGATTAATTGATGCTGAAATAAATATCTGCCTTTATCAAGAAATTGCTGAATCCTCATGTGAATGGCTTAGACGAAACTTTGGAATGGAATTTACTAACACTATTCCAATTGGAATAAAAAATACAATTGCATTTATAAATGAAGTTCATAATAAGTTGGATCTCCCTATCACTAATAAACAAGAGTTAGAACACAAGTCAAAACTTCCTTGGTACTCAAAATCTGTTGACTCAAATTACTTAACTGGGAAAAGGGTTTTTATTTTTGGTGATGGAACTCATGCAATCGCTGCTGCAAAAATTGCCAAAGAGGAATTGGGTTTTGAAGTAGTTGGTCTGGGGACATACAGTAGGGAGATGGCTAGACAATTAAGATCAACTGCAAAAGAACTAAATTTAGAAGCTCTAATTACTAATAATTATTTAGAAGTAGAAGATGCCATGAAAAAAGCAGCCCCTGAATTGGTTTTAGGTACTCAAATGGAAAGGCATAGTGCCAAGAGACTTGGCATTCCTTGTTCAGTAATAAGTACACCAATGCATGTTCAAGATGTTCCTGCAAGATATAGCCCACAGATGGGATGGGAAGGTGCAAATGTAATTTTTGATGACTGGGTGCATCCCCTGATGATGGGATTAGAAGAACATCTTATTGATATGTTTAAACATGACTTTGAGTTTGTTGATGGTCATCAAAGCCATTTAGGACATACAGCCACAAAAACAGAAGATTTTGTCAATTCTGAGGATAAAGAAGATAAAAATAGTAATGAAGGAATTATCTGGACTGAATCTGGTAGAGCTGAATTAACAAAAGTTCCATTTTTTGTAAGAGGTAAAGTCAAAACAAATACCGAAAAATATGCAATCTTGAGGGGAATCCCAGAAATAAGCGATGAAACCCTTTACGACGCTAAAGCATATTTTAGTTAAATTTTTACTAACAAACTACAATTAAGTCATGAGTATTTTGACTCATAATCAAATAGATTTAATCCTAAAAATTTAGTTATAAGAATATATTCGCCACTTTTAATACAATTAAATACATATTTGCTTAGAAATATATTTCATGTGTATTTACGCTGCAAGAATATAAATAATAATGTGTTTTAAGCTTTAAATGACAAGTACTATAAATAGACCTCTTGATGGAGAAGGGAGTGTTCAAGTAAAGCAAGATCCAAAAATAAATATTGAAGAAGGGGCTTTAGTAATTGCCGTATATGGGAAGGGTGGCATCGGAAAATCAACCACATCATCAAACCTCTCTGCGGCATTTTCAAAATTAGGTAAAAAAGTTCTACAAATTGGATGTGATCCTAAACACGATAGCACTTTCACTTTGACTCACAAAATGGTTCCTACAGTTATCGATATTCTCGAAGAGGTAGATTTTCATAGCGAAGAATTGAGGCCAACTGATTTCATGTTTGAAGGTTTTAATGGCGTAATGTGCGTAGAAAGTGGAGGTCCTCCTGCTGGGACAGGATGCGGAGGATATGTAACAGGTCAGACAGTAAAACTATTAAAAGAACATCACTTATTAGAAGATACTGACGTAGTTATTTTTGATGTCCTTGGAGACGTCGTTTGCGGGGGATTTGCAGCTCCATTGCAACATGCAAATTACTGTCTAATTGTTACTGCTAATGACTTCGATTCAATATTCGCTATGAATAGAATAGTCTCTGCAATTAAAGCAAAAGCAAAAAATTATAAAGTCAGATTAGGTGGAGTAGTCGCAAATAGATCAAAAGATACAGATCAAATTGATAAGTTCAATGAAAGAACAGGTTTAAAAACTATGGCCCACTTCAAAGATGTCGACGCCATCAGAAGATCAAGACTAAAAAAATGCACCATTTTTGAAATGGAACCAACTGTAGATGTTATTGAAGTTCAAAATGAATATTTATCTCTTGCTAAAAATATGCTTGAAAACGTAGAACCTCTAGAGGGCAATCCACTTAAAGATAGAGAAATTTTTGATTTATTAGGATTTGATTAGTCTAAATTAATCTAATCCAACCAATTGGCTTGTTAAATCATAAGTTTGTTGAGAGGTCTTTGTATCAATTATTCTTTTAGACAACTTTTGAGAAAAAGCTTTTCTACCAGTTTTTTGACGATTTCCCCAGCTCCAATGGACTGATGGTTTAGCAAATTCTTTATAAGTTGCCACTTTAGCGACCCTCTCTCCTGCCAATCTTTGTGACACATATCCTTTTGTTATGAATTTTTGAAATATCGGGAAAAGGAATCTAAATAACCAAGGTGTATCTCTAAAAAGTTTTGTATCAGCAACACATCCAGGATATAGAGAGTTTACAATAATCTTCTCAGCAGGATATCTCTTTGATAATTCCTGAACGGTCACCATATTGCAAAGTTTACTATCTTTATAAGCTTTACCAGGTTTAAATTTCTTTCCATTCGCCATACTTATTGGAGATAAAAAACCATTTTTGAATCCAGATAAATCACCCAAATCAGCTGGAGCAGGGATTGGGATCCTTCCTCCAAGTTCTGAATAATTAGCCGTAACAGTTCCTAATATTGTGATTCTTGGCTTGAATAGAGTTGATTTGCCATTTAAAACAATTTCTCTTTCAGAAGATAAAATATTTTCTATAAGAAGGTTTATCATAAGAAAATGCCCAAAATGATTTACTGCCATAGAGTTTTCAAACCCTTGAGCAGACCTTTCAGGCCTCTTTAGTCTCGGTTTATAAACTGCTGCATTACAAATAAAAGAATTTATTGGCTTCTTAAATCTTTCTAATATTTCATCGCAACCTTTTCTAACGTCATCCAAGTTAGAAAGATCTATTTTTATGAAGTGAACATTTTTAAATTCCTCATTTGTCAAGGATTCCTCAGCTATGTTTATAGCTCTTTTATTTGATCGATTAACAGCTATAACCTCCCATCCAAATCTTAATAGAGGTTTTAGAGTATTTAATCCAACTCCTGAAGTAGTTCCTGTTATTAGGGCTAAACCCTTAATGTTCTTACTCACTAGCAAAAAAGTTAATAGAAAAATGAAAAGTAGAATGATTCAAGATCATCCTTATCAACGCCATATTACTCTGATTATGTCCCTAGAAATTATTTGATCCTGATCCTTCATAAATCTTTGCTCACCCTCGGGAGAGAATAAATCATCAAACTTATTTGTTAAAACATTAAATCTATATTTTTCGTATGTAAATGAGTCTTCAATTTCCCTTAATCTAGTCAACCTTACTTTGGAGCTATGGCCAAGTTTAATCAGGCTTATTATTGATAAAAGGGAAAAGCTAATTTTTATAATTAAAAAAATCAAAGCTACAAAATTAGCTTGTTTTTGTTGTCTTTTTATAAATACAGGTCCCAAATATTTTTTTGAAAAAATACTTTTTTTATAAAATAATTTTGACAAATTAAGTTCTTGATATTTTTACTGAATAAATCAATTCAGTCTTACTATATTTTTACCTTATAAATTTTAAATTTTCTATTAGACTTTAGTTCCTACCTAAACTAATTCCTAGTCTTAGTGCTAAAACTCCTGCATGCATAACAACTATGAGGCTTAATGCAATAAGATTTATTGTTTGAGTTGGCTCCATGTTAAAAAAAAATATTTTCTATATTCTCCACCGAAAAGAGGAGATTTGAAACACTATTACAAAATGATGTTACGTAATTAACAAATTGAAAGAAAAAATTTATTGAAAATTATCATAAATAAACCTACAAAGTTAATTTTGGCAATAGAAAATCAGGCTTTAATTTTTTCGACAAATAATCTACCTGGATTTGATCAAATGGCTTTAGATTTAAATTCTTTAGATCAGACAATTTCGAACCCTGAAACAATTCTCACATTAAGGTTCTACTATTGGACTGGAGATTGGCTTTCAATTGGCTATCACCAAAAGGAAATACCTCTTCATTGGGAAAATTTATTATCAAATGGGGAAATTAATATTGTTAGACGACCCTCGGGAGGGGGTGCTGTACTGCATTCAGGAGGCATAACATACGCATTAACATTTAAAAAAACATATTATAAAGTCTTAAGTTATGAAATGGTTAATAATTGGCTAATTAAAAGTTTTAGAGAATTAGGTCTAAACTTAAGTTATGGTGATTCACGAAAATCAAGCATTAAAACAAATTGTTTTGGGACTTCATTAATTTCTGATTTACTTGATCAGGATGGGTTTAAGAGAATAGGTAGTGCCCAATTTCGTAAAAAAGGTGCATTTCTTCAACATGGAGAGATTCAAACAAATCCTTCAAGAGATTTGTGGTTCAAATTATTCAAAGAAGAAGCTCCACCAAAAATAAATTTAAAATTAACAAATGATGAAATAGTTCAACATTTGACAAATTCATTCCTGGAAAATAAATCAAATATAAATTTCAAAAATATTGTTATTGATAATAAAAAATAGAAATTTTTAATGGCAAGAATTATTAAAGATCTCCTTTCTGCTTCATTGAATTAATTATTCTCGGCAATTCAATTCCTAAGGGATAATTATTTTTAAAGTTTAATTTGTTAACAATATCTGAAGGCAAATTAAAACCTAATTTATTCAAGACAAAGTTTCCAATTTTTGACCTATCAATTATCCCCAAAGGGATATTTGCAGCATTTAGAACCAATAAAAAACCTTCATTTGTTTCTTCAAGTCTTTCTATTGTTCTCCATAATTTATCGTTATAAGATACACTTTCAAAACTATCGATTGGTTTCTTAAAATCTCCAACAAAGTTCCGTTCCCATTTTTTTAAGGAAACAGTTTTTAAAACATTCTCATCAACAAAACCGGTCCACCTGCCATTATTCGCAACAAAAAAATATTTATCCGATGCATCCTTATTATTTTTTATTAACTTATTAAATTCTGAGAAATTTGAATCGTATTCAATTTTCCTCAAAGGTTTTAATTTGATCTCAGAAACTTTACTAAATTTAAGTATGTTTTCAATTTTAAAAAATTGACTTTCAGATTTTGAAGAATTAATTCCAAACAAGCCCAAAAAAGAAAGAATAAAACCAAAGTAAAAGTTAAATCTAAATAAACAAATTATCCCAAAAAATAAAACAAAAAAAGATAATAATAAATTTACTTTATTGAGGAAATTTCTTCCTTTATTTTTACTACCTGAGAAATGCCAAATAATACTTTTTAATAAATTCCCTCCATCTAAAGAACCAATTGGAATCAAATTTAAGAAGCCTAAGAATAAATTAAATATACCTACTCTTGAAATTACATTAACTGCTATTTGTTCCTGAGATGCACTGTTATTACTAATTAAAAGTAAGATAGATGCTGTAGCGAAACATAAAAGAGGTCTTACAATTGCAATTTTTATATTACCTAAAGCAGTTTGACAATACTTATCTATTTGTAAAATTGCTCCTAAAAAATAAAAAGTAATTTTTTTTATTTTTACACCCTGATTAAGTGAAACAAAAGTATGAAAAACCTCATGAAAAATAATTGAAGATAATAAGAAAAAAGAAGTTAAAAACCCTATAATCCAAGCTTCTTTATTATTGTAGATTTCGCCAGAAGATAAATTGACCTGATTACTTATACTCCATGAGAATAAAAAGAGAATAACAAACCAATAGGGATGAACTTTAAAGGGAATTCCCCATATTTTAAAAATTTGCCAACTTCTCAAAAATAATCTCCGCTATATTTAGCAATAATATTAATCTTACATGCAGGATAATGATATGCCCAAGACTAATCCTTTAGTTAAAATTTGTGGACTAACTTCTGAAGAACAAGCTCTTCAAGTCGCTAAATTAGGAGCGAATGCTATTGGCATTATTTCGGTTGAAGAGTCGCCAAGGTATGTATCAGCTGAAATTAAGAAAAAAATATTTAAAACCCTAGAAAACTTTTATCCAAAAATCGATAGAGTAACTGTTGTGCAAAATTGTCCTATAGATTTAATTATCAAAAACTTCTTAGGCAACCCAAGTGAAACTATCATTCAATTACATGGAGATGAAGATATTGATTATTGCAAAGAAATAAGGAAAAAAATTCCCTATATCGGGCTATGGAAGGCCTTCAGAATAAAAACGGAAAAGGACTTAGATAAAATAAAACCTTTTGAAGATTTTGTAGATGCGATACTACTTGATTCTTGGAATAAAGAAACTTATGGAGGTTCAGGGAAAAAAATAAATTCTATTTATTTAAAGAATTTGCAATTTAGCAAACCATGGTTATTGGCAGGTGGAATATCAATTGAATGGATTGATGAAATCCTCACTGACTTCAAACCAGATGGACTAGATCTTTCGAGTAGTATTGAAATATCTCCAGGTTTAAAAGATATAAAAAAAACAGAAGAATTTTTTAATTTTTTAAAAAGAAATTAGTAATTATTAGTAGCGGACTGCTGTTTTACAAGCTCAAAAAATTCTTGCTTTAAACTTAAATCGTGTCTAAAATCCCCTCTAACCACAGAATTAATCATACTTGTATTTGGTTCTTTGACTCCCCTCCACTTCATACAATAATGTTGGGCCTTTACAATAATGCCTAAACCTTTAGGTTCACACAGTTTTTCAATTTCATCTGCAAGGATCATTACAGCTTCTTCCTGAATATGAGGTCTTGAAAAAACCCAATCAGCAACTCTCGCAAATTTTGAAAGTCCTATGACCTTATTTCCAGGTTTAATACCTATCCAACACTCTCCTAGAATTGGAACTAAGTGATGTGAACATGCAGATCTGACCGAAATTGGACCAACTGTATAAATTTCATCAAGATTCTTGTCATTAGGAAAACTTGTAACTTTAGGTTGTTCATGATATCTGCCTTTAAAAACTTCGTTTAGATACATTTTTGAAACTCTCTCAGCAGTTTCTTGAGTATTATGATCATTCTCAACATCAATTACGAGGGACTTTAGTAGGTCTTTAACTCTTGAGGCTATTTCTTTTTCTAAAATTTCTAATTCACCAGGATTTATAAAATTAGAAATATTATCGTTTGCACTAAATCTTGTACCAGAATTCTTAATTCTGTCTCTTATAATTTCAGAAATTAGTTTATTAGTAATCTGGTCGTCAAAGTTTCTAATATTATCGTTGGGTAATGTAGAGGTCATAAAATTCTAAACAGAAAATTGTATGCAACTTAATTAACTGTATCTTCCAAAAGCTTAATTGCCCATATACTATATCACATTCTCTTGTTCAATCGGGTTCTAATAGTACTAAAAAAAATCACTGTTTTAAGATTAATCAGATAAACAGAATGTTTAAAAGGCTCCGCCAGAAGGCATCAAAGTCAAGTCTTCGATCAATTGTGATTGAGGTTTATTAGCCATATACAGAATAGTTTCTGATACCTCTTTTGAGGAGAGCATAGAAGTTCTATCAAAATCAGAATTGATTGATTCGGAGTCCCAAAGAGGAGTATTGACTGAACCAAGAGTTATTGTGCAAGCTCTTATTGAATTAGATCTCTCCTCCTCCCTCAAGCATTTAGTAAACATAGCTAATGCAGATTTTGAAACACAATAAGCTCCCCAATGGGGGAATGCATTATAAGAGGCATGACTACTAACATTAATAACTAAACCACCATTTTTTCTCATTTGAGGAATTATTGAACTACAAATTTGAAAAACACTTGTAAGGTTTATTTGGATAGTTTGTTCCCATTGACCTAATTCCGTTTCGGCTAAAGGGCTATTAAATGCGCAACCGGCATTATTTATCAATACTGAAGGGCATCCATATTTCTCAATTGCCTCTCTAACACAATGCTCTATTTCTATAGAATTAGATAAATCACATTTTACTAGGTTAACTTTTGATTTAGTGTTTAACAGTTCGTTCTTTAGTTTCTCCATTAAATCCATATTCCTGGAGAGTAAAATTAAATCCCAGCCAGCATTGGCAAAAGTAATTGCGGTAGATCTACCAATACCTTTCGTAGCACCAGTTATAAAAGCTAGTTTCAAGTTATTCAGTTTTTTGGGGGATTTCACTATAAATCTCTTCAATATTATTTGCTTCGATAAATTTACCTAAAACCCTGAACTTTTTGTATCTTTCCTCAATTAATTGATCTTCAGGCATTTGAAGTAGAGCATTCAGGTGTTTCTCAATAGCCTCTTTTAGTGTATTACCAGCATCTAAAGGAGCCCAATTATTTCCACCAGAAGGTTCTGGTAAAACCTCATCTATAATACCTAATTTAAGTAAATCTTTGCCTGTAATTTTAAGTGCTGATGCCGCTTCTGGTGCCTTCGCAGCATCTCTCCACAAAATTGATGCACATGCTTCCGGACTAGCAACCGTGTAAACACTGTGTTCAAACATTAGTAACCTATCGGCGACACCTATCCCAAGCGCGCCTCCTGAACCTCCTTCTCCTATGACAGTAGCAACAATTGGAACTTTCAATCCAAACATCTCTCGAAGGTTTCTTGCAATTGCTTCACCTTGACCTTGTTCTTCAGCTTTTAAACCAGCGTAAGCTCCAGGAGTATCAATAAATGTAAGAATTGGCAAAGCGAATCTATTAGCATGCTGCATTAATCTAAGAGCTTTTCTGTAACCTCCTGGTTTTGCCATCCCAAAGTTTCTTACTACATTTTCTTTTGTATCCCTTCCTTTTTGATGCCCTAACATCAACACTGGTCGATTATTTATCGAACCTATCCCCCCAATTAATGCCATATCATCGCCACCATTTCTGTCTCCATGTAATTCGATCCAGTCATCACAAAACATTTGAACAAAGTCCAAAGTACTTGGTCTTTGAGGATGTCTAGCTACCTGAATCTTTTGAGCAGGGGTGAGAGATTTAAATATTTCTTCTCTTCTTCTTGCAGCCAAGGTTTCAAGCTGTAGAAGCTGTTGACTAACATCTACCTCTGAATCTCGAGCTAATTCTTTAATTTGCTCTATCTGCTTCTCAAGTTCAACAAGAGGCTTTTCAAAATCAAGAAGGTAACGTTTAGCCATGATTTAGACAGTTAATACTTTAGGCTGCTTATCAAGTCCAATGGCGGAAAAACCATGCTTTAAAGAAGCTGCTCCAATAAATTCCATCTTTTCAAGGGAAATGTTATTTCTTCCCCAACTAAAGTTTGTATGACACTTTTCAAATTCTAAAATCATAGCTTCTGCAAAACAAGCAAACATCTCTCGCTGAGGGTTTTGCATTTCTGCAAGTTCCATCATATTCCAACCAATATCATTAAAAAACTCTACTATACCTCCTTTTAAAACATAAATATTTTCACCCTGAAATTTCTCATCAAGATTTTTGGGGTATCCACCATCAATCATTAAACATGGTTTTTTTAAGTTGTCAGTATCAATTTCAATAGTTTTAGGCATACTTGCAACCCACACAACAATGTCAGCCTGAGGCAATGCCTCATCCAAACTTGTTATGGTGCCACCATCTAATTCTTTTTGTAACAGCACTAGAGGTTCTTGTTGTCTTGCGACCATAAGTAGTTCTGAAATCCCAGTTTTATTGATAAGCCACCTACAAACAGCGCTACCAATATCACCTGTAGCACCAATTACAGCAACAGTTGCTTTTTTAAGGTCTATCCCAATGCGAGGAGCATTTATTTCTAGTTGCTTACAAATAACCCAGGCGGTATGAGTATTGCCAGTAGTAAACCTTTCCCACTCTAATGAAGTATTTCTAATTTGTTTATGCTGCAGAAGATTAAAATTCTCAAAAATAATAGAAGTAAATCCTCCTAAAGCGGTAATATTAATCCCTTTTTTCTGAGCTAGTTCCATAGCATTTAGTACTTTTCTTCTAGCGGTTTTAAACCTAGAAAGCATTTCAGGAACAAAGCATGAATCTATATAAGAACCTTCAATAGCTATTCCAGTTGCACTCTTAACTTCTACATTTTCAACAAGTTGAGGAGGAGCAGTACACCAAACATCCAAGTCGCCATCAGCAATATGATCAAAGCCTAGCATCGAAGCTTTTCTTTTTGCATCTTCAAAACTGGTTGAGTGGCCTATTAACCCAAACATTGAAAATTTATAAATGGTTTCTATACGATGTTATGAACAATAGCACAGAGGTAACTACATAAATAGGTTTAATTAATTATTAAAAGCCTTAATTAATTAGAAATGTAATTAGACGATAGCTGCCATAGCCATTCTTGCAATTTCTCTATTGTCTAAACCTATTTCCATCAATGTATCTTGATAAGCAATCATAAATTCTTCCATTAATTCTTCTCTGTCCATAGCTAAAACTGATGCGTCATCTGCTACTTCATCTAACATCTTTTTAATTAATGGAAGATTAACCTTATTAGCTTCCATTAATTCCTCTTTGCAAGTTGATAGATTCTCTTTAAGCCACTCCTGACCGTAATTTAAATGAAGATATTCATCTTTAACCACTCCCTCTGTTATTTTTTTTGCAAAAGGATCCGCAACCCTTATGTAAACGTTATAAGCAGAAATTGCAAATGCTTCAATTAAGATAGCTTGTATTAAAAGACATGTTGTTAAATTACCTTTTTCAAGAGCAACTTGAAAATTACCATGTAATTTAGAAAAGAATTTTTTAGCAAAATCCATATCAGCTACTACACCTAAATTTCTTCCACATGCAGTAAAGCCTTTTTTATGCTTCATTTCCATTCTCGCCAATTTAGTTAATTCCTCTAACTCATTTGGTATTAAAGTTGCTATTGAAATGTAATTATCATGAGCCTCTTGCTCTCCCTCTATAACAATTGCATTTATTCTGCTATATGCATCCTTATAAGAATCCGTAGTGAAGTCGGGTAAATCTAAAGAAATCGGATTAATCGATTCTTCAATAGTTTTTTTATTTGATTCTAGAGTTTGCATGTCAGTAATCTTTAGCTCATTATGCATGAATATTACATGATTATAGAGAGTTTATTTAAATATCATGAAAATAGTTTCAATTGTTAAGTCACATTTTTTACTTAAACTTATTTAAGAATTGTTTGGCCAATCTGATTGCATCAGATTCATAATCAATTTGAACCAATGATTAATCAATAATTCCTTTAAATTTTTCCCCAAAGACTCATTTGCTCCTCTACTATCTCCAATAACACCTGATTTACTGAAGTCGTCAGTAAGCCAAGCAGTAGGCGCATGCCCCTCTAGACTCCAGCCTTCTGGTTTTTGTCCTTTAATGCCCTCATTTGGGCGTTCATCACCTACTAATTCTGGTTTCAAAGCGAGCATCAAACTTGTTTCAGCTAAAGAGGCATGAAGCCCATCCTCGATCTCAGTTTTTGTTAACAATTCATTTAATCCATTAACACCACTCCATAGAAAACAAGGGAAAACTGCCATCCCTGGTGAGAAACTTCTTAGCTCTCTTGCCGCTGTATTTAGTAGTGAGATTTGACCTCCATGTCCATTTATTAATATCAATCTTTTAAAACCCATTTCAGATAATTGACCTCCGACTTCCTTAACCATTGAGGTTATTAAATTTGAGGAAAGTGAAATTGTCCCAGCAAAACCTTTATGTTCTGGCGAAAACCCAATATATTGAGTTGGAAGTTTTTTTAATGGAATATCGGCAGGTAATAATTTAAAAACTTCGCTAATGATGTCATCAACAAAAATACTATCTGTAGCAAGAGGCAAATGAGGTCCATGTTGCTCAACAGCACCAAATGGCCAAATCACTGTTGATCTTTTTTCTTTTGCAATACTCTCAATTTCTTGCCAATTTAAATATTCAAATTTATTAGATATTGGTTTAAAGTTCATTAATTTTAATTTTGAGTACTAACATTTAGAGTATGTTAATAATTAATTATTCTTATTTTACCTACGATGGGAGCAAGTAATAAAAATGCCCAAGATAATATCCAAACAAAGGGCAATAAAAAACCTCTTCAGGTACTTCACATAAGCAAGAAAGATTCTCAAGAAATAAATAATGAGCAAAACAATTCGCAAGAAGATATAAAAAAAGAAAATATTGCAATCAAACCCAAAATAACTAATGATGAATCAGTTCAAGAAATTGAGGACAATAATGAAAACACTAAAACATTTGATATTTCTCAACAAGACTTAAATAAACCACTTAATTTTTCTGAGCAAAATACAGATTTTCAATTAGAAAGAACAGTTGATGAATTCGATTTTGATGAAAGTGCTTTTTTGGAGGCTTTAAATGCAAATGAACCAATTGGGGCTACTGGAGAAACAATTTCAGGTAAGGTAATAGCAATCGAAAGTGATGGATTATATGTTGACATTGGTGGAAAGGCACCTGGTTATATGCCCAAAAAAGAATGTGGTTTGGGAGTCATAACGAACTTTAAAGAAAAGTTTTCTATAGGCCTTGAAATGGAAGTTTTGGTTATCAAAGAACAAAATGCTGATGGGATGGTAACAGTGAGCGCTCGGGCATTAATTCTCAGGCAAAGTTGGGAGAAAGTATCAAGTTCCGCAAAAAATGGAGAATTAATTAACGTTTTAATTAATGGATTTAACAGAGGCGGGCTTACTTGTGATGTGGATGGATTAAGAGGATTTATCCCCAGATCCCAACTTGAAGATGGTCAAGATTATCAATCTTTTGTTGGCAAAAATCTAAAAGTGGCGTTTCTTGAGGTTAATCCAGAATCCAGAAAATTAGTTCTCTCTGAGAAGAAAGCATTATTAGTTTCTAAACTTACAAGTCTTGAATTAGGTCAATTAATTGAAGGAGAAGTTTTAGCTGTAAAACCATATGGCTTTTTTATTGATTTAGGGGGAGCTAGTGGACTTCTTCATCAATCCTCACTAACAAATGGATCGATTCGTTCTTTACGAGAAGTTTTTAGAGAAGGGGAAATTATAAAAGCTTTGATATCTGAAATCGACCTCGAAAAAGGTCGTATTGGTCTCAATACAGCACTCCTAGAAGACTCCGCGGGAGAATTAATTATTGATAAGCAAAAAGTTATGCAAGAAGCCACTGAGAGAGCACTAAAAACTAAAGCACTCTTCGATAAAAAAGAACAAGATAAATGAACAATAAAAAAAAAATGGAGTCGAGTCTTAAATTAAAAATTTCAGATTGGGAATTAGACTTTTACTCAAGACCAATTATTGAATCAAATGGAAAAAAAAGGTGGGAATTAATTATTTGTTCTACTAGAAGTTATAAGACAGAAGATATTTTTCTTTGGAATAAAAAGTGCCCCGCTAATGAAGTTAATTCATTGTGGCTTACAAAGGCTTTACATGAAGCAATAAGTGAAGCAAAAAAACAAGGGTGGGAGAAACCTTCAATTGTTCGATTCTGGAGGTCGTCAATGAAATCGATCATTAGGAAATCTCTGGAGGCCGTAAGTATTGAGGCTATTGTAAGTAGGAGAACTTACAATTTATTGGATAGAATCGAATTTCTTGAAAAAGAGATTTATCCAAAGGAAAAAGGTTATGTAAGAGGTGTATTAGCTCCTACTTTTACTTCTAAAATGGAAAACCCTCCTACACCTCTACCAGAAGCAGTAAGGGGTGATGCCTTAACTATCTCTGAAATATCAATTGGCGAACTAAAATCAGCAGAAAATTGGCCTATGGAATTTGGAGATATTTTTCCAATTCAGCAAGATTTAGATGATAATTACTTAGTTCCAGGATTAAGACTTTTTAGCAAAGATAGATCTTTGGCGCTTTCTGCATGGTTTAGTTGTTTAGAACCTATTAAATTAGTCGTAAATAAGAACCAACTCATACTTGAAGCTTCAGAAGATGATAAGTGGCTGGTAACTGATTTACCAGAAAAAGATGCAAACATTTTGAATACAAAGTTTTTAGAGAATAAAAAAAATTCTTTTGGTTATCAATTTATTTCCATACAGTCAACGCCATATATCGAAAAATTTGCAGGATTCTGGATCTTGAGAGATATTGAATTAATTTCATAAATTCGGTTTAGGAGCAGGAACTATTCCATACAAAGAAATATATTTCTCAAAAGCTGAAATCTTTATTCAGAGCAAAAAATTTGAGTATTATGCATCGCCTATCCTTAGTCAATATAATTTCAAACATGCATATTTTACGAAGTCTAGCTCTGAGAAATTTCTTCAATTATTGGGAAATCACTTTAATGAAAATTACATAAATTGTGTTTCCAATCAAATTCACAGTAATGTGATAGTCCTTGGCTCACTTTCGCAAGAAGGCAGTAAGACTGATGCAGATGGTCTTATTGGCAATAAATGCAATCAAAACTTATGGATTTATACAGCTGATTGCATGCCAATATTTTTTGCAGATAAAAGGACAAGAAATGTAGCAGCCTTACATTGTGGAAGAAAAGGTTTAGAAAAAAAAATAATAAAAAACCTACTTAAAATTTTTGATAATTTTGGGACATCTAGAGATGACTTACTTGTTGCCATAGGACCAGCTATTTCTAAGGATCATTATCTTGTTGATGGATTGACACTCAAGGAATTTTATAGAAAGGCCGAAAACAAAAAAATAATGGTGAATTTGACTAAAACTGAAAAAGAACTTTATTTTAGTGATTCAAATCACTTCAAAGAGCAAAAATTAAATCAACTTGATCTCAAAAGATCTGCCTATAGACAACTTTTAAGTGAAAACATTCCTGATACAAATATAGACATTTCAAATTTATGCACATACAAATTAAAAAATGAATTTAATTCTTGGAGAAAGAGCAAAACATTATCGAGACAATGGAATTTTATTTGCTCAAAGAGATAGTTAACTTGGACAAATTTCACTAGTAAAGTCTTTAGCGACTAATATTTCGGTCATCTCCTTAGTACCTTTAATATTAAAAACTTTGGCTAACAAAACATTCTCTTTGAAACCAAAAGGTTTTATTTTTACTTTGCTTCCCCTTGGGAATTCACTCTTTAGTAAGTTAGTTGCTTCAAGCTCATTATTTTCATTTACATCTACACAAAATAGTCCAATCGTTAAATTCCTATTTTGATCCCCCACCAAAATAGTATTTGAACTTTTAACTTGAAGAATTTCGGCCGAGTTTACTATTACAGGATTAAGAACAATCAAGCAGACTATAATTAAAATTTTTGATAATTTTTTCAATTCAGAAATTTCTAAGTTTTTAAATTATCTTAAAGTTAATTTTTTAAAATGACGCATTGAAAAATTAGTCTTCACAATTAACATAGCCAACCATTTGCGCATTACTTTTACCAGGAGGAACCATTGGATAACAATTTTCACCTCTTCTGACAAGGATATTAATCAAGGCAGGGCCGTCATGATCAAGCGCATTTTTTAATTCATTCTGTAATTGTTTTCTATCAGAAATTAAGTATCCTTTAACTCCAAAAGACTCAGCAAGTTTTACAAAATCAGGTTCACCACAACTCATATCAGATGAGGAATATCTTTCATCATAGAAACTTTCCTGCCATTGTCTTACCATCCCTTGCCAGCGATTATTAATAATAATCAATTTCACCTTTAGACCATATTGAGATAAAGTACCTAATTCTTGAATATTCATTAAGACACTTGCATCTCCTGCAATACAAATTACATCTGAATTAGGTAAGGCTGCTTTTACTCCAATTGCCGCTGGCAATCCAAAACCCATAGTTCCTAAGCCTGCACTACTAATCCATTTTCTTGGAGAATTCCTAAGATATTGAGCAGCCCACATTTGATGTTGTCCTACATCTGTAGTTATATAAGCTTCTGGTGAAAGTTCCCTTACTTTTAAAAGAACCTCCTGAGGATAAATTTCTCCTTCTTTAGGCGGGTCATATAAAGGGTGTTTATTTTTCCAAAAATCAATTTTTTCTAACCAGTTTTTCGTCTGACAAGTAAATTTATTTTTTAGAGATTGTTCATTAATTTTGAGAACAGCTTTTGAAACATCAGAAACAATTGCGACATCTACACGTCTATTTTTATTAACTTCTGCTGGGTCGATATCTATATGAATCACCTTTGCATTAGGCGCAAAAGTATCTAATTTTCCTGTCACCCTATCATCGAATCTAGCTCCAATAGCAATTAAAAGATCGCATTCTGTAACAGCGAAATTTGCGTAAGCAGTTCCATGCATTCCTAACATCCCTACTGATAAATTATCTTTTTCATCAAAAGCACCCTTCCCCATTAATGTTGTGGTAACTGGTATTTGATAATTTTTTGCCAAAGTTTTTATTTCATCATGAGCCCCTGAAGATATTGCCCCACCTCCAACGTATAGAAGAGGTCTTTGAGAATCCTGTATTAATTTAATTGCTTTATTGATATCGCAATCATTTATTTCTCCATTCCTTTTAAATCCTTTAGGAATAATTTCACCAGGCAAGACTCTTTGGTAATTAAAGAACTCTTGACCTACATCTTTGGGAATATCAATTAAAACAGGGCCAGGCCTTCCAGATGAGGCTATAAAAAAAGCTTCAGAAACTACTTTCGCGATATCTGAAGGATCTCTTATTACCCATGAATGTTTCACTATTGGAAGTGTTATACCAAAAATATCAGTTTCTTGAAAAGCGTCTGTTCCTATAGCAGGTCTTGGGACTTGACCTGTAACTACAACTAGGGGAACTGAATCCATTTGAGCAGTTGCAATTCCAGTTACCAAATTTGTTGCCCCTGGACCTGAAGTCCCAAAACATACTCCTACTTCACCAGTAGATCTTGCATATCCATCAGCGGCATGGGAACCACCTTGTTCATGCCTTACCATAAAATGCTTTAACCAACCATCCTGTTCTGCCTTATGAACAGCATCATATATTGGCAGTATGGCTCCCCCAGGATATCCAAATATAACTTTTACCCCATGAATTTTTAAAGAATCCATTAGTGCATCTGCACCAGTTATCCAAACTGGATTTTCATGATTTGAACTACCCTTTGAAAAGGATCTCGAAGTAAGAGTCACTAAAGAAATTCAATATTTACTCTAAATATTAAACTTAATTAAATACTTTTGCCTCATTTAGAAATGTAATGTCAGAAATATATTTAACAAATCTTTCAATAAAGTTAAAATTTTCAAATAAATATCAAGTATTCTTTATAAAATTCCCAATTTATGTAGAGGTCCAGAGCCTGAAATAAGTTCAATAAAAAGGAAAAGAAAAATAATCATTGCAACCCTTCCGTTCCACACCTCTGAACTATTATTCCAACCCCATTGCCATTTCTCTTGAGGATAAAGTTTAACCTTTTCAGGCAACTTAGAAGCCTCCTCTATATTAACTATAGGCCCTTCCAAGCAGGAAATCACAAGATCACTAAGACCTTCAATAAAAGTAGGATGAGTATTTAGAGCCTTAACTCTACGAAAGTTTTTAATACCAGCATCTTCAGCAATTTCTTTATATTCAATATCAATTTCTTGCAATGTTTCGATATGCTCTCCAACAAAACTTATGGGAACCACAATCAGATCATTAACATTTAACTTTCCAAGATCAGCTAAAACTTCTTCTGTATAGGGCTTCAACCATTCAACAGGACCAACTCTACTTTGATAAGAAAGTGTATACGGGTTACTATGCCCTAAACATTTTTCCAGCTCATTTATTATTAATAGAGAACAATCTTCTATTTGTTGTTTATAAGGGTCTCCAGCTTCCTCTACGTAACTCTTAGGAACTCCATGGGCAGTAAAAAATATATGTGCTTTTGAAGGCAATTCACAAAGTGAAATTTGTTCAGAAATTAATTCAACCATTGATTTTAAATAACCTGATTGACTAAACCAACTCCTGACACACCTCATTGGAATCTTCTTAAATTCTTGATCAGAATCTCGCAATTTTTTTAATTCCCTAAAGCTCGAACCACTAGTACTTATAGAAAAATGTGGATACAAAGGTATTACAACAACTTGATCTATACCATCTGCTTTCATATCAGCGATAGCTGATTCGGTAAAAGGATGCCAATACCTCATAGCGATATAGGTAGTAGCATTAAATCCTTTGTCCCTTAATTTAGATTGCAATTCTCTTGCTTGTTGTTCAGTTATCCTTCTGATAGGTGAACCACCACCAATAGAAAGGTATGCTTGTTGTGAAGTCGTACTCCTAAGCGTACTAATTAACCAAGCCAGTGGCTTTTGAAAAATAGGAAAAGGGGTTCTAATTATTTCTGGATCAGAAAAAAGATTGTATAAGAACGGGCCTACATCAGTAATGCGTTCAGGCCCTCCTAAATTCATTAGTAAGACGCCAATTTTATCCATTTAAAATTTATGGAGATTGAAAATCAACATTAAAAACGTCATTATATGGACAATTATATAAGTAAATGAACGTAATTCAGGAAATTAATAATGTCAATGATAAATTTGCTACTCAAGGCAGCAAGCTTAAAATTGAGAAAAGAGGAGAAAAATTAAATATTCGTGGTTCACTACCCACCAAAGAAGATAAAGATAACTTTAAAATTCAAAGAATATCTCTCGGTTTAAAGGCTGATATTTCTGGATTAGAGGAAGCCAAAAAAAAATTACAATTAATCAATTTACAATTGGAATTGAATCAATTTGATTGGATTAATTGGAAAGTAACAACACCCCACAAAAAGCAACTAAATGATGTTTTTGAATTCCAAAATAGATTAAGTCAATTTGAGGAATTTTTTTTTAAAGAAAACAAAAGTTATTTTCGAACCAGTACCAGAAAAACTACCTGGAGAAGTTCTTACAAACCGTATATGAAAAGAATCCTAAATATTTACAATGATTATGAAGATTTAGCTTTAGAAAAAATATTTCAAAAAACTCTTGAGAGTTATAAGGAAGGTAGCAGGAGTAGAAAACAATGTGGGACTTCTCTAAGCGTTTTAGCTAAGTTTTTGGACATGAAATTACCAGAAGATTGGAAATTAAATTCCAAAGGATATGGTCTGAACAAAGCAGGATTTAGGGATCTCCCGAAAGACGAGTTAATAGAAAAGCTTTGGGAGACAATACCAAACAAATCATGGAAATTTGTTTTTGGTTTAATGGCTACCTATGGATTAAGGAATCATGAAGTATTTTTTTGTGATTTAAGTTCTCTAACTAATTTCGGAGACAAAATTATTAGAGTTTTACCTACGACTAAAACTGGGGAACATCAAGTCTGGCCATTCCATCCTGAATGGGTAGAAAAATTCGAATTATTAAAACTTGGTAAAAATCCAGAATTACTACCAAATATTAATAGAGACCTTAAAATCACAACCTTACAGAATATTGGAAAAAAAATTACAGACCAGTTTAAACGTTACTCTTTACAAATAAAACCTTATGACCTCAGGCATGCATGGGCGGTGAGAACAATTTTTTATGATTTACCGGATACTGTTGCTGCAAGAATGATGGGACATTCAGTGAGTCTTCATACTCAAACTTATCACCACTGGATTACTAAAAGAGATCAACAACAGGCAGTTAATAATGCACTTTTAAAGGTTAAGAGGGCTAAAAATACTTAAAGAACTATAATTATAAAATAAAAAATTAGAGTTATATGCAGGAAAAACCTTTATCTTCCGAGAAAATATTCAACCTCGATAATCAAGCAAATAAGCTAGGAATGGGAGGCAAACTATCACCAGAGAGTGATGAGATCTTATATAAAAAAAGAATGCAGAAAAGAAAAGATATTCAAGCCGAGAGACTTCAAATTAGAAAAACAAAAAAAGGATTATTGATTGTTTTTACGGGGAATGGCAAGGGCAAAACGACTGCTGCTCTAGGTATGGCTTTAAGAACGATAGGGCATGGATATAAAGTAGCAATCATTCAATTTATAAAAGGAGGCTGGACCACTGGAGAAGAAAAAGCACTTAAAAATTTGTCTTCAAACATATCTTGGCATTCATTAGGAGAAGGTTTTACTTGGGAAACACAAGACAGAATAAGAGATGAACAATTAGTTCAAGAGGCGTGGCAACTAGCCAAAAATTTTATACAAAACAAATCTTATAAACTTATCATTCTTGATGAAATTAATATTGCGACAAAACTTGGTTATCTTGCACCTGAAGAAATAATCACTTTTTTAAAAAGCTTAAATAAAAGAGAAAATCATATTGTTTTAACTGGAAGGGGAGCATCTGATTTAATACTTAATTACGCTGATCTAGTTACAGAAATGAAACTAATAAGACATCCTTTTAGAGAACAAGGAATAAAAGCACAAAAGTGTATTGAATTTTAGTTGAAGTAAATTTTTATTTGAATTTCATGTAGGCAGGTTTAGAAATGTTTAAAGACGCAAGCAATATCAGAACAAAAAATAATTTTGGCACATTTACTTGCTAAGGTCTTAAAAGTACAATTATTGAATGACTTACAAAAGAGTTCTCTTAAAACTTAGTGGTGAAGCACTAATGGGTGAAAAACCTTATGGTATCGATCCAGCTATAGTTCAGTCAATTGCAGAGGATGTTTCAAAAGTAGTCGAAAATAAAGTACAACTTGCAATAGTTGTTGGCGGTGGAAACATTTTTAGGGGGCTTAAAGGATCTGCAGACGGAATGGATCGCGCGACTGCTGATTATGTAGGGATGCTAGCAACAGTAATGAACGCGATTTCACTTCAAGATGGTCTTGAGAGAGTAGGAGTTGCCACCAGAGTGCAAACAGCAATCGAAATGCAGGAAATTGCCGAACCCTATATCAGAAGAAGAGCCATGAGGCACCTAGAAAAAGGTAGAGTTGTAGTCTTCGGTGGTGGATGCGGAAATCCATTTTTTACAACTGACACTACGGCAGCTTTGAGGGCAGCAGAGATAAACGCTGAAGTTGTTATGAAGGCTACTAAAGTTGATGGAGTATACGATCGTGATCCTAATCAATTTAAAGATGCAATAAAATATCCAGCTCTCAGTTATCAACAAGTTCTTAGTGATGAAATTGCAGTAATGGATAGTACTGCAATTGCACTTTGCAAAGATAATAATATCCCAATTATGGTTTTTGATATATTCAAAAAAGGAAATATTTCCAAGGCTGTTGCTGGTGAGCAAATAGGCTCTTTAATTAGTTAATGATCATTTAATTTTTTTAATTATGAAAGAAAAAGAAATTCAAGAAAATATGAATAAAAGTATTGAAGCCACACAAAGAAACTTTAATACAATAAGAACAGGCAGAGCTAATGCTTCCTTGTTAGACAGAGTAAGTGTTGAGTACTATGGAGCAGAAACACCAATCAAATCGCTTGCCACTATAAGCACTGTTGATTCGCAAACAATTTCAATACAACCTTTCGATATTTCATGTTTACAAGCTATAGAGAAATCTATTTCTATGAGTGATTTAGGTATTACCCCAAATAATGATGGGAAAGTAATAAGAATAAATGTTCCTCCTTTAACAGAAGAAAGAAGAAAAGAATTTTGTAAATTAGCCTCTAAATATGCAGAGGAAGGAAAAGTAGCTTTGAGAAATATCAGAAGAGATGCTGTTGATAAAGAAAAAAAAGACGAAAAAGATGGCCTTATTTCTATTGATGAATCGAGAGATAATCAATCTGAAATTCAGAAAATTACTGATAAATATATTGCTTTAATAGAAACTAAATTATCTGAAAAAGAGAAGGAAATTCTGAAAGTTTGATAGGATTTGACGTTGTAATAATTGGTGGAGGTTTATCAGGATCTTCCGCCGCCCTTAACCTATCAAAGAAAGGATATTCAGTTTTAATTATTGAAAAAGAAAAATCCCAAGATTACAAATCATGTGCAGGGGGGATGGCATCTTCAATGCAAAGATTTCTTCCTTTAAATATTGAAGATTGCATAGAATCAAAAATTAAGAATGTTGAATTCAGATGGAAGGCTGCCGATAATGTAACTGCTGATCTGACTGGTGAATCCCCATTTTGGATTGTTAAAAGAGAAAAACTAGATCAATTATTACTTGATGAATCCTTGAGTAATGGAGCTCAGATAATGAGACCATTATTGATAGAAAAAATCATAAAAAAAAATGATAAATGGGAAATTACTTGCAATAACAAAAAAAGATATATTACAGAATTTCTTGTAATTGCAGATGGGTCCCAATCCATGTGGGCGAGTTATTTCAATTTAGGGCCAAGAAGACCGAAATTTGCAAACACACTCTCATTAAGATTAAAAGGCTTAGGTGAAATACCTAAAGATTCAGTTAGATTTGAGTTTGGATTTATAAAATATGGCTTTGCATGGGCATTCCCCCTTAGAGAAAGCTTAAATATTGGTTTAGGTACTTTTATAAATAATGGTCCTTTAGAAAATCAGGCTATAAATAAACAAGTAATCAGAAGCTTCGGTTTTGATGATTTTCCTCATAAAACAATTATTAAGAAACTGAGAATATGGAATGGCTTCCACTCAATTAATGGTGACAAAGTTTTAGCGGTTGGAGATGCCGCATCTCTATGTGATCCATTTTTAGCTGAAGGAATTAGACCAGCTTTAATTAGCAGTTTTTATGCTGCAGAATACATAGATCAGTCCCTTTCAGGAAAAGTCGATGATTTAAATCTTTATACAAAAAAAATTAACAACATTTGGGGGAACTCAATGGCTTGGGGGAGAAGAATAGCCCAGGTATTTTATAGATTTCCCAGAACTGGATATCAATTAGGTGTCAAAAGAAAAACCGCACCTAAACGTATTGCTCAAATATTATCAGGAGAAATGAGTTATGAAGATATTGCAAAAAGAGTTATCAGAAGGCTTTTAACAAAAAGTGGGACTTAATTCTTTTTCAATTCAAACTTAAATTTAGTTAGCAGAAATCAATTTATGATTTTTAATCTCTGAATATCTCTTTAGTAGCAGCTCTTCCAATTCTTCTATAGCCTTACTGAATCCAGTAATACCTTCACTAAGTTTTTCACTTGCCATTTGATCTTCTAACATACTTAATCTGAAATCTTTTTCTTCAAATTCGTAGTCGATAGAATTATTTATTTGGGTACTTACATCTAATTTTCTAAATAACTCTCCTTTTTCTTTTTTCAGTTCCTCAAGAAATTTTGGTGCGATTGTTAAAAGATCGCAACCTGCTAATTCTTTTATTTCATCAAGATTTCTAAAACTCGCTCCCATTACTTCTGTCTTGAATCCCTTTTCTTTAAAATACTTGTATATTTGAGTAACCGAAATAACACCAGGGTCTTCAGCACCAACAAAACTATTTTTACCAGTTTTTGCTTTATGCCAATCTAATATACGGCCAACGAAAGGAGAAATTAGAGTTATCTTTGCATTGGCACAAGTTACCGCTTGGCAAAAGTTAAAAAGTAAAGTTAAGTTGCACTTAATGCCCTCTTTTTCCAAAATTTCAGCTGCCTTAATTCCCTCCCAAGTTGCGGCAATCTTAATCAAGATTCTTTCCTTTTCAATTCCAAAATTTTTGTAAAGTTTGATCAATTTTCTCGCTTTTTCCACGGTAGCTTCAGTGTCAAAGCTCAGTCTTGCATCAACTTCTGTAGATACGCGCCCTGAAATAATTTTCAAAATTTCCTTTCCAAAAAATACTGAAACTTGGTCAACAGTTTCTTTAATTAACTCAATTTCGGAGAATCCTTGGGGCATGGCATTTTCTGAACTTTCTAAAGCTTTATCAATTAATTTCACATAATAAGGGTTCTTAGCAGCAGCAAGTATTAGCGATGGATTGGTGGTGGCGTCCCTTGGTTGAAATTTTTTTATCGAATCTAAATCTCCGGTATCAGCAACAACAACGGTCATTGAGGACAATTGTTCTAAAATTGATTTCATATCTAGATAATCATATATATACATAAACTAGCTTTTATTTCTTATGAAATCATCAGATAATGAACTAAATATTTATAAAATTGGAAAATTTTAGGGTTTTTTAACAATCATTCCACGATCTTTAATCTTGGGAGGTATTTTTTCAATTACTATTAAGCTCTCGATAATTTCTTTAGCAACTGGTACAGCGACAGTTGAACCATATGCATAAGATTTAGATGGCTCATCAACGACTACAAGGACAGCATATTTAGGATCATTAACTGGTAAAGTCGCCACAAAACTGCAAACTTTTTTACTTGTATAGGAACCATTTAAGGCTTTTTGGGAAGTGCCCGTTTTCCCCGCTATCCTATAACCCTCGATTTTCACTCCGGATCCACTACCTTCATCAACTACACTCTCCATCCATTCAAGAACAGTTTTAGATACTTCGTGTGAAAAAAATTGTTTTTTTGGATTTTTATTTATTCTTTCTTTGAAAGTTGAGGTTACATGTGGAGTTACTTCATAACCACCATTTGCCAGGGCCGCATGAAGTTGAAGCAATTTAAGCGGCGAGATTGAGAAACCTTTGCCAAAAGAAGTGACAGCAGGCTCAATTGATTGATTTACAAATAAATCTTTATTCTTTAATTGGCCAGCAGTTGATTCAAATAAGTCAGTCTCTAAATTTTTATTTATACCTAAATTTTTTAGCCAATCCCAATAAATTGTAGGGTCTAAATTTTGCATTATTTTTACCATCCCAACATTACTTGAAACCTGCAAAACTTTTGGATAGTCAATGTATCCATTACCTCTTTTATCCCAATTAGAAATTGTCCATCCTCCAACATTAATTTTCCCAATATCTTCGACTACTCCATCTTTCTGGATTACTTTTTCTTCTAAAGCTAAGGCAAGATTAATAGGTTTAAAAGTTGAACCAGGCTCAAATAAATCTTGAGAATACCAACCCCTAAAAAGTCCAGAATCATACTGCCAAAATTTATTTGGATCGTAGGATGGGACTGTAACCAAGGAGAGAATCCGACCATTATTAACATCCATAACTATGGCAAATCCCCTCTTTGCATTCCATTTGCTTACTTGCTTTGATAATGCATTGAATGAAGCTTTCTGTAATTTTGAATCTATAGTTAGGCCTAAACTTTTGTAATCAGAAATAAAATCACCTGGGGCTGAATAATCCGGTAAAGGAGTTCCATCTCCTCCTCTTTTTATTAAATTACTTTTATTAAAAACTTTAATTTGATTATCTAAATGAAGCTCTAAACCTGCTGAAGCTATATTCTCATCATTAACAAAACCGACAAGATTAGAGTAAAGCTTCCCTTGTGGATAATATCTCTGCGAATATTTAAATAAATCAATACCGCTTATTTGAAGGTTCTTAATCTTTCCAGCCTTTTCTTCAGAAATTTTATCCAAAAGCTTGATACCACTCATTTTATTATTAAATTTGCTCAAAAGTATTTCACCATTTATATCCAAGATAGGTGACAATTTTTCTACAACTTCTTCAATACCGCGAACTCTGTTAATTGAATCACCAGGAAAATTAAAATATTTTGGATGGGCCCATAATTTATAGAGCGGTTTATCGTAAGCAACTAGTCTATTATTTCTATCAACAATTGATCTCCTTTTTTTTAAGGCATTAGTTTTAGAAGACTGTATTAATCTAGCTTTCCTTTGCAAATCAGAGGCGTTAAAGACTTGCAATTTAACTAACCTACCAAACAAACAAAAAATTAATAGTAAGCCAAAAATATAGAGAAATTTAAATCTTCTTTGATCAAGGGGTATTAGACGAACAATTTTTTTGTATTTTTTCATCAATATCCCCTTTGATATTTGCTATCACTAAAACCTTCAACGAAACTACTTAAATTTTTCTTAAACAAACTTTCTTTTTTTTCTGGAAGCCTATCTAGATAGATTAAATCTTCGGGTTTAGTTTTTCTATAAAGATTGAGAGA
>NZ_CACMSM010000012.1 GCF_902616385.1 uncultured Prochlorococcus sp. | reverse complement strand
AGGGACAAGAGTGCCTAGTTCATCCCATTTTTTTGCACTGAATCCAGTCTCTTCTTGTATTTCTCTTTTAATTGAATTAATAGGTGTTTCACCTATTTCTAATGTTCCTGCTGGAAATTCTAATAAATACCTTGAAACAGCAAATCTATATTGCCTAAGAACTATAACTTTATTATTTTTCGTTATTGGCACGGCTAATGCTGCGCCAGGATGCTTAATATATCCATATTCACCTTCATGTCCATTTGGAAGCTCAATCCTATTAATTTCAAAACTAAATTTTTTTGACTTTAACTCAGATATTTTTTCTTTAAAAATTGATCTTTTTATAAGTTTTTTGTTGCCCATAATTTTTAAATAAAGACAGCCTAACAGTTATTTTTTTGTTTTGTAAATCATTTAATAGACCATTTTGGGTCATCAAACTTTTTGATTTTTTGGCTTCTACTTAAGATTTCAGATAGTGGCGTAATAACGAAATTCCGATTCATGAATCTAGGGTGAGGTAATGTTAATTCCTCGCCAACGGTATGAAAATCTTCCCACCAAAGAATATCTAAATCGAGACATCTTGATAGCCATTTCTTGCCCTTTGGCGTCTTTTCTCTTCCGAAAAATCTCTCTAACTTTTTTAGTTCTCTTAAAAGCATTTTCGCCTTTTTATTTGATGGTTTTGGAAAAGAATTACTTTTTATGAGCAATAGAGTATTTAAATAATTGGAAAAAATTGGGTAGTAGATTAGTTATGGAAGAGGGAGATCCGGTATTAATTATTCCTCAATTAGCAAAGAAAATAGATGCTAAATTTGTTTTTTGGAATCGATCAATTGAACCTTACGAGATTAATCGCGATTTGCAAATAAAAAAAAATTTAAAAAAAGAAAATGTTCAAGTTATTGAAACTTGGGATAATTTATTAGTAGAACCTTTAAAAATATTTTCAGGCAATAATAAACCTTATTCAGTTTATGGACCTTTTTATAAAAACCTTAAATCAAAAATGAATTTATTAGGTGCATATGAACAAGATAAAGTTGATTTCCAGTTTAAAGATATAGATAATAAACTCAAAGATAAGACAATAAATCAATCTGATTCGGTTCTAGAGAAATTTATCAAAAATATCAAATTTCTTGGTTCGAATATTTGTCCATGTAGACCTGGAGAGAATGCTGCAGAAACATTATTAGAAAACTTCATTAACGAAAAAAAAATATATTCTTATAATTCTGCACGAGATTTTCCTTCCCATAATGGGACATCTTTTCTAAGTGCATCTCTCAGATTCGGCACCATCAGTATTAGAAAAGTTTGGAACGCCACATTAAATTTAAATTCCGATTTTGCAAATCAAGGAAATTATCTATCAATTGAAACTTGGCAAAAAGAACTTGTTTGGCGTGAATTTTATCAACACTGCTTATTCCATTTCCCAGAGCTAGAGAAAGGTCCATATAGAAAAAAATGGGATCACTTTCCATGGCAAAACAATAATGAATGGTTTCAGCATTGGAGCAACGGAGAGACCGGAGTACCTATAGTTGATGCTGCAATGCGTCAATTAAATAGTACTGGCTGGATGCATAACAGATGTAGGATGATAGTCGCTTCATTTCTGGTAAAAGATCTTATATGCAATTGGCAAATGGGCGAGAAAAAATTTATGGAGACTTTGGTTGATGGAGACTTAGCTGCAAATAATGGGGGATGGCAGTGGAGCGCCAGTAGCGGTATGGATCCAAAACCACTTAGAATTTTTAATCCATATACCCAAGCAAAAAAATTTGATCCTATTTGCGAATATATAAAATATTGGATTCCTGAATTATCTAAAGTGTCAAATTCAGAATTATTAAATGGGGAGATATCTAATTTAGAAAAAAATAATTATTCAAGCCCTATTGTCAATCACAACATACAACAAAGATTATTTAAATCACTTTATGCTGAAATTTGAATTTCCTCTATACAATTCTTTAAAACTTTATTTAAATTTTCTGCTATGTAAACTTGCTCTTCATAAGAAATTTCAGGAAACATTGGAAGACTAAGAACTTCTGTACAAATTCTCTCTGTATTAATGAGTTTTGTTCTAGAAAAATTTTTATTTTTGTAAGCTACTTGTGCGTGTATTGGGATTGGATAATAAATAATTGAATTAATGCCTTTTTCAAAAAGTTGTTGTTTTACCAAATTCCTTAAGGAATAGTATTTTTTGCAATCAGTATCAAATAAATTTGAAAAATCTTCATTTAAAAAATATTTATCGTTTCTTAATTTGATGACAAATTGATTCCAAGAATGGGAAATTGAATCAGAGCTAATTTTGGGAAAACTAATAAATGGATTTTTTTCTAACAAATCAAGGTAATTATTAGCAATTTTTTGGCGATTATTAATCCACTTAGAAATATATTTAATTTTAATGTTTAATATGGCAGCTTGAATGGTATCAAGTCTGCTGTTATATCCAATTTGGGTATGATGATATCTTATTGGGCTCCCATGAACAGCCAGTTCTCTAATTTTTTTTGCAATCTTCTGATCTGAAGTTGTTACTGCTCCACCATCTCCAGCAGCTCCTAAATTTTTAGTAGGGAAAAAGCTAAAACAGCCTATATCACCGATACTACCAACCTTAGAATTTTCCCACATTGTGCATGTTGCCTGAGCACAATCTTCGATTACTTTTAAGTCATATTTCTTGGCCAAAGATTTTATTAAGGTCATATTCACGGCATTTCCAAATAGATGGACTGGCATAATTGCCTTGGTATTAGAATTTATTTCTTGTTCTATTAGTTCAGTATTAATGAGATAAGTTTCTGGATCTATATCTACCAAAACAGGATTAGCACCAACTGCACTAATAGCCTCTGCAGTTGCAAAAAAGCTAAAAGATGAGGTAATAACTTCATCACCCACACCAATATCTAATGCGCGCAAAGCTAATACTAAAGCATCAGTTCCACTATTACATCCAATAGAATTTTCAACACCAATCAGATTTGAGAAACTCTCCTCAAATTTGGCAATTTCTTGTCCTCCAATATACTGACCCCCTTTTAAAACTTTAGAAACCTCACTCTCAATTTCAGAGCCAATTTCTTGGAACTGCCTATCTAAAGTAAATGGAGGTATTTGCATAGTAAATATATTAACCCTAAACCATATTTCTATGGGTAAAAAATATTTTTAATTCATTTAAACCAACTTGGCTCTTTACCAGGAGTCCATTTTATATTGCAACCTAAAGAAGGCATCTGATTTGAAGGATAAGAATTATCTTGATTTAAATCTTTTACGGCAGAGCGCAAATCTTTTCCAGATAGAGGGATATTATTACCTGGTCTACTATCGTCTAATTGGCCATGATAATACAATAAAAAATCACCATCTCCTTCATTTGAAAAAAGATAAAAATCTGGGGTGCAAGCCGCTTTTAATTTCTTAGCAAAATTTTGATTTTCATCATATAGATAAGGAAAACTCCATCCCTGTGTTTGTGCTTGCAATCTCAAATTTTTAGGAGAATCTGAAGGATGAGTGACAATATCATTACTTGAAATTGCAACTGTTTGAACTGTATTTTCAATTTCTTTACTTAAGGTGAAAATCTGATTCTCAATATATTTAACAAATGGGCAATGGGCACAAATAAACATTAAAAGTAAATGCCGATTATCTAGATTATGAGAATTAAAATATTCATTTTTTGAAGAATTAGCATTTAACATTTCGAAATTAGGTAATTGAAAACCTAATTCCAAAACCATAGAATTTGTTCTCACCATGTTCAAGTTAAAAATCCTTTGATATTTGAAAATTATTGTATATTTTGCAGTAATCCGTAAAGATAGGTACTTTTATATAGGAGAATAATAGAAATAATAAACAAAATGCTTCTAAATCTAACTGGCAAAAAAATTCTTGTGACAGGAATTGCCAACAATCGTTCAATAGCATGGGGTATCGCTCAACAACTTTCAAAAGCTGGCGCAGAACTTGGAATCACATATTTGCCTGATGATAAGGGAAGATTCGAGTCTAAAGTTAGAGAACTTACTGAACCTTTAAACCCATCGTTATTTTTGCCTCTTGATGTTCAAAATCCAGATCAAATTGAAGAAATCTTTAAAAATATAAAAGACAATTGGGGGCAAATTGACGGATTAGTTCACTGCCTAGCATTTGCAGGACGCGATGAATTGATTGGAGATTATAGTGCTACCACTTCAGAGGGTTTTGATAGGGCTCTTAATATAAGTGCATATTCTTTAGCACCTTTATGTAAAGCAGCAAAAACACTTTTTAGTGATGGTGCTGGAGTTGTCTCATTAACTTATTTAGGTTCAGAAAGAGCGATTCCTAACTATAACGTGATGGGAGTTGCTAAAGCAGCTTTAGAAGCTTCAGTAAGATATCTTTCTGCAGAACTTGGTCCCGAAAAACAAGTCAGAGTTAACGCAATAAGTGCTGGGCCTATAAGAACACTTGCGAGTTCTGCTATAGGTGGCATTTTAGATATGATTCACAATGTTGAAGAAAAGGCTCCTTTACGCAGAACAGTCACTCAAACAGAAGTAGGTAATACAGCTGCTTTTTTATTAAGTGATCTCTCTAGCGGCATTTCAGGCCAAACAATTTATGTTGATGCGGGTTACTGCATTAATGGAATGTAAACTAAGTTTTTTGCATAAAAATGTCATCTCTAAGGCAATCTGAAATAAAAAGAAAAACGAATGAAACAGATATTTCTGTATTTATAAACTTAGATGGAAATGGAATTTCTGAGATTGATACCGGGATACCATTCTTAGATCATATGCTTCATCAAATATCCAGTCATGGTTTATTCGATTTAAAAATAAAAGCAATTGGAGATACCCATATAGATGATCATCATACAAATGAAGATGTAGGAATCGCATTAGGCAAAGCATTTTCAAAAGCCTTGGGAGAAAGAAAAGGAATAAGCAGATTTGGACATTTCTTTGCCCCATTAGATGAAGCATTAGTTCAAGTCACTTTAGACTGCTCTGGTAGACCGCATCTATCTTATGATCTTCAATTAAAAGCCCCTAGAATAGGAAATTACGATACTGAACTAGTGAGAGAGTTTTTTATTGCCTTTGTAAATAACAGCGGTATTACTCTGCATATTAATCAAATACGAGGAAGCAATTCACATCACATAGTTGAGGCGTGCTTTAAAGCTTTTTCAAGAGCAATGAGAATGTCTACTGAGATAGATCCAAGAAGATCTGATTCAATTCCAAGCAGTAAAGGAATGTTAGAGAAACAATAAAATAGAAATTTTTTCTAATCAGCCACAATTGAGTTGATTTTTGGCGAAGATAGAGGAAATGGTATTTTTGTTGTGACTAATTTACAAGATAAAAAAATTGATAAATTTAATATTTTTAAAAAAGAAGATTGGTCAAGTGCTTATCAAAATGTAGAAAAGGAGCTAACTAAAGAGCCTCTAAAAATTAGCAAAGGTAATAATATTAAAAATTTAAATGGAACATTATTAAGAAATGGACCAGGAATATTAGAGAGAGGTGGACAATGGGTTCATCATCCATTTGATGGTGATGGGATGATAACATCCATAAAATTCGAAAATGGTCAGCCATTCTTAACAAATAGATTTGTTAAAACTAAAGGCTATTTGGAAGAAGAAAAAATAGATAAATTTATTTATAGAGGTGTTTTTGGAACACAAAAAAATGGAGGGATTTTAAATAATGCATTAGATCTAAAATTCAAGAATATCGCTAATACACATGTCATTAAATTAGGAGATGAAATTCTCGCATTATGGGAAGCAGCAGGTCCACATGCAATGGATCCTAATAATCTTGAAACTATTGGTTTAACAACATTAAAGGGAGTACTCAAGCCTAATGAAGCATTCAGTGCTCATCCCAAAACAGACCTAAACTCAAATGCTTCTTCAGAACTTTTAGTCACTTTTGGAGTACAAACCGGGCCAAAAAGTACCATTAGATTAATGGAATTTGATAATGCTGGTACAAATTCTGGAGAGCTCATTTTTGACAGGAAAGATACCTTTAATGGCTTTGCATTCCTTCATGATTTCGCAATTACAACTAATTGGGCAATATTTTTACAAAATGCTATTGATTTCAATCCTCTTCCATTTGTAATGGGTCAAAGAGGAGCAGCACAATGTCTAAAGTCAAACCCAAATAAAAAAGCGAAGTTTTTTATCATCCCCAGAGAAAGTGGATTATTTAGAGGACAGCCTCCTTTAACAATAGATGCTCCAGAAGGATTCGTTTTTCATCATGTAAACGCTTTTGAAAAAGATTCCAAAATCGTATTAGATAGTATTTTTTATGATGATTTTCCATCAGTTGGTCCAGACGAGAATTTTAGGGATATTGACTTTGATAAATATCCAGAAGGAAAACTGAAAAGATCAATTATCGATCTCAAGACAAAAACTTGTGAACTTGAAACTTTCAGTGAACAATGTTGTGAATTTGCTGTGGTTAATCCTAAAAGCTTAGGATTAAAAGCAACTTTTAGTTGGATGGCAAGCACATCTCAAAAACTGGGGAACGCTCCACTTCAAGCAATAAAAAAAATAAATTTAACATCTAAGGAAGAGATTTTTTGGTCAGCAGGTCCAACTGGATTTGTTAGTGAACCAATTATGGTTCCATCAGAAAACTCTTCAAAAGAAGATGAGGGATTTTTATTTATAGTCTTATGGAACGGAGAAAGAAGAGGAAGCGATTTAGTGATATTAGACTCAAAAGACTTAAAAGAATTAGCTGTTTATGAATTACCCATTTCAATTCCTCATGGCCTTCATGGATCTTGGGTTAATTGAATTTAAGAAAAAATTTCAATTAAATCCGGAATAATTTTTTTTAATGCTTTACCTCTATGACTACAAGAGTCTTTAATATCATTATTCATTTCTGCGAAAGTTAATCTGGTAGAACTCTCCTCAAAAATTGGGTCATACCCAAAACCACTTTTTCCTCTTGGGTTTAAAATAATATTGCCATGACATTTGGCTTCAGATTCAAGAATCACTTCACCATTTGGAGAACAAACACAAATATTAGCAATAAAGAAAGCACTTCTATTTTGAACTCCATCAAGTTCTCTTAAAACTCGGTCAATTCTCTTCTGATCATTTTCTGCATATCTAGATGAGTAAATGCCAGGCTTACCACCTAGTGCTTCAATACAAATACCTGAATCATCTGCTATTGAAAAATTATTCGTTTTTCTCGCAACTTTACTCGCTTTTTTAATTGCATTATCTCTAAATGTCAGTCCATCCTCTTCAACTTCTAACGATTCTGGTTGGAGTAACAATTTACAATTAACTCCAGCAAGCAATTTCTTATATTCTTCAATTTTACCTTTATTCTTACTCGCTAAAAATAAATTTCTCATCCTTATTTTCCTACCAAATTTATAAATTCTTGACCCCACTCTAATACCTCAATTAGAAAAGATTCTTTTGGTGCTTCACAATATAACCTTAAAAAAGGTTCCGTTCCTGAAAACCTAAAAAGAAGCCAAAAATTTTTATCGATTCTCAACTTTATTCCATCGATCTTTGAGATACTTTTTAACTTGTGATTATTAATTTTCTCAGGAATATTATCTATGATAAATTCTTTTACATTATTTTTTTCTGACTGATTTGGAAATTTAATATCAATTCTTTTATAAAAACTTGGCCCAAAATCTTTTTGAATTTCATCTAAGGTTTCACATAAATATTGAGATTTTTTAGCGATTCCATTTAATAAAACCATCGCTGCATATAGAGCATCTCTTTCAGGCATAAAGTCACCAAAACCAACTCCCCCAGATTCCTCTCCTCCAATAAATATTTTTTCTTTGATCATTTTTTCCGCAATATATTTAAAGCCAACTGGAAGTTCAAAAACATCTCTATTTTGACTCTCTGATATATTTTTAATAATATCTGAACCACTAACAGTTTTTAAAACTGGATAAGAATTATTTTTAATTTCGCCCAAATAGCTAATAAAGTAGGGGAGTAAATCTTGAGTACTAGAGTATCTTCCTTTTTCATCAATTGCCGCAATTCTATCACCATCACCATCAAATATAATTCCTAAAGTTTTCACTTCATTTGTTGAATTTTTCATTAGTGTTTGTTTTAGATCATCTGCATAATTCAAAAGAGGTTCAGGAGGTTTTCCTCCAAAAAAAGGATCAACATCTTTCCTTATTTCAGAAATAACTTCTAAATCATTAGAAGCAAAAATCTCAGTCATACAATTTGCAGCTGAACCATGCATAGAATCTACAAAAATTCTCAATTTCATTTTTTTTAAACTCTTTGAAATATAGTCAATATCAAAAAGGGATTTAATTCTATCTAAATGAAATTTCTTAATATCTACCAATTGATTAATACCATCTATTTTTTCAATTGAGTTTCCAAGCATTAATCTTTTTTCAACTTCACTTGTAAAAGATTCGTCAACAGAACATCCATTAAAGCTCTTTATTTTCAGACCTAGCCAATTATATGGATTATGACTTGCTGTAATTACTAAAGCTCCAAGACAACCGACTTCTTTGGCATAGAAACTACAAGAGGGTGTTGTAACAAAGCTATCAGATAAGATCGGTTCTAAACCACATCCTCTTACAAAAGGCACTATTTGCTTGGCGAATTCGCAAGCCATAAATCTACGATCATATCCAATAATAATTTTCTTTGAATTAACTTCTTTATAGTATTGATAATGCAACTCCTGACATGCAGATACAACAACTCTTGAAAGATTGGACAGGTTAAAGTCAAAGCCAATAATGCCTCTCCACCCATCAGTTCCAAATTTTATCTTATCTAATTTATCAGATGTCAAATTTCAAATTTCCTTGATTTCTTTTAATTATCTATACTAATTTATATGAGTAAATTTTAAAACCGCCCTTAAAAAATAATTTGAATTCTCTTCATTTAAAAAGTTTTACAAGATGCAAAAGAAAAGCATGGCTCGATTTTAAGGGTAAAAAATCTTATGAAGTTTGGTCTCCCCATAAAGCTATAGATAAAATTAATCAGTTTCAAATTTTCTCTAAATTTTGTAATGGTGAAATATATACAGGATTAAAAGCCTGTGAAAATGGTTATCAAGGGGTAATTGGATTAAAAATCAAAGGAAATCTTTTCCAAAATATAAATGCAGAGATACTTCCGCAATTAGTTTTAAAGACTAAAGGTAAAAGTAAATGGGGACAATATAAATATTTACCTGCTGTTTATAAGTTAGGTCACAAAACAACTAAAGAACATTTATTCGACTTAGCTTTTTGTTCTATGCTTTTGGAATCTTTTCAAGAATCTAAAATTGAAAAAGGATTAGTAATTTCAACTTTTGATAAAAAAGTTAAAGTCGAAGAAATTTATTTAAATAAAAAATTAAGAAAAAAAGTTTTAAATGTTTTATTCAATTTGAATGAATGCTTGGAGGGATCAATACCAGAAATAACTCAAGATAGAAAAAAATGTACTATTTGTTCCTGGCAAAAATTTTGTGACAAAGAAGCAAAAGAAAAAGGGTATCTAACGGATATAGATGGAATAGGGGCCAAAACGGCCTCGTTACTCGAAGCAAACGGAATAACTAATACCCAAACATTAGCTTCGTATAGCGAAAAACAACTTGGAGAGAAATTATCTAAATTCAAAGATCAGAAGTATGAAAAAGCCTCCACATTTGTAAAGCAAGCACAAGCATATATCTCTGGGGAACCATATTTCATTTCTAATAAAAATAATACGGAAGATCTATTAGAAAAAATACGTTCGGGATTTTATGTATTTGATATTGAGTCAAATCCAGATGAAAAGCATGATTTTTTATATGGATTTTTAAAAGTAAATAATTTGTCTATAAAAAAAGAAGATCTTATTTATGAACCTATCCTAAATCTTAAAAACAATAAAGGAGAATCCTACAGGCAAATTATTGAAATACTTTTTTCACACAAGGAATGGCCTGTTTTACATTACGGAGAAACTGAAAAAATATCAATAATTAATATTGCTAAAGAACTAAATTTTAGTTTTGAAGAAATTGATTCACTTGCCGCAAGATTTATAGACTTACATACCTTAATAAGAAAGTCTTGGATATTACCACTAAAAAACTATGGCTTAAAAACTGTTTCTAATTGGCTCGGATTTGAATGGATACAGAAAAATGTAAGTGGCTCGAAAGCACTTTATTGGTGGATTCAATATCAAATTACAGAAAACGAAATATTTTTAAAAAAAATTACCCAATATAACAAAGATGATTGTTTCGCTACTCTAGAAATTGCAGAATATTTAATAAAAAATCAATTAAAGAAAAATTGATCCTACAGATTTATTAATAACAATTTTTCCAAAAATTTCTGAAAAAAAACAACTTCCTTCCTCTAAATATTTTCTTTTTATCATTGCTAAACCTTTTATTTGATAATCTGATTTGAAAAAACTAGTGATTTTGCCTACAGAAATATCCTTGGCAGAATTTATATATAAATTTTTATCTTCAATATCTAAATTCAAAGTAGATTCAAATGATTGCCAAATTCTGATTTCCTGTTTTAAAGAAGAAACATTTTTTATTTTTGACATTGTTTCTTGTCCTAAATAACAACCTTTATTAAAATCTATAAGATCTTTTAATCCAAGCTCAAGTGGATTATTTTTTCCGTTTATTTCCATTTCTAATGAGGGTATTGCCTGATTAATTTTCCAAAGTTTTAAATCATTGGGATTTAGTAAATTTAGTTTATTTTTATATATTTCAAATTCTTTATCTTCTGTTTTGAAGAAAATAGGCTGATTTGTTCTCCATGAACTAGATTCATCAATTTCCTGAATTCTACTTATCAAGAAAGGTTCACTTAGAAGTACATCGTCCGCTGGAAAAATAATTTGATTAAAGTAATCAATTATTTCATTAGTGTTACCAGCCAAGATAATTACTTTTAAGTTTCTTTCTAAAAAAATAATTTCAATTAATGACCTTAGAACGCCATTTGGAGTTAACCAACAAGTTTTGATAACTTTATTTTCTGAATTTAGAATATTGCTAGTTGTTATTCCATTCAAAAATTTCCTGGCATCTTTTCCACTAACAGAAAAGCAATCAAATTTTTCAAGCCAAAACTTTTTCTTTATATCTTGCATTTTGAGATATTTATAGAAAGTCTTTTATTGTAAAAAGACTCTTTAATTTAACATTTTCATCATTAAGGGCTTCACATCCCCCTTCTTGCCTATCAACTATAGACAAAACTTCTTCAACAATATAATTATTTTCTCTTAACTTTTTTATAGCTTTTATTACTGAACCAGCAGTTGTAACAACATCCTCTAAGACAGTTACCAAAGTTCCTTCTTCTAATGAAGGCCCCTCTATTCCAGCTTTAGTTCCGTATTGTTTTATCTCTTTCCGAATTATTAAACCACTAAGATCTAGTCCTTGTGAAGCTGCTTTAACAATTAATCCACTTACAAGAGGATCTGCACCTAATGTCAATCCTCCTACAGCTTTTGACCTTGAGTCCTTTAAATCTAAAAATAATTCACTTATTAAGTTTAAGCCTTCTCCATTTAATGACACTGGTTTACAGTTCAAGTAATGACTGCTTTTTTTTCCTGAAGATAAAGTGAAGTTTCCTTTCTTGTAAGATTTTTCAATTAACTGTTTTAACAATTTTGCTTTATTTAGATTAAACTTTTCCGAAAAAATGCCCATTAGTAAAAGTTAAATTTATATTTAAAGATTAGAAGAAAAAAAAGAAATCTCACAAAAACTTCCTAATGAGGTATTTTTTGAAATATTATTTTTATATTGTATATTGAAATTCAATGTAATTAAAATTACACAAATTCCCTTGGGGGTGTAGCAATCTGGTGAATGCACCAAACTCATAATTTGGCTAAGGCGAGTTCGATCCTCGCCACCCCCATTATTCATTTGTCATTGAATGAAAATAACTCTACTTTTATTTCTTTTATTTTTACCAGCTTTTTTTGCAGCGAGTGAACTCTCTTTTTTATTAATAAGGCCAAGTAAAGTTTTAAGGTTAATAGAAGAAAAAAAGAAAGGAGCATTTTCAATTTTAAAAATTCAAAAACGCTTTAGATCTTCATTAATTGCCTCTCAATTTGGAGTAACAATTTCATTAATTGCAATTGGATGGCTCAGCAATAATCTGGCTAATGATTATTGGAAAAGGAATATTTTGTCAAATAGATTTTATGATCTTCTATTGTTTTTATTTGTTGTTTTAGTTGTTACCCTCGTTTCTGGACTAATTCCTAAAGCACTAGTAATTAACAATCCAGAATCTGCTGCATTAAGGCTAACAACAATATTCGATGCAGTTAGAAAAGCTATGAATCCTATAGTGAAGACAATAGAATTCTTCGCAAGCGCCTGTTTAGGCTTGTTCAATTTAAATAGCAAATGGGATTCTTTAAACTCGGGTTTATCCGCAGGAGAATTAGAAACTCTTATAGAAACAGATAATGTAACAGGTTTAAAACCTGATGAGAAAAATATTCTTGAAGGGGTTTTTGCTTTAAAAGATACACAAGTTAAAGAAGTAATGATTCCAAGATCTGAAATGGTAACTTTGCCAAAAAATATAACCTTTTCAGAACTTATGAAACAAGTTGATAAAACTCGCCATGCTCGCTTCTTTGTGATTGGTGAGTCTTTAGATGATGTATTAGGTGTATTAGATTTGCGTTATCTAGCTAAACCAATTTCAAAAGGTGAAATGGAAGCCAATACATTATTAGAGCCGTTCCTTTTACCTGTAACAAAAATTATAGAAACATGTTCTTTAGCAGAAATATTTCCAATAGTAAGAGACTACAATCCTTTCTTACTAGTAGTTGATGAACACGGTGGGACAGAGGGGCTCATAACTGCAGCTGATCTAAATGGCGAAATAGTTGGAGAGGAGATGCTCAACAATAGAATTAATTCAGACATGAGAATGTTAGATAATTTCTCTAGAAAATGGTCAATAGCTGGAAAATCAGAAATTATTGATATCAATAAAAAGTTAGGATGTGCCATTCCAGAAGGCACCGATTACCATACTCTTGCTGGATTTATGCTAGAAAAATTTCAAATGGTTCCAAAAATTGGGGACCTTTTAGATTTTAATAACATTAAATTTGAAGTAATTTCTATGTCAGGTCCAAAAATTGATCGTGTTAAAATAATTCTCCCCAAAAGCTAAATGTGGCTCCCCATGGAGGATAATAATAATAAATAAATGGATTTGAAATTATGCAACCAACCTCATCACCCGTAAAGGTTGGAGTCATAGGTATAGGGAATATGGGCTGGCATCATGCTCGAGTACTAAGTTTACTCAAAGATGCAAATCTCATTGGGGTAGCGGATCCAAATGAAGAGAGAGGTAAACTAGCTATTGAACAATTTCAATGTGAATGGTTTAAAGATTATAAGGACTTAATTCCAAAAGTTGATGCTATCTGCATCGCTGTCCCCACACTACTTCATCAAAAAGTAGGACTAGATTGTCTCAATGGAAAAACTAACGTACTCATTGAAAAACCAATTGCAGCTAACGAATTAGAAGCAAAATCTTTAATAGAGGCAGCTCATGCAAGTAAGTGTCTATTACAAGTTGGTCATATTGAGAGATTTAATCCTGCTTTTAGGGAATTAAATAAAATAGTTCATAATGAAGAAATCGTTGTTTTAGAAGCAAGGAGGCATAGTCCTCATGCAGACAGAGCCAATGATGTATCTGTAGTAATGGATTTAATGATTCATGACATTGACCTTGTTTTAGAGCTTGTAAACTCAAAAATACAAAAATTAGCAGCTGTTGGAGGCAGAAATAGCGAAGGATTAATAGATTACGTTAATGCTACTTTAGTTTTTAAAAATAATGTTATTGCAAGCTTAACTGCCAGCAAAATGAGTCACAAAAAAATTAGAAGTTTAAGTGCTCACTGTCAAAATGGGCTAGTTGAAACTGATTTCTTAAATCACTCTTTACAAATCCATCGCAAGTCTCATGAATCATATACTGCAGAGCATGGCGAATTAGTTTATAGAAATGATGGATATGTCGAAGAAGTAAGCACAACCTCCATTGAACCTCTTTATGCAGAACTAGAGCATTTTCTTAAATGTGTTCAAGGCAAAGAAAGTCCAGAGGTAGATGGTGAGCAAGCCTCAAGAGCTTTAAAAATTGCTGATTTTATAGAGTGTGCTGTAGAAAATTCTGGAGATGCGATTTTACTTGAAAATCCCTTCTAATACTGAAAATCTAAACTAAGAGAATTTATTTAAATCCAACTGCAGCTTGCCAAACAAATACCAACAAAAAGAAAAATAAAGGAATGAGTGGAAGAACATCAACAGTTGGAGCAAAGGCCTTGTAAGCCTCTGGCAATTCAGCGAATGTATTAAATAGAATGAGCACCTTTTTTGATAATTTAATTAATTATGTTAAGACGTTACCACGTATGGTGAGCAATAGAGGATGTTTTCCAAGGAGCGAAATCATTTGTAAAACAATTATCTTTAATTGCAGCAGAAATTGCATTGGTAAATCTTATTAAATGAGCAATATTATGCAAACTTATTAGGGTGAGCCCTAATATTTCATCATTTCTTATTAGATGATGTAAATATGCACGAGAATAGGACTTACAGGTTTCGCATTTACAAGTTTTGTCAATCGGAGAAAAGTCATTTCTAAATCGAGCATTTCGCAAATTCAATCTTTCATCATTAAAAAATGCAGTCCCATGTCTTCCTAGTCGTGTAGGCAAAACACAGTCGAATATATCGAATCCATTAGCAACTGCTAAAGAAATTTCTCTTAGAGAGCCAATCCCCATTAAATATCTTGGTTTGTTTATTGGTAAGAATTTCGGGACGTAATTAATTACACTATGTATTTCTTCAACTGCCTCTCCAACACTTACACCGCCCACTGCTATTCCAGGAAGATCAAAAGAAGTTGTATATTTTGCACTATGTTCTCTCAATCTAGGATACTTACCACCTTGAACTATACCGAATAATGCTTGATTGGATTTCTGATGAGTCTCAACACATTTTTTCAACCATGAATGAGTTCTTTGTAAAGAGTCCTCAATATCATTTTCGTTAGCTGTATGCGGAGGGCAATGATCAAAAGCCATTGCAATATCCGATCCAAGATCCATTTGAATCTGTATTACTTTTTCAGGTGATAAAAAAACATGACTACCATCTCTTGGATTTCTAAATTCCACCCCTTTATCAGAAATATTATTTAATTTGGCCAAACTAAAAACTTGGTATCCTCCTGAATCAGTAAGAATAGGCTTATCCCAATTCATGAACTTATGTATGCCGCCAGATTCTTTAACTAATTTTTCTCCAGGTTGTAAATGAAGATGAAAGGTATTTGAAAGAATCATTTCTGATCCTGTAGAGCTTAACTGTTTAGATGAAATTCCTTTAACCGTTGCCAAAGTACCCACAGGCATAAATTTTGGTGTATTTACCTCACCATTTGGTGTATGAAATATACCAGTTCTTGCAGCTGTATTGCTGCACTGCGATGAAATTTCAAATTCAAACACGATAATTTATAAAATTTTTAATACTTTTTTATTAATCTACCCTATTATTTATTATCAATTCTATTTTTCCCATCAAAAAATATCTAATAAAAAATTTCGCAGGATCTTGGATTTTCTACACGACTTTTCCAAAGATACCTTTAATTAATCCAGAATTTAAAAATATTGCACAGTTTGCGCCTCCTTTAGGATTCTTTATTGGAACAATTCAGAGTTATATTTTTCTTTTTTTATGTGCAAACTCCTGGTCAATTTATGCATCCGCATTAATTTGTTTGGCTTCGGGATATTTAATTACTGGTGGTCTGCACCTCGATGGGTTAATGGATACTTTCGATGGTATTTTTGCAGGTAAAAAGAGACGTTTAAAAGCTATGAAAGACAGTAAAGTTGGTTCCTTTGGCGTTCAAGCTTTAGTTTTTATAACTTTAATTCAAATTGCTTGCATACTAAAAATTCAAAACCTAATAATTTTTGTTTTACCTATATGCTTATTTTGGGGAAGATTTTCAAATTTATTTTTTATAGAAAAGTTTAAGTATATGAGTTATAAGAAAAAATCTATTAGTCATAAAAAGTTTTGGAATGGATTGAAAAAAGAATCTTTGATCTCCATTTTTTTTCTTTTAATTTTCTTAGCATACCAATTTGTTTCAATTACATCTCAAGCAATATTAATTAAATTTTTTATTCTTATTTTGATTGGTATTTTTCTAAGCTATTTTATCCCAATCATACTGGGCAATAAAATTGGAGGCTTCAATGGAGATGCCTGCGGTGCAAGTGTTGTACTAGTTGAAACTGCAATGTTGTTTATGCATGCAATTCTTTTATAGGTAGTTCTAAATAGAAAATATTTTTCTTCTTAAGATTTTTTGATTTCTCAGTATTTTCAATCGAGTTATTTTCCAGCAATCTCAAATCTCCTCCAATTTGTTTTGCTAATTTCCTCGCCAAAAAAAGTCCCACACCAGTGCCATCCTTCTTTTTAGCGGCAGATCCTCTAAAACCTTTTTCAAAAATTTTCTCGTTTTCATTTTTGGTTATTTTTTTACCATCATCAAATATACAAAGTCCATTACTCGTAATTGCGAGTCCAATTTCAGCATTTTTTTGGGCATATTTAAACGCATTTTCTAACAAATTGGCCACAATTTCAGCAATTACAGCATATTTTGCCTTTAATGGCGAAATAGTCCAATCTGGCCAAAGAGAAGGTTCAGTCCAATCTCTATTCTCTAAGTCCGCATTAGCTTTACCCCTTTCTAAAATTGGCCTCAATAAACTTTGAACAGTTATTACCTTTTTATTATCTAAATTTGGGGGTAATAATAATCTTTCCTCTCCAATTTCTAGAGGGAGTGGAATAGGCGAATTTAATTGCGCAAAAGAATCCATATATTGATTAATTTGTTTTTGCTCTATTATCATGCGTTCGACTATTTCAATAGAATCATCATCTGAACCAAGTCTTTTTATTAATAGTTTTGCATATGTCCTAATAGCAGCTAATGGATTCCTTAATTGATGAATTATAATATTGACCTGATTTTTTAAATAATTGACTTCTTCATTTTTATTTTGACGCTCTAATTCGATAGAGACGCATTTAGCTAAAGATATTGAAAGCGCTTTTAATCTAGAATCGAGAGATACTGGCCAATTCCCCTCCTTTAAATCAGTTTCTACTCTAAGGACACCAAGTAAAATATCGTTTTCTTGTAGCGGGTACCATCTTCTATTAGGCGATGAAACTTTTAGTGAAGGATCATCTTCTATTGAGGTAAGTATCCTATCAATTTGTGGCCATTGACTAATCATTTCAAAAGATGCTTTGGTTCCTTGCTTAGCTGAAGCAAGATACATAACTAAATTAGTCACGCCCATTGAGCAACCAAAACTCTCTAGCTGCTTTAAAATCAATTCTTCAAATTTTTTTGAAAGATTCATAATTAATAAAATTTTGAGAAATTTTTAAAAAAAAACTTGAAAAAGGGCTTGTAAAATATGAAAAAAGTATTAAGATATATAAAGAGGTCTGACTTTAGCCAGCCTTAAATATGAATATTTAATCATATTTTAAGCTACATCAGGGGTTGATGGGTCCTCTATGTAATTTGAAGTGAATTTAAAATCACATATATAAGATTAGTAAAAATAAATAAGACTAATCTCATTAATAATTTCAGGAGTACCAATCAATGTCAAAAAAAAGAAAAAGAATCAGCAGAAGAAGATTGGCTGGCCAAAGAGTAATGGCACATGTACCTATATATCATATCGAAACTGGCAAACATAAACCAGTTACAGCAGCAAGAAGATTCATAGCTGAAAATGGCCTCTCTGCGCCTTCAGTTTTCAATGTCAGAAGAAATGAACACACCACCGATAGATTTTTTTGGGGTGAAAAAGGGTTATTCAGCGCCCAATATGCTGAAGAAAACCATTTTCTATTTCCATCACTAAAAGTTGTAGTTGAAGGAATTGGTGAAGAAAAAATATTTGAGGGTCTTGAACTTACTGCAGATGATTGGGAAGAGATAGAAGAATACGAATATGCTTTTGTTTAAAAAATATTACTTATATTTGAACTTATAAAATTAATTAAATTTGAATCAATTTGATGAAATCCATCGAATTCTAATAATTTACAAAATTTAGAAGACTTACTCTTTACCTTTTCATAAATAGTCCTAGAAGCATCTATAGGCACAACGTCATCAAATAAACCATGACTAATAATTAATGGCGAGAATTTTTCTCCTGGGGTCCAGTTGGGATGAGGATAACCACTACAAGAAACAATTAATCCAAAATTTAACTTAAATCCCGCATCAATTGCCATTGCCGCCCCCTGAGAAAACCCCAATAAAATTGTTTTTCTTAGTGGAATCTGATCAGTATCAAAATTTTTTAATGTAACTAAAAGTTTATTTACTTCATCCTTAGCTCTATTCCAATCATGTGGGTATAATCCATACCACTGTCTTCCCTGACCGCTTGGGTGTAATCCAGGAGCCCTCAAAGAAATTACCTCAAAATCAAGATTTATTTTTTCAGTCATCTCCTTTCCAAATGTTAAAAGGTCATCTGAATCAGCTCCCCAACCATGCATCAAAATAATTCTATGAGTTGCAGTTTGAGAGCTAATCGAGACAAATTCATGATTGATAGCATATTTCATGTTTATATTCTTAAGTAAGTAAACTTTCCCATAATGTCTCCATTAGCTTTAGTAAGTGTCTCTGATAAAAAAAATATAATCCCATTTTGCAAGGAATTGGTAGAGCAATTTAACTATAAAATTCTATCAAGTGGAGGAACTGCCAAACATCTCATAGAGGCTAAAATTCCAGTTATTAAAGTTGCTGATTTTACTAATTCTCCAGAAATTCTTGGAGGAAGAGTTAAAACTTTACATCCAAAAATACACGGGGGAATATTAGCAAAAAGAACTGATGAGGAACACAAAAAAGATATAGAAGCTAACAATCTTGAGTTAATTGACTTGGTAGTTGTCAATCTATATCCTTTTAAAAAAACTGTAGATCAAGGAGCTAAATGGGAAGATGCTATTGAAAATATCGATATCGGAGGGCCGTCTATGATTCGTTCTGCAGCCAAAAATCATAAAGATGTTTCCGTTTTAGTAGATCCTAGTCAGTATCAAAATTTTCTTGAAGAAAGTAAAAAAGGTGAATTAAAAGAATCATATAAAGCAAAATTAGCCCTTGAAGCTTTTCAACATACAGCAGACTATGACACTGCAATATCTAATTGGATAAGAAAAGAAAGAGATTTACAATCCTCCAAATATATTGAATCTTATCCATTAATCAAAACCTTAAGATATGGGGAGAATCCACATCAAAAAGCCTTTTGGTATGGTTTAAGTGGCATTGGATGGAACTCAGCAGAACAATTACAAGGAAAAGATTTAAGTTATAACAATCTATTAGATTTAGAGTCGGCACTTTCAACAGTTTTAGAATTTGGATACACGGAAAAAGATCAACTCACAACCGACATGTTTGCCTCTGTTATTTTAAAACACAATAATCCTTGTGGTGCCTCTATAAGTAATTCAGCTTCCAAAGCATTTTTGAATGCTTTGGAATGTGACTCTGTTAGTGCATTTGGAGGAATAGTTGCTTTTAATTCAAATGTTGATAGTGAGACCGCAATTCACCTCAAAGATATTTTCTTAGAGTGTGTCGTCGCTCCATCTTTTGATGAAAAAGCTTTAGAAATTTTAAAAGTTAAAAAGAATTTAAGAATTTTAAAATTTTCAAAAGATCAACTTCCAAAAAAGAATCAAAATTCTACTAAATCAATAATGGGAGGATTACTAGTGCAAGATACTGACGATATTCAAGAAAAAACTGAAAATTGGATTTCAGTAACAAATAAAAATGCGAGTAATCAAACTAACTTAGATCTAAATTTTGCATGGAAAGTTTGTAAACACGTTAAATCTAATGCCATTGTTATTGCAAAAGACCAAAAAACTATTGGAATTGGAGCTGGACAAATGAATAGAGTTGGAGCAGCAAAAATTGCATTAAAAGCAGCTGGAAGTTTATGTTCTGGTGCTGTCTTGGCTAGCGATGGGTTTTTCCCATTTGCAGATACTGTAGAACTAGCAAACGAATATGGAATAAAAGCTATTATTCAGCCCGGAGGAAGTCTAAGAGACCAAGAAAGTATTGATATGTGTAATTTGAAAGGAATCTCAATGGTATTTACTCAAAAAAGGCACTTTTTACATTAAATTATGTTGATTTTGGATAATATGTAATCTTGTTAGTTTTTCTGAATAAAGATAGCCTGCCCGGGCCTGCACACAGAAAGTAGAGAGAAATAGCCCCATATATAAAAGACAATTCGAAAGCATAATTATGACCTTCAACCACTGCTAGAGGAAAACCTTCTAGTCCAGTATCAAGGAGATGAAAATAAACTGCAAATGCCATGGTGGAGAATAGGCCAAGAGAAGAAAGCCGCGCAAAAATCCCTAAAGCCAACCCTAAAGGACATACCAATTGAGTAATTGCTGCTCCAAAAGTCCAAATAACAGGATCACCTGGCAAAAATGGAAAGTACTTACCAACTACAAACTCAGCAAAACCCTGCGGATCTTGAAGTTTTTCAAGGCCATGATGAATCATCAAAGCACAAAAACCTATTCTTAAAACAAAAATCGATAATTCTCCAAGTATATTTACTTCTGACCCTGAAGATGAATTGGCAACTACAACTTCAACTTTTTGGGGTGCTTTAGCTCTATTCATACTTGCAGTTTGAACCTGATTAGTTTGTGCTTTGTCTTCCATACTTCATAAATTTTTCATTATTCTAGTTAATAAAGTAGATCTTTTGTAATTATCTGACTAATAAATTAAAAAAACTAAGCAAATTTATAAATGAATAACAAATTCAGGAAGCAATATCAATTAACTTTTCAATAACATCTGCAACGACCTTATCAGGAGTGGATGCGCCTGAGGTAATTCCAACATTAATTTTTCCGCTAGGTAGAAAATTTTTCTTAAGTTCTAATTCTGATCCTAGTGGTTTATGAAATATTGAGTTTTCTTTAACTGATATCCTCTCTGGCGTATCAATGTGAAAAGAAGAAATATTTTTTGTAATTGCTATTTCTTGTAGGTGAGTAGTATTAGAAGAATTGAAGCCTCCAATAACTACTAAAATATCAAGTTCTTCATCAACCAATGAGAACATTGCATCTTGTCTTTCTTCAGTTGCATCGCAAATAGTATTAAAAGCTAAAAAGTGACTATTTAAGTTCTCTGGTCCAAATTTTTTTAACATCGTCCTTTCAAAAACCTTTCCAATTTCCTCAGTCTCGCTCTTAAGCATAGTTGTCTGATTTGCAACTCCCACTCTATCTAAATCTTTATCAGGATCAAATCCATTGGAACAAGCTTTAGCAAATTTGTTCATAAACTCATTTCTATTACCTCTCCCCAGAATATATTCAGATACGTAGTTAGCTTCTTCTAGATCAAGGACAACTAAATATTTACCTGCGAATGAACTTGTTGCGAGAGTCTCTTCATGCTTGAATTTTCCATGAATGATAGATGTGAAAATATGTTTTTTATGTTTTTCAACAGTATGCCAAACCTTAGAAACCCATGGACAAGTTGTATCAATAATATGACAACCTTTCTCATGCAATAGTTTCATTTCTTGTACAGTAGCTCCAAAGGCAGGAAGTATAACAACATCCCCGTGAGAAACTAAAGAAAAATCTTTAATTCCATTTTTAGCAGAAATGAATTTCACATTCATTTTTCTTAAATGATCATTAACAGAGGGATTATGAATTATTTCGTTTGTTATCCATATATTCTCATTAGGGTAATGTCTTCTAGTTTCATAAGCCATTGCTACAGCTCTTTCAACTCCCCAACAGAAACCGAAGGCTTGGGCCAACTTAATATTTAATCTGCCTTTAGTGTAAGTAAAACCATTATCCCTAATAGAACTTATCAAATCACTTTGATAAGCTTCTTCTAACGCTTGAGCTCTTTTTGTTGGAGAATCGAAACCCCTTCTATTGTATCTATCAGAATGATGAAGGGATCTTCTAAAAGCTTGAGTATCCATCTTTTTATATTACAACGTTTTAAATAACTTTTCCTAAAAAAAAAAGAAACCTGACATAAGTCAGGTTTCTTAAATCAATTTTAAGTTAGATTATTTAGCAGATGCAAAGTCTGGATATGCTTCCATTCCATGCTCTCCTATATCTAAGCCTTGAGTCTCTTCCTCTTCAGATACTCGGATTCCACCGAATAATCCTCCAATTACAGACCAGGCAATCCAGCAAGTAACTAGTGTCCAAATAGCATAAGCTGCGGCACCAAGAGCTTGAACTAGAAGAAGAGTAATACCTCCACCATTGAACAATCCCATACCTGCTCCATCACCTTGTACAGCTGTACCCCAAAGACCGATAACTACAGTACCCCATACACCACAAACTCCATGAACAGAGAATGCACCTACAGGATCATCGATCTCAGCGGCATCAAGTGCTGCAACAGAAAATACAACGATTATTCCGCCCACTAGTCCTGCGAACCAGGCTCCAGCGAGAGTCATATCACCACAGCCGGCAGTGATACTAACCAAACCAGCAAGGATTCCGTTAATTATCATTGTAAGATCAGGCTTACCAGAAGTTAATGTTGAAACAATAGTTGCACCAATAGCACCAGCTGCTGCTGCCAAAGTAGTTGTTACAGCAACATATGGAACCCATTGATCCATAGCAAGTTGAGAACCGGGGTTAAAACCATACCAACCTATCCATAGAACTAATGCACCTAGGGTAGCTATAGCCATGTTGTGTCCTGGCATAGCTTGTGGTTTCCCATCAGAGTATTTGCCAATTCTTGGTCCAAGAAGCATAGCTCCTACAAGACCCGCCCATGCTCCAACTGAGTGAACAATTGAAGAACCAGCAAAGTCTACAAAACCTAAAGAATCAAGCCAACCCCCATTCCATTTCCAGCTACCAGCAATTGGATATATAAATGCAGTTAATACGACAGCAAAAACAACAAATTCTCCAAATTTAACTCTTTCAGCAACAAGACCGGATACGATAGTTGCTGCAGTTCCTGCGAATGCAGACTGGAACAAGAAATCAACTGTTGGGACTAATCCAGCATCAGTTACCATATCAGCAGTAACTGTTGGATCAAAAAATAGGCCTCCAAAATAAAGCCATCCGTCAGCAACACTACCTCCGTACATTAATGAATAGCCGATAAACCAATAGGAGGTTACAGCCAGAGCAAATACGAATAGGTTTTTAGCAAGGATGTTTACTGCGTTCTTAGAACGACACATACCTGCCTCAACCATAGCGAAACCAGCGTTCATAAAGATCACTAGAATAGTAGCGATCAAAAGCCATAAATTGTTAGCAAGAAAAGCTGCATTCAACTCAGGTAAATCAGCTGCATGAGCTGAAAGATTAAAGATACCTAAACCAAACAAAGCTAAAGGAACAGTCGCAAGCCACAACATAGAGCGGTTTGAACTAAATCCTCGAATACTCCTCAAAAGGAGCATAGGTCCATTAACAAGACTTGCATCTTGTAATCTGGACCTAGAGCGCCTTTGAGGCGTTTGCAAAGCAGTGGTCATAAAAAAAAATTAGATCTGCAAAAAAACAGTTTTGTGCTGTTTCCTTTCATATTCAATTTTGCTCAAAAAACTTATTAGTGTCTAGTAGTCGTTGTTACCAATTTTATAGTTGCGCCCTAAAACTATATCTGTTAAATTAAAAAATTTTTTTTTCAAGAGTTCCAAATTATCAAGATTTTATTTATTTCAAAGGTTTAATTCCTTTCCATGATACGTGATCTTTATGAAATTCAAAGGAACATGGGATAGTTATCATTCCTGCACTTAAAGATTCTCTAAAAAGACTGCCGTATAAGGGATCTGCATCATCTCCAGGGGCAAAAAAACAAGCGTCTTTTCTCGTAATACAAAGTACCAAAACACTTTTACTTTCAGGAATTAATTCCTTTAATTCCATGAGATGTTTTTGGCCTCTTTTCGTGACTGTATCTGGGAATAGAGCTACATTTTCTTTAATCCAAGTCGTATTTTTAACCTCTATGTAAATGTTACGTTTATCAGGATTTGAAGATTTTGGGGTTAAAAAAAAGTCAATTCTGCTTTTTTTATCTTTTCCATAAAGAACTTCAGGTTTAATCGTCTCTATTTCACCTATTATTTCTTTTAGCATATTTTTCTCAATTACCTTTTTGATTAACTTGTTCGCAAATAGAGTATTAATACCTACCCAAACCTCCTCATTTTTTGTATTAAAAACACATATCTGTTCCCAAGTAAAAGGTAATTTTCTTTTAGGAGAAGTGGAAACACTTATTCTTACTTTAGCTCCCTCACTCAAAAGTCCCTTCATTGGGCCAGTGTTAGGACAATGAGCAGTTACTACCTCTCCACTCTCTAATTCAATATCTGCAAGAAACCTTTTATACCTCTTAATTAAAACCCCTTCAATTAATGGATCAAAATCAATTATCCGATCATTCATAAATATGTCGTTAGTTAGAAATCAAATATAATTGAAACTTAAACTTCTTGAAAAATTTAGACAAATCCAAATGCATTCATTTTTAAAAAATAATGTTTTTTCAATTTCATTTGGTACTAGTCTTAGTAAATTAGCTGGATGTATAAGACAAATATTTATAGCTGCTGCTTTTGGAGTTGGGGTAACATATGACGCATTTAATTATGCTTATATAATTCCAGGGTTTTGGCTAATAATTATTGGAGGGATTAATGGTCCCTTACATAACGCAGTCGTTGCAGTTCTATCTCCCCTTAACAAAAAAAATGGAGGGATAGTTCTAACTCAAGTAAGCATAAAACTTTCAATATTATTAATTGGTTTAGCTATATTGATATACTTTAATTCCAGTATTTTAATTGAATTATTAGCCCCCAATTTAAGTTACGAAGCTAAATCAATTGCCACTTACCAATTAAAAATACTTACGCCTTGTATCCCTTTGTCCGGATTCATAGGTTTAAGCTTTGGCGCCTTAAATTCCCAAAAAAAATTCTTTTTATCAAGTATAAGTCCAGCGATAACGAGCCTAACTACTGTTTTTTTTATTTTATTAAGTTGGATTTTTAACCAAGAAAATGCATTTTCTCATTTCTTCACTTATACGGGATTACTAGCTTTTGCAACTTTGACAGGAACTTTAATTCAGTTTGTTGTTCAAATTTCAGAAATAAATAAAATCGGTCTTTTGAGATTAAAGTCAAATTTCCAATTATTTAATGATGAAGAGAGGAGGATTTTCAAACTAATTATTCCAGCATCTATCTCATCAGGTCTAAGTCAAATTAATGTTTTTATCGATATGTTTTTCGCTTCAAGTTTTCAAGGAGCAGCATCGGGACTAGCTTACGGAAACTTTTTGATACAAGCCCCACTAGGCATATTATCTAACTCTTTGATTTTGCCATTACTTCCAAAATTCTCTAAATTTAGAAGTGATAAAGACTATATAGGCCTCCAAAAAAAATTGATCTCTGGAATAGAGTACTGTTTCTTGACCACTATTTTTTTATCCGCATTTTTCATAACATTTAATAATCAAATAGTACAGTTAGTTTTTCAGAGAGGATCTTTTGATTTTTCAGCGGCTTTAAAAGTAAAGAATATATTAATTGCTTATGCAGTTGGTATACCTTTTTATCTTTATAGAGATTTATTAGTAAGAACTTACTATTCAATAGAAAAAGCAAACTTCCCTTTCAAGTCATCATTTGCAGGTATAATGTTAAATATTTTTTTTGATTGGTTTTTAATTGGTGCCCCAATTAATAATTTTGGGAATCTTTCTCCATATAATTTTGGAGTTGTAGGAATAATTTTATCTTCAGTAATTGTCAACTTTATAGTTTGTGTTTTGCTTTCTCTTAATCTGAAAAATGAAAATATCCACTTGCCAAACTTGGATTTATTGAGAAAAATTATCCTCATGTCAATAGCGGCATTTATAGATAGCACAATTTGTTTTACTATTCTTAAAACTAAAAATAACTTCAATTCAAATCTCGGAGATTTTTTATTATTAATATTTGGATCTCTAACTTTTCTTGTAATCTATTTTTTTCTTACAAAATGCCTGAAAGTAAACAAATTTAAAGTTTACAAAAAAAAGATTTAGTTTTCAAAAAAACTTTCCAAAATCTCCTCTAATTCTAGAATTTGCGAGTTAGTTATTAAATTGATCAGTGGAATACTGTTAACACCTTCCCCTACTTTGACATTTATTGCTTTCAAACTTATTTTCGCAGCCTCGAATGGGCCTTGATCTTTATTGCTGATACATTCAATAGCAAGATTTCTTGCTAGGCCAGCATCTCCAAGATATAAATTCCACTTTTCTATCTTTATAGAAACCTTTTCTGAAATAATATTTTCTAGATCACTTATTCGTAGTTGAGAGTCCATAATTTAAAAATTAATCAAGTTGATTGTTTTGAAATATCTTTAGGTTTTTTCATAATTACAAATAGTAAATGGGAGGCTAAAAGAATTGACCAGAAAATTGCAAAATAATTAAAAAAAGAGATTTCATATTTAATTTCTTTTAAAAGCCAAGTGCCGCTTACTATCGTAGTAAATATCATGCAGTGAATAACAAAATTTACTATTCGAGAATAATGTTTATAGATGGGATCTTCTAAATCACCATTTCCGTACCACTTTATAGGCATATCAATAATTAGATTGTTAATAATAGATATTTTACCTGAAATCTAGTTGACTAAGAGACCCTGAAACAGAGATATTACATAATTATGCGCCTGTAGCTCAGTGGATTAGAGCACCTGACTACGGATCAGGGTGTCGGGAGTTCGAATCTCTCCAGGCGCGTTTAAAATTCTGAAATATTCTTTTTATATTTTTCTAAAAAATATCGTCTATATTATGGATAATACTTAATCAAATTCAATGAATATCCTCGAAAATCTTAAAGAAAGTGATCCTGTAATATTCAATTTTATTAACTCTGAAAAAAATAGGCAGGAAACTCATCTTGAGTTAATCGCAAGCGAAAATTTCGCATCAATTGCCGTCATGCAGGCTCAAGGATCAGTCCTTACAAACAAATACGCGGAGGGATTACCTCAAAAAAGATATTACGGGGGATGTGAATTTGTTGATGAAATAGAAGAATTAGCTATACAAAGAGCGAAAAAGTTATTCAATGCTAATTGGGCTAATGTGCAACCCCATAGTGGAGCACAGGCAAATGCTGCTGTTTTCCTAAGTTTACTTAAACCTGGCGACACAATCCTTGGGATGGATTTATCTCATGGTGGACACCTAACTCATGGATCTCCAGTAAATATGAGTGGTAAGTGGTTTAATGCAGTGCACTATGGTGTTAACAAAGAAACTAGTGAATTAAATTTTGATGAAATAAGAGAGATAGCACTTGAAACAAAACCAAAATTGATCATATGCGGATATTCGGCTTATCCAAGAACAATCGATTTTGAATCATTTAGAAAAATTGCAGATGAAGTTGGTGCATTCCTAATGGCTGATATTGCACATATCGCAGGTCTAGTAGCAAGTAAACTTCATCCAAATCCAATTCCTTATTGTGATGTAGTAACTACAACTACTCATAAAACATTAAGAGGACCTAGAGGAGGACTTATCTTGTGTAAAGATGCAGAATTTGGAAAAAAATTCGATAAATCTGTTTTCCCAGGGACTCAGGGAGGGCCTCTAGAACATATTATTGCAGCAAAAGCAGTTGCATTTGGAGAAGCCTTACAGCCAGATTTTGTTAATTATTCCCAACAAGTAATAAAAAATGCCAAAGTTCTAGCTTCAACTTTAATAAGTAGAGGTATTGATATCGTTAGTGAAGGCACTGATAACCATATTGTTTTACTCGATTTAAGAAGTATCAATATGACTGGTAAAATTGCTGACTTGCTTGTAAGTGAAGTGAATATCACTGCAAATAAAAATACTGTTCCATTTGACCCAGAATCACCTTTTGTAACCAGCGGGCTAAGGTTGGGTACCGCTGCTTTAACTACTAGAGGCTTTAATGAGAATGCTTTTGCTGAAGTTGGGGAAATTATTGCTGATAGATTACTTAACCCAAACGATTCTTTGATTGAAAGTCAATGTAAAGAAAGAGTATTAACCTTATGTAATCGTTTTCCTCTTTATGAAGGCAAACTCGAAGCATCAATTAAATGAGTCCTAATTCCAAGGGAGTTGAAATTCTTTCTATTGGAACAGAAATACTTTTAGGAAATATCATAAACACAAATGCTCAATGGATTTCTGAACAGTTGTCGCTATTAGGCTTAAATCACTTTAGACAATCAACTGTAGGTGATAATTGTGATCGAATTATAAAAGTAATTCAAGAAATATCGAAAAGAAGTAATCTTCTTATTACAACGGGTGGATTGGGACCCACCCCAGATGACTTAACTACTGAAGCAATAGCCAAATCTTTTAATGTATCTCTTTTTGAAAGACCGCACTTATGGGATGAAATTAAACAAAAACTTCCAAACTCAAAGATCAAAGACGATTCCTCTAGCTTAAGGAAACAATGTTTCTTCCCAAAAAATGCTCAAATAATTAATAACCCAAGGGGCACTGCCCCAGGAATGATATGGGAACCAATAGAAGGATTTACTATTCTTACTTTCCCAGGAGTGCCTAGTGAAATGAAAACTATGTGGGAAGAAACCGCGTATGATTTCATTAAAACCAAATTCTCAGATAGTTATTCCTTTTTTTCAAATACTCTTAAATTTGCAGGAATTGGAGAATCAAGCGTTGCAGAAAAAATTAATGATCTATTAAATCTTAAAAACCCAACGGTTGCTCCATATGCAAACTTAGGAGAGGTTAAAATCAGAATCACCGCGAGAGCAAAGAATGACCTAGAAGCAAAAAATATAATTAAGCCTGTAAAAGAAAAATTAAAAAAAGATTTTTCAAAGTTTATTTTTGGAGAAGATAATGATACTTTGCCAAGCGTTTTAATTAAAGAGTTAACTAAGAGGAACCAAACTATTGTTTTTGCCGAGTCCTGTACAGGAGGTCTTCTATCTGCATCTCTAACATCAATATCAGGTTCATCTAAAGTTTTTCAAGGTAGTATTGTTTCCTATAGTAATGAGCTAAAAAATTCATTATTAAATATTTCGGAAGAAAAGCTTACAAAATATGGAGCTGTTTCTGAAGAGGTTTGTGAGGCCATGGCATTAAATGTAAAAGAGAAATTAGGAGCAGATTGGGCGATAGCAATAAGTGGAATAGCTGGTCCTAATGGAGGTAGTCCAGATAAACCAGTTGGACTTGTCTACATTTCAATTTCAGGACCTAGTAATCATAAAACTAATATTAAAAAAATATTTAACTCAACCCGAAATAGAATTGAAATTCAAACACTAAGTGTAAATGTGTGTTTGAACAGCCTCAGATTAATCTTATTATCAAATAGTAAGTAGCTTTTTTTACAAATTGAGTAAAGATACCTTATTTGATAAAGTTTGGGATTTACACAAAGTTTCCAGTCTTCCTGGTGGCTCAGATCAAATTTTTATTGGTCTTCACTTAATCCATGAAGTGACAAGCCCTCAAGCATTTGGCGCTTTAAAAGACAAAAATTTAACAGTAAAATTCCCCAGTAGAACTGTGGCTACAGTTGATCACATTGTGCCAACAGATAATCAAAGTAGACCTTTCAAAGATAATCTTGCAGAGCAAATGATTGAAACACTTGAAAAGAACTGCTTACAACATAAAATAAAATTTTTTAATATTGGTAGTGGAAGTCAAGGAATAGTACATGTAGTAGCTCCAGAATTGGGGCTAACTCAACCTGGAATGACAATCGCTTGTGGAGATTCACATACTTCAACTCATGGAGCTTTTGGGTCAATTGCTTTTGGGATAGGTACAAGCCAAGTAAGAGATGTTCTTGCAACCCAAACCATAGCCATGAATAAATTAAAAGTAAGGCAAATTTGGTGCGAAAATCAATTATCTAATGGGGTTTATGCTAAGGATTTAGTACTTCATATTATTAATAAACTCGGTGTAAAGGCTGGGGTGGGTTTTGCATATGAGTTCGCAGGACCTGCAATCAATTTATTATCAATGGAAGAAAGAATGACTATATGCAATATGTCTATTGAAGGCGGAGCAAGATGCGGCTACATAAACCCTGATGAAAAGACCTTTAGTTACATGAAAAATAAATTATGCGCACCAAAAAATGAGCATTGGGAAAAAGCTCTCACATGGTGGAAATCATTAAAAAGCGATGAAGATTCAATTTATGATGATGTAATTAAAATAGATGCATCTAAAATAGAACCAACCGTCACCTGGGGGATTACTCCAGGCCAAAGTATAGGCATTAATCAAAAAATCCCTCTTTTAGATGAATTGTCCCCAAATGACAAATTAGTTGCTGAAGAGGCTTATGAATATATGAGTTTCAAGCCAGGACAATCAATAAAAGATATTCCTGTAGAGGTTTGTTTCATAGGCAGTTGCACAAATGGGCGAATCAGTGACTTAAGAGTTGCAGCTAAAGTATTAAAAGACAAAAAAGTGTCTAAGAGTGTAAAAGCATTTGTAGTGCCTGGTTCAGAAAAAGTAGCCAATGAAGCTAAACAAGAAGGTCTTGATCAGATATTTAAGGATTCTGGATTTCAATGGAGAGAACCAGGCTGTTCAATGTGTTTAGCAATGAATTCAGATAAGCTAATAGGTAATCAAATTAGTGCTAGTTCTAGTAATAGAAATTTCAAAGGTAGACAAGGATCACCTAACGGGAGAACACTACTCATGAGTCCAGCAATGGTTGCTGCTGCTGCAATTAATGGCAAAGTCAGTGACGTTCGAGAATTTATTAACTAATGAAATCCGCATTTACCCCACCAATTGGGAAAATCACACAAATAAACGGGCAATGTATATCCTTGATTGGTAATGACATTGATACAGATCGAATAATTCCTGCACGTTTTTTAAAGTGTGTAAACTTTGATTCATTGGGTGAATCTGTTTTCGAGGACGATAGAGCAACTTTAAAAGGACGGCATCCTTTTGATCTAGAGGAAAACAATAATGCCACAATACTAATTGTTAATAGCAATTTTGGATGTGGTTCTAGCAGAGAACATGCCCCTCAAGCACTTATGAGATGGGGTATCAGAGGAATAATAGGAGAGAGTTTCGCAGATATTTTTTATAGTAATTGTATTGCAATAGGAATTCCATGTTTTACGCTTACTAAAAAATCAATAGAGGAAATACAAAACTATTGCGATAATCAATTTTTATTTTTAGAAATTGATCTGAAAAACTCCTTAGCAAAATCAAAAGATTTAAATTTCAATCTTGAAATTAAGGAAAGCTCAAGAAAAATGTTTTTATCAGGAGAATGGGATGCTACTTCAACACTTCTTGATAATAAAATTTTAATAGAAAATAAATTCAACCAATTACCCTATATAAAATTTAATACTAATTTTTAGCTATTTAAATCCATAGAGACTGAAAGAAATACCCCCTGCTTGATTATGAGGCTGATAAAAAATACCAAATTCATAGGATCTTTTTTTCCAATTTAAAGAAATTTTAGAATCTATAAATTCACCATAATCATTTGAATCATTTGTTAAGTTCAAAATCCCAAAACTCTTGAGAATGATAGGTCCATATAGTTGCTGATCAAAAGCAATATCTAAGGTTAAGTCCTCATCATTCTGATCAAACTTAAAAACACTTTCACCACTATTAAATTTATAAAAAGGTAAAAGACTTATCCGAGTATAGTCAAAAGTTTTATTTTGAAAATTACCAAATATTAATTCTGGTCCTATACCTAGCCCAAAATATTCTTGATGATCTCCATTTTCGTAAAAAGAATATAATGCTTGAACTCTTGTATTAATACTTAAGCCTTTTGTTATTGGTTCAGGAATGTACTTATATGAAATATCAATAGATTTCTTTTTGGGATCCTCAGAACTAATTGGAAATTTCTGATCAAGTGAATAAAACAAATTACCTTTTAGGTTAGTAATCAATTTTTTAGTATTCAAAGCCTCTGCTGTTATATTCGCTAAACCAAAAGATAAAAATTCTGACTTTTTAATGCCATCAACAATCCAAGTATTTTGTTTTTGTAATTTTGAACCATAACCTGAGTAAATTTCTGCTTCACCTAATGAACCATTCCAAACCCTCTCTCTATAAATTCCATAAAAACTTTTTTCCCATTTTGAATCTAATAAATCAATTTCTTTACTCAATTTAGTTTTAAATCTAAAAGCATCTGGAAATTTATCAAAATCAAGAGAATTTAAATTCTTGTCTATTTCTAAGTCCCAATTATTTATTGGGCCTTTTAACTGGGATTTTATAGCAAAATAATCTTCAAAACTTGTATTTCTCTTAACCCTATCTGAAGTAATTGATTCGTCCTTCTTTACAAAACTATTTGTATAACCTTTTAATGACCTCTGAATTAGAAATTGCGGCTCTAAATTAAGAACAAAATCATCAGCAATATCTATAGAGTTAAATTTCCTGCCAATAAAATACCCATCCTTATCTAAGTTTTCATATCCTAAATTCCACCTGTTTTCAAATACGAAGAATTCATCGGACTTTGTTAAAGTTCTATCTCCAAGCAAAAATGGAATTGAAACTTTTTCTTCAAATATTAAATAGTTTATTGATGACTTAAATCGTAATTTCTCTGCTTCAGAAATAACTTTTAATGAATTAACGGCTAATTTAACCTGTTTCGATTCAAGTAAATCATTACTGAATATAGCCTTCTTGCTTTCCCATTCTTGGCCATCTATAGATATTTTATCAGTGAAAAACAACCAATTTTTAATCTTTCCTGGAGTATTTAAAACTTCCTTCTTTTTAAATTCAAGTAAATTTTCTATCTTATTAGAGTCTAATAAGCTGAAATTTGAAGATAAGTCATCAATCAAATTATTAGTATTAATACTGCCCTTTACATCTAATAAATAACCTTTTTCACTAATAAAACTATATTCTAATTGTGAAACTTTAAAGAGTTGATCACCTAATACCAAGACTATATTTCCTGTAGCATTAATTTTTTTATTTGACTTATCGTATATTAAATTATCAGCTCTAAGCAGTTTGCCTCTATAAGAAACAGATACGTTACCCTCTGCATAAATAACATCATTTATTTCAGACTGTTTATCGGATTGGATTATTAACTCTTGTTGCTTATCGGCTTTAGATACCAAAAGTGAATCTGTTTTTTTCTTTAAAATTTTTACATAATAATTAGTAACATCAAGATTGTTGCTAAGAGAATTATTTTGAAAATTCGGTGGAATGTCTAAATATAAATTTGATGTAGTTATTTTTATATTACGATTATTGAAATCTTTATTAATTTTTGGTAACTCAGCTGATTTTGAAGGCTGAATAAAATTAATAAAAAGAAAAGAGAAAAATATTACTTTTTTGGATATACCTGAAATCAATTTAAGAATTTAATTAAAAAATTAATCTTGAGGACTTTCTAGATCTTTTCTGTTTGGGGTTCTTGTTGGGTCACTTGCTAAAAATCCGAAAAGAAATATTCCAACAAAGAAAAAAACGATGGTGTAAACAGAAATTTTTAAGGCGAGCATGGAATTACTAGTGCTGACAGATTTATATCTTATTAAATTTATAATTAAACTATGGTTAATTGTTTACTTTTTGTATTTTTGGTAAATTTTGAAATACTTTAAGGGAGACTAATCGTCATGATCATCCCAAGGGTCAGTAAGCTTTGCTGCTTTAGGACCGAATGCAGTACAAAGACCAAAACCGGTCAAAGCTAAAAGTAGGGCCAGAATTGTTACCGCTATAGAAACTGCAGGATCTGGAGCTGATGATAAAGTTTGCATCAATTTTGCTAAGTTTGTAAACAATTTATGTATGAGTTCTTATACAATAGCGAAATAATATCCGATTTTGTGAATTTAACATGGGTCAAAAAACAGCATTAGGAAGTCTTCTAAAAGCAATTGGCAATTCAGGTCAAGGTAAAGTTGTACCTGGTTGGGGAGCAGTTCCTGTCATGACAGTAATTGGTCTACTACTTTTAGTTTTCTTAGTTATTCTTCTACAAATCTATAACCAATCCTTACTACTGCAAGGTTTCTCGGTAGATTGGAACGGAAATTAGATTTCAAAAATCCTATCAAGAATTCATCCCAATAATTTAAATTACTAAATAATCTCTTTTTTAAAACTTTTGTTTTAATTTATTGGGTTATAGTTTGCATATATATTCATATTTATGATTCTCAATCAAATGAAATTGAGAAATAGACCATGAAAGAAATATTTTTAATTGGATTAGGAAATCCTGGTAAAAAATACTCAAAAAGTAGGCATAATATAGGTTTTTTACTGCTTGAAAATCTCTCGAAAAAATATAATTCAAATTTTTTATTTAAAGATAAGCTTAAAAGTTCCTGCTCAGAATTTCAAATCAATGATTCTATTTTCAGATTATTTTTACCAAATACGTTTATGAATAACAGTGGTTATGCCGTCCAAGCAATAGTTGATTGGTACAAGATTAATTTAGATCAGATTTTTATAATAGTCGATGATAAAGATCTTCCCCTTGGTAAAATAAGATTTAGAAGAAAAGGCAGCTCCGGGGGACATAATGGGCTTAAAAGCATCATTGAACAATTGCAGACACAAAACTTTAAGAGAATAAGAATCGGTATTGGATCACCCCCTCTAATTAAGGGGAAAAATAATTTCAATACCATTTCTCATGTCTTAGGAAATATTTCTCTAGAAGAAAAATTTATATTGGATAAAGTGTATAAGAGAGTAATAGAATCCCTAGAACAACTAAATACTAAAAAAGAAGAATATATAATTAATGAATTAAATTCTTTTGACAAAGACCAACCTTAAGATATGCGTTCAAAACCTGAAACGATTGCAAATGTAAGTGTTAAGGAATATTCCTTCTCAAAAAAGCAAATTCAGGGGGTTGTGGAAGCTAGTCAATTTAAATGGACTTTTACATGGTCCTTTCATAAAGGTTTATTAACGGTAAATCCACCTTTGGGAAGAGCATTAATTGAAGATGCCTTATTGAGATTTTTATTAAAAAAAGATTATGAACTAGAAGCAGGGAATGAATATAAATTCACTATTTCAGCCAAGTTTTAAAATCTATATTTTTATTCAAAAAAAACTTTATTTTGTAATAATCTTCTAAAATTATCAAAGCTGATATCGCATCAAGGTTTTTATTTAGAATAAAAAATTCTCTAGGAATTAAAAACTTTAGACCACTAATTGGAAAAAGTTCGAAATATCTTGCTTTTGCTCTGTAGGTAGTATTTTTTTCCTCAAAAAATATTATTTCTTTCTTAAAAAAATACAGTTTTTCTTTGATTTCTCTACTGGAAGTACCATTACCAATAATAATTTTGGTTACGTCCTCCGCGGCAGTTAAATTTCTGACATAATTCTCAAGTAATTCACTTTTAAGAATGATCGCTTTATAAATCTTTTTTGCACTTATTTCAGCTAAGACTAAGCCGCATTTACTTCTACCGGGATCAATAGTTATTACTTTAGGCATTTAAGATGCAATCTTTAAAATATTTATTTCAACGATAATAGGTTCTACTGTTTTACTATCTCTCAAAGATACTACTTCTAACTTAAATTTGATATTTTGATTTTCTTGAAGAAAGTCTCTAATTTTTTTTACAAAATTTCCATTTGTATTAATTTCACTAACTTGTGATCCTTTTGACTTAATTTCATCCCTTGTTTCTCTTAGTAGTGATTTAATTTTTAAATTTATTGATTTAAGATTTAAATCACTTTCTCCCAAAATTGAACTTGTAATAACATCCCCTTTTTTGACTATAAATTTATTCTCTAATAAATCAGGGGATACAAAAACATAATTATCCCCTTTTAAAACATTTGTTGCTGATTTAATTAATAAAATCCAGTTACCGTCTTTAGCAGCTATTGTCTCAATTTTTGTAATATCACTAGGCCTCCACAAAAGAATATTTTTTGCTTTTTTATTTGTTGGGATAACAATTTTCCTGACAAATTTATCAGCTTCATTAAAGATTTTTGTTAAGCCTAGTTTTACATTTGAGTTGGAATTAAGCTCTGCAATAAATAAAGTTTGTCCTCTTCTAATAACAATATTTCCTCTCCTAAATTCTTTAATATTATTTTTTAATTTATTCAACTCCTTTTCTTTTTGAATAATTGTACCTTCAAGTTCCTTTCGTTCTTCCTGTAAAGGGATTAAAGCCTTTTTACTTTCATCTAAAGTTTTTTGCAAAAAAGGAATATCAACAAAAAGCCTTTGTCTGAATTCTTCACTAACTAAAATCAATAACCCTATTGATATTGAACTAATAAACCCACCTGTAATTATTGTTATTATAGTTGCTGTTTTTTTAGGTCTTAACTTTAAGATGCTAAATCTTGCTTTACCAATCTTTGTTCCAAGAATATCCCCAAATGGTGCAATTAATCCTCCTAGTAATATTAAAAAAACAATTAAAATCCAAGCCACACTTTTGCATTTACTCAGTACATCATAATTTATGATGAATCAATTAAATCTTTTTGCAAGAGCAATTGGATCGAACACTGTGATCTTTTTTCTTTCAATATTAAGAAGCCCTGAATCCTTTAAATCACCCAATAATCTTGTAATGGTTACTCTCGTAGAACCAATAGCTTCTGCAATTGCCTGATGAGAAAGCCTTAAGTCTATTGTAATACCTTTTTCACCTGCTACTCCAAAGTCTCTACAAAGAACCATTAAAAAACTCACTAAACGAGAAGACATATCTCTATGTGTAAGGGTTTCTATCATTGTTTCAGTTTGCAGGATCCTACTCGAAAGCCCTTGTAATAGTAAAAGGCCGACTGATGCATCTTCCTCTATAGCTCTTAAAACTGAATTTGCAGGTGCTGTTATCATTTCAACTCTTGTGAATGCTATGGCATGATAGAAGCGATCAGATCTATGGCCTGTTAGAAGAGATAAGACACCAAACAGACTATTTTCTCTTAAGAGAGCAACAGTTATTTCTTCACCTGACTCATAAACTCTTGAAAGTCTTACTGCTCCTCTTCTTATAAGATAAACTCTTTCAGCAGGGTCCCCAGGGAAGAATATTGTTTTAGATCTCTCAATCATTTCTGTACTTGCACCATCAAGACCTTTAATAACTTCCATTAAAGTTCTATTGATTGGAAAACGTTCTCCAACAGAGTTAATTTTACTTTGTCCTGACTGTTGCGAACTAAAGCGGTTGAATCCTCGTGATGCAGGTATCATAAATATCTTGATTATTAAAAACTTAAGGAGACACTCTAAAATATCTTGTATCAACAGTAACAATTTTCAATTCTTATTTGTTTGTCAATAAGCCCTTTTGAGTCAGTTTCCAATTGCCTAACCCTTTTTTAAGTAAAATTACACTATATGCAGCGTCAGTAAATTCTAATTATACTGCATGTAGAAAGAATCTAAATAATGGTAATTAGTCCATCCAATATTTATTCAAAAAATAATACTGATGTTGTAAATATAAATACTGCCAGCAAAAGTAACGTCAAAAGATTTACACAAAACGGTCAAATTCAAATCTACCAATCCTCATATAGAGGAAGCTACACATCTATCATTAGAGACTCTCTAAGAAATGCTGCTCTGGGAAGGAAAGTGCTCTTAGTACAATTTATGAAAGGAGGCGTCAAACAGGGAGTTAATAATGCAGAAAAGTTGTGCGGCAATTTAACCTGGGTAAGATCATCACATTCCTTTGATCAATATAATTCTGAAGAAATTAAAAACAATATAAATTTAAAAAAATCTATTCATGAGTCAACTCTTGAATTATGGAATTTTTGTAAAAAAGAACTTCAGTCTGGCGAGAATGATCAAATCATACTTGATGAAATTTTTTTAGCTATTGAAATGAAAATAATCGAGAAAGATGATTTGATTTCAACACTTGAAAACCGATTTATATCTGGAGATGTAATCCTTACTGGTACAGATATTCCTAAAGATCTATTATTAATGGCCAACCAAATTACCGAACTTCGCTCATAAAAAAATGCTAAAAAATGATCTCTGGATAAATCAAAAAGCCACGGAAGGAATGATAAAGCCCTTTCAATCTAATCTAATTAGGCATCTTGAACCTGACAACAAACAAAAGCCAGTTTTGAGTTACGGATGTTCTTCCTATGGCTATGATTTAAGACTTTCATCAAAAGAATTCCTAATTTTCAGACATATCCCTGGTACTGTGATGAATCCCAAAAAGTTTAATCCTAATAATTTAGAAAAAACTGTTCTTCATCATGATGATGATGGAGACTTTTTTATTCTTCCTGCTCATTCCTATGGTTTAGGAGTGGCTTTAGAAAAGATGAAAGTACCAGAAAATATAACTGTCATCTGTATAGGCAAAAGTACTTATGCGCGACTAGGAATAATTGTTAATACAACCCCAGCAGAGGCAGGGTGGGAAGGTCATCTGACTTTAGAGTTTAGTAACAGTTCTGGTGCAGACTGTAGAATTTATGCTGAAGAGGGTATTTGCCAATTACTCTTTTTCGAAGGTGATCCATGCTCTACAACCTATCAAGATAGAAGAGGTAAATATCAAAACCAACCAGAAAAAGTAACTCTAGCAAAGATCTAAAATGAGTAAAGTTGAGCTAATTTCGCTAACCCCTGATGCAGAAAAAACAATGGCTTATATTGCAAGAGTTAGTAACCCAAAAAACCAGGAGAATGAGGACTATTCGAAATTATTAAGTTATTGCATTAAAAATGAACATTGGAGTGTTTTTGAACAGTCATTTATGACCCTACAAATAGAAACTAACAGAGGAATCGCTGCCCAAATTTTAAGACATAGATCATTTACTTTCCAAGAATTTTCACAGAGATATGCAGATAGTTCTCAGCTGGGAAATATTCCCTTACCAGAGTTGAGGCGTCAAGATTTTAAAAATAGGCAAAATTCAATTCCTGACCTCCCTGATGATTTAAAAAAAAGATTCAATGAAAAAATTGGTTTGCACTTTGAAGCTGCTTCAGAATTATATGAAGATTTACTTGCTGAAGGCGTAGCCAAAGAATGTGCGAGATTTGTTTTACCATTAGCAACTCCAACAAGAATATATATGTCTGGATCATGCAGATCGTGGATCCATTACATCCATTTAAGATCAGCTCATGGTACCCAAAAAGAACACAAATCTATCGCCCAAAATTGTAAGTCTATTTTTAAAGAAAGTTTTCCGATTGTATCAAAATCTTTAGATTGGTAAAAATTATCCATGACTACGAGGACTAATTTCATTATTTTTATTTTCTTGAATTGTTGAAAATCCAGCATTAATAATTTCCTCATAAGGTTTTTCTTCTCTTTCTAAATTATTAATAGATTCTCTTATTTTTATTTCATCTTGTTTACCAATAAACGTAGATATTAGATTACCCTTTTTATCAAAGAGATTAACTTGAGGAATCCCGTTGACAGCAAACTTCTGGATGTAATTACCCCATTTTTGATTATCAACATTTAAAAAAACAAAATTAATATCTTTTTCATATTCATCTTTAAAAGCAGAAACTTGCGGAGCCATTTCTTTGCAAACTTCACACCACTCAGCATAAAATTCGAGAAATGTAGGCTTATTATTTGTAAAAGCTATTTCAGGGTCAACAGATAATTCTCCAAAACTCTTTAGAAGATAAGTCGATTTAAAAAAGAAATTTTTTAAAAAAATTAGTGAAATGATAACAATAGCTATAATCAATACTAGTATTGTTTTTAAATTTGTCTCTAAAATTTGCTCTCGACTCTCAGATTGCACTATTAAAGAATTACTAACTAAAAATATCTTAAATAATTAAAACGAATAAAGAGAATTGAAATCTATAAGCTTTTAATCAACTGATAAAATAATAACTAAATAATTATCAAAAATTTCTTTGATTCCTGAAATCTAATTATGCAATCAATCTTTGGAACTGATGGAATAAGAGGAAGATTTAATGAAGAGATAACCTATTCACTAGCTTACAAAGTAGGCTACGCTTTAGGTTCGAGCTTAGAAAATAAAAATCCAATAATAATTGGAAGAGATACAAGAATTAGTGGAGATATACTACTGCAGGCAATAACACAAGGTATAAACGAAAGTGGTAAAAAATTTATAAATCTTGGAATCTGCCCAACCCCGGCAATACCTTTTTTAATCAAACAAGAGAACTTGAGTAGTGGAATCATGATATCTGCAAGTCATAATCCGCCAGAATATAATGGCATAAAAATTTTTGATCATAATGGTCAAAAAATTACCAAATATTTTGAAAATAAAATTCAAAAATTAGTTGAAGAGTCAAATCATAATATCTCAGTTCCAAGAAAAGTGATTCCACTTAACACAAATAAAAATCTCTTTGATATTTATATTAAAAGTCTAATCCAAACAATGGGTGAGGAAAATCTAAGCGGGTTGAAAATAGTATTAGACACATGCTATGGATCAGCAACAACCTGTGCAAAAAAAATTTTTCAGTCTCTTGGTGCTGATGTGAGAGTTATAAACAACTCTAAAAATGGTTTGAAAATTAATATGAATTGTGGTTCTACTAACCTCGAATCATTAAAAAAAGCATTAAGAGAGATTCCTGCAGATATGGGTTTCAGCTTCGATGGGGATGCCGATAGAGTAATTGGAATAGATTCAAAAGGCAACGTTTTAGATGGAGATCACATTCTTTTTCTTTGGGGAAGAGAACTTATGGAACAAAAAATTCTCACAAAAAATGTACTAATATCAACTCAAATGGCAAACTTAGGTTTTGAAAAGGCCTGGGAAAAAATTGGAGGGATTTTATATAGAACTGATGTCGGAGATAAACATGTGTATGACGCAATTAAGGCAACAGGAGCAGTTTTAGGAGGTGAGCAGTCAGGTCATATACTTTCAAAAATTAATAACTTTTCTGGAGATGGGATATTGACTGCTCTTCAAATTTCTAAATTTTGTAAAAAGAAAAATATTAATTTAAATGATTGGCTTAAAAGTAGTTTCGAACCTTATGCTCAAAAACTTACCAATATAAATCTAGATTTTAATATTAAAAACTTAAATCCAGAAACCAAAATCTTGATTGATCAAATTATAGAGTCTTTTCAGAAAATATATTCAGATAATTGTAGAGTGTATATAAGGCCAAGCGGTACAGAACCCGTTATGAGAGTCTTAGT
>NZ_CACMSM010000011.1 GCF_902616385.1 uncultured Prochlorococcus sp. | reverse complement strand
TTCTAACAATTCAAGTCAGTATAGTTTGCCAAAAATAACTACCCCCTCATTTGATAATCTTTCAATAAAAATATCTGTTGGGCTATTATTTTTAATTTTGTTATTTATCAGTCCAGACTCTAATAATAGACTTTTACTCTCTATCTCAACATTAATACTTACCTATACCCAAATTAAATCAGGGAAAAGATTTATAGCTTCTCTGGGTTGGAGTGTTACCTTTCTCTCGATAGGATTAATATTTGGTGGATTGCTTGAAAATAATTCTTTCATTCAGGAAGTATCAAACAACTCTTTATCAATACAGAAAATTCAAAGTATTCCGGCCATGGTTATTTTATGGCTAGGCGTAATTTTTTTATGATTGATTTTCTATCATAGATTTAATTTCTTCATATTTTATAAGATATTTATTTTTACAAAATTCACAAACCAATTCTGCTTTGCCATCTTTCTTGAGGATGTCCTCTAACTCGCTCTTATCAAGCATTTTCATCGCATTTAAACTTCTTTGTTTGGAACACTTGCATTTAAAACTCACTTCTTGAGAACGAGCTTTTTCAGAGATTGATTTATCGTCAATATCGGGAAATATATTTCTAATTAACTCAAGAAGATTATCTTTTGACTTAAATAGATCTTCGCTGAAAGAATTAATTTCTTTGCATCTTTCTTCAAGTAGTGAGACTAGCAGAGGGTCAGTATCTTTTTTAGGTAATACTTGAGCTAATAAGCCACCACTACAAATAAAACTTTTATTTTGAATTTTTTCTCCAATAAATACAGCAGAGGGAGTTTGCTCTGAATGATATAAATATGAAGCTAAGTCTTCAGCAATATTCCCATTTACTAATTCAACAGTGCTTGTAAAGGGTTCTCCAAATCCACTATCTCTAATTACATTTAAATATCCTGTACCTAATGCTTTTTTAAAATCAAAAGAATATTTATTATTATCTATTTTGACTAGGTCCAATTCTAAATTAGGATTCCCTACATAACCCCTAACTTTCCCGTCTCTACCTGCATCAACTAGTAATCCCTTTAAAGGTCCGTCAGATCTAACTCTTAAAGTGACTCTCCCATGCATTATTTTCATCGAGCTTGCTAAAAGCAGTGAAGCACTAAATGCTCTGCCTAAGATACAGGTGGTTAAGTAAGAAAGGCCGTGTCTTTTTTTTGCTTCTAAAGAAGATTCTGTTGTTAATACCGCAACTAATCTTATTCCTCCATTGGCTGCAGTAGCCCGAACTATCCTATCCTGCATGATTTTCTTTCATAAAACTTTTGATTTTCCCTTTTTCCAAGGATAATATCCTAGAAGGAATCCCCTCAAATAATGCAGGTTCATGAGTAACAATAATAATTGTATTTTTATTTTTTAAATCAAGAATTAAATTCTTCACATCATTTCTCATTGAATAGTCTAATCCAGCAGTTGGTTCATCAAGTAAAAGAATTGAGGGGTTTCTAAGTAGTTGAACTGCTACAGCTAACCGCCTTTGTTGTCCGCCACTTAGCTGTTCTGGTGGTTGAGTCAGATTAATTTTTTTCAAACCAACTTTATTTAAAACTATTTCTATTTGTTTTTCTCTTAAAGATTTATGGCCTATTTTTAATTCTTTACCAATGGTTGTACCTATAAAGTATCTTTCAGGAAATTGGAATACTACTCCAGAAAACCATCTTCTTTGTCTAGGAGACAAAATTTTATTCTTCCAAGTAATTTTTCCCTTTTGCGGATTTGTTAATCCGCTTATTATTTCGAGTAGTGTTGTTTTCCCAGAACCACTATTGCCGCAAATTAAAATGATTTCATTTTCATGAACTGTTAAATTTAAATTGTCTATTATTTTTCTTTCACCAGTTTGGGGTTGATAAGATATTTCTTTTAAGTCAAGCATTATTAATTAAGTTATAGGTATAAATTTTAATCTAGTAATAACTTACTTATAATAGCTATAGATCTAAAAAGTTATTAGTCAATATGAATATTATTTTTAGGGAAGTTGATCCTTTTAATTGTTGGATATGGATCAGGTTTTCAGAATCGCCTACTCAAGACGAAAAGAATTATTTAGATGGTGTTTTTGATAGTTGGTACGTTTTGGGAAGGTTAGGTGGATTTAATTCTGAAAATTTGCAAACTCATGAAGAGGGTTCCGACCTAAGTTGGATGTCCTACGATAACGATCAAAAAAATGCATCTCTTCCAGCCTTAATGCATAATTTAGGAATTATGGAATATCAAAATCTTTGGGGAAGATGTTGGGTCGATTTTGGAACTTCAGACTCCATTTCAATAGATATATTAATTAATTCTTTGAATGAGATATCAAATAATTATGTAAAAATTGAAGAGTTAATTATTGGGGGTGAAAATAATGATTGGGCAATTGAAGAACATGAAGATTTGGTTTTCAAAGATTAAGTGTTTTAGATGGAAGACTTAACAAGATTAATTATTTCCCATGAAAGAATTGAAAATATTAAGAACAATAATTTAGAACTTTCTAAAGAAGAGGCTCATTATTTAAACAAAGTAATGAGGATAAAAAATGGTAAAGAAATATTTATAACTAATGGAGAGGGTTCATTATGGAAAGCTATAAAAGTTAAAAATGATTGTTTAGAAATAATTAAATTAAAAAAACCTTACTTATTTCAAGAACAAGAAATTTACTTATTAGGAATAGCCGTTGTTATACCAAAAAGTGGTTTTGAGGATATTATAAAAATGTGTACTGAAATAGGAATCGATTATATACAGCCATTATTTTCAGAAAGACAGGTAAACAAAAATTTAAATTTTTCAAGAAAGCTTTTGAGATGGAATTCAATTATCAAAGAAGCAGTTGAGCAAAGTGAGAGATTATGGAAACCATCTATTTTAAATGGTATGGATATTATTAAATGGCTAAAAAGTAGAGATAATCAAGAAAGAGTTTCAATTTCTATAACGAGAGAAGAAACACCATATGACTTAAATAAATGGTTAAGAAAACAACAAGAATTTGCAAATAAAAAAGGAGGTATATTTTGGAATGTAATTGGCCCTGAAGGGGGTTGGTCCTCTAAAGAAATTGATTTTTTTAATAAAAATAACATTACCTTTGTGAAACTTTCCGACACTATCTTAAGAACTTCGACGGCTAGTATTAACGCATCATCAATCCTAAATCAGTGGAGAATTGATTTGAAATTAAAGAATTAGATAAATATGGATTTAATTAGAAATCAATTTTTTATAGGTTTTTGCATTAATTTTATTTTGATTTATATATTTTGCAGGATTCCTTTGATGACGAAAAGTGGTTGGGTAAGTGCAGGTATCTTAGGCACAATTTTGTGGGGATGTTTGTCTTGGCAGGGATGGATGTCAGTTGTAATTTATTTATTATTTGGATCCCTCGTTACCAAAATAGGTTTTAAATTTAAAAAAGCACAAGGAATTGCTGAAAAAAGAGGCGGGAGGAGAGGTCCTGAGAATGTCTGGGGCTCTGCAGCTACAGGATTATTTCTTGCCATTATGACCAAATTTAATGCTGCCAATGTAGTGATGTTTAAAGTAGGTTTTGCTGCAAGTTTTGCTGCAAAGTTGGCGGATACTTTTGGTAGCGAAATTGGGAAAAGATTTGGTAAAGACACATACTTAATTACTTCACTTAAAAAGGTGGATAGGGGAACTGAGGGAGGAATAAGTATAGAAGGAACATTAGCTAGTGTTTTGGGATCAATACTTATGGCTTTTATAATGCTTCGTCTATCCATTATTTCTACAAAATATCATTTTATAGTTGTTGTAGTTTCTGGATTCTTGGCAACACTTTCCGAAAGTATTATTGGTGCTAAATTTCAAAACAAATATAAATTAAGTAATGAGTTGGTAAATGCTATTCAGACAAGTATTGCTTCTGTTTTTGCTATCTTTGCGCTTATTTTATATTCATATTTTTTAAATTAATAATATTTGGAAAGACCTAAGATTCCTTCCATTTTGTGAGAATCTCCCAGCTTTTAAGTCTTTGGAAAAGCCAGAAATGACCTTCGGAATTTAGATGAATTCCATCATGCGTAATCCAATTTTTACTCCTTTTATCAGAGTACATTTCTCTAAAAGTAGGAAGAAATGGGACATTCTGATTGAGGCATACTTCCTCCATTCTCCTTTCATAAGAATTACAAAAATTATTTGAGTACCACAGACATCCTGCGAACGGCATTTTGCTTTCGTCAACTGGTGTAAGACCAATAACAAATACATTTGTTTGAGAGTTCATTTCATTAATTAGCCTCTCTAATCCATATTCAAATCCATCTATATCTAATTGATGTCTTCCATTTTTCTGACCAATTGCTGCTGTGTCGTTAAGACCTACATTTAGTAGTATTGCTTTAGGTTTATTTCTTCTCGTTTCTCCTCTAGATGACCATTCTTTTTCCCATCTAGATGAAACTTTTTCTATCCCATCTCCCCTAACGCCAAGTTGATAAATAACTGGCCCATTGTGGTTATTGCACCAATATTTTCTAAGCCTCTCACACCATCCACCACCCTCATTATCTCCCCATCCATAAACTGAGCTATCTCCAATTACAACTAGCTGTTTTGGTAAACTAATCACTATAACCGGAAAAAAATAATTACTTGATTTAACAAATTATTCTTACAAATCAAGTTAAACTATTTTTGATTTTACCATTTATTAATTCGCCAACTATTGCGATGCAGCTATAAGCTATCAAAACTAATGTAACTTCTTGCCATGCGAAGGAACTTAGTGATTCTTGCAATTGCCAACCTAGACCAACACTTCCAATAACCCCAACAATTGCAGTTTCTCTAATAATAATGTCAGATCTATATGCGCAATATGCCAAGTAACTTTTTGCTTGATGAGAAAATAAACCTAATAGCCAACTAGTCTTTTTTGAGATTCCTAAAGATTTCATCGCAATATAATTTCTCTTGTCTTGACTGTCTAGATTTGTAAAAAGTAATTTGCTAGTAATACCAGCGTTGTGGAGACCTAATGTTAAAGCTGCTAAAGATACAGAAGGATTATTAAAAGTTAATAGAGTTAGAAGTATTACAGGGGTAGGTATTAAACGTAATAAAAATGCAAAAATTTTTATAAAAATTTTAGAAGTATTGTTGTTAAAAATTCCTATTACTAATGGAGGTAAACTAATTGCGATTCCTGTTGATAAAAGACTTAAAATTATTGTTTCTAATGTAAGTTTTAAGAAATCAAATAATCTGAAATCTGAGCTTGATTTAAATAGAGAACTAGCGGAATTAAAATTTTCAAAATTATTATTAAAAATAAAATAAAGAAAATATAAAAAAGAAAATAAAATTGTTATGAAAAAAATTGAAATAAAAAAAATAGATAGGATTTTATTTGTAGTGTTAAATTTTATTTTTTTGAATATTAATCCAGAAAGAATTATCAAAATTGCTAAAGACCATAAATAAGTCCATAATTCTCTAAAATTCAAAGTTTGGAAAGATAAAAAAATACTGGTACCTATTCCTCCAATCCCAAAAAGTCCTAGAATCACTGTACTTCTTATTGAACACTCTAATCGATATAAACCAAAGTTTTTAAATGTATATATTATTGGATTCCATATTAAAGTTAGTAAAGAAGAAAATTTAGGTCCATTTATTTGATTTATAGATTCAAAATTTTTGTAGTCAATAGTTTCTAATTGTTCAGCAAAAACTTTTGAATTTACAGCAATATAAGGTATACATATAGCTATTATTCCTATCGAAAAATTTATTCCATATATTTGCATTAATAGTATTCCCCAAACCACTTCGTGTATTGATCTAATTATTGTTAGAAAAAACCTTACTATGCGGTAGAAAAAATTTGGAATATTAAAGATTTTATAAAAAATATTTGAGGATATTATTCCAAAAAATGCTCCAAAAATAATACTTACTAACCAACTAAAAAAACCAATTAAAATAGTTTCATTTAATCGCTTAATTACGGTAATAATAATTTCATTATCGATCTTGGGATTAAATGAAGAAATTAAGAATTCTTGGAATAATTTAAATCCTCCAAAATGAATATTGTTTATTAGTTGATACCCTAGAGGTATGCATACCAAAATTGGAAGAAAAGATAATGAGGTATAGTTTAATTTTAATTTGTTCAACTAATTAATATATTTTCTCTAAATGAATCTTCTTTAAGTTATTTCTTTTGAGATTGAAAAAAATTTTACCATCTCTTATTCCAATAACTTTATCGAAATCGTTCAGCAAATCTAATCTATGTAATGCAACTAATGCCGTCTTTGGGGATTTTTTTGTTTTATTTTTATCTACATTTTCTAGCAGAAGGTTTTTAATTGTGGTTATCAATTTGGGATCTAGATTATTAAAAGGCTCATCTGCAAGTAATATATTTGATTCTTGAATTAATGATCTAGCTATAGCCACCCTTTGTTTTTGCCCCCCAGATAGTTTTCTGATTTTTTTGTCGTAAATAGAGTTATGAAGTCTACATAATTTCATATATTTATGCGCCTTCTTAAAAGAACTTATATTTAGTAAATTTTTAAAAGCGAAATAAAAATTGTTTTCCGCTAGTAGTCCACAATTAACATTTTGTTCTGCAGAGAGATCTTCTATTAATCTTAAATCTTGCCATATAGTTGTTATTTTACTTTTCTGCTTTCTATCTAATTCCTCGAAACTTTGATTGAATAATTTAACCTCACCTTGAGTTGGCTTTATAGTGCCATTAAGTACTGATATAAGTGTAGTTTTTCCTGAACCGCTTTTACCTAAAAGTGCAATTTTTTCCCCAGAATTTATTTTTAAATTTATTTTATTTAGGATCAGATCATTTTTGTATTTATAAGATATATTTTCTAATTCTAAGACAGTATTATTCATCTAATTTTATTTAATTTCCTCCCGATTTGCTCTATATTTTTATATTGTTTTGATTCTGCCTTTATAAATCTTTTTGCATTGAACATATCTAATATCTTTTTATGTGATTTTTGCTTTATATCTAAATTTAGAATTACTGATTTAAGTTCTTTTGTAAACCCTTCCCCGAATCTATTTTCAAGATCACCTTGAGCTACCCAATGATAGTCAACATATTCTGGTGTGATCCAGAATAATTCTAAATTACTTGTTCTTTTGGGATTATTTTTAAGATTATTTTCCCAGACCTGTTTATTTAAAGCTCCCGCATCAAATGCCCCACTATTAACTAAAGCTATAGTGGCATCATGACTCCCACTAAAACCTGCTTTTTTCCCTTTAAAATGTTTAATTTCTACCCCTGCTTGATTTAAAAAATATTCTGGCATTAATCTTCCAGAAGTTGAGTTTTCAGAGCCAAAAGTAAATCTTAAATTCTTTAGTTTTTTAAGTCCTTTAATGTTTGAAATTGAGTTAAGTTCTAAATTTTTGTTTACTATAAAAACACTTTTAAATTCCTTATCGATATCTCTTTGAGCTATGACAATTGAATTAGGTGTTTGTAATCTTGCTTGAACTCCTGATAAACCTCCAAACCAAACTAAATCTAAATCTTTAGTTCTAAATCCAGTTACTGCTGCAACATAATTAATAACAGGAATGTATTTAACTTCTACATCAAGTTGTTTGGATAATTCTTTTGAAAATAAATTAAATCTTTTGTACAAAACATCTTGGTTTTGATCAGGTATTGCTCCAACTTTTAAAACTTTGGGATTTGAAAATACAGGTGATGAAAAAACATAAAATAATAGATATGAACTAAGTAGGAAATTCTTTAAATTAAACATAACTTAGTTAAATTAATAGTACTCAGAGATTGCTTTTTCAAGCCTCTGTAGGCCATCTTTTATTTTAATTTCTGAAGCTGCACAAGATATTCTTATACATTGATCAGCTCCAAAAGCTTTTCCAGGTACAACAACTAAACCGTAATCTTGAAGAGCTTTATTGCAGAAATCAACAGAAGTAATTGAGGAGTTGGGTAATTTTGGAAATGCGTAAAATGCTCCGTTAGGTTCTTCAATATAAATCCCATTTATATTATTAAGGCCCTCATAGAGAAGTCTTCTTCTTTGATCATAATGGCTATTTACCATTGAGAAAAACTCATTATTAATTTTTAAAGCCTCTAAAGCACCTTTTTGAACAAAAGAGCAAACATTACTTGTACTTTGACTTTGTAATGCTGAGGATGCTTTGATTACATCTTTGGTACCTACTAAATAACCTATCCTCCAGCCAGTCATAGCCCATCCTTTCGCAAACCCATTTATTATAAAAATTCTATCTTTTAAGTCATTTGCTAATAAAGATAAACTGTAGTGTTTAAATTCTTTTTTAAGGATTAGTTCGTAAATCTCATCAGAAAGAATATTGATATTTGGATTTTCTCTAGCTAAATCGGCAATTTGTAATAATTCTTCCTCTGACATAACTCTTCCAGTAGGGTTATTAGGAGAATTGATAATTATAAATTTAGTTTTTGAAGAGATTTTAGACTTCAAATCTTCTATATTTATTTTGAATCCATCTTCTGCAGAAGAATTTGTAAAAATTGGCTTCCCACCCGCCAATCTAACCATCTGGGGATAACTTAACCAATATGGAGAAGGAATAATAACTTCGTCTCCAGTATTTAACAATACTTGGAAAAGATTATATATTGCTTGCTTAGCGCCATTTGTGACCATTACATTTTCAAATTCATAATTTAAATCGTTTTGAATTTGAAGTTTATTTGCAATTGCTTTTCGGAGATCTAAATTCCCCGCTGCGGGCCCGTACTTTGTAAATCCATCAAATATAGCTTTACTTGTAGCCTCTATAACTTCTTTTGGGGCATCAAAATCAGGTTCACCTGCACTTAAATTACAAATATCTACTCCTTCTGCAGATAATTGATTTGCTTTAGCACTTATCTGCAATGTAAGAGAAGGCTCAATTGAAAGTGCCCGATCAGATAAATTAACTTGACTCATTGACTTATGACTTTTCAAATATGACTTTTAATAATGACAAATGCATAAATTAAGAATAAATAAAACTATCACACTATGGTTTAATTTAGTTCATTTTCTTAATCTATTTTATTTTCATGTTTTGAGTTCTTAAGATAAAAATATTTAAAGTTTTATTTTCTGTGAAAAGGTTAGTAATTGGGAGAGGAAGTGTATTCGCAGATTTGTTAGTAATTGGTGAGGCACCTGGAGCCCAGGAAGATTTAGAAGGAAAACCTTATGTAGGTAAATCTGGTAAGTTATTAAACGAATTATTAATGCAAGTTGGAATTGATTATAAGAAGGATGTTTATTTTTGTAATGTAATTAAATGTCGTCCACCAAATAATAGAAAACCCACTGCTAGAGAAATTAATATTCATAAACCTTGGTTATTACAGCAAATAAAGTTAGTCGATCCAAAATTTATATTACTTACTGGTTCTACTGCTATGAGAGCTATTTTAGAAGTTAAAGATCCTATAAGTAATTTAAGAGGTCAATGGGTTAAAAAAGATGGGAGAGAAATTATGGTAATTTTTCATCCATCTTATTTGTTGAGATTTCCTTCAAAAGAAATCAATAAACCTTACCATCTAACTTTGAAAGACCTAGAGAATGTAAGTGGTAAACTATATGCCGTATAATTTAGTGAAATCCTTTTTGAATATCAAGAATTTTAATGTCATTAACTCAATCTAAAGAGGTTAATAGTCTCTCTAAAAGATATTCAACTCATATTGAGAGAAGGATAACTAGAACAGTAATGGTGGGTGATATAGCTATTGGAAGTGATTATCCAGTAAGAGTTCAATCGATGATAAATGAAGATACTATGGATGTCGAAAATGCTTTCTTAGCTATCAAAAGACTTCATGATGTGGGTTGTGAAATAGTAAGGTTAACTGTCCCCTCCTTAGCACATGCCAAAGCAGTAGGAGATATAAAGGCAAAATTACTAGAAAACAATATCAACACCCCCCTGGTAGCTGATGTTCATCATAATGGTATGAAAATTGCAATGGAGGTTGCAAAACATGTTGATAAAGTAAGAATTAATCCTGGATTGTTTGTTTTTGAAAAATCAGACCCTACGAGAACTGAATATACAGATGAGGAATTTGAAACTATTAAGCAAACAATACTTAAAAGATTTACACCTTTAGTTGAAGTTTTAAAGGCTGAAAACAAAGCTCTAAGGATTGGAGTTAATCATGGTTCTTTATCTGAGAGGATGCTTTTTACTTATGGAGATACGCCATTAGGAATGACAGAATCTGCGATGGAGTTTGTCAAAATTTGTGATGAGCTTGATTTTCATAACATAATTATTTCTATGAAAGCTTCTAGGGCTCCAGTCATGATGGCGGCTTACAGAATGATCGCAGATAGACTTGACTCAGAAGGATATAACTATCCCTTACATTTAGGAGTGACTGAAGCTGGAGATGGTGATTATGGAAGGATTAAAAGTACTGCTGGAATTGGAACGCTTTTAGCAGAGGGATTAGGAGATACTATCAGGGTTTCTTTAACAGAAGCTCCAGAAAAGGAAATACCAGTATGCTATTCAATTTTGCAATCTTTAGGACTAAGAAAAACGATGGTTGAATATATTAGTTGCCCTAGTTGTGGTAGAACACTTTTTAATTTAGAAGAAGTTGTAGATAAAGTTAGGAACGCTACTTCACATTTGACGGGTCTAGATATAGCAATAATGGGATGTATTGTTAATGGGCCAGGAGAAATGGCAGATGCTGATTATGGTTATGTTGGAAAAGGTAAAGGAACTATTGCCTTATATAGAAGAAAAGAAGAGATAAAAAGAGTACCTGAAGATGAGGGTGTTAATGCTTTAATCCAACTTATTAAGGATGACGGGAAGTGGATTGATCCTTAAGGATTTGTCAAATTTTTGAATTATAAATAAATTCTTTTTATAATAAAATATATCGAATTATTTGAAGATAAGAAAATTGCTTAAAAAAAAATATATATTTCTGTTTGCGACATCCTTTTCAGGGTTATTTTTAAATAATTTTGCAGAGGCAACAGTTTTAAATAATAGTTATAAAGAAGTAATTGATCATGTTTGGCAAATTGTATATAGAGATTTTCTTGATTCAAGCGGCAAATTTCAAAAGTCCAATTGGATTAATCTAAGAAAAGAAGTTTTATCAAAAACATATTCAGACAGCAATGAAGCTTATGATGCGATTAGAGATATGCTTTCTAATTTAGATGATTCTTATACGAGATTTTTAGAACCTAAGGAATTTAATCAAATGAGAATTGATACCTCTGGCGAATTAACTGGAGTTGGTATCCAAATAGTTAAAGATAAAGAATCTGATGATTTAATAATTATTTCTCCCATAGAGGGCACCCCTGCATTTGATGCTGGAATTAAAGCAAGAGATAAAATATTATCTATAGATGATATTTCTACTGAAGGTATGAATATTGAGGATGCCGTGAAATTAATAAGAGGACAAAGAGGTACTAAAGTAAAGCTTGAAATTCTTAGAGGTACTCAATCCTTTTTTAAGACTTTATCAAGAGAAAAAATTGAAATAAAATCTGTATCAAGTAAAGTCAATCAAACCAAAAATGGATTATCAATTGGCTATTTAAGAATTAAACAATTTAATGCAAATGCATCCAAAGAAACTAGAGATGCTATTAAGGATTTAGAAACAAAAAAAGTCGCAGGATATGTTCTTGACTTGAGAAGTAATCCTGGAGGATTATTAGAATCAAGCATTGATATCTCAAGGCACTTCATTAACAAAGGAGTAATAGTAAGTACAGTAAGTAAAGATGGTTTAAAAGAAACAAAAAAAGGAAACGGTCAAGCTCTAACAAAAAAGCCCTTAGTTGTCTTAGTTAATGAGGGTTCTGCTAGTGCTAGTGAAATAGTTTCTGGTGCAATAAAAGATAACAAAAGAGGAAAATTAGTTGGGAAGAAAACATTTGGTAAAGGTCTAGTTCAATCCATGAGAACTTTAGTTGATGGTTCAGGTCTAACTGTTACAGTCGCTAAGTATTTAACTCCGAACGGCACTGATATAAACAAATCTGGAATTATTCCAGACATAGAAGTAAGAATGAATATAAACCCTATACTTCAAAGAGAGATAGGAACTAGAAAAGATAAACAATATAGAGCAGGTGAAAAAGAGCTAATAAATATAATTAATAGAAAGAATCAGATAAGCGAATTTAATCCCGACACCACAAACCTTAATGCATTCCTAAAAATTAATAAGGAAGATAAAGTATTTTCATTAAATTAATTACTCATATCCAGCATTCTCTTTATTGGCACATAGGCTCTTCTTATTATTTCTTGGTCTAGTTCAATAGACGGGGAATTATTTTTCAAACAATCAAGAATTTTTTCTAAAGTATTTAATTTCATATATGGACACTCGTTACATTTACAACCTTCTACATCGGGAACTTCAATAAAAATTTTATTAGGTTCTTTCTTTTTCATTTGATGAATTATTCCAGGTTCAGTTAGTACCAAGTAAGTTTTAGATGGATCTTTACTTACGAAATCAAGCAGCTTACTTGTTGATCCAATAAAGTCTGAAAGGATTAGTAAATTTTGACTACATTCAGGATGAGCAATTACTTTTGATCCTGGATTTTGATATTTTAATTTTAGAAGTGCTTCTTCACTAAATGATTCATGAACAATGCAGCTGCCACGCCATAATTTAAGATCTCTTCCTGAATTTTTCTGTACCCATCTCCCAAGGTTCTGATCTGGCGCAAATATTATCTTTTTATCTTCAGGTATCTTTTTAATTAATGAGACTGCATTACTGCTTGTACATATCAGATCACTTTGAGCTTTTACTTCTGCAGTACAATTTATATAACTTACTACATAGTGATCTGGATTTTCTTCTCTGAATTTTTGAAATTTATCTGAAGGACAATCGTCTGCTAATGAGCATCCTGCGTCAATATCTGGTAACAGGACTTTTTTATTAGGGCTAAGTATTTTTGCGGTTTCGGCCATAAAGTGCACACCGCAAAAAATTATTATATCTGCGTCATTATTTGCAGCTTTCCTAGAAAGATCTAATGAATCGCCAATAAAATCTGCAATTTCCTGAATCTCTGGAGCTTGATAATAGTGCGCAAGAATAATTGCATTAGCTTTTCCGCAACGCTCCTTTATTTCAGAAATCAAATCCTCTTCGTTTTGAACTGATTTCTGTTTTGCAGTAGAAGTTATACTGGTCAGGATTTAGAATATCTCTAAATAGATTATATGCCTTTAAACAGAAAAAATTCTGACAAATTTAAAAATTGCTATTGTTGGTGACTGTCATGGTCAATGGTCTGAATTAGACTTGAAAGTTTTATCGATTATCAAACCAAATATTGTTTTATTTGTTGGTGATATTTCTGATGGAAGTGTCAAAATAATTAAAAAAATTAATGAGATCAAAATTCCTACTTTTGTGATTTTAGGAAATCATGATAGAGGGAAAGATTCTACAGGCGAAACTCTCTCAAAGCAGATACGTGTTCTTGGTGAAAAATATTGTGCATGGGATTTGAAAGTTTTTAATAATCAAATAAATTTATTGTCTGCTAGACCATGTAGTTCTGGCGGCGGCTACTATCTTTCAAAAGAAGTTAGAGGCGTTTATGGACCTATAACCGAACAAGATTCAATAAATAAAATTATCAAATGTTCAGAAGAGACTATTGAAGAAATACCTCTAATAATTATGTCTCATGCGGGTCCTTCGGGTTTAGGTTCAGAACCTACAAGCATTTGTGGGAAAGACTGGAAATTACCCTCTTCAGATTGGGGAGATAGAGATTTGTCTGCTGCTATTTCTCAAATACAAAAGAGAAGAAAAGTTGATCTTGTAATTTTTGGTCATATGCACAACCGGCTTAAAAGAAATCTTGGTTTAAGAGAGATGTTCAAAATTGATAGCAAAGGAACAATTTATTTCAATACTGCTGTAGTACCAAGATATAAAACTGATGAAGATGGGAAATTGCTAATTAACTTTTCATGGATTGAGTTTGAAAATAAGGAATTAAGGGATGTTTCTCATCGATGGTATTCAGAGTCTGGTGAAATTCGCGAAGAAGATAAATTTTTTTAGGATTAAATATCTCTGATCATATTTAGGTATTATTGGGCTTTTCATATCTTGAAAAAAATGTTTGAGACAAGATATAACCCGCAATTCCTGCGGCTGTAAAAGCTAAACCATTTTTAAATAAAGGTAATAAATCATTTGTTCTGGATATTATCGGTGCCAAACCAAAAATTCCAAATAACATTCCCCATAAAGGAGAAAGAAGAGCTAAAAATCCAATTGAAATGACTTGACCTTCTTTTCTTGGGGCAGATGCAAAACCTGCTACTAAACCTCCAAGAATCGATGTACATAAAGTCCATACATATTGCTCTTTGGGTAGGCCAGGGACAACTTGGCATCCTCCTCTTTCGAGACAAATCTTTACTGAATCAATTGCATCTAATACTGCACCATCCTCACCGTGATCTTTAACATAGTATTGGTTGCCAAATCTTGTTTGAAGTTCAACCCAAAATAACCTTGGCATAAAATTAAAATAAGCCTCTCCGACGTTAAAGTTCAGTAAATTTCCCCCTCTAGGATCCGCAACTATCAACAAACTTGTCTCATCTAAATCCCAATAGTCTTTTATTGCACTACCAGGTGAACTCTCAAATTGGGATAAATATTTAATTTTCCACCCACTTTCAATTTCTAGATTGTTGAGCTTTTCCTCTAAAGATTTTTTCTGATTAGGGCTTAATGTTTTAGCTAAATCAATTACTGGTGTTTTTTTTTCTGGTAAGAGATTTGGATTATTTATAGCGAAAACGGGTTTATGTGAAATTAAAACTAATATAGATAGAAATATTCCTAATAAATAGTTAATCTTTGAAGGCATAAATAAGTTTTATCTCTTTATATTTTCGCCGATGAACAGCTTACCCGCGAATAATCCAGATTGGTTAGTAAAAAAAATAAAAAAAATGGGTGGGACTATAAGTTTTTATGACTTTATGAATTTTGCATTAAATGATCCTATTAATGGTTATTACGGCAGCGGTAAAGCTGAGTTAGGCGTTCGAGGAGATTTTGTCACATCACCATCTTTATCTGATGATTTTGCTTTTTTGGTGGGTAAACAAATAGAAGATTGGTTGATTCAGTTTAAAAGTAGTTTTTTATCTAATCAGAAATTAGCTGTAACTGAATTTGGAGCTGGAGATGGAAGCTTTATGAGTGGATTAATTAAATATTTTTTAGAATACAACAAGAATTTTTTAGAAGGAGTTTCTTTTGTAATTATTGAACCTAATGAAGGGATGGTAGAAAAACAAAGAAATAAATTGGAGGAATTTTTGAACCTAGGTATTGATATTTTATGGAAAGGTTTGGATGAAGTAGAGGAAAATAATATAAATGGAATAGTTATAGCAAATGAGGTTTTGGATGCTTTACCCGTAGAGAGAATAACCTTTTCAAAGGGAAAATTAATTCGACAAGCAGTTTCTATAGACAAAAAATCTCATAAATTATTTTTTGATAAAATGCCAATTACAAGTGAATTGGAAAAAAGTTTTGAACTTGCTAAAAGTCAGTTGGGAATCACTATTCCGCCTGAAGATGCTCTTGAAGGATGGACTACAGAATGGCATATAGATAACTCAAAATGGTTAAAAGCTATTTATCAAAAAATTAATAATGGTATTTTATTGATAATTGATTACGCTAAAGAAGCCAAAAAATACTACACCTCTAAGAATTCTGATGGGACGATAGTTTCTTATGAAAATCAAAAAATGTCGAATAATGTCCTAGATTCTCCTGGAAATTGCGATTTAACATCGCATGTGTGCATAGAAACTTTAATTAATGATGCTGAGACTCTTGGATTTGATACTATTGGAATAACTAAACAAGGAGAGGCTTTGTTGTCACTTGGATTGGCAGAGAGACTTTATGGGATTCAGAAAGAAATTAAAGAGGATTTATCAAATGCCCTTCTAAGGAGAGAGGCATTACTTAGACTCGTTGATCCTGTTTGTTTGGGTGATTTTAAGTGGTTTGTGTTTAAAAAGTTAAATGAGAAGAAAATGAATATAAATTCAACCTGTTTACGTTAAGAAAAAAACTTTAAAAATAATGAATCTTCTACGTCATCATATATATCAACAGTACCAATTTCTTTCGGTAATATAAATCTCATTTTGCCATCACGAACTTTCTTGTCGCCCATAAGTATTGTCAGAACCTCTTCTTTATTTATTTTGGGGATCTCTGTAGGAAGATCGTAACTCTCTAATAGAATTTGCTGTCTTTCTAATTCTTCTTGAGACCATAACCCTTTCTCAATTGCTATTTTTCCAGCAATATTCATACCAATTGATATTGCCTCACCATGAAGAAATTTGCCGTATCCACATAAATTTTCAATGACGTGACCAAAAGAATGACCATAATTCAATATAGCTCTAACACCATTTTCATGTTCGTCTTGAGAAACAATATGAGACTTTGTTTTTATTGAACTATTAATTATTTTAATTAGATAATCATTCTTGAGATTTATAAGTTCATTCTTGTGTTTTTCAATTTCTAAGTATTCGAAAAGTTCTTTATCTCTTATTACTCCGTATTTTATTACTTCGGCCATGCCTGCATTAAATTCTCTTTTGGGCAAACTTTTTAAAGTTTCTGGATCAATAAAAACTGCTTTAGGTTGATTGAAGGCTCCAATTAAATTCTTACCTTTTGGATGATTTACTCCTGTTTTTCCTCCCACAGATGAATCAACCATCGATAATAATGTTGTTGGAATCTGAATATATTCGATGCCTCTTAGCCAAGTAGCAGCTGCGAAACCACTCACATCTCCAACAATTCCTCCTCCAAGGGCAATAATTATTGAATTTCTATCTAAGCCAAATTCAAATGCAACATCATATATTTCACTTAAGGTTTTTAGGTTTTTATATGATTCTCCAGCCTTGATAAGGAACATTTTGGCCTTGTATTGATTATCTTTTAAATTATTTAAGAATTTTTCTCCATACAAATTTGATATTCCTTCATTTGAAATCACAAGTATTTTTCTATTCTTTGTTATTCCAATTCTTAAGAGTTCTTCGCTGATATTATTCAGTAACCCTGCTTCTAGTGTTACTTCGTATGACTTATCACCTAATGGGACTAATATTTTTCTCTTATTCACAATTGATTACCTAGTTAAAATTTATAAATATTTAGTATTAAATACTTTATATATTAGCAAAATCTAAGCTCTAGAAACTTAAAAATTCAGTTGTTAAGAATTAGAAATGGTAATAAAATCATGCTATGAGTTTTAAAAAAAATATAAAGGATATTAAGAAAAATTATTCCCTGGGAATAATTGGAGGTGGTCAACTGGCTCTGATGTTAACCGAGGCAGCAAAAAAAAGAAATTTAGAAGTATGTGTGCAAACAAAATCTTATGATGATCCTGCTGGTTCAAAAGCAGATCATGTCATAGAAGCTGATCCTTTAAAGATAAGAGGTAATAAATCTTTAATGAATGAGTGTGAAAAAATAATTTTTGAAAATGAATGGATAAAAATTGATAAATTAAATTTAATTGACAATAAAGATATTTTTGTCCCAAGCCTTAATGCAATTAAGCCATTAGTAGATAGGTTTTCTCAAAAAAAATTAATAGATAGAATGAATATTCCATGTCCAAAATGGATAAGCATTGAAGATTTTAAAAATCTCTCGTATGAGGAAATCAATAATTGGAATTTTCCTCTAATGGCTAAATCAAATAAAGGTGGATATGACGGTAAAGGTAACAGAAAAATAAAGACTAAAGAAGATTTAGATTCTTTTTTAACAGAGAATAATTCTGATGAATGGTTAATAGAAGAATGGATAGAGTATGAAAAAGAACTAGCACTCGTTGGCTCAAGAGATAAGACCGGTAAGATAAGATTCTTTCCAATAGTTGAGACATTCCAATCAAACCATGTTTGTGATTGGGTTCTTGCACCTGGAACAAATGAATATGATTTGAACTTATTTGCAATAAACATTTTCTCTTCAATAGTCAATGAACTTAATTACGTTGGAGTTTTAGCTATTGAATTCTTCTATGGAGATAATGGTCTTTTAATTAATGAAATAGCTCCTAGAACACATAACTCAGCTCATTACTCTATTGAAGCTTGCACTTCCAGTCAGTTTGATCAATATGTTTGCATTTCTTCTGGGATAATGCCACCTGAAATAAAAATGAACTGTGAAGGTGCAATTATGATAAATCTACTGGGGTTAAAAAAAAATTTCCCAATCTCAATGGAAACCAGAATTAAAATGTTATCTGAAATTGAGGGTTCTAATATTCATTGTTATGGCAAATCTCGCGAAATTCTGGGAAGAAAAATGGCTCACATCACATTCTTATTGAATGGTAAAACTCATTCAGAAAGATATGATGAAGCTCAAATTTTGTTAACTATGGTAAGAGACATTTGGCCATCTCCAAATGCATAAAAAAATAAGTTAGAGTTAAATTGCTGGATCTTTGGTTAAGTTCTTCTTTATGTGCTCTGATCTGACTCTATTTCGACATGAGGAGACTGTCGTGATGCGGTAGTAAACCGATCTTGTAATCGGAAACGAAAGCCCACTTTGAATCCTCTACTGGCATTTCCAGGTCGATGCAGCAGAGAACTGACGGGGATCCGGTGTTACCCATCAAAATGCTTGCTAAAACAGGTTTTTGGTGGGTATTTTTTTTGGAATAACTGAGCTGTTTTTATTCTCTATTTAGTGTAAATAATTTATTTGTCAAAATACTTGACGATCCATTTCTAATGTATTTATATTAATAGTACATATGTATTACTAAGTAATGACTTTAGGAGGAGCTAATGTTTGGACTAATTTTTCTTACGGTTATCGTAATGAGTCCCCAAGTGGTTGGTTGCTTAGCCCAGACCGCAGCAGATTAATTTTATTTGTCAGGAATAAAAAATCTCCAAGAAATAGTATGAGAATTTTTGCTCATACATATTATGCAAATGATCTTGGTGAGCCAATGGCAATTAAATCATCAACTCAAATGTATTTGGATAATGCTTGGGATAAATGGCATGACCTTCAATTAGAAGGTTGGACTTTTGAAGAACTTGAATTACCTGAATCTGTATGACTAACTTAAATCCAATCAAAAAGAAATTATCAAAAGTAGATAGAAAGATATCTATGCAAGACCCATCAAAATTATTAGCAGAATTTTTTAATGGTGTTGTCATTGAACTTGATGAAGAATATAAATATGACTCATAAAGAATTGATAGATCAAGTTTCCGCAAATTTATTCAAGCAAAGTGGAAAGTTAGAAAGCAGAAGATCTTGGTTGGCAATGCGAAATTATCTTGAACAATTAGATACCGAACAACTTAAATCCATGCTTGAGGAGCACGGATGATTTAAAAACTTTATTTAGTTTTTATTTTTTTCTTAATTCTCAGAAAACCGTAAGTTGCAAAGCCAACCAAAAACATATCCAAGTAGATATGCCAAGTAGGAAAAATCTGGTGTATTAATTCCATTAACGTTTTATTGCCACTTGCCAATAAGGATAATCTAAATTTGATTTTTCTCTAATCAATTGTAATTTTCTAGAATTTATTTTTACTACTATTCCATCTGTTGGATATTTAATAAAAAGCTTCCCTTCTAGCCATTGTTTTCTAAACACTTCAACTTGACTCGTAAAGTTGCATGAAATGTCCTGAGGGATCGTGAAGCCAAGTTTTGAAAGACTTTTTTTGGACTCATATTGGTTAAGTTTTGAATTAAGTATTTGAAATGCGCAGAAGCTGAGACTTTCAAAAAATCCTTCTTTAGCTCTTAGAAATCCAGAAGCGATTCTCTGGGAGATATTTGGAATTTGGTTGGGTGCATATAATTCACCCCTAACTTGAAGAACTCCTCGTAAAGGAAGATTGTTGGGAATGTCTTGGATTTTAATAAGTTTACTAGTAACGTCTGCCCCTTTTCTTGAAATTGCTTTCTCCAGGTTTCCATCCCTATATTGTAAAGCAACAGCACAACCATCAATTTTTGGTTCAATTAATAATCTGGTATCTACTAATAATCCTTTCAAAAATTCATCTATTGAATCCTTTTCTAATGAAGGTAAAACTAGTTTATTTTTCTTTTTAAAGTAATCACAACTTGGGTTTGTTCTTAATAAATTTTTTTCAAGTTGGTCGAACTGCTTATCAGAGATTAAAGCATTACCATTTCTATAATTATCGTCATACCATTCAATTCGTTCTTCTAAATAAGTCTTCATTTAATACGATGGCTTAAGTTTTTGGTCAAGTATCCAACTTGGTTTATCTATAATCCATTTTTCTTTATCTTCATATTTAAAAGTCCATAAAAGAAATGAAGAAATTTTATTTAGAGTTATGCCAGCCAAATATCTTGTTTTTGGACTTATTGATATAAGTCCAAATAATAATATTAATAAAATAAGTCTAAACATACCTTTAATCATTTAAAAACTGATCGTAATATTTGCGATCTTTTTAATTAATGCAATTCTTATAACCCTCGATCTCTGCTAGTTCATCAATATTCAAACCTGTTTCTTCTAGTAAAGTTTCTCCTATATCGTCCTTATTAAATTTAGTTAAAGCTCCTTTAGTAGAGTACTTAATACATTGGTTTTTGTATTTTGCTTCTTTGACAACAGGAGATAAATAAAAAGCAAACAAGATAATAAAAGCCCCATAGGTTAAAACTTTTCTATGGTTTTTCCACCATTCATAAAATTTATTGGACACGAAAAATAAATGACTATTTTCTATTTTAAATTGACTGTCAACAAATTACTCTATAAATTTAAGGATTGGTTAATTTATTTTTTTTCATTAATAGATTTGACCCAAGAATAATATCTTGATTTTCTAATCCTTTGCTCCTTCGAGACTAATCTATCCGCAGATTCTAGCGGTGATTCTCCTTTCTCTACTTTTGTTGTAATAGAAATACCAAAACCTTTTGCTTCAATTTTTGCAATGCCACCCTCTAAAAAAAATAAAAAAGACCAACCTTTGTTCCATCCTAAATAGAAGGGATTTCGATACATTGCATTCTTTTGGAGATACTCTTTAAATGATATTTTCCTTTTCAAGGAGTTACTTGTATTCACTATTACCAATTTAGAAGCTTACGACTGATTATTTCTGGAAAGTAATTTTAGTATTTAAATAATTATCAGAGGGATACTTGACGTCTGCGAGTAGTACATTTATATTAATAGTACAACTGTATTATCTTTATGACTTCAGGAGTTGCTAATGTTCGGACTTATTTTTATCGTGGCAGCGTTATTGACCCCCCAACTGGCTGGTTGTTTAACAAAAAAAGTGGTTTATTAATTTTTTTTGAGAGTTATAAGAAATCTGTATCTAATAACTTACAAGTATATACTCATCTTTTCTATGCAAATGAATTAGGTGAACCAGCCCAAATTAAAAATTCAAGACTTCATTCTATTGAGTGTGCTAGTGAAACATGGAATGAATTGCTTTCAGGAGGTTGGCAAATTGTTACTAATAAATTCCACTAATCATGATCAAGGTAAATCCGTCAAAATGGGAATATCTAAAAGAATCTACCCTAAAACGAAAACGAACAAAGATTTGTATTACTTGCAATCACTTTCGCTACAGCACTACAGAAACTTTTGCTACTATCTTGATCTGTCCAAAATACGAGAAACGCATACCACAGGGTGATCATTTACTTAAAGGCTGTGAGTATTGGCAAAAAAATAGGACGATATTTTCCCCTGAAGCATCTTAATCATTCTCTAATTAAACTTCTTTCGGTAGTGATATTTAATTATGTAAACAAAGCATTATTTTATACAACTTAGAAAATTCTTTTTAAGTAGTTTTTAAACATGATTCAATTCTACTTTTCCATATTTTTACTAGTTGTGCTTACATTTTTTGCACTTTTATTAGATGCACCAGAATTGGCATCTTTAATTCAAACATTTTAGAAAATAATAAATCAGCATTTTTACTGATTTACTTTCTTAATAAGTAAGACGTAGGTTTAACTTATTGTATAGGAGGGATCTAATGATTGACAGTCCACCAGAGGAGTTAAATTATAAAATTTAAATCTAAATAAAACTAATGCTAAATCTGGAATGAATCTTCTATTTGAGATTCATTCCTTATTAATTTATCTCTACAAATTGTAAATTATTAATATTAAATTTTAAAAGTAAAAAATCTCTTCATATTAAAGTGATTTTAGGCCTAAGTCTCTTCTTTGATAGTGGCTAACTTTACCTAAATCCAAAACCAGTTTTTTGTTCTTCTGTTTCTTCCCATTCATTAATAACTAGTTCTAATAAACTTTTAAGTTCTGAATTCGAAGCATTAGTATCTTTTTGAAGATTTATACAAATGTTTTTTATTTCCTCAAAAGCATTATCAATTAATATTGTTTTTTGATCTGGATTAGCCATAGAATTTTAAAATGCTCCATTACAGTTGAACCCACTGCAGTTAATAAACCTGAAAATATTCATTACAAAGTTGTGGAATCTTTCATCAAAAAAAAATGCCCAGGTTGTAAATATAGCAAAACCAGAGACAGCAAAAGCAGCATATTGAAGCCAGTGTATTCCATAGCTGTCTAACCCATTTTTATCAAAATCAGAATTACTCAATTGTTTTTTTCTTATAATAAAAATTTTTTTTTTAAAAGGAGAGTTCGTTTTGAACGAGAGATATTTTTTCTTTAAGACCTTAATGTATTGATAGTTTAAATAAAACCAGGTATTATCCACCCAAAAAAACCGTAGTTTATTATTAAAGCTAAAAATCCAATCATAGCTAATCTCCCATTTGTTATTTCGGCATTTTTCCAAAATTTACCCATGTAGTTTTTATTTTTTTTCGAATTTTTATCTATCAAATAATTTGGTTCTAAAGGTTCCTGCAACCTTTTGATGGCGTATAAAGAGAATTGAATTGTAATTGCGATGATAACAACTATAAAACTAGTAAGTGCATCCATTTTTAGAATTCATATTTGATCAATTAGTAAGCCAAAGAGTAAATGACATTTGCATCATCAAACATTTCCTCTTTGCTGCTTTATTGACAGAGGAAACCTCAACTTGAATTATTAAAGAATGTAACATATTTAAAAAAAATTAGTATGAAATCTTACTTTTTCTTTTGATTTCACATTTTTAAGTACTTTACTGTTACATTTATGTGTCAGCTATATCTTGAGACCAGCCTTAACTGAATTACAGAATTAGCTTTAATGTTTTTACTTTAAATCAAAAAAATATTGAGAATTTTATAGGGAATATATTTTCAATGTTATTTATTTAAAATATTTTTAATAGCTAGAAATTATTATTTTTGTTTGATTTCCGGAAGGTAAAATTTATTGCCTAAGGTGTAACCAATTGACATCAGAACAAACCCAATAAGTTGAGGTAAATGAGAATTTGCTAGAGAGATTTTTTCAATCATTTCTCAATCTTTAAATTTATATAATAATAAAAAATTTTAAATACTGTAAGTCTATTTTCTTTTTGATTCTTTAATCTCCCCAGATTTTTTTAGTGAATTAACAAGTCTTTCATTTTCTGTTTTTAAATTTTCTAATGCAGATTTTGTGAATTGTTCTTTAGCCTCAAATTTTGCTGAACTAATAACTTTTTTATTAGGCAGCTTTTTCTTCGGTTCTGGCTTCATATTAAACAGGTTTTAAAAATCTTAGAAGTTATTTTTTTTCTATTAGGTATTATTTTTTACATTTTTCTGGTTAATAATATTTGTTAACATAGACAAATTAATCTTTATCTTTTGGGAGCCTTAACCATCCAGTAGACCATTCTGATTTTAGTTTTGCCCACGAGATCCTTTTAATATCTTTTTTATTTTTGGTAGGAAAAATATCAACCCACCTATCTTCATTTTTTCCACCATAAGCTTTAACTTGAAAATGCCTATTACCATTAATAGTTTTTGGTGCTGTCCAACACAAAGTAGGAGGCCATTTCATGAGAAATTTTAAAATTTAAAAAACTAAAGGTTGCTTTGCCCAGTCAAAACCAAACCATAATATGCAATCGTGCCAAGAATAAGAACAATACCTAGTATCCGAATAATCATGATTTAATATTTTAAAATTCAGATTATCTTAAAGAAGTTTTATAAATTTGAGTAGAAGATTTAATATTTTCTAATTTTTCTTTTTTTTATTTCTAACTCTGGAGTGGCATGATTCGGGATGCCATTCATTTTGTATCTTGCCAATAAAATCATAAATAAATGAATCGGGACATCCAGTTTTTTTTTGAAGTTCTGAAAGTTCTTCTTTAATGAATTCATATACACTCGTTATTACCCCTAAATTTTCTTCTTGGGAGGGAGCCCATTTTTTATTATCCATTAATATTTTTAAAATTATTTTCTACAATATCGTAATAGGTTATGTCTCCATAATCAGCATCTGAACAACATAAATCTCCATATAGTTCCTCTAACAAATCGTACGCATCTGAATACTTATCAAAACTTTGAGCTGTCAATTCGTCATCTTTCCCATCAATTCTGATTATTTTGTAGGTCATTTTTTACTTAGATGCAAAAAGTATTTTTTGATTCATTAGATCATCTTATAAATAAAAATCTTATTTAGGAGTATTAGTTGGGTAAAGCTTCTGAATTTTATTTTTCTGAATTTCTATTTTTCTTCCTTCATATTTTTTTGCCATTATTTTTCTGATAAATAATTGTGGGATTAGCCAAATTAAAGCAATAGCTATAGCCATGAATGCAGGATTTCTCCACGTTAACCTAATAAGCTCTTGTATAAATTCTTGATTAAAAATTTCCATAAATTAAATTTTGATATTAAATATATCTTTACTTTCTTTGATAAAATCTTTTAAATTTCATATTCCATCATAACCTTAAAAAATCTAATAAGGAATTTTATAAATTTTTTCTTTTTCTAGTTCTTTTTCTTTTATATTTGGATTTAGATTAATTTTTTATTTTTTAGTTTAGAGATGTTGACTTATCTAATTACAGGATCAAATAGGGGTATTGGATTAGAACTATGTAGGCAAATTCATAAGAGGGGAGATAATGTAATTGCAACGTGTAGGAAAGCTTCAAAAGAACTTAGAGATTTAGGAGTGAGAATTGAAGAGAATATAGAAATTTCTTCTGATGAGTCGATAACAAATTTGTGTAAAAAATTATCTGGAGTTAATTTAGATTGCTTAATTCATAATGCAGGAATTTATGAATTTAATTCTTTCGAAAAATTAGATAAAAAAAGTATTATGCGGCAATTTGAAGTCAATGCATTGAGTCCAATATGTATGACCCAATCACTTAAACACCTTTTAAAAAGATCTTCTAAAGTTGCTTTTATCACAAGTAGAATGGGATCTATTAAAGATAATTCATCTGGAAGTTCTTATGGTTACAGAATGTCTAAGGTAGCCTTGTCAATGGCAGCAAAATCACTTTCTATAGATTTATCAAGAGATGATATTTATATAGCTATTTTGCATCCTGGGTTAGTGAGTACGAGAATGACTGGCTTTACAAGAAATGGAATTAGTCCTGAAGAATCAGCAAATGGCCTTTTAAAACGTATTGATTCTTTAAATAAAAATAACTCGGGGATGTTTTGGCATGCCAATGGAGAAATTTTGCCCTGGTAATATCTTTTCCTTTGTATTGAAGAGATTTATATCTTGGATTTGTTAAAAAACTTTTAAATTTTTAACGTATTTCTTTCCTTGTTTAATTCTTTTAGTTATCTTTAAAAAAACATTAGTAAAGGAGGTGATTCATTGTCGTATCTACCGAAAAATGCGGTTATCAAAGGGACCGTGAATTTAGTATCTTCATCACATTCATCGGTCTCTTTTTCTTTAATTAAGAAAAAAGGTTTCATAATCAATAGATTTATATAAATCAATCACTTAATAATTAAATACTCTGCATCTCAAGTATTTGCAGAGTTTTTTTTTTGGGATTTAAATAGTTTTTCAAAATTTAATCTATCTTTTTTGGCCAAAGTAAATTAAGGCTAAAAAAGATAAAGTGCTTACCAAAGCGATTAAGTACCAACCTGTTGAGGAGTTGCTAGTTACTTCGGTCATTTATTTTGATTTATCAGCGGAATTGATTATTTGAGTGAAAATCACAATTGAAATCATTAAAAAAACTAAAAGGCTGTAAGTTACGTTCATTTATAGAAAAATGCTAATTATCAAAAAGATTATTCCTAGAACTACCGTAACAATTGCTCCATCTACCAATAAGTCTTTCCATGTATAGCTTTTAAGCATCCTTGATTTATCTTCTTCACTCATAAGGTTTTTTAACCACGTCCAATCTAAAAGCTGTGTCAAAGCAACACCAAAAATTAAATGACCAAACAAAATACCAATTAGATCAATTCTAGAAATATCTTTAGTGAGACTTGTAATAATAAAAAAGTCCACTAGCTTTTTTCTTTATTAGATAAAGCCCCACCTTCTTCTTTGTATTTTTCCCAAGCTTCACTTATTTTTTCTTTAGAGAAGTTTTGTTTCCCCACAGATAATTTATTTTTGAAATTATTAAAACTATTTGCCAGTTCTTTTTTTGTTTGTTCATCAAGAAAATTTGATGTTAATTTCCATAGGTACCAGCTACTCGCTAGAAGAAGAATTAATCCCAGTAATTGCATATTTGTTTTTTACTATGCTACAACTTTTTAGATGGTTTCGATAAATTAATTTATTTAATATCTGCAGAATTGTTTTTTTGCATAAATAAAATTAAAACTTTAACCAGTGGAAAAATATTCTATCCAGCAACCATATAGTTAAACCTCCTTCCAGGAAAGCCAACCAGTACATCCCATAATCAGAAAATCCCATTTGTTCTTTTACTGTTCTAATTAATTTTTTGTGAGCTTGAATGAGATCTTTCATTTATAAATCAAATTGTTTTAAAGCTGCTGATTTTCTTTTATTAAAAATCCCTTTCCATAACAAGATAAACAAGTTTTAGTTTCATCTAATGAAATTCTTAAAAAACCTGCTCCATTACATCTAGAGCAACTTACTTTAGAAGTTGAGTAAAGTTTTGACTTGATTTTAGCAGCACGGTTTAAGTAAGAAACAGTTTCTTTACGCCCGTTTGCTTGAGCAGCTTTATTTAAAAGCTTTTTATAATTGACTTTTAGTTCTTGGGTATTCATCTTTTGATGGAAACAATGATTCGAATACAGGGAAAATAATTGTTTATATATTAAAAAAACTAGGAATTTTCCGTTTATATTTCTGATCTGATCTCTTATGGAGATCTACACAATATAACTAGGATTTGCTTAATATGTTTAGTATCTGGAATATTAACTTGTGTTTGTAATAAAAATTTTATATTTGAAAAATTAAAAATATCTTGCGTAATTATTCAAGAAATCTTTATTTCGACCTAAAATGTATTTTTAAAAATTGAGTTGTTTAATTAAATTTTTAGCTCTAATAAATTATCCAGCCTTTTTGAGGTTTTTTACTAAAAAATCTTTTTCATTAGTAAGAACTTTGAGCTTAGATTTTCCCAACTCTTTTTTAATTTTGGAATTTAAATCCTTTTTTGTATCATTTGGATTCATAGGCTTTGTTCCTAAATTTATTTTAAACCATTTGAAATCATAGTGATCCCAAAAAAAATTTGTGGATAGTTTTTTCTAAAAAGAAGATAATATTTTATTTTGCACATAGAAATTTAAATTTAATCAACATATTGTGGAAAAACCTGTTGAAAAAAGCTTAAAAAGTGGATAACTCTTCGGGAGCATTATCAAAACAAGCTTTTCTAGGAAAATTTTTAAGTATTAATACTTCATCAAAAAAAATAAAATATAGTTTAAAAAGTTACATAATCTCTTGTTATAACTTTGGGATCATTACTTTTTAAAAAAGATAAATTATCTATACCAGAAACTCATGTTGATAAAAAATTTAAAAATTTTTTTCTTCATCATGTATCAAATTGAAAATTAAAATGAAGAAAAATCAATCTAAACTTGAAATTTTTAATTTTTGTCATATGACATTGAAAAATTGTTTAATTCGGTTTTTTCTATGCAAATATTTCTCAAACCTAAAACTAATCAAATAGGGTTAACTTAGTTAAAAAAACTTAAATGACAGAAGAAAAAAAGGATTCAAAAAAATGTTCTGGAAAGAAAAACATTATGTTTGCCTATGGCTTTATACAACTTGGGTCTAGTTTTGTATCTGCAATAGCTTTAGCTGCAATCGCTTTTGGATTCTGTTCAGTAAAAAATGAATCTAAACTTTTTAATAAATGTGTTGCAGAAATAATTGAAGATGGTGGTACTAATTCAGAGGCAGTAAGGTATTGCAATGGAGGCAATTAAAAGTCTCTCTCAGAATGGATAAATGGATTCGACAAGTGATTTGATTATTGATTCCTTAAAAGATGAGCCAATTGGTGAGACTGATTATTTCATTTGGTTCATAACAGATATTGGCATTGTTGCCCTATTTAAAAGAGAGGAAGACTTTGAAACTTATAGTTCGAATGTCGAAATTGAGGCAAATAAAATTGCTTTAGATATAACTAAAGAAGAGAAAGAGCACCTCATAATAAAGGAGAAACAACTTTTCTTGTTTTATTCATAATCTAGGATTTAGTTCTTGATTTAGTAAGAAGGCTCAAGGTTAAAGGCCGGCTCCATAATATTGTTTTCGCTAATTAGTTCGTACGTTAGCTCTTTATTTAGGGCATTTATATATGATGTATAAAGTTTTCCCCAAACGAATTCAAATTCATCTTTACTTAAATTCTTGAAAAGAATTTCTCCTTTGAAGTAAATGTGATAAGAGTCATTCATCATGGAATATTAATCTTATCCTTTTTAACGCAGTGAAATATGTATGTAGTATTAGGTGCTACTAAAAAGAAATTTATATTTGGAAGTCAATTACTTTTAGACTATCCGTGTATTCATTTTTTGCTTTTTGAATAATCCGACGGTCTCATCAAGATCCATACACGGCTGAATACTTATATCCATTAACCTTCTCCAGGGGTGCCATTGCTTCCAAATTGTCTCAAGAGAATCTGCACTTACTACAGAATGCCCTATCCCATTTTGAACCATAAAAATCCAAGAATGAACCTCATAGTTTTCAGGTCTGTTTTGGGGACCACCTGATTCGTACCAATTAATTAGCATTTCTGCTCCTTCTTCTTGATCCTCGCCATCAGTAAATTCGTAGGAAATCAAATACCTTTGCATATAGATTATTATTAAAATCTCTAAACTATTTTAACTCTAGATTTAGATATTGCCTCCCAATTTAATTAATGCTATGAAGTTTATAGAAGTGATTGTTTTAAATGACCGAAAGATTTGGGAAAATTAAAAAGAATATTTTGACTAATTTATCTTTTATAAATAAGACAATTTTGAAGTATTTTCAAAACCATGATCTGTTCGTATAGCTACAGTTAAGAGATAAAATTTGATACTTTTTAAAATACCTTAAATTAGTTACCATATTTGTACTGTATAGATACCAATGATAAATAAAAAGGATCAAAGCGATCCACTTGATAATTTAGAGTATGAAAAAGTTCTAGAAGAAGAAATAATTAATTCGTACGAAAGTAAATTTCAGAAAGATAATGAAGAAGATATTAAAAAGATTAAATTCTACAGACTCAAAAGAACTCCATTAGAAATATTAAATAGGTCATTTTTCTTTTTCTTTATTGGAAGTTTTCTTTTCTCTTTGTTTTTAGCTTATTCAGAAAGTAAGTTATGGTTCATACTTTATGTAATAAGTGCATTGTCATGTGTTTTCTATACTCCTAATAGAAAGGCACTTAAAGAATTAATAGCAGCTTGGCCAAATATAGATGATCTCATTAAAGGGAGGAGTATGTGGAGAAAAGGCAAGTAAATAGATTATGAAACCGTTAATTTCATTTAAAAAATGTTTATTAAATATCCTTGTTCCATACATAGAGGGCACCAACAAGAAAAAAGAGGATAAAAAATGAGTTTAATAAAGGTTGGAATTATTGTTGAAATTTTTTTGTTTGTGGGAGTTTTTTTATGGGTTAGGAAACTAAATAGTAAACAAAGTAGGCAACCATCTTTATCAAAAAAAACAATAAAAAATCTCAAATTTTAGAATTTTTGATTGCAAAAATAAGTAATCTCTATAAAGAGATCGAATTTATGGGAAAAATTTTTTTTTTCTCTCACTTTGTATGTGAAATCAGTTAGAACATCTACATCGTTCCTAAAAAATATGGTTTCTTCCATCCAAGGTCTAGCTCCAATAACTAATCCATTAAATAGTGTCTTAGTAGAAAAGAAACTAATAAATGTTGATCAAAAGTTTATTCAACTTGTTTCTTTAGCAGAAGGATTACCCCGTACAGAAGTTATTGAAAGTGGAAGGAATTATTGGAGAGGTGTTTGTAGAAGCTTGATTTTTAGATTTCCTGACGATCTTGAAATTTTAAAGCTTGATGTAAGAAGTTATGTAGATAGATCAAAAGGAATTATTCAGATAAGATCTGCAGCAAGGTTAGGGCAATCAGATCTAGGCGTTAATCTTAGAAGAGTGGAATACTTGTTTAATCAATTAGAAAAATTTTAATTAATCTATTTTTTATAAATTTAAGGTTCTTTTTACTAAATAGGTGTGCTTTAATTCATAAGAATATTTGAAATGCCATGGTAAAGATAATCTTAGTTGGAATTATTGTCGCGCTTGTATATTCTCAACCTGACCTTCGTCTTACCGTCGCTGATTGGTTAAAAGCAGCTTCTGATTTTCTTATTGAATCAGTACAAGTAAAACCTTGAATTAATTTTTAATAAAGTATTAAATAAGACCTGAGACAGTAATCATTTGTTTAATGCATACAACTACGAAAATAAATATTATTATCCTGCTTAATATGTATTTCACTTAAACAAATAAATAGTTTTAAGAACATAATAGAAAATTTTTTGAAATTTTTAAATAGTTAACGATAATAAGGGATATGAAGCTTAGATTATTTGAGTTCTATTTTATTAAAGACTATTTAAGGCCTTGGTTTGGTCTTATTTATTCTTTATTCTTTCTGTTTTTTTTAGGTGCAATTGGCTATCGAATAACAGAGGGATGGGAATGGAGTGATTGCTTATGGATGGTTCTGATCACAATAACCACTATTGGTTTTGGAGAAGTTCAACCTTTAAGTCCTGAAGGCAGGATCGTAACTGTTTTAGTAATCGTTGGCGGATTGATATTTATTCAATTTACTTTTCAAAAAGCTGTTAGATTATTCGAATCCGGCTATTTTCAAAGAGTAAACGAATTACGTTTTAAAAGACTTCTTAGAAAAATGGAAAATCATGTAATTTTGTGCGGATATGGGAGGGTTGGTCAGGAAATATCTAATCAAATAAAAACGCAAAATATTCCAATAATTGTTGTTGAGAGTGATGAAGATAGAAAAAAGATTGCTGAAGAAAATGGTTTAGAAGTGCTTTGTGCTGATGCGACTCTTGATGAGACTTTAAAACTGGCAGGGTTAGAAAAATGTAAGAGTTTGGTTGTTACTTTGCCTAATGACGCTGCAAATTTATATGTGGTTTTAAGTGCTAAGGGGATAAGAAGTTCTATAAGAGTAATAGCAAGAGCGGGAACTGAAGAAGCCGCAAGTAAGTTGAGATTAGCCGGGGCAAGTATAGTTGTAAGCCCTTATATAGCTGCAGGTAGAGCGATGGCCTCAATGGCTTTAAGACCAATAGCCATTGATTTTCTAGATCTTTTAGCAGGAAGTGAATGCGAAATTGAAGAATTTGAATTAAGTAATGATATTAGTCTTTTTGAAACAGCAGAGAAAAGATCACTCTCTGAACTTGGAATAGGGAAAAAGAGCGGTGCAAAAATTTTAGCTATTAAAGAAAATGAAAAGTTGTTTACTAATCCTGGAGGTAATTTCATCCTTCAACCAGGTCAGGTTTTAATAGCTTTTGGTAGTAAAGAACAGCTTAATATTTTGAACGGATTATTAGGAAATCTTGTTGTAGCAGTTGAGCTATTAAAGTAGATATATCAAAATAATTTGATATTTAATTCTTTCAATTTTTAAATTTCCCAATAAATGTCAAATTATCATGACTTTCATATTCCTTTAACCCCTCTTAAAGTCTTTTACAATATTTATTAGTAGATTTAAATAAATATACTTTTTTAATGGAAGAGAAATTAATTCTTTTCAAGAATCGTAAAAGATTCGGGATTGAAAAAAATATAGATATCATTTTTAAAAATACAACCCTAGTTTTGTCTAGTCTTGTAGCAGTAGTGTTATTTGGGATTATTTTAGTAGTCTTTATTCAGTCATTTGAATCCTTTTCTAGGTATGGCTTGAATTTTCTTGTTACTTCTGAATGGAACCCAGTAAAAGATGAATATGGAGCTTTTACTGCAATATATGGGACATTAGTTACTTCTCTTCTTTCATTATTGATTACTATCCCTTTAGGCGTTGGAACTGCGATATTTATAACAGAGGATTTTGTTCCGAAATTTGTCAGAGAAATAGTTGGTTCATTTGTTGAATTACTAGCAGCCATACCATCTGTTGTATTGGGATTATGGGCAATTTTTGTTATGGAACCTTTCTTTAGAGACTTTTTTGCCTTTTTACATAATTTCTTTGGTTGGATTCCTTTATTCAGTTCGGAGCCTGCAGGTCGGAATTCACTTTTAGCGATAATAATTTTAGTGGTTATGCTTTTGCCAATTGTGACTTCGATAGCTAGAGATTCTCTTAATCAAGTTCCTAAAAAGCTTAGGAATGCAGCCTATGGAATTGGTGCAAGTAGATGGAAAACTATATTTTCGGTAATTTTGCCTGCAGCATTATCAGGGATTATGGCAGGTGTTCTATTAGCTCTAGGCAGAGCTATGGGAGAGACTATGGCTGTCACAATGATTATTGGCAATTCTAATGCATTTAGTTGGTCACTATTATCGCCTGGATATACCATCTCCTCTATGCTTGCAAACCAGTTTGGTGAAGCTGATGGAAGTCAGGTCTCATCCCTTTTTTATGCAGCTTTTGTACTTATGATTCTTTCTTTAGTTGTCAATATCTTTGCTCAATGGCTAGTTAAAAAATTTAGTCTCAAATATTAGATAATTATGAATTCTCTTTATTACCAGAAAAAACTATCAAGAAATGTAGGAGATAAATTTTTTACTTCTTTATCAGTTTTTTGTGCATTCATTGCTATACTTCCTTTGATTTTTGTGGTTACATATATTCTTATTAAAGGAGGTGCTCAGATAAATTCTGATCTATTTACTTTAGAACCAAATCCTCCTGGAGATGATTTAGATGCAGGAGGAATTAATCCTGCATTAATTGGGACACTAATAATTACAACTATTGCTTCAATTATCGCTATACCTGTAGGTGTAGGGGGAGGTATTTATCTGGCTGAATATTCAAAAGGTGGGCCTTTTTCAAAATTTATTCGATTCGGAGTAAATGTTTTAGCGGGTGTTCCTTCAATAATTGCAGGTGTATTTATTTATGCCTTAATCGTTTCAACAAAGATCTTATTTGGAAGTATGTATAGCGGCTTGGCTGGAGGTATGGCTCTTTCAATATTGATGTTGCCTACAGTTATAAAAACTACTGATGAAGGTTTAAAGTTAGTTCCAAATGAATTAAGGTATGCTTCTCTAGGAATAGGAGCAAGTATGTATACAACAATATTAAAAATAACTTTACCCTCAGCATTTAGATCTATTGCTACTGGTGTTGTGCTTGGGATTGCAAGAGCAGCAGGTGAAACAGCACCTTTGATCTTTACTGCTTTATTTTCTTACTACTACATAGTAGGTTTTGAAGATTTGTTTTACGAGATGGGTTCTTTGGCTGTATTAATATACAATTTTGCTCTTGAACCTTATGATGCGCAGAATAAATTAGCCTGGGCAGCTTCCTTTATTCTTGTTATATCAATACTATCAGTAAATATATTTTCAAGGATATTAGCTGCTTTTACTGAGACAACTAAGAGAGTATAAATGATTAAAACTAATAAAAAAATACCAAAGAATATCATTTTATCTCTTGAGGATGTTTCTATTAGTTATGGCACTTTTGAAGCAGTAAAAAATGTTTTTTGTAATTTTAAAAGGGGAGATATAACTTCACTCATTGGCCCTTCTGGTTGTGGAAAATCAACCGTTCTTAGGGCTTTGAATAGAATGAACGATTTAATCCCTAATTGTTCACTTAAAGGAACTGTTCTCTTTGATGGGACTAATATTTATGACAAAAGAGTAGATCCAGTTGAAGTTAGAAGAAGAATCGGGATGGTTTTTCAACAACCAAATCCTTTCCCAAAATCCATCTACGAAAATATTGCATTTGGGGCAAGAATTAATGGCTTTACTGGGAATATGGACGAGCTGGTTGAAAGTTCGCTCAGAAAAGCTGCTGTATGGAGTGAATGTAAAGATAAATTAAATGATAGTGGCTATTCCTTATCAGGAGGACAACAACAAAGATTATGTATTGCTCGAACCATCGCAATTGAACCTGAAATAATTCTAATGGATGAGCCATGTTCAGCTTTAGATCCAATCTCTACTTTAAAAATTGAGGAGACGATGCATGAACTTAAGAAGAATTACACAATAATAATCGTCACTCATAATATGCAACAGGCATTAAGAGTAAGTGATATGACTGCATTTTTTAATGCAATTGAGTATGAAGATGGTGATGGAGGAAAAGTTGGTTATCTTGCAGAATTTGATTCGACAAAGAAAATTTTTAATTCTCCCAAAGAAAAAACTACTCAGGAATACATTTCTGGTAAATTTGGTTGATGTTTAATTTTTACCTTTAAGAGAAATATTTTTACTTTCAAGAAAGCTTAGGGGTAGACAAACAGTATAAATACCTATATAGTTATTTGGAATTAGTAAGTTCATCTTTGAAAAACTATCCATTTCTACCTTTCTTGATTTTCGCAGGAGCTCTCATAACTACTGCAACAATAGGATTGCCTGTATTTACTTCATAATTTAAGAGTTTTTCTATTTCAGGTAATCTTATGGTTTCTATAATAAATAAAGAATTAATTGGAAGTCCTCATAAAACCTTAATAAAGGGAAATTTATTTGACTTTATAAAAATAAGAGAGAATATGAATCTGTGTGGGAGTGAAAAATCTGTATTAAAACCATTTTTAAAAGTGGTTAATTTCTAATTTATTTATCATGGATAAAACTAAAGAACAGTTAGAAAAATTAAGAGAAGTAGCAGAAGCATCTCTTACAAAGACGGATGAACTTCAGAAAGTACTCGCCCAAATCGAGGCTTTAATGTCTAGAGAAGAATCACAAACATTATCAAAGAAGAAATAATTATTTAAAAAAATAATTTTAGGTTTTGTACTTTTAATTACATCTATACAATTCCATCGAAGTTATTAATTGGTTATGCAGAACCCGTTCCAAAGTTTTCTGTTAGGTCTCGAGGTCTTACCTTCTTTAAGTAAAAGACCTCTTTAATTTGTTTGTTTTTATTATATTTTTATAACCTGCTAATTTAGTTGATTACTTTATAGATTTCTTTCAAGCATACGTTTACATCGAAAGATTCAGTATTTACAACCTCTAATCCTGTTTTTTCTGTAACTTCAACAGTTGCATTGCATTCGTCTTGTTTAAGAGCCATGTAACTTGGCTTTTTGTCTTCTATGTCTAATTCAACATTTGATTCAGTATCTTCCTTATATTGCTCCATTACTAGTGTAAGTGCCTCTATCTCAACGGAAAAATTATCATTTGCTTTTGCCGCAAATGGAATTAAAAGAAATGGAAATAAAATCAAGGCTATTAATTTTTTCATTTCTATAAAATGTGTTTATTTTTTTTATAACGTGGATTGTCTGCTAAGGAAAGGGTCATTAGCTGTATAAATTTTTTATTATCTATTTTTGCTTGTAGATAATTAATAGAATTAAGTTAATTGATAAAAAAACTAAACGAGACTTTTAAGTATAAATTGGTATATCTAAATGAAAAATTTAAGTCACTTTAATAGGATTTTCCTCAAGATTTTATTTCGATAATTTCTTCTTCAGAAACAATTGCCCATTTTTTGAATGACTTTTTGCAGGGATATCCTCCTGTTAAGTCTCCAAATGCAGGTAAAAATAAAGTATTTTTATTCTTATCCATTGCAAAACATCTAAAAGATAATTTATCTCCATTGCTTTTTAAGTAGATTTTTGGATGATAATGTCCACAAATATTCAAGATTTTATTATTTTCAAAATTAACTGGTTCATGGCTAAAAGTAATATTTTTAGATTTTCTAATATCAAAAATTTTTATATTTTTAATATCACAACCTACATCGTGATTTCCTAGGACTAGTTCAACGTTAGTTTTTAGCATTTCAGGAAGATCCTCAACTTTTTTTTGAAGATTTTTATCTATTGAATATTTGCTGTGGAATAAATCTCCCAATATTATTAACTTTTCAGGACTATACTTTATTACTATTTTTTTTATCCTCTCGAAATTATTTTTATCTGAATTATTAGTAAGTGGTATACCATTTTGCTGAAAATACTCAGCTTTCCCAAGATGAATATCGCATATTAATAACTCTTTTGTGTCCGGAAGAAATAAAGCTCTTGAAGGAAGCATCTCTAATAAGGTATCATCCCAACAAAATTTAAAAGAACTCTTTTTCATTTAATCACTATATTTTTTTATAAGTTTTTCTACTCTTTTTTCTATTGGTTCATTGCTTAAAGTATTTTTAAGTCTTTCAACTAATAAAGGGAAAGCAAAAGGAGTTGGAGTTTTTATCTCGTTTAATAGCATTTTTAAATTTTTTAATCTTTCTAATGATCTAGATATTCTTTTATTTTCTAATTGATATTCTTTAACTTCTTGATGAGATTGTTTTATCAAAAGATGGCCTTCTTCATATTTAGTAAAGACATCGTAGAAAAGACTTGAACTTATTTGAAGTTGGGAAGAAGTTTTTGTTTTGGTTGGATTATTTTGATTTACTAGTCCACTTATTTGGGCAATATTTTTAAATCTACGTTTTGTTAATTCTGAAAAATTAATTGCATTTTCTAGATCTTCTTCTAATTTTTTGTTATTCAAAAAGTAATCAGCTTCTTTTTTTATTATGGAAAAATCATAATCTTCTGCAGTAGTTAAGCTGAATCCAAAATCATTAGCGGTAATACTAAATGTAGATTGTTTTAATTTTGCTAATCTCAAAGCCCATAAAAATGCAATTCCTTCATTTACAAATTTGCCATCAAGTGTAAAAACAAAAAGATTTGATAAATCTTTGGTTTTATATATTTCTATAAGGAATTCATCTTTCTTTGGAATATTTGAAAGAAATTTTTGTTTCTTCAATATTGGGCGTAATGAATTGAGTTCAGGATTTAAGCAATCATAGTTTTCTAGTTCGTTGCATATATCTATTTCTTTTCTCAAACTCTCACAAAGTAGATCAGAAATTGCCATTTGACCTCCAACCCATGCAGGAATTAGAGAACTTTTTTTTGTTGATTTTTTAACGTATAAAATCATATCTCTTATTCTTACAAATTGAAGCATTTTGCCGGCAAAGTAAAATGTATCCCCGGGATTTAATTTTGAGGCAAAATTCTCCTCTAAATTACCTAAAGATTTACCTTTCATATATTTGACATTCACAAATTTGTCACTTGTAATTGTCCCAATATTGAACTTATGCATTCTTATTAAAGATTTGTCTTTTACAAAATATTTAAAGTTTTCATTATTATTTTGTGATTCTTCTTTAACTATCTTTTTATATTTTGGGTATGCTTTAAGACATTTTCCTCCATATTCTAAAAAGTCAAGACACCAATTCCAATCTTGATTTTTTAAGTTTCTATAACTCCAGCAATTTTTAATTCTTTCTTTCTCAATTTTTGGATCAAAGCCATTTCCACATGCCAAACTTATTAGATGTTGTAGAAGCACATCATAAGATAATTCAGGGAGTCTAATTTCCTCAGATATACCACTTTTTATTATTCTTCTCATTGCACTAATCTCTAATAACTCTAAAGAATTAGTAGGCATAAAAATTATTTTTGATTTTCCGCCTGGTCTATGAGCACTTCTTCCCGCTCTTTGGATAAGTCTAGCTAAATTCTTTGCACTACCAATTTGAACTATTTGATCTACAGGTTGGAAGTCAACTCCCAAATCTAAAGAGCTTGTGCAGACTACCCATTTTATTAATCCGTCTTTAACCCCTTCTTCAACTCTTTTTCTATCTTCTTTATCAAGGGAGCCGTGATGAAGTGCAATTTTGTCTTCCATCTCTGGGAGAAAAAATTTAAGACATTGATACCATCTTTCAGATTGATTTCTCGTATTGGTGAATAATAAGGTGCTTTTATTTTTATCCAGGATTTTTAATAGTGAAGAATGACTTCTAATCCCAAGATGTCCACTCCATGGAAAGGTAGTTTCCTCCTCTGGTAAAACACTTATAATTTCGATCTCTTTTTGAATATTTGTAATTATAATTTTGGGTTTAATAGCGCTCATCCCAACTATTGCTCTTGCTGCTTCTTCAATATTTCCAATAGTTGCAGACATTGCCCAAATTTGTAAATTTTTTATATTACCTCTTAGCCAACTTAAAGATAACTCGCACTGGTTTCCTCTTTTACTACCCATCAATTCATGCCATTCATCAATAATTATTGATGACAACTCCTTGAAAAGTTTATTAGATTCTTTATTAGAAAGTAAAAGAGATAAAGACTCTGGAGTAGTAATAAGAATATTAGGTGGTTTAGCTAGTTGCTTTTTCTTTTCATATGGGGTTGTATCCCCGTTCCTAATTTCAACAGTGATTTCTTTATTAAAATGCAAAGCTGCTAATTGTATGGAATTTTTTAGATCTCTACTTAGTGCTTTTAAAGGGGTTATTAATAATATATTCACACTTTTATTATTTTTGGGATCTTCTATTTTTGATAGAGGTCCCATTAATGCAGCATAAGTTTTGCCGCATCCAGTAGGAACTTGTATTATTCCACTCTCTCCATTTAAAAATGCTTCCCAAGATTCGATCTGATAGGGTAGTGGCTCCCATCCATTTGCGAAGAAAAACTGTTTAATTTTAGAAATTAAATTATCTTGCTTATTATTTTTCGTAATATTTTTCATGATATTTTTTTCATTAGTTCATAAGCATTCTCTAGGCTATCTGCATCATTAATTTTTTTATCTTTTCTCCATTTTGTTATTCTTGGAAATCGTACTGCTATGCCTGACTTATGACGTTTAGAAATTTGTATTTTCTCAAAAGATATTTCGAATACCATTTCTGGTTTTAACGATCGAACAGGACCAAATTTTTCTATTGTATTTTTTCTTATCCATTTATCTAGCTCTTTAATCTCAATATTCGTTAAACCAGAATATGCACTTGCAAATTTAATTAATTCATTGTCTTTCCATAATGCAAAACTGTAATCTGTATAAAGACCAGCTCTTCTACCACTACCCCCTTTAGCGTAAATTAGAACAGCATCTAGTTGCATAGGATCAACTTTATATTTCCACCAAATACCTGTCTTTCTTCCAGAGGAGTATATAGAAGTCTTTTTCTTAATTATTAATCCTTCAGTATTATTTTCTCGAGATTTTTCTTTATAAGTTAAAGCATCAGGCCAATCTTTAGGAAAGATTAAATCACATATTTTGAAAATATCAGAGATATTATTCTCAGTTTTAATTTGCCATTTTGAAAAATATTTTTCTAACTCAATTCTTCTATTTTCTAATTTAATTTCTCTTATATCTCTCCCATTAATCTCTAAAAGATCATAAGCAATAAAAATAATTGGATATTTTATTTGGATTGATCTAGTAGGAGACTTTCTATTTATTCTTTTTTGAAGTAAAGAAAAATCAAAGGCAATTTGTTCTTTAAAATTCCAAACTAATAATTCGCCATCAAGAACAAAATCATCTTTTATATGTGACATTTTCTCTACTATTTCTGGGAAAGATTCATTTACTAATTCTTGCCCTCTTGTCCATAACGAAACATTGCCTGATCTTTTAATTAATTGCATCCTTATACCGTCATATTTCCATTCAAATTGAAAATCATTTATTGAATTTTTGAAGATTTTATCTTCAATAGTATTTGCTAGAAGAAATGGAAATGGTTTGGAATTTAACTCTTGTTGATTGATATTCTTGTTAATTAAAAATTCATATGAATCAATTGAAGGTTTAAAATCACCCATCAACCTATGAGAAATAATCTCTTCCTCAATATTAATTAGTTTTGATATTGATTTTGTGATTAGTCCGATAGAGACTCCTACTCTAAAAGTTCCTGTAAGAATTTTATTAAAAATTAGATGGTAATCTTCAGGTAATGTTTCCCAAAGATTTTTAATTTCTAAATTTTTCTCGTCCTCATTAAGTTTTGATAATGCAGGTATTGTTTCGCTTAGTAATTCATTGAGACTTATATTTGATAATTTCTTTTTTCTAGAATTAGTTTTATTTTTAAGTAATAACGTTATTACCTCTGCAGAATCACCAACTTTTAAATAACATGTATCAATTAACCATTGAGGATATTCATATATTTGAGAAAAAAGATTTTTCAAATATCTTCCACTAATAAATCTCTTATTATTTTTTCCAGTTAGTAAATATATTGCCCATGAATTATCTATTGGATAATTAGATAAAAAATAATTCATTAAAACTTCAATTTTATTATTTGTACTATTAATTGAATCTAGATCGCCAAATAATTCTGAAAACTTTTTTAAGCTCATATTTATTTACCAAATAAAAGGACATTTATTGATTCCTTTTCAACTAAATATTTACTTAAGGCTTCACTATCTCCATGATGAAAAAATACATTTTTTGCTTCAGACTTTTTTACTACTTCCAGAATTCCATCCCAATCCGCATGATCAGAGATTGCGAATCCTTTATCATATCCTGATCTTTTTCTTAAAGCTCTTATTGACATCCATCCACTCGCGAAAGCTGTTTGAATGTTTTTGAAATTTTTTAAATAAGAACCTTTACTTAAAGATGGCGGTAATAATATTAGACTTCCTTTAAGTTCATCTATCTTTTTTTTATTTTCAATTTTTATAGTATCTTTAATATCAATTCCAAGTTCCCTATAACTATTGTTCATTTTGTGAATACTGCTATGGGAATAAATATTGCCTTTAAAATTTGTTTGACTAATTTCGTTTAACAATCTCTGAGCTTTTCCAAGTGAATAACAGTAAAGTAAAGAAGTTTTTTCTGGTGAATTAGTTATCCATTTTGAAATATCATTTGCTATTTTATTTGATTCATCCCACTTAAATATTGGCAAACCAAAAGTACATTCGCTTATTAAATAATCAGTTTTTACTATTTCATATTGTTTGCAAGTCTGATCTTTTTGAAGCTTAAAGTCACCTGAGATTAACCATTTTTCTTCAGCAAAAATAAACCTTATTTGACTAGATCCAAGGATGTGACCAGATGGATGAAAAGAAATATTAATTCCATTTATCTTAAATTCTTCTCCATATTCAAAAGTCTTAATTTTGATATTGTCCCCAACTCTTTCTTTAAGAAGTATCGCAGTTTCCTTAGTAGAAATGTATTCTTCACAGCCAAATGTAAAGTGATCAAAATGAGCATGAGTTATTAATGCCTTTTTTACTGGCTTGC
>NZ_CACMSM010000010.1 GCF_902616385.1 uncultured Prochlorococcus sp. | reverse complement strand
CATATGGAGAGGCGGATAAATTGGCCAAGTTAATACCGGTTGTTAGAGGGAAACCACACAAACTTAATGAAATGATCGATAAGAATTCTCCTAGCCAAGAATTTAGAGACAAATACATTAATGATAATAGGGTGAAAAAATGGGTTGATTTAGCTTTGAGAATTGAAGGAACTAATAAAACATATGGAGTTCATGCTGCTGGGGTTGTTATCTCATCAGATCCTCTTGACGAACTTGTACCTCTCCAAAGAAATAATGAAGGACAAATAATCACCCAATATTCAATGGACGATATCGAATCACTTGGATTATTAAAAATGGATTTCTTGGGTCTCAAGAATCTTACGATGATTGAAAAAACAGTTTCTCTTATTTATCAATCTATTGGAAAGAAAATCAATATTGATGAGTTACCTCAAAATGACTGTAAAACATTTGAGCTTATTGGGAGAGGAGATCTTGAAGGTATTTTCCAACTCGAATCTTCCGGTATGAAGCAGGTTGTTAAGGATTTCAAACCTAATTCTCTAGAGGATATTTCGTCCATATTGGCTCTTTATAGGCCTGGTCCTCTTGATGCAGGCCTTATACCTAAATTCATAAATCGAAAAAATGGGAACGAAAAGATCGATTTCCCTCATCCTTTTATTAAGTCAATTCTTACTGAAACATATGGAATTATGGTTTACCAAGAACAAATCATGAAAATTGCTCAAGACCTAGCTGGTTATTCTCTTGGTGATGCTGATTTACTTCGAAGAGCAATGGGGAAAAAGAAAGTTTCTGAAATGGTAAAGCATAGGAATATTTTTGTACAAGGTTCCATGAAGAAAGGTGTAAATGAAAAATTAGCAAATGATCTTTTTGATCAAATGGTTTTATTCGCAGAATATTGTTTTAACAAAAGTCACTCAACTGCTTATGGTGCCGTAACTTATCAAACTGCATTTTTAAAAGCCCATTTTCCTGTTGCGTATATGGCAGCCCTTTTAAGTGTAAATTCTGGCTCTAGTGACAAGATGCAAAGATATATTTCTAATTGTTATTCCATGGGAATAGAAGTTATTTCACCGAGCATTAATTTTTCTGGTGTTGATTTCACTATTAAGAATAATCAGATTTTATTCGGGTTATCTGCAATTAAGAATTTAGGAGATTCTGCAATAAGAAATATAATTGAAAACCGAGATAGTTTTGGAACCTTTAAGTCATTATCAGATTTGTGCGACCGTTTGCCCTCTAATGTTCTTAACAAAAGAAGTCTTGAATCTCTAATTCATTGTGGAGCACTGGATGAGTTTTCAAATGATAATAATAGAGCTCAGTTATTATCCGATCTTGAACATGTTATTGAGTGGGCATCTTCAAGAAATCGTGACAGATTATCAGGACAAGGAAATCTATTTGACTCTAAAGAAGAATTTTCAAATGTTGCTTTTTCCGATTCACAATTAGCTAGGGTTGATGATTATTCACTTATTGAGAAGTTAAAATTAGAAAAGCAGCTATTAGGCTTTTACTTATCTGATCATCCTCTAAAGCATTTAACCAAGCCAGCAAAACTTATATCACCTGTAAGTATTTCGCAATTAGAAGAAACAAAGGATAGAAGCAAAGTCTCTTTAGTTGGAATGATTCCTGATTTGAAGCAAATTACAACGAGAAAAGGAGATAGGATGGCTATAGTTCAGCTTGAAGATCTTTCTGGAAGTTGCGAAGCAATAGTTTTTCCAAAAACCTATGTTAGATTATCTGAATTTCTTCTTACTGATACTAGATTGTTGATATGGGGTACAATTGATAAAAAAAGTGATAAGACTCAGTTAATAATCGATGATTGTAGAGAAATCGATAACCTCAAGTTGCTAATTATTAATCTTGAAAGTTCTCAAGCATCAGATGTAAGGGTACAAAATACTTTGAGAGACTGCTTAATTAAATTTAAACCCGATAAAGGTAGATGTGGAATTAAGATTCCAGTTTTAGCTGCAGTAAGAAATAAAAATAATGTTACCTACGTTAAATTTGGCGAACAATTCTGTATTGGAGATATTCAAGGTGCATGTAAATTATTAGAAGATAAATCATTCCAAGTTAATTTGAAATCTTTAGTTTCCTAGATTAACTTTTATCCTCAAAATTTTGAGTTGCAGGTTTAAAGGCAGCTTTTGCACGTTGTATGTTCATTGGTATATTTTCAATACCAAAAAAGGATCCAGGCTCTTTATCCCAACTAGCTGATAATATTCCAAAACTCAATCCTGCTAGACCTAACAAGAAAAACAACGCTGAAATTGCAATAGTTGAGGAAGGAGGTATTTCAGCAATATTTCGTGTAACTATAATGTAGCTAACAACAAAAACAGACATTCCTAATATTGTCGGGATTCCAGCTGTAAAGAAAATTCTTCTTGCCATTCTGTCAGCAACATATTTTGGGATGCCACTTGATGATCGCTTTGGCTTGGTTACAGGAATAGATGTTTTTTCTAGATTAGCGAAAGCAGTTGTTTCAGAATAGTTGTTTTTCTTTTTATTTTGTGTCTTTTTTTTTGATTGCTTTTTTTTCATTAATTGAGATCATCCTCTGATTCCAATTTTCTTAACTAGTTCTTGATATTTTTGAACATTTTTGTCTTTTAAGTAAGACAGTAATCTTTTCCTTTTACCAATCATTTTTAATAATCCTTGCCTTGAAGCAAAATCATGAATGTTTCCTTGAAGATGGTCACTTAATTTCGATATTCTTTTAGAAAGCATTGCAACTTGTACTTCAACTGAACCTGTATCAGTTGGATGTACTTGATGATTTTCAATCAGCTTCTGTTTTTCAGCTGTATCTAATGACATAAAATTTATTTCTTTTTATATATAATACTACGTCATCTAGCTATATTACTACTGTCCTCATCCAGGTAATGCATAGCTAATTTCAATAGTTTTTCAAATGATAAATTATTTTCTTTTTTACCTAGGAGATCTATTTCTTTAATAATAATTGGCAAAATAGTATTTATTTCTTTGTTTTTGTAACTTAATGATTGAAGTGTTAACTGAAGGTCTTCTACTATTTTATTTATCTCAGGATCCTTAATCTCAAATTCATCTTTGCTTTTTTCTTCTTCCGATAATATTTCGCTTTTAAATTTACTTTTTAATTCTAAAATTAACCGATCACTCATTTTTTGTCCTATACCAGGTACGGAACAAATTAATTTTTTGTCTTGTGTTTTTATTGCATTTATAACTTCACTAATAGAAAATTTGTTTAATATCCCAATACCAATTTGAGATCCAACACCTCGAATACTTAAAATTTCAATAAAGAAATTCTTTTGATCGGTTGATGTAAAGCCAAATAATAAATCTGAATCTTCTTTTTTAATATGCTTTATCCAAAGAGTGATGTTTTTAGTAGATATCTGATTTGTTTTTAATTTGAGAAAAAAGGATTCTAGTATTTGTATTTCGTATCCTAATCCATGACAATTTATTAAAACAAAAAATTTTTGATTAGTTTGCCATAAATCAACTAAATCTCCATTTATCCAACTAATCAATTAACCACCATCCACCTGACATCCAATTAGGGCTCCTGCAGTACCGCCCGCTGGTACGGCCCAAAACCTGTCTTTACCTCTAGATGAGGATAATGCAATTCCAGCACCAAGAATACCCCCTATAACTGAACCTTCACTACAGTCATTATCATCTATGTTTTCAGCTTTGTTTTGACCTCCACAAGGTATTACAACGTCTACCTCATAACTTTTTACGTAGCCTGGGTTTGATTTCGTTCCAGGAATGTACTCTTCTCTATATTCAGTTCTTGTACAAGTTACTGATTTTGGGGTTGTTGCATTTACTTGAGCAATAGGCGAAAAACAAAATAATAAAGCTAAATAGTGAAATTTCATCATCATTTTTAATCTATTAATATTCTATGTCCTTTTAATTATTTTGGTAGTAGATATAATAGTTCCTAATAAAACTAGTGATGCGCCTAATAAAAAATTTATGTTTATTATTTCACTAAAAAACAAAATTCCCCAAATTGAACCAAATAAAACTTGTAAATAATTAATTATTGATGCTTCAGAAGCTGGTAAATTTTTTAATCCTATAGTTAGGAATGTCTGACCTAATTGAGTAAATAAGCCAATTCCTAATATCCAAACTAATTCACTCCAATTTGGGGTAACCCAATTGATTATTACAATTGGCAATAGAGTTATAAAAGAAACAAGTGGAAAATATTCAATAATTACATAAATATCTTCACTAAATGAAAGTTTCTTAACTGTAACGTAAGCTAATGCAGTGCAGATTGCTCCAAGAAATGCTATCAAAATCGAAATAATTTCAATTTCAACGTTTATATTCGATAATTGGCTTGGATTCAATACTACTATTATTCCAATCCAGGCAATAATTAAAGCAAAAATTATATTACTCGTTAATTTTTCGTTTATAAATATGCCAGCAAATATAGATATAAAAATAGGATATGTGTATTGAATGACTGTAGATATACTAAGAGGCATATTTCTTATCGCATAAAAAATACAAACTAAAGCTAAAGTTCCTAAAAGACCTCTTAAGATAAGTAATGGTTTATTTTTGCCCCAAGGATTTATATTTTTTATATTAATTATTGATAATGTAATTATTAAACTTAAGAATGATCTGAATAAAACTAATTCATAAATAGGTATCCTTTTATCAATATTTTTTACGCACAAAGTCATCAAACTGAAGAAGAATGAGGCGAATACCAAATTATACTTTTTTATTGAGTTAAGTCTTTTTTCTAATTCTTCGATATTTATCATTTAAAAAAAATAATTTTATTGTGAAATTAAGTAGATTCTTATTTGATTTTGACCTATAACAAATAAATCATTATTTAATTTTTCGATAATAATCTCAATGGTTCATTCTATACACCCAAGAACTATACAAGAGGTTAAGGAAAAAGCAGATATTGTTGACGTTATATCTGAACATATTGTTCTTAAGAAGAAAGGCAAGGAATTTGTTGGGATTTGCCCTTTTCATGATGATACTAAGCCATCTATGACAGTATCACCTAGTAAACAATTCTACTATTGTTTTTCTTGTGGTGCTGGTGGTAACTCTATTAAATTTTTAATGGAATTTACTCGTGCAAATTTTTCAGATGTTGTACTTTCTCTCGCTAAAAAAAATAATATTAATGTTGAAAATCTCGAGGGTCCCCAAGTAGAAGCTTATAAAAAACAATTATCTAGAAAGGAAGAGCTTTATAAAATATTAAGAGTCACTAAAAATTGGTTTAAGTCTCAATTAAATAATTCTCTTGGTGTTGAAGCTATGAAATATTTAACATCAAAGAGAAACTTGAGTAACAAGATTATTGATAACTTTGAATTAGGTTTTGCCCCAAATTCATGGAATGATTTATTTAACTATCTATCCAAGGTAGAAAAATTTCCTATCAATTTAATATTAGCTTCAGGCCTTGCAATTTCTAAAGATAATTCTGACAAGATTTATGATCGTTTTAGAAATAGATTAATTGTTCCAATACATGATATGCAGGGCAGAGTAGTTGCTTTTGGAGGAAGATCTCTTGATGGTCAGGAACCTAAATACCTTAATTCTCCTGAAACAGAGATATTTGAAAAGGGCAAAATGTTGTTTGCATTCGAAAAAGCTTCTAGCAATATTAGGAAAAGAGATAAAGCTATTATTGTTGAAGGCTACTTTGATGTTATTTCTCTTCATTCAAAGGGTATTACTAATTCTGTGGCTTCTCTCGGTACCGCATTGAATAAGTATCAAATTTCTCAACTTTGTAGATGTACAGATAATAAAAATATAATTTTGAATTTTGATTCTGATAATGCAGGTATTTTAGCTACAAAAAGAGTAATTAATGAAGTCGAAAGTCTATCACTTCATGATCAAATTAATCTTAAGATACTTCAACTAAGTGATTTTAAAGATCCTGACGAATATTTAAATAGTCATACTCCTGAAGACTATTTTAATTTAATTGACAATTCATCCTTTTGGATTGATTGGGAGATTGATCAGATCTTTAAAGATAAAGATTTAACTAAGTCTGAAATTTTCCAGAGTGTTATTTCGTCACTGGTAAAATTGTTGAGTAAATTACCTCAATCATCAACCAGAACTCATTATCTACAAAAAGTTTCCGAAAAATTAAGTAAGGGACAAGCTAGGTTAGCAATACAGTTTGAACAAGATTTAAGAAATCAAGTAAAGGGATTTCGTTGGCATGGTAGATCAAAAAAATTTGAACAACCAAATGAAATTTCTCGACGTGAGAAAAATGAATCGGAAATAATTTTTTATTATTTACATTGTCCAGATCTTAGGTTATTTATTCGTGATGAATTTCTCAAAAGAGAAATTAATGGTTTTAATACTAGTTATATTCAAAGTCTATGGGAAGCTATTTCAAAAATTGAACAAAATAATTTAGGTTTAAACTACTTAAATGATTTAAAACAATCAAATAGTCAAAATCTTCAAAAAGAATTTTCTTCTATTAACTTAATTTCACTTCTGCCTGATTACTTGGCTCTCAATAATCCTGAATCATCTAATAAAGTTAATATTTTTATTAATCCAAATGAGTTGTTTTTAACATTGCTGAGTAATCCTAAAGACAATTTACTAGGAACATTATCACTCCTTGAGAAATATAATTCTCTTAAAAGATGTAGACACTTAATCGAATCTTGGGGATCTCAAAGATTAAAAACTTTAGAAAATTGTATATCTATCTTAATTGATAATCCTTCTTCAGGTTCTTCAAATCCAAATAAAGAGATTGATGATCTTTTTAAGGATTTAAACTCAGATGCGATCAAATTTCAGGAATTATATTACTTAGAAAGGCAACATATTAATTTTTTAGATAAACAACGTTGTGGCAATTTCATCGCTAGTTAATATAATAGTTTTTAATTTATAGGCAGTATTTTTTAATCAAGTTTTTAACTTTTTTGGGTTTATCTTCAAGAACATAAGCTTCTACTTCTTTCGCATAAGTCCCAGAAAAATTTGAACTAGAGAACTCTAATGCTTTTCTTTTACTTTGATGCAATTTGCTTTCTAATTTTTTTATATCCCCTATTGTTTTATTGTCATTACATTTTTGTATCGCATGAGTTGCTTCGTGTCTTAATGCTTTTCTTATTGCCCTTTCTGTTTTGAAGTTATCTTTATTTGGTTGTTGATTCTTATTTCTATAATTTGTTTTCCTTTTTGCGTTTTCAGTACATATTATTATTTTATTTTCTTTAAAATCATGTAGCCCTTTTATTTTTTTATTTAATAGACATTCAATTTTATTTTCTTCAACTATGTAGTTTGCTTTAATTAATAAGTTAAGAATCTCTTTATCTAATTTGCTCAAAAATAATATAAATTCCATTCTATTTTGTTTACTTCACTATAGTTGGGATTTGTTCTATATCAGTTGTAGATGAGCGACTTAAGAAATTTTTATTCATCTTCCAACTTTGTGGATTTTTTGTAATGGCCCATGTAATTGCATTGTTATTAAATCTTTTATTTAATAAATCAATCGTTCTCATAAGATTTGCTGATTTTTTTAAGTCTTTCTGAGATTTGTAATTGATAATTGATTGCTGTAAATATTCGCTATTAGTTAAATCCTGCATTAAAACTCCAGCTTTAGAGAATTTATATTCGGGATTATAAATTTCTTCAGATAATTCAACCACTATTTTTAAAATTTTATTTGTGTCATCTGTTGCATTTGTAAGTTTTCTATGAGCACTTCTTTGATAATTTTGACTTGAATATTTACTGGTTCTGGCAAATACTCTAATATCAGATGATTGCAAATTCTGACTTCTCATTTTTTCAGAGGCTTTTATTGCGTGAGTTGCCAGTGCTTGAGTTAAGTCTTCTAATTTTGTGATAGGCGTGCCGAAACTCCTGCTCACCTGAATTTCTTTTTTTGATTTCTTGTTTTTTTCTATGGGCAGGCATCTATGGCCTTTCAGTTCTAATTGCAGTCTTTTCCCTACGATGCCTAATTTCTTAATGATTTCATTTTCTTCCATATCTCTTAGTTCTCTCGCATTTTTAATACCTTTACTTTGCAACCAATTAGAGGTTTGTTTCCCGACTCCCCATATCTTATCTATACTAATTCTTTTCAAATAATTATTCTCATTTTCGGCTCTAGCTAAATCAAATATTCCAGCTGAATAATCAATATTTTTAGCTAGTTTATTAGCAATTTTTGCTCTTACTTTATTTTCTCCTATTCCTACTGTTATGGTAATCCCTAGATTCTGATATATTAATGATCTTATGCTTCTTGCCCAAGGATATAGATTTTCATCATTAGGTCTAGAAATCGAGACGAATGCTTCGTCAATAGAATAAATTTCTATCTGTTCACAGTAATTTTTCAGTAAATTCATTAGTCTTCTACTCATATCCCCATAAAGCGAGTAGTTTGAGCTTAAGACTGCCACATCTAATTTATTTAGTCTTTCTTTGACCTTAAAATACGGAGTTCCCATTTTAATTCTTAAAGCTCGCGCTTCAGGGCTTCTTGCAATGATACATCCGTCATTATTAGATAAAATTACTACTGGTTTATTTCTCAAATGAGGATTAATATTTTGTTCACATGACGCGTAAAAATTATTAGCATCTATAAGAGCTATTGCATCAATATTTGAAATTCTCATAAATAGCTATGTATTGAATAAATAACAACTCCCCATATCTGTACATCAATATGGTTTTTAAATCTAAAATCAGGATAATTATGATTTTCTGCTTTTAAATATAATTCATTATTTTTTATAGATAATCTTTTTATTGTAAATTCTCCGTCTATCATTGCAATGATGATATTCCCTGGCCTGGCTGTTAGACTCTTGTCTACTATTATTAAATCTTTATCTTTAATTCCTGCATTTATCATTGAGTCACCTTTAACTCTAAGAAAAAAAGTGCTAAACGGATTAGATATTAAATGTTCGTTTAAATCAATATTTTCTTCTGTATAGTCATCTGCAGGAGAAGGAAACCCTGCTGATACCGAATCAGTTAATAATGGGATTTTAAATTTTTTAGTAGTTAAATCAAAAGAATCCAAGGTTAAATTGATAGTATATATGTACTATATAGCAAAAAATCAAAAAATAGTTAGTTATTAAACTTTTATAGATTAATTTTAGATTGAATCTAATCTTTTTAAGAACGATGATAAGGGGAGTTATTAGATATAGAAATAGCTCTATAGATTTGCTCGATTAGGATTAATCTAGCTAATTCATGAGGAAAAGTTAAAGGAGATAGGCTTAGTACAAGATCTGATTTTTCTTTTATATCTGAACTAAATCCATCAGTATCACCGATTAAGAAATTAATTTTTTTATTTTTAAAATTCAAGAGTAAGGAACATAGTTCAACTGAATTAAACTGTTTCCCTTCTTCACTTAGGCAGATAATAATATTGTTATTAGATCTAAGATTATTTAAATTCAAAGTCTTTAACTCATTAATGACAAGTTCAGGCATTCTTTTTTTGTATTGATTAATTCCATCTCTAATCCAAAGTTTCTTTATTTTGCCGATAGCATAAATTGCTAATCTATTACTCTGAAGCATAAGTAAATATTAAAACTAATTATTCATCAAGAAGATAATTAAATTCATCATATAGTTCCTCTTCGGTTGTTAATTTCTTGGATAAATTATGTTTTTTAGAATTCATATTAATTTGATTAATCTCACTATCTCTTAGTGATTTATTAATGTTAGAAGTCTCTTCTAAAGATTCTGAATTATCAATTAAAGAATAAAAAATTTTATTGGGATCTTCTGAATTAAGTGGATTGGGGATTAAATTATCATTATTAGTTAAATTTGTGTAATTATTTATATTTATATTTTTACTTTCGTTATTTAAATTTTTCTTTTCTTTAAATTTATTGAGTTTATCTAAATTTTTTTTTGATAAGCTCATGATATAAAGTATTAAATAAATTCATATTTAATTTAAACATATTATCTATCTTTTAGATGAATTCTAAAAACTATCATCAAAAAAAAAGATTTGGACAACACTGGTTGGTAAATAAAAAAATATTAGAAAAAATCAAAGAAATTGCTGTTCTTAATGAAAATGACTTTATTTTAGAAATTGGGCCTGGTAAAGGAGCTTTAACATCTAAGTTGTTAGATTCAGAAATTAAAAAATTACATGCAATTGAATTAGATAAAGATTTAATAGATTTATTAAATGATAAATTCAATAATAATGAAAAGTTTTCACTGCAGCAGGGAGATATTCTTTCTGTAAATTTAGATTCGATTAATAATAAGATTACAAAAGTGATTGCAAATATTCCTTACAATATAACTGGCCCAATATTGGATATTTTTATAGGTCGATTAGGCATTATAAGAAACTATAATTACGAAAAAATAATATTTTTGATGCAGAAAGACGTTGTAGATAGGATTTTGTCAAAAGAAGGAAGTCCCAATGCTGGTGCGCTTAGTATAAGAATGCAACTATTATCAAAAATAAAAAGAATATGTGATGTGCCGCCTTCATCATTTAGTCCGCCTCCAAAAGTTTTTTCTTCTTTAGTAGTTTTCGAACCAATTAAAAATGATTTAAGATTAGATATTAGTCTAGAAAAATATGTAGATAAACTTCTTCGAATTTCATTTAATTCAAGAAGAAAAATGCTTAGAAATACTCTTAATTCAATACTTTCAAATGAAGAGATAAATGAATTATCTGAATCTTCAAAAGTTTGTTTTAATTTAAGACCACAAGATATTTCAATTGACCAATGGATTAAGCTTGCAGAAAATTGTATTAAAATCAAAAAATAAAAATTTAAGTATATGCAAGATTTAGCTAAAACGAAAATTAATATAAAATCTCCTGCCAAAATAAATTTGCACCTTGAAGTTATTGGTAAAAGAGAGGATGGATTTCATGAGTTAGCAATGATTATGCAAAATATAGATCTTTCTGATTATTTAGAATTTGAAACTAATAATGAAGGTTTAATTAAACTTAAGTCTGATTGTAATGATTTAAGCTTATCTGATGATAACTTAATTGTTAAATCGGCAAATCTATTAAGGAATAAATCAAATATAGATTACGGTGCGAATATATTTTTAAGAAAAAATATTCCAATTGGCGCAGGATTAGCTGGTGGATCCAGTAATGCAGCAGCAACATTAATTGGTCTTAATAAGTTATGGGATTTGAACTTAGATCAAAAAACATTATGTTCATTAGCATCAACTTTAGGATCTGATGTTCCCTTTTTTATTAATGGTGGTATTCAATTATGTTTTGGTAGAGGAGAAATTTTGGAGAAATTAGATTCAAACATTGAATATGGAGTAATTCTTTTAAAAAATCGAAATGTATCAGTATCTACAGCTGAAACTTATAAAAAATATAGTAATAGATTTTGTGATCAATATCTTACTGATAGAGAAATGATTGAGAACATTAGAAAAAATTTAAGAGATAATGGTTTAAATAACTTAAATTTTAATAATCAACATTTATCTATTAAAAATGATTTGCAGTTAATTGTTGAAAATGAAAATGATTCTGTGAAGCAGGCATTATTTTTACTTTCTAAATTAGAAAATTGTCTCACATTTTCGATGAGTGGATCAGGACCTACATGCTTTGCACTCTTTAAAGATATAAAGATTGCTAAAAAAGAATTAACTGCAAATTATAAATTATTTAGAAATAAAGGTTACGATTCATGGGTTTGCACTTTTCTTGAAAAGGGAATAACATTCATTTAAATTTTTTTTATACAAAATTTTATTGTGTCTGATAATAGTAATGAGAATATTGAAAAAAACATTCCCGAAAAAGGACCCTTAAATTTCATTGTAGGATCGTTAACGAGTTTTTTATTATTTATATTTTTTTATTTTTTAAGTAATAAAATCGCAATTTATTTTTCAGTACATAAACCATCTAATTCTTCTGAAATAGTCCAAAATATTTCTTCTAGTATTAATACCTTAATAATTGGATTATCATTTTTGCTAACTTTCTCTTTTGCTTTTATAGGTATAGGACTTTTTATTGTATTTATTCGCAGTTTTTTTCTGAAGAAAAATTGAATTGTCAATATTATTAAGAAAACACTTTCCTTTAATGTCTTTACATGACTTAGGCCTTTTAGTCCTTTTGCTATCACCTGGAATGATTTTATCAATATTACTACTCATAACCTTCGCTGAAGGAGGTTGAATTATTCAAAGTGGTAGGATTATATAGGTGATTAATTAGGTAATTAATTGTGGCTGGAACATTATTATTTAATGCTTTGAAAGAGGCAATTGATGAAGAAATGGCAAATGATGTCAATGTTTGCGTTATGGGGGAAGATGTTGGTCAATATGGAGGATCTTATAAGGTAACTAAGGATTTATATGAAAAATATGGAGAATTAAGAGTCTTAGATACTCCAATTGCAGAGAATAGTTTTACGGGTATGGCTGTGGGGGCAGCAATGACTGGCTTAAGACCAATAGTGGAAGGAATGAATATGGGTTTTTTGCTTTTAGCTTTTAATCAGATATCAAATAATATGGGTATGCTTAGATATACAAGTGGCGGAAATTATAAAATACCAGCAGTTGTTCGAGGACCTGGAGGAGTTGGTCGTCAACTTGGTGCTGAGCACAGTCAAAGACTTGAAGCATATTTTCATGCAGTTCCTGGAATAAAGATTGTTGCATGTAGTACACCCACAAATGCTAAAGGTTTAATGAAAGCAGCTATAAGAGATAATAATCCCGTTCTATTTTTCGAACATGTTCTTCTATATAATTTGTCTGAAGAATTACCTGAGGGTGATTATACTTGCGCTTTAGATCAGGCTGACGTTGTAAAAGAAGGGAATGATATTACTTTATTGACTTATTCAAGAATGAGACATCATTGCCTTAAAGCTGTTGAAGAATTAGAAAAAAAAGGAATAGATGTTGAGTTAATAGATTTAATAAGTTTAAAACCATTTGATATGGAAACCATCTCAAAATCAATAAGAAAAACAAATAAAGTAGTTATTGTTGAAGAATGTATGAAGACTGGAGGTATTGGTGCAGAATTAATTGCCTTGATAACAGAAGAGTGTTTTGATGATCTTGATGCACGACCAATTAGATTATCTAGTCAGGATATTCCAACTCCCTATAATGGAAATCTTGAGAATTTGACAATAATCCAACCACATCAAATAGTTGAAAAAGTTGAAGATTTAATTAGTGGGAGTATTTAGACAATGAAAAGAAGGCAAGGTTGGCTTTTTTTTATTATATTTCTACTTACTTTTTCTGTTTATCTATTAATAAATTATCCCTTACAGTTGGGATTGGATTTACAAGGGGGTTCTCAACTTACACTACAAATTATTAAAGAGGAAGGTAAGGTAACAAGGGACGAACTTGAAGCAGTTAATTCGGTTATAGATAAGCGCGTTAACAATTTAGGAGTTTCTGAGTCTAATTTGCAAACCCTCGGTGGAGATCAATTAATTTTAGAATTACCAGGTGAACAAAATCCATTAGTTGCTTCAAGGGTATTAGGTAAGACTGCTTTATTAGAATTTAGAACCCAAAAAGAAGGAACATCTTCAGATTTAAAAACCCTGCAACTACAGAGATTGAGTATTAAAGAATTAATCGAACAATATTCCACTGCAGAAAAAAGTCAAAATGATAATTTCTTAAAAGTTATTCAAGATGATCTTAAAGAGATAGGGCAAGAATTAAATTACTCATTTACTAATGATGATTTATATGGGAATTTAATTGAAATTAAAAAGTATGTTGATAAAGAAATTACAAATTTATTTATTAAAACTGATTTATCTGGTAAGGATCTAATTAACGCTGGAAGGAGACAAGAACAAACAAATAGTAATTGGGAAGTTTTATTAACTTTTAGTAATTCGGGAGGTGAAAAGTTTGCAGAAATTACAAAGTCAATTGCTGGCACTAATCAACTTTTGGCTATCATTCTAGATGGCGAATCAATAAGTGAAGCTAGTGTTGGGAATCAGTTTGCTAATACTGGGATTACAGGTGGATCAGCAACAATAAGCGGTAATTTTAGTGCTGAAAATGCTAGAGAATTAGAAGTTCAACTTAAAGGGGGCTCATTGCCATTGCCAATTGAAATAGTAGAGACTAACACTATAGGGGCTCTGTTGGGATCCAAAAATATTTTAAAAAGTCTTTATGCAGCTATCAGTGGACTAATTTTTGTTGGTATATTTATGATTTTTAATTATAGAATTTTAGGTTTTGTTTCAGTTCTTTCTCTACTACTTTATGGTTTTTTTAATTTAGCCCTATATTCTTTGATTCCTGTAACTTTGACTTTACCTGGAATATCTGGGCTTATACTCAGCATTGGTATGGCTGTTGATGCAAATATTCTAATATTTGAGAGAATTAAAGAAGAATTATATGATGGTAATACTCTTACAAGATCTATAGATAGCGGTTTTCAAAGAGCTAATTCATCCATAGTTGATGGCCACATTACAACTCTTCTAAGTTGTTTTGTATTGTTTTTATTAGGAACAAATTTTGTTAAGGGTTTTGCGGCAACATTAGGTATTGGAGTCTTAATAAGCTTGTTTACCTCATTAAATTGTTCTAAAACTATTTTGCGATTTTTTACAACATATCAATCTTTTAGGCAAAAAAATCTCTATCTGCCAAGGAATAATTTTTCAAATTAAATTTTTTATTTCTAATTTCCTATGAAATACAATCTTGAATTAATAAAGAATAAAAAAAAGATAATTGGTTTTTCAACTTTTCTTATTGTGTTAAGTCTTTTAGGAATATTATATTCATCTTTTAATACTTCTTATAAGAAACCTATAAATTTAGGGATGGATTTTGTTGGAGGAAATGAACTAAGAATAGAAAGATTTTGTGAAGAAGAATGTTCTAATTTTTCCCCTGATTCAGTTTTAGAAAATTTAAGAGAGATCTCTAGTAATAAAAACTTTATAAATAATATTAAATTACAATTCCAAAATAATAATAAATTAATTTCAATAAGAACACCTTATTTAAGTATCGAAGAATCAAATAATCTAATTACTAATCTTGATAATATTATTGGACCTTTAAATTATGAGAGTAAGGATTCAAGATTAATTGGTCCAAAGCTTGGGAAAAGATTACTTACCAATTGTATTACTTCATTGTTGGTTTCTTTATTTGTAATATCTTTATATATAACTATTAGGTTTGATAAAAAATATGCATTATTTGCATTATTAGCTTTATTCCATGATTTATTAATTGTTTTCGGTATATTTTCCTGGTTGGGAATTCTATTATCTGTCGAGGTAAATAGTTTATTTGCGGTGTCATTGTTAACTATTGCTGGTTATTCTGTAAATGATACTGTTGTTATTTTTGATAGAATTCGCGAGAATTTAAAATCAAAGGAGGAAGGCTATAACGAAACTATTCAATTATCAGTAAATGAATCATTTAGGAGAACAACTTTTACCAGTATTACAACCCTTATCCCTTTATTAAGCATAATTTTGTTTGGATCTTACTCGCTGTTTTGGTTTTCTTTGGCCTTATCATTAGGAATTATTGTTGGAAGTTATTCAAGTATTTTATTGGCTCCATCTTTGTTGCTTAAAGACTGAGCTAAAGCTTCTCCTTCTATGAAATTGAATTACTATTTGATAATTTTATTTTCTTTAGTTTTAATAGATCTTTCTACTGAGCTAAGAATATTATTCGATCATTTTACTTTTAGTTCTCTATATTTTGCTATAGGTAAACATCCCTTAGCTATCTTTATACTTTTTTCATACCCATATTTATATAAAAAATTAATTAAGTAGTTTTTAAATATCTTTAAATGATTCTTTGATTAAAACCTGTATTACTACAGCTAATGGAAGAGATAATATTAAGCCTAATGGACCAAAAATGAAGGTAAATCCAAATTGTGATATTAATGTCAAACCAGGAAGTAGGTTTGCTTTTTTCTTCATTATAGATGGCATTATTATATAACTTTCAATATTTTGAATGATTACATATGATCCTAAAACTGCCAGTGGTTTCCAAAAATTATCTAGTAGTGCAATTGAGATTGGAAATATACCACTCATAACTGGTCCTATATTCGGAATTATATTAAGAACCATTGCTATTAAAGCATTTGAGACAACGTATTTGACATCTAATATTGATAAAACTATTAATGATAATAAACCTACTGATAATGAGCTTATGACCATAGAAAAGGTCCAATTTGCTAATGCAATATTGCATTTTTCAAGAATATTTCTAAATTTATTACGGTAATTTTTTGGTATTAATAGAAGTACATTTTCTTTATATTGTTTTGGTTCAATAGAAATCATCAAACTCACTGCTAATACGAATATTAATCTCAAAAGACCTGAACCTAGATTCCCCGCAATATTAATTAAATTCTTAAAACTTTCCTGAAAAGCTTTTGCAATAGTCGAGACATCTGGAATGGTAACTACATTATTTATTAAACTGAATATGTCTATAACATTTTCTGATTGTTCGCCATAAAATAAGTTATTAAATTTGTTCAGATTTGTATTGATCAATATATTTATTTTTGATAAACCATTTGGAATGTCAACTAGTATTTCATTGAATTCTTTTATAAACGGAGGTAATACAAGAATAAAAATAGTAAATATTATTACTGATATTACGGCTAATACAAGAAACAATGAAATCGATCGAGGAATTTTCAAACCTTTTTGGATTTGATTAGATAAATTACATACAATATTTGAAATTACTAAAGAACAAATTATTAGTAGGAGAAAATCCCTTAAAGTCCATACTATTAATAGAGCGATTAATATTACTACTAACTTGAAATATGATGAACTATTCAATTTTCATAATATTTTACTTCTTTTCAGAATATCCCAATCCATTTGATTTGGCATAACTATTTGCAAATCTCATAAATCTGTCAAAGTCTGGTGTGTTCTTCCAAATATAAACCGCTTCTAAAAATATTGGTTCTCCATCAACAAACTTTACTTTAACTTCTCTAGTTAATATTTCACCTTCGGAATCTATCATCCGCATACCTGTGATTTCACCGTCTGTAATTGAAGATAATGCCTGAGGTTTTTCAAACAAAAATAATGCTTGACCGGTGGTACCATCTTTACTCCTAGTCAGTCTTATTTCAGGCACTACTGGTTCATCAGTTCCCTCATAAAATTGTATTTTTGCAGTTTTATTTGTTGTCATAATATTCGGTTGATAATTTTTCATCTTAGGAAATATTTTCCATATTCGTTTGTAGTTATTTTATAAAACATTGTTTATTAACTCTAGAATACTTTCATCATATTTTTTATCAGTTAAATCTATTATCTTTATATTAGTTTTGCCAACCTTTTCATATTCATAACACTTATCGTAATAATCTAAAACTGATCTGCAAACTAAGTCCCATTTCTCATTATGAATTGATTCAAGAGCTATTTTTGTTCTTTGCGGTCCTAGTCTTTTTTTTATCCTTTGTACTGATTCTTGGAGTTCCTCTTTTTTAAATACACTATACGTATCTATTAACTCATCTAATCTATTAGATTCGCTCCTTATAATTTCAATCCTCCTAGAGTTTTTCATCTGATTGAAGAATTCATGAGGAATTTTACATTTACCTATATTTGCACTTTCAGCTTCTACAAAAATATTATTAGAACATTTAAAAGAATTTAATTTTTCTGCAATTATATTTTCAAATTGTTCATTTGAGGGTTGTTTTTTCATTCCTAAACCTCCAAATGTACTTCCTCTATGACAAGCAAATCCTTCAAGATCAATAGTTTGATATTTATATTGCTCAAGTAATGATAATAATCTTGTCTTACCTGTTCCTGTTTTCCCGCCAATAACTACTAAATTCAAATTATTTGAAAAACTATCTAATACCCATCTTCTATATATTTTGTATCCTCCATTAAGTGTAACTATATTTAATTTAAATTTATCTAATAACCATCCAATACTTTGTGAACGCATTCCTCCTCTAGAGCAATATATCCTGATAAATAATTCATTATTTTTATTAGGAATAGTCGTATGAGACTCAATACTCTTGAATAAATTATCAAGAAGTAATTCCATTTTTTTTTCAAAAAATTTTAATCCCTCTATGACTGCTTTTTTTCTACCTTCTTTTTTGTAAATTGTACCAATTATAGATCTCTCATCATCATCAAATAGTGGAATATTAATAGAATTAGGCATGTGTCCTTTATAATATTCACTCGGGCTCCTAACATCTATAAGTGGTCCTTTAAAACATCTAAATTTCTCTAGTTCTTTTCTTTTGAAATACATGGATAGTTTTTATTTTTTTAGATTGATTTTTTAAAATGAATAACAAAGAACAGGATAACTATAGTAATGCTACATTAGATCTTATAAAAAAGTTTGTAGATTCCAATCAAAGAAAAAGAATAAATTCATTAACTCAAATAGAATCTGAAGTCGAAAATATTTTTAATCTTGGCCCATCACTTTTTGATATGTTTGATAGAGAAGGAGATGATTGGGCTGCTGGTTGGATATTGCAAGTTTTAAAAAAATTTAAGCCAGAATTCTTTGAAAACTCTATATTCAATAATTGGTTTAATACATATTCAGATATTGATATTAATTATGAAGATTTGCAATTGATGTTAGTTGAGCAAAAATTTGAAGATGCAGATAGATTAACAAGTTCCTACTTACGAAAATTAGCTGGAAAATTAGCTGAAAAACGAGGATATGTTTTCTACAGTGAAGTTAAAAATATGTCAGGAAAAGATCTAGAAACAATAGATAGATTATGGACTATTTATTCTACTGGTAGATTTGGATTTTCAATTCAAGCAAAGATATTAAAATCAGTAGGGGAAAAATATGAATTAATGTGGCCGAAAATAGGGTGGAAAAAAGAGGGCTTATGGACTAGATATCCTGGATCTTTTTCCTGGTCATTGGATGCTCCTGATGGACATATGCCTTTAATAAATCAACTAAGAGGTGTAAGACTTATGGACTCCATCCTACGGCATCCAGCCATTTCAAAGAGACACAATAATATTCTTTAAAATGAGGTATTTAATAAGTTAAAATTAAGATAGTGTAAAAATATTATTATGTCCTTATTTCGGGGCAAAAATATTTTAAAAAGATTTTTTAAAAGACCAAAAATTAACTGGTCAAACTACGAATTCGAATCATCATTACAGTTAAATGAATTTGTCGATCAATTATTAGAACCTATTATAAATTCTCAATCAAGCTATCTTATAAAACTTGGTTTACATGAAGCTCTAGTTAACGCAGTAAAACATGGAAATAAATTAGATCCTAAAAAAAATATTAGAGTAAGAAGAATAATCACTCCTAATTGGTGTGTTTGGCAAATTCAAGATCAAGGTAATGGTTTAGAAATAAAAAAAAGAGACTACAATTTACCAAAAAAAATAAGTAGTGTAAATGGCCGCGGCCTATATATTATTAATGAATGTTTTGATGATATTAGATGGAGTAGTAAAGGTAATAGGCTTCAGTTGGCTTTAAAAAGGTGATTTTTACTAGGGCAAGGTTGATCTACGTTTATTTCTTTTAACCATTTAACACTTTCTTCTATATATTCAATAGTTTCCTTGTCATTGCAAGAAATAATTAAATGGCATAATCCAGCCGAAATTAGTTCTGCAGCTCGTTTATATTTATTTCCTTTATCTTTATGCCATTTAGAATGATCAATCTTTAATTTGTCATTAAGACTTTGAACAAGTTGAATAGTATCTTTATCCCAATAGGTCATAGGAGTTTTTGTTTTACTTTACAGCAGACCATACTTTGGTCATAAAAAAGGAATTTGATTTTACATCTTTAAACCCTACATCCTCAATTTTAGAATCTATATCCTCTTTTATATAATCACTATAAAAAGGCTCATGAAAGGATTTATAGAAGCTTTCCATCACGGATGTAAAGTCAGGTGAATCACTTATTTGAATTGAATCAGCTAAAACTAATATTCCGCCAGGTTCAAGAACTCTAAAAAATTCATTTAATACTTTAGCTCTAATTGTTCTAGGTAATTCATGAAATAAGTAAACACAAGAAATGCATTGAAAACTATCATCTTCAAAAGGTAATTCCTCAGCGTTACCTTTTATCAATTGAATTAAATCTCCATCTAAATCTGAAATATATCTACTTGCCTCTTTTAAGTATGAATCAGATAAATCAATGCCTGTAATTTTTTCTTTAGGAAATGCTGCTCTTAATTGTTTTAATGTTCTTCCTGATCCTGTAGCCACATCAAGTATTTTTATAGAACTTTTTTTTCTATCTCTAAAAATTTCAAGTCCTTCTTTTATTGGCTTAATTATTCTTCTCCTCATTGAGTCAGCACTACCATTGAAAAGTATCTCAACTTGTAGGTCATAAATGCTAGCTGAAAAATCTGATAAATAGCCATCTGTTTGATGATGAAAATTTCTCAAGTAATATTGAGGATAATTATCTTTATCAATTGATTTTGGAAGATCATCAAAGTTTTGTTTTCTGCGTCTATCCCATGTATTAGGCATATCAAGCCAAATTTTAGGATATTGAGTTAGATATCTAAGCCATGGTTCGTCAAACAATAATTTTTTTGGATATATATTTTTTTCTGCATCATTCCAATCTTCTTCTCTTAAGATATCCATTGAATTTTGGATTTGCATTAGAAGGACTCTATCTATATCAAAATTTTCGAGCTTTGAATCAGGAAGAATAAAGTTCATTAATCTTGAACTAATCTGTTTGTGAGCGAAACCTGCAATGCTTTTACTTTGTTGTAGCGTTTTATATGCAATTTTTGAGATAGATTCTCTAGCCATTTTTCGATTTATATATATATATTCCAACAAAAAAAAAATCAATTTGAGAATAATTTGTGATATTTCTCAAATTGATTAATTAAAACTATTGTTTTCTTTTTATTTACGCATCGTAATACATGAAGAATTCATGTGGATGAGGCCTTTGTCTTAGTTGTTGTACCTCTTCGTATTTTATATCGATAAAGTTATCAATAAAATCTTCAGTAAATACTCCACCAGCTAATAGATAATCCTTATCTGCTTTTAACGCATTAAGTGAGTCATTTAGAGAGGATGGTACTGTATCAATTTTTGCAAGTTCATCAGCTGGAAGTTCAAATAAATCTACATCTACTCCATCACCAGGATCAATTTGATTTTTAATTCCATCAATACCAGCAAGCATCATTACAGAGAATGCTAAGTAAGGATTTGCAAGTGCGTCACCTGATCTGAATTCTAATCTTTTAGCTTTAGGGCTTGGTCCTGTTAAAGGTATTCTTACCGCAGCTGATCTATTACCCTCAGAATAAACTAGATTTACAGGTGCTTCGAATCCTGGAACCAATCGTTTATAACTATTAGTGGTTGGGTTAGTAAATGCTAAGAATGATGGTGCATGTTTAAGTATGCCTCCGATGTACCATCTTGCTGTTTGAGATAAATTTGCATATGACCCTTCACCAAAGAATAGTGGCTGTCCACTCTTCCATAAACTTTGGTGAACATGCATTCCTGTTCCGTTGTCGTTAAAAACAGGTTTGGGCATAAATGTTGCTGTTTTTCCATATTTTTTTGCAACATTTCTGACAACGTATTTATAAGTCATAACGTTATCAGCAGCATTTATTAACGAATCAAATTTCATTCCAAGCTCGTGTTGGCCTGCACCAGCAACTTCATGGTGATGTTTTTCAGTGGGGATACCTAATTCACCCATAAGAAGAAGCATCTCAGATCTGATGTCTTGGGCAGTATCATTTGGAGCTACTGGAAAATATCCTTCTTTATATTGTATTTTGTATCCTAGGTTTCCCCCTTCTTCAATTCTCCCTGTATTCCATGGAGCTTCAATAGTATCTACACTATAAAAACAACCTCCTTCTTTAGAGTCATATCTAACATCATCAAATAAAAAGAATTCTGGTTCTGGTCCAAAAAATGCAGTATCTGCTATACCAGTCGAATCTAAATATTTTAATGCCTTTTGAGCTAAAGCTCTTGGACACCTATCATAAGGTTCCCCGCTTCTTGGCTCTTGAATAGAGCAAATCATACTTAGAGTTTTATGCTTATAAAAAGGATCTATCCATGCTGTACTTGCATCTGGAACCATTGACATGTCGGAGGCGTTAATTGCTTTCCAACCTCTTATTGATGAACCATCAAATGCTAGACCTTCTGTAAATGAATCCTCTTCTATCATGTCTGATGTAAGAGTTAAATGTTGCCATTTACCATGGATGTCTGTGAATTTTAAATCGATGAGTTCAATTCCTTCATCTTTAATTTGACTTAAAACATCTTGTGGAGACTTAGACATAACTTTTGAGATACCTTCTATGAAATTAATAACTTGATGATTCTTATTATGTATCAACCGTAACCTTTTTCAACACTAGATGTCTTCTTTGAGTGTTTCAAGTCATAACTTTAATAATTATTTACTTAATTATTTAAATTGAATTAATTTCTATAAAAAAATATCGCTTATGTGACGATATTAGTCTAATTTAAAAGTAATTGAATGTAATGCTTTGACAGAAGCAAAACTTTTTCCGGCTTTAAATAAAGAGAATTTATCTCATTTTTCAAAGACTTATGTTCCCTCTAGACTTTTATTAGGACCTGGACCCTCAAACGCACATCCAGAAGTCTTAAGCGCTCTTTCTTTAAATCCTATTGGTCATTTAGATGAGGCATATATCTCATTGATGTCTGACGTTCAGAAACTTTTAAGATATACCTGGCAGTGCAATAATCGACTTACACTCCCAATGAGCGGCACTGGTAGTGCAGCGATGGAAGCTTCAATAGCTAATTTTATTGAAGAAGGCGAAAAAATTCTTATTGCTAAAAAAGGATATTTTGGAGATAGATTAGTTGATATGGCAACTAGATATAAAGCTCAAGTTTCCTTTATTGAAAAACCATGGGGTGAAGCTTTTACTTATGAGGAAATTAAGTATGAAATAGAGACTAAAAAACCCGCTATTTTTGCTATTGTCCATGCTGAAACATCAAGTGGTGTTTTACAACCTCTTGATGGTATTGGTGATATTTGTAGAAAAAATAATTGCTTGTTTTTAGTTGATGCTGTTACTTCACTTGGTGCTTTAGAATTATTGATAGACGAATGGAAAATTGATCTAGCATACAGTTGTAGTCAAAAGGGATTAAGTTGTCCCCCTGGATTAAGCCCTTTTACAATGAATAAAAGAGCTGAAGAAAAACTAAGTTCAAGAAAAACAAAAGTACCAAACTGGTATTTAGATTTATCTCTATTAAATAAATATTGGGGTTCTGATCGTGTTTATCATCATACTGCTCCCGTAAATATGAATTTTGCTATTCGTGAAGGTTTACGATTAATTGCAAATGAGGGTTTAGAAAATGTTTGGAATAGACATAATAATAATGCTAAAAAATTGTGGAATGGTTTAGAAAGTTTAGGAATGGAATTACATGTATCAGAGGATTATAGATTGCCAACTTTAACCACAGTTAAAATACCTCCAGCAGTTGATGGGGATGCTTTTAGAAATCATCTCTTAAGAAACTTTGGAATTGAGATAGGAAATGGACTTGGAGAATTATCCGGAAAGGTGTGGCGTGTAGGACTAATGGGTTTTAATTCATGTGAGGAGAATGTTGATAGATTATTGAACTTATTTGATACCGAACTAAAGAAATTTTCTATTTTTGAGTCCTCAACTTTTTGAACCAAATTTGTAAAATTTGACTGCATTCATCTTCTAGGATACCTCCAATTATTTCCATTTTGTGATGAGCACTTTCATGTTTTGATAGGTCAATTGAACCACCCAAGCCACCTCTTTTCTTATCGTAAGCCCCGAAAATAACTTTACCCATCCGTGCCTGAATAAGTGCAGAAGAACACATAGTACAAGGTTCTAAATTTGTGATAATAGTACATTCATTAAATCTCCAATCATTTTTTATTAGTGATGCCTGCCTAAGTGCCATTATCTCAGCATGACCTAATGGGTCTTTATTTATATTCCTTCTGTTAACGCCTCTCCCGATACATCTTCCTCTCTCATCTAAAATTATTGAACAGATTGGTAGCTCAACTTTTCCAATTTCTTTGGATCTTCTTAATATCGAATTCATCCACAAAGTGTATTTTGAATCATTTGTTTTTTTTTGTTGTTCTTCATTACTATTTCCATTTTCAAAAATATATCTCATTTACCAATATTGAGAATAGAATTATTAATAGATATCTTATCTGATGGCTGAAGATTTAATTAATAATAAAGATATATATTTCCCCTCAAATTTAGGGACTAATGACAAATTGATTACTCTTCTGAATAGAGCAAGTCAAACTCTTTGTGACTGGTTCTCTAAAGCTGATAAAAATGGTCCTTTACCTTTTGATGAGAGTTTTAATTGTATTATGCCTTCGGAAGATGGTAACTCTGAGGAAGATTTGTTTTCTGATATTGAATCTCTTTTGAATAATTCATTTAATCCCGTTCATCCTGGTTCGCTAGCTCACCTTGATCCCCCACCTTTAATTTTCTCTATTTTGGGAGATTTAATTGCTGCTGGTTTAAATAATAATCTTCTCGCCTACGAGTTATCACCAAGTTTAACCTTGCTCGAGGAATCATTATGCAAATGGTTCGCCAAGAAAATTGGGTTTAATGATTTCTCAGGAGGTATAGCTGCTAGCGGAGGTACATTAAGTAATCTGAATGCACTTATTGCAGCTAGAAATAATGCTGGATTAGGTACAAATCCTAATTCTGTATTACTTGTTAGTGAAGATGCTCATTCTTCTTTCGTTAAATGTATAAAAGTAATGGGTCTTGATACTAGTAATCTTGTCAGGATTAAAACTGATAATCAAGGTCGAATGGAGATAAACGATCTGAGAAAGTCTTTAGATAAATGTTCAATAGATAATAAAAAAATATTTGCTATCGTTGCCACCCTTGGGACAACTGTAAGAGGAGCTATTGATCCTATTAAAGAAATAAGTGAAATCTGTAAGCAAAGAAACATATGGTTACATATTGATGGTTCAATTGGAGGGATTTTTGCAATAACTTCTATTCCAATAGAAGGCCTAAATAATATTAATCAGGCTAATTCGATAACGATAAATCCACAAAAAATTATTGGCATTACAAAGACTTCATCTTTGTTATTGGTTTCAAATATGAGTACTTTAGAAAATACTTTTAATACTGGACTACCATATATATCATCTAAAGAAAATATTATAAATAGAGGAGAAATAGGCATACAAGGTTCTAGACCTGCAGAGATTATCAAACTATGGCTTGGGTTACGTTTTTTAGGTCTCAAAGGAATAGAAAATATATTAAAATCATCTATTGAAAGAAAAGATTTTTTTGTAAAAAATATTAGTAAAACAAAATTTGATATATATTCAGGTCCTCTTCATATTGTTTCATTCTTACCAAATAAACTTGATCCAAAAGACTCTGATGCATGGACTCAAACTAAAGTTGATGAACTAATTAACAATAATTTTATGCTTTCTAGACCAAAATTTAAAGGTAAATATTTTTTACGGGTTGTCATGGGAAATTACAATACAAAGGATTCTCATATTGAAGAACTATTGAGACTTATAGATGCTTAACTAATGAATATGGGAAGACCAAAAATTATTGCAATAGTAACAGGGTTTATCTCTATAGCTATTTGCATTGCTTATTTACTATTAATAACTATCTTTGATTTCAGAACTTATCTAAATGATCAATTATCCAATATTAATTAGTAAATGGAGGCAAACTTTTATTTGATTTAAAATATTTTTTCATTTCAATTTTTGAAATAGCTTCTTTTACGAAATTATTTAAAATATCTTCTCTTTTACTTATTCTGTAGATCTTATCTACTACTTCTTGAATTCCTCCATCTCCCCAATTTTGATCATTTTTAAAATATTCAATCAAACTTAGTCCTACTATTCTTATTAACCAGCCTGCCGTAACTGATTGTATAGATTTAGATAATATTATTTTAGTCAAGCTTGTAGCTAAAGCAGGAGAAAGAATGGCGAGACCCCCTTTTAGTATTCCTTGTTTAGCCAATGCACTTAGCAATGATTTGGCCAAATCTTTTGCATCTTTTTTTGTAAGCTTTATTTCATATATTTTTGATAACTCCATTATCATTTGAAGGTTTACGGAGGTAGTAGTAAGAAAATCAACAGCTGGTAGTGGATTTACTAGTATTACTCCTCCTGTTATCCACATATATTTGTTGATCACTTTATTTGACATTAAATATCTTTGTTCTTGTACGAAATTTTTACTTTTAATACCTAACTTATTGGAGCGAAAAAGAATATTATCGGCCAATAACTCTTCACCATTATTATCGAGGGTTTCAATTATTTCCCTAAATAAACTTCCTACCTCTGGAACTAAATTTAAAGTATCTGATTTTGTATAGATAGATTTTTGAGGGACTGCAATTGTTTGAACGACTGAAATTTTATTTTTTCTAGCGGAAGTTATAGAAATTATATTTTCTTTTATAAGGTTATTTTCATCTCTAGACCTCAAATCACATTTATTTAGAACTATTATTATTTTTTTCCTTAATTTTAATAATTCTTTAATCAAATAGTTTTCGTATTTATTTATGTCCTGATCTAACACAAAAAGAACTAAGTCAGAATTTGATGCCTGTATAATTGTTGCTTTTTCTCTTTCTTCTCCTAATTTAGATGGTTCGAATAAACCCGGAGTATCAACTACATTAATGTTTCTTTTTAAAATTGGTATACGAATTTTATAGCTATTAATTTGCTTTGTTGTACCTATTTTTGCTGAGGTCTGCCCGACAATATTTTTCAATAAAGATCTTGCTATAGATGTTTTTCCTGAGGAACCTGCTCCAAAAAGAGTAACTTTATAATCTCCTGTTTTTAATTGGGACTCTAGTTTATTTTTTTGGTAATTTAATAATTCAGCTTTTACTTTATCGTTAATTTTTTTATTAATTTTCTCTACTCCTTCCAAACTTATCTTCGCAGCACCATATGCATTTTTGAATGAAAGTGTATTTTTTTTATTTTTATATATAACTTTATAAACTATTTTTTTAAATAATTGTTTATCAATATTATAAAAAGTATAAATAATTATAATTAAGAATAAAAGAGTATAAATATTTACTATTCTTACAAATATGGAAAATAAAATATAAAGAAATAATATCAAAACTACATATTTTATATACTTTAATTTCAAGTAATTCATATTATCTTTTATTTTTAAAAATGTTATACAGTAAAATAAGAAAACCAATATTTATAGATATATCAGCTATATTAAATACTGGAAAATGTATAATATTTAAATTTATAAAATCAAGTACAAAACCTCTATATATTCTATCTATACCATTACCAATAGTTCCCCCAAGAATAAAGCTATAAGAATATAGATCGAACGAGTTTAAAGTATTCTTCCTTAAAATCAAATAAATAAGTAATATAGTAAAAATAATACTTATTAAAGATAAAAATACTCTATTACCACTAAATATATTAAATGCTGCTCCGTAATTTTTTACAAAGTCTAATTTGAATAAAAGAAAATCATTATTAATAAATAATTTTTTATTATTAAACATTAAATATTTCGTAAACTGATCTATTAGAACAATAAAAATACTTAAAGATAAAAAATATAATTTTGTTTTTATATTAATAATCATTATTTGCTACGTTTTAAACGTTCTATAGGTTTAATAAGTAATAAAAGTGGAAAAAGCATTAAAAAATGATATCCAATCTTACCTAATGAGTATTTCCCTAAATTATATAAAAATAAATTGTATTGACTGTAGAATATAATTTGTATGAAGTTGTAAAATATTCCAGTTAAATGCATGGCAACTATTGCTTTAAATCCGTTTTTTAAAAAGTTTCCAGCATTTATTTTATTTCCATTGTTTAAATTATCAATTATTTTGATTAATGGATATAAACCTAATAAATAACCGAAATTTGGAGTGAGCAAATAGCCTAATGAACCTCCTTGATGAAAGACAGGAAGTATAAATAACCCCAAAATTATATATACAGAAAATGCTCTGAAAACAACTTTTTTATGGAATATAAGTGTTAATAAAATTATGGTTGGAATTTGCCATGTGATAGGTAACTCAAAATTATTACTAGATTTATAGATAAAAGGTAGTGGAATATAAACAGGTAACATTGATGTTATTACTAATAATTGAAGACTCACCAGTATCTCAATTAATTTGTAAAAATTGAGCATTATTATAAATTCTATTTATAAACTTCTCAATGCAACAATTGGATCTAATTTAGAAGCTCTTTTTGCAGGTAAAACGCCAAAGATTAAACCTATTGATCCTGAAATGATCATGGTTGAAAAAGTGGTTGTAATTCCTACTGATGCAGGAAGTGGTGTTATCAGTGATAAAAGAAAAACACCTGATAATCCTGTTGTTGTTCCAATTAATCCTCCAATTGTAGATAAAATCAATGCCTCAATTAAAAATTGAATTAATATATCTGACTGTTTCGCTCCTATTGCTTTTCTAAGTCCAATCTCTTCAGTTCTTTCGCTTACAGAAACGAGCATAATATTCATTATTCCTATGCCTCCAACCACTAAAGATACTGCCCCAATACCAGCTAATAAGAATGTTAGTCCACTTGTTATGTTGGTTACTATATTCAATGCATCTTCTTGTGATCTAACAGCAAAGTCATCATCTCTGATAATTTTATGTCTTTGCCTTAATAAGTTAGTAATCTGGAATTTGGCGGCACTAGTTGCATTTTTATTTATCGCTTCAACACTAATGAAGCTTAAACTTACTCCATATGTCGGGTCCTTCCCTGTAATCCTATTGACCATGGTGGTTAATGGAATATAAGCGTTTTTGTCTTGATTACTTCCAAATACAGCACCTTTTGGTTTTAATATTCCGATAATTTCATAAGTGTGGTCCTTAATTCTGATTTTTTTTCCAAGTGAAGAAGATTTATCTTTGAAAAATTCGTCTTTAAGATCAGGACCTATTACAACATAACTTCTTGCACTATTAACATCACTTTTTGATAAAAATCTTCCCTTATCTACTTCAAAGCTTCTTACTTCGAGAAATTCAGGAGTAACTCCAGCAATTGATATATTTAAACTTTTAGAATTTGATTGCACTATTTCGTTAGCAGAGATTTGAGGAGCTACTTTTTTAACTGTTGGTACTTGATTGCTTATTGCCACTGCATCTTCTAAAACTAAGTTTTTAGGAAATGAAATACCTCTTCTTCTTGTGTCATTATTTCCAGGGACAATGAATAAAACATTGGCACCTAAATTACTTAATTGGTTTTTTGCTAATGTTTGAGCACCTCTACCAAGTCCAACAAGTGTTATAACTGAAGCATTTCCTATAATTATCCCCAGCATGGTTAATGAACTTCTCAATTTGTTTGAAACTAAAGTTTTTGTGGCCATGCCTAAGGCTTCTTTTATTGAGATATTCCTAGACATATTTATATTTATCTATTGCATCATCATCATCTTCAATTTGTCCCATGTATATAACACCTTCATTAAGCTGGAGTGTAATAAGGTCGCCATTACTGATCTGATGATTGTCCATATTTTCTAAATTACAAATTGTAGAAATCTTTATATTATTTTTATTAAACAAAGCATAAACATCATCTATATTTTGATTGGTAACAATACCGGCAATATTTTTACTCAGTGGAATATTTTTCATTAATTCCTTGGGAACAAATAATATTTCTCCTGGGCATATTAAAGATATATCAAGAGTATTTTTAATTATTCTTGCTTTACCTGTAACACCGATTTCCCCTATTGAAATTCCTCTCGATACAATCTTTCTTACTAAACCAACTTTTATTAAATCTGTAGAGCCGCTAATTCCAGTTAATGTACCAGCGGTTTGAACTACTAAATCTCCTTGATTTAGGATCCCCATCTCCTGAGCAATTTGCATAGCTAAACTAAAAGTTTTTGCTGTTCTTTCATCATTTTTAACTACTATTGGAGTAACTCCCCAAACGAGTTGTAATCTTCTCGCCACACTCCTCTCTGTAGTAGTTGCCAAGATAGGTGTTGGTGGTCTGAACTTACTTACATTTCGAGCGGTAGATCCTGATTTTGTTAATGGGATTATAGCTCCTGCATCAAGTTGTCTAGCTATATTACTTACTGCCGCACTAATAGCATTTGGGATCGTACTGGGTAAGTGGCTTTCAATAGCCTTAAGTGGATAATCCTTTTCAATTCTTCTTGCTATGGTTGCCATAGTTTCAACTGCTTCTACTGGATAATCTCCAACTGCTGTTTCGTTTGAAAGCATCACAGCATCTGTACCATCAAGAATTGCATTAGCAACATCACTAACTTCGGCCCTAGTTGGTCTTGGGTTAGAAGCCATAGAATCAAGCATTTGAGTTGCTGTAATTATTGGGATACCTAATGAATTAGCTTTTCTTATTAATTCCTTTTGTAAAAGAGGAACTTCTTCAGCAGGCATTTCTACTCCCAAATCACCTCTTGCAACCATAACCCCATCACATAAGGGTAATACTGTATCGATCTGATCAATTGCTTCAAATTTTTCTATTTTGGCGACTACAGGAGTTGAATGCCCATTTTTGTTTATTAAATCTTTTATCTCATTTATATCGGATGGATTTCTTACGAAACTTAGCGCTATCCAATCAACTCTTTCAGATAAACCGAATTTTAAATCCTCTTTATCTTTTTCTGTTAATGCTTTTACTGATAATTGAACATCTGGAAAATTAACTCCTTTATTGTTTGAAAGAACCCCTCCTACAGTTACTCTGCATTCTAAATTATTAGCTTTTAAATCAACTTTTTCTACAATCATTTCTATTTTACCATCATCTAAAAGTATTCTTTTCCCTTCGCTAACTTCTTGTGAAAGTTTATCGTAGGTTACATTTGCAATAGTATTTGTACATTCGACTTCATTTGATGTCAGTGTAAATTTATCGCCTTTTTTAACTTTTACTGGCCCATCTTTAAAGCGTCCTAATCGTATTTTAGGTCCTTGAAGATCTTGCAATATTCCAATATCTATATCTAACTTTTTTGATACTTCCCTTATTGTTTTTATTCTATCGGCATGATCTTTATGATCTCCATGTGAGAAATTTAATCTGAATGTTGTTACTCCAGCTTTAATTAAATCTGTAATTATCTCTTCAGACTGAGTTGCAGGCCCAATAGTTGCTACTATTTTTGTTCTTCTTTTTAAATCAATATTCGACATATATAGATAATATTGCTAGATATAAATAAATTTACCATACCCAAAGTTAGTTATTTAAGTCATGGATTTTAAAACTTATCAGAAAAAAGCAAGAGAAACAGCACAATATCCAGATTTAGGCTCAAATAATATTTATCCAACTCTTGGTTTGGTTGGAGAGGCTGGTGAGGTGGCAGAAAAAGTAAAAAAGGTTATAAGAGATAAAAACGGAATATTTGATAACGAATCAAAATTAGGTATTAAAAAAGAGTTAGGAGATGTTTTGTGGTATGTATCAAATCTTTGTACAGAATTAAATTTCAATTTAGAGGATGTTGCATTACAAAATCTTGAAAAATTAAAATTAAGGGCCGCTAAAGGGAATATAAGAGGCTCCGGAGATGATAGATAAACTCAGCTATAACCTAAGCTGGCATACTGGAGATTTGTAATTAAATTTTGTATAACATTTAAAAGTAAAAAAGCTAGTAAAGATGAAATATCAAATCCACCTATAGGAGGGATAATACCTCTAAAAATGTTTAAATAAGGATCTGTGATAGAAGTTAATGCAGACAAAACACTGTTACTCCAATCAATACCTGGAAACCATGTAAGTAAAATTCTTATTATCAATATGAAAGAATAAATCGATAAAGTTTGGCCCAGAACTGCAAAAATCTCAGATAACATTTTTTTTGCTTAATTTAATACATCCTAACATTTAGTTATTATTGCTGCTTACTTATTACTACTTCCTATATTTGAGAGATATTCATTACTTACAGCAAAAGTTTGAAAAAACTTTTCAGATAATGATAACCAATATGATCTACCATCTTTTTGCTTCCGTTTGACAATAAATTTCTTTTCTAATAATTCTTTTATATGATCATATGCTCCTGATCCTCGAAGAAGTATGAGATCCGATTGTAGGATCTTTTTTTTGATTGCAATAGTTGCCAATGTCCTTAATTCTGATGTTTTTAAATCAGAGGGAAGTAAATCATCGACGAATTCATTAAGACTTGATTTTAGTTCTAGAGAAAAACTGTTATTAACAGCATTTAATTCAATAGCTGAGTTGGGATTAGAGTATTTATTTTTTAGATCTTTAATTGCATCATTTATTGAATTGATATCAGAATTTGTAATTTCTGAAAGATCCTTTTTGGTTATAGGTCTGCCTTTCAAATATAGAACAGCTTCAACTTTAGTAACTAGATCTATATCAGATATTGGCGTGTTATTAAGATCAGATTGGTTGATTTTTATTACCGAAATCTTTCCTAAGATACCTTAAATTAATTTGATGCACCAAGGAATAATTTATACGTATCGTTTTGAGTTTCATCCCAGAATTTATAGCCTAGAATTTTTACAAATTTATTCCACTCTAAAATTTCATTTCTATCTATTAAAACTCCAATAACTATTTTACCTACATCAGCACCATAATTTCTGTAGTGAAATACGCTTATAGACCAATTAGATTTCATATTATTTAGGAAGTTTATTAATGCGCCAGGCCTTTCAGGAAACTCAAATCTGTATAAAAGCTCTACAAAGTTTCTATTATTCATTTCTTTAAAGTTTTTTGGCAATCTACCACCTACCATATGTCTGAGATGATTTTTAGATAATTCATCATCACTTATGTCAATAAATGAGTACTCTGAATTTCTAAATACATCTAAAAGGTTTTTTTTATCATTTACACCATAGACTTGTACTCCTACAAAGATCTGGGCATTCTTAGAATTCGACATCCTATAGCTAAATTCAGTTAAATTTCTATTATCAAGTAACTTACAAAAATCAATTAAACTACCAGGACGTTCAGGAATTTCAACAGCCAGCATTACTTCCTTACACTCTCCTAGTTCTGCTCTTTCTGCTACAAATCTAAGCCTCTCAAAATTCATATTTGCACCACATGCAATCGCAACCATTTTTCTATTTGAATGATTTGAATTTAATATATCTTTTTTCATTCCTGCAATTGATAATGCTCCTGCAGGCTCCAGTATAGATCTGGTGTCCTCAAAAACATCTTTTATAGCGGCACATATTTCATCAGTATTAACCCTAATCATTTTATCTATATATTTTCTGCAAATATCAAAAGTATTTTTACCAATTTTTTTAACCGCAACTCCATCTGCAAATTGACCGACTGAGGATAGTTCCACAATTTTTTCTTCTTCCAAAGATTTTGTCATGGCGTCAGCATCTTCTGGTTCTACACCAATTATTTTTACTTCAGGCCATATCTTTTTAACGTATGAGGAAATTCCTGATATCAATCCACCACCACCAACAGCAATATAAATCGCATATGGTTTGTCCTTAAGTTGCTGTTCGAGTTCAATAGCTATAGTTCCTTGTCCTGCTATTACATCTGGATCATCAAAGGGATGAATAAAGCATAAATTTCTTTCTTGGCTAATTCTTATTGCCTCTTTGTAAGTTTCATCATAATTATCCCCATATAATATAACTTTCGCTTTTAAATTTTTTACTGCATTAACTTTTACTAGTGGTGTTGTAATGGGCATTAATATGGTTGCTTTACAATTTAACTTAAGGGCACTAAGTGCAACCCCTTGAGCATGATTGCCAGCACTTGATGTAATTACTCCCTGAGAAAGCTGCGAATTTGAGAGTTTGCTCATCTTGTTATATGCACCTCTTATTTTGAAAGAAAATACATCTTGAAGATCTTCTCTTTTAAGAAAAACTTCATTATTAAGTGTATTACTTAAATTACTTGCTTTCTCTAGTGGTGTTTTTTTTGCAACTTCATAGACCTCAGCTTGAAGTATTTTTTCAAAATAATCATTCATATTCATATTTTTAGCATTAATTATTAATCTAATAAAACATTACATGATCTATTTAAAAAAAAATACTCATTTTGCACCTCGGCGTTTTAGATTATATAGATACCAATTTTTGTTAAATGCTTTTAAGTGAGTTAAGTCATCCAAATCAACTTCATGGCTTAACAGTTTCACAATTAGAGGAAATTGCTTGTCAAATTAGAGAAAGACATCTTCAAGTAGTATCTACTAGTGGAGGACATCTTGGTCCTGGATTAGGTGTAGTAGAGTTGACATTGGCTTTATATCAAACTCTAGATCTTGATTTTGATAAAGTTGTTTGGGATGTAGGACATCAAGGTTATCCTCATAAACTAATTACAGGACGTTTCAGTCAATTTGATTCTCTGAGACAACAAAATGGAGTCGCTGGATATCTAAAAAGAAGTGAAAGTAAATTTGATCATTTTGGTGCTGGACATGCAAGTACCTCTATTTCTGCTGCTTTAGGAATGGCAATAGCAAGAGATAGAAAAGGTGAAAATTATAAATGTGTCGCTGTTATTGGAGATGGAGCACTAACTGGAGGAATGGCATTAGAAGCTATAAATCATGCAGGTCACTTACCAAATACCCCTTTAGTTGTAGTATTAAACGATAATGATATGTCTATTTCTCCTCCGGTTGGAGCCCTTTCATCTTACTTAAATAAGGTAAGAGTAAGTCCACCATTGCAGTTTTTGTCCGATAGTGTACAAGAAAGTGTTAAAAATATTCCCTTGATTGGTAAGGATATTCCAGAAGAAATCAAAAATATTAAAGGCAGCGTTAGACGACTATCTGTGCCTAAAGTTGGAGCTGTTTTTGAAGAACTTGGATTTACATATATGGGTCCAATTGACGGTCATGATATTAGTAACTTAGTTAAGACTTTTAACGCTGCCCATAAACTTAAAAGACCTGTACTTGTCCATGTTGTCACAACAAAAGGGAAAGGTTACCCATATGCAGAAGCCGATCAGGTTGGATATCATGCACAGTCTGCATTTGATCTTACAACTGGTAAATCTATACCATCAAAGAAACCTAAGCCAGTTAGTTATAGTAAAATATTTGGTCAAACCTTATTGAAGATATGTGAACAAGATAGCAAAGTTGTTGGCATTACAGCAGCAATGGCCACAGGTACTGGTTTAGATATATTGCAAAAAAATATTCCAGATCAATATATCGATGTAGGAATAGCGGAACAACATGCAGTTACTCTTGCGGCAGGAATGTCGTGCGATGGACTTAAGCCTGTTGTAGCAATTTATAGTACTTTTCTCCAACGTGCTTTTGATCAATTAATTCACGATGTAGGGATACAAAATTTACCTGTATCGTTTGTACTTGATAGAGCTGGAATTGTTGGGGCTGATGGTCCTACTCATCAAGGTCAGTACGATATCAGTTATATGAGATCTATACCTAATTTTGTATTGATGGCACCAAAAGATGAGTCTGAATTACAGAGAATGTTAATAACATCAATTAACCATAAGGGTCCTACAGCTCTAAGAATCCCCAGAGGTTCTGGATTAGGGGTGGCTGTTATGGATGAAGGGTGGGAACCTTTGAATATAGGAGAAGCTGAAATACTTGAAGAAGGGGAGGATATTTTAATTATTGCTTATGGTTCAATGGTGGCTTCAGCTATCGAAACATCAAAGATCCTTAAAAATTTGAACATTAATTCATGTATTGTTAATGCAAGATTCGTAAAACCTCTCGATAAAAATCTTATTATGCCTTTAGCAAGTAGGATTCAAAAAGTAGTAACTATGGAAGAGGGAACCTTAATAGGTGGATTTGGTTCCGCTATAGTTGAATTATTTAACGACAATGAACTAACTATTCCGGTATACAGAATAGGTATACCTGATGTTTTAGTTGATCATGCTTCACCTGATCAGAGTAAAGAAAAATTAGGACTTATGCCTGATCAGATGGCAGATAAAATAGTTAAAAAATTTAAGTTAGATAATTAAAAATTTAATTAATTAATTTTTATAAAACACCACGTGAGGCTAATCCTAAGATTGCTCCAATTCCGAAAATATGACCTAGGCAATTAGCACCTACAACTGATGCGTGACTTAAACCACCATAGAATTTTGAATTAGGTATTTCAAAACCTTCATTAGGTTTTCTTATTGTTGCTCTAGCAATTGCATAAGCAAAAACATTACATGCAATCATTACGACGGCACACTTTGGAGACCATGAAAAAGTTGCTGGATCTGCAGCTGCAAATAATGTAGTAATCATAAAAAATCGTTATTTTCATATATTCTCTAATACTTTTACCTAAAAAACAAAAAATTGTAAAAGGTCTTAAGAGTTGTTTACTTCTAAGCTATTTAACAACTTTATAAATCCAAGCAAAATAACAAAATCACTTATAGTTAGAAAGGATTCTGCAAAGCCATGCAGGAAGTCAACCTCAACCAGAGTCTTATCATAGTAATTTAGTGTGAAAATAGATACCAATATAGTTATGAATACGAATAAAACAGTTAAGGAAAAGCCTGTTTTTACAAAAATATTAACAGTTTTTATTTTATATAAGTAAAACAAAAATATTGCATATGGAATTATCGATACTGCGAACAATAATGTGTTATCGATGGAACCTAATTTTTCTATAAATTTAAAAAATATATCATTCATAAGTCTCTTCTTTTTTAAAAATAGTGAATGATGCGAGAGCTAATGTTGAATTTCCAATAAAGGTAAATATCCCTTGAAGGGTTACTAATCCATACAATACATCTTGATTATCATAGATATGCCAGGTAATAGCGCACATGGCTCCTATTAAATTTGGAACCATAGCTAAGCTTAACCAAAAAAACAAATTGTATTCTTTATATGTAGAAATTTTATATATAAAAAAGATGGTAAATATCCATTCAATGACCGAAGAGATGTGAATTAGCCAAGTTCCAAATGAAAGTTCGTGCAAAATTTATACTTTTTTCTTTAGAACATTAAGTACTTCTTTGGCATGATTTATAGGTAAAACACTTATCCATCTATAAGAAATTTCCCCTTCTGGAGAAATTAAAAAAGTATTTCTGTCTGAAAATGGAGGAATCCAAGAACCATATTTATCGCTAATAATTCCTTCAGGATCGGATAATAATGTGTAGTTTATAGATTTCTCGCTGCAGAAACTTTCATGAGAATCTTGATTATCAGCACTAATACCCACAATTTCGGCATTATATTTTGAAAAATCTTTTTTTAATTCTGAAAAACCTTTAGCTTCAAGAGTGCAACCTGCAGTAAAGTCCTTTGGATAAAAATACATAACAAGCCACTTACCTTGAAAATCATTTAATTCCCAAATATTTTTTGATTTTGCGTTTTTATTAAAACCTTCTAATTGAAAGTTTGGAGCAATATCTCCAACTTCAGGAGCATAGTCAAAAGCGATTGCTGAATTACAATTAAATAAAAAAATAAAAGATAGTGATATTCCTACAACTAAATTTCTCATCAAATTTAGAATTTTTTTAAATCAACTCCATTAGATTTAGCAAATTTATCTAAACCTACTTTTTGTATAGACTTTAGTGCTTTGGTGCTAATTTTAATATTCACCCATTTTTTGCCTTCTTCCCACCAAAGTCTCCTTTTTTGGAGATTAACTTGTTGCAATTTTTTTGTACGAATATGTGAGTGACTCACTGCCATTCCGTTATTAGCTTTTGCACCGGTCAGTTCGCAAACCCTTGACATATTTATTGAGTTATATCTTTAAAAATTTTAACACATGACTCAATTTGTTGAATTAAGTAATTCTGAAATTAATTCAGCATTATTATTTTGTAAATTAATTATCTGTTCTTGATCTAATCCACCAACGGAAAGCTTAGCCATATCGTAAACATGATTAGCAATTTTAGATGCCAATGGATTCTCAGTAGGATCTTTTTCGTTAATAATTATTTTGTTGCCTGTAATTTTATTAAGACCAACAATAAGTGGATGTTCTTTGTTAACCAAGAGCACATGATATTCAGGTAAGCCAGGCATCTTTTGTTCCATGTAAGCGCCCATATCATTAATTCTTCTCATTTGTTCTGGAAGCAAGATCATCGCTGGTGGAGCATCTTTACTTGAAAGTGATTGCACTTTAACTGTTACTTTCTCATTGTTGAGGGCCTTAACTATGGTATCTCTAAGATTATCTGTATTTGATTTTCCGTCCTTATCTACAATTTCTTTAGATTCTTTATCTTCTAGTTCATTTATTTCTGAATCTACTCTTTGGAATTGATAATCTTCATTTTTACTTTCAAACCATGGAAGAAATTGTGCATCAATTAAGGGATCTGATTTAATAACTTCTTTATCATCAGATAAACAGATTTTTAATGCACTAGACTGCGCAATGAGATCTGAACAATAAATTATTTTTTTAGAATCAGCTGATTTATTTCGTTCTTTGTAATTTGCGAGAGTTGTGAAATATTTATCATTGGACTTGATGAGGGATTTATTTTTAATATCTTTAGTAACATCTTTCTCCGAATTTATTATTGTTTCGAAAATAATACTGTTATTGACTAAATCAGAAAATTTTTCATCTTCGATAGCACCAATTTTAATAAAAGCAGAGATTGAATCCCAAATTTCTGCATAAAATTCTGGAGAATTTTTTATCAAATCCTTCAGTTTATTAGCGATTTTTTTTGAGATAAATGATGATATAGACCTTACTTTTCTATCTGTTTGTAATGCACTTCTACTAACATTTAGAGGTATATCTGTAGAGTCAATAACCCCTCTTAGAGGTAAAAGGTATTTTGGTACTATCTCTTTAATTGAATCGCTTACAAATACTTGATTACAAAATAGTTTAATTTCTCCCTTTTCCCAATCAGCTCTACCTGACAACTTAGGAAAATACAATATCCCTTGTATGTCATATGGATAATCTGTATTTAGATGAATCCATAACAGTGGATCTCCCTGGAAAGGATAAAGGTATTTATATAACTCAATATAATCTTCATCTTTTAATTCACTAGGTTGTTTTCTCCAAGGAGGATTTTTCTTATTGATTGTCTCTCCTTCTAGTAAGACATCTATTGGCATAAAATCACAATATTTTTTTATTAGTGATTTAATCCTTTCAGGCTCGATAAACTCTTTTTCATCTTCAAGTAGGTGAAGAATAACATCTGTACCAATTGTCTCTCTTTCTGATTCCTCTAACGTGAAATTTGGCGATCCATCACAAGACCATTTGAAAGCTTTTGTATCCCCAATTGCCGACTTAGTTAATATATCAACTCTATCTGCCACCATGAAACTTGAATAAAAACCAAGTCCAAAATGACCTATAAATTCATCATTATCTTTTTTGTATTTTGTTAGGAATTCTTCAGCACTGGAAAATGCAACTTGATTTATGTACTTCTTAATTTCTTCATCATTCATTCCAATTCCATTATCGGATATTGTTAATGTATTTTTATCACGGTTAATTGTTATTTTTACTTGAGCCTCCTCAGTATTCTCGCAATCACCTGCCATAGAGGCCATTCTTCTTTTACTAATTGCGTCAACACCATTACTAACAAGTTCTCTTAAAAAGATTTCATGGTCAGAATATACGGCCTTCTTGATAATTGGGAAAATATTTTCGGTATTAATACGAATTTCGCCTTTTTCCATTTAAAAAAAAATCAAACATATTAAATAATATTTCTTAAAAACTTGTTAATCAAGTTTAATTAGGAGTATTGTCCGAACAATATTTGAATTTTAAAACCTAAATACCCTTTTAAAAGGGTTTAATTAATCCACAAAATCTCACTACAATTGTTTTCTTTCATAATTTTATTAGCTTTAGTCAAGTCATCACATGGATTTAAATGTAAGACAGCAATATTTCCTTTTTTCTGCTGTGCTTTTTGTTCATTCATACCTTTTTCTAACAAATAAGAATCTTTAAACATCAATAGAATCTTTTTTTTATCTGTCTTTTCTTCGTTAATTAAATTTCTTAAAATGTCTACTGAAATTGTAAATCCAATCCCATTAAATATTTTCTCATTAGGACTAAATGATCTTACTAGCTCATCATATCTGCCGCCTTTTGCGATGACGCTTTTATTTTTACCATTTTCCCCTATTAGTTGAAAAACTATTCCTTCATATAAATTCAAGTGAGGTTGAAAAGTGGGATCAAGTTGTAATTTAACACCATATTTATTTGATATTTTTGATAATGTTTCAAATAAAAAATTTAAGTCATCTAATGTTTTACTAGTACCATATGTGGTTTTTAATTTTTTTAATATTGCAATTGGCTCTCCTCGTGTGAATAAAAGATCTTTAAGAATATATTTATCATCTTCATCTATTCCTAATTTAGATAAATTATCTTGATCAAAATTAACCAGACTTTTCTTGATTTCTTCAAAATTATTATTCTTATATTTGTTCAGTATCAAGTCCATTATTTTTGTGGTGCTTACTAGTAGAAATAAATTACAACCATCCTTCAAGTTAATGTTATCGATTGAATCAAACAAAATATTGATAACTTCAATTTCTGGGTATTTTGTATCATATCCAATTAATTCAATTCCACTCTGCAATTTTTCTTGTAACTTAAATGAATTTTTATTATTTTGTTTTTTATCAAAAACCATTCCATTGGTGAATAATCTTATAGGTCTTTTCTTATTTATTAATCTAGTAGATGACAATTTAACAATAGATGTTGTCATTTCTGGCCTAAGACATAATGAATTATTACTTACTATTCCTACAACCTGACTTTCGTCAATAACGCCACGCCCTTTTATGGTCTCTAAAGTATTTATAAATGAGGGTGAAACCTCTTCATATCCCCATAGTTTATAAATACTATTTAAATTATTTATTATGTTTGAGTTATTTTTTACGTCGACTAATTTAATTTCCTTTATATCTGTCATTTTAATATTTTACTAATTTTAGCTATAGAGATTTTTTTTAAATGGAGAGACTTTATCTAGTTCATTTTTTAATTCATTCTCAAGGCTGGGAGAACAAGCTAAAATTTTTCCTGAACTTAAATTAAATTCTCCTGATGGATAATCAGAAATAATACCACCAGCCTCTTTAACAATGATAGCACCGGCCGCTAGGTCCCATACCTCCAATCCTCTTTCCCAATATCCATCTACCTTACCTGCAGCAACAAATGCTAGATCAACTGCTGCTGCACCTCCTCTTCTAACACCTCTAGTTTTATGTGTTAAATAACAAAATTCAGCATAATTATTATCCTCCGTCTCAAATCTGTCATAAGAGAAACCAGTGACAAGTAGACTATCAGAAAGATTAGAAGGATTCGATACTTTAAGTTCACTATTATTACAGAATGAGCCTAAACCTATACAGGCTGAATATAGTTCATTTAAATAAGGTACTGATATAGCGCCTATAATTGGCTTGTTTTTATATACAAGACCAATAGAAGTCCCAAAAAAAGGATATCCATGGGAATAATTTGTTGTACCGTCTAATGGGTCTACACACCACGTTAAATCCGAAGATTTGGTTAATATACCCGATTCCTCTGCATTTATAGATATGTTTGGTGTCTCTTCTAATAAATATTCTTTTATTTTATTTTCAACTTCCAAATCTACATTGGTAACTAAATCACCCTTCCTACCCTTTGATGATATTTTCTGAATTTTATTGTAATTAACTTTTAAAATTTCATTACCAATTTTAGCGGAATTCTTGGCTATTTCGTACAAACTGGATAAGTTTACTTGATTTGCAAGTTCATCTATTTCACTTAATTCAAACATGATAATTAATCTTCCTCAAACTCCCAGGGTGGAGCAACTCTTGTATTTCCCCTTCCAAAATATTGTCCAAATTGTAAATCGTAAACTTCATCTTCATATGTAGTTTCTACCTCAAGATCTGAAGTTGCTTTGGCTACACAAAGCAGTGCATAACCTTTATCTTTTAAGACTTTAGATACACCCATGGCTTCAGGTTGCTGCAAACTACCAGATATTATTTTAACTGCACAACTTGTACAACAACCATTTCTACATGAAAAAGCAAGTTTGAAACCTTTTTTTTCAAATTCCTTAAGTATGTACTCATCGCTATTAACTTCCTCTTGGTAGACCTTTCCGGTTTCCTTATTTTTAATAGTGACTGTGAAAGTCTTTTTCAAATAACTTTCCTCTATAATGGGATGATTAAGGGTTAAAATGGTTATCTTGGGAGAGGTGGCCGAGTGGTTGAAGGCGCAGCACTGGAAATGCTGTATAGGGGCAACTTTATCGAGGGTTCGAATCCCTCTCTCTCCGTTTTATATTAGTTTATTTTGGTTAACTACATCAACACCTTTGTCATTAATGAATCTTTTAAAATAGATAGTAATCTTTTTGACAAGTTAGAAATAATCTTATTTATTTAAATTAAGTTGAAAATATTTGATTTTTACTATTATATGTAAATATCTTAGGTAAAAATTAATTAAATTATTAGTAAATTTTGCTTTAATTTAGCAATCTAAAATCATGGGGCAAATAGTTGGAATTGATTTAGGTACTACTAACTCTGTAGTGGGAGTTATAGAAGCTGGTCGTCCAATTGTTATTGCAAATTCTGAGGGATCACGAACTACACCTTCAATAGTTGGATTTACAAAAGACAAGGAAATAGTAATAGGAGACCAAGCTAGAAGACAACTTGTTCTAAATCCTAAGAATACCTTTTATAACCTAAAAAGATTTATTGGTAGTGACTGGGATGAATTAGATGAGAATAGTATTTCTGTTCCTTATAACGTAAAGGCTAATACCAATGGAAGCGTCAGGGTTCTTAGTCCAAATACAGAAAGAGAGTATGCACCAGAAGAATTAGTGAGCTCATTGATTAGAAAATTAATTAATGATGCTGAAACTTATCTAGGAGATACTGTTGATTCTGCGGTTATTACAGTCCCTGCTTACTTTAATGAATCTCAAAGGCAAGCTACAAAGGATTCTGCAATATTAGCTGGTATTAAGGTAGATAGAATTCTAAATGAACCTACTGCTGCTGCTCTAGCATATGGTTTTGAAAAAAGTTCCTCTAATAATGTATTAGTTTTTGATTTAGGAGGAGGAACTTTTGATGTTTCATTATTGAAAATTTCTAATGGTGTATTTGATGTTAAAGCTACTTGTGGTGATACACAGCTAGGTGGAAACAATTTTGATTCAAAAATAGTTAATTGGCTTGCAGAAAAATTTCTATCTAAACATGATATTGATCTAAGAAGGGATAGACAAGCTTTACAGAGATTAACCGAGGCTGCTGAAAAAGCTAAATGTGAATTGTCAGGATTACAAAAAACAAAAATATCTTTACCATTCATTACAACAAATAAAGAGGGTCCATTACATATTGAAGAAACCTTAGATAGAAAAATATTTGAATCACTTTCACAAGATTTACTTGATAGATTACTAGAACCTGTGCAAATAGCATTAGACGATTCTGGATGGAATGCAGATGATATTGATGAGGTAGTTCTTGTAGGAGGGAGCACAAGAATTCCAATGGTTCAACAACTGGTAAAGACTCTTGTTCCAAATGATCCTTGCCAATCTGTAAATCCTGATGAAGTCGTAGCAGTTGGCGCTGCTATACAATCTGGAATTATTAGTGGTGATTTACAGGATTTACTGCTAAATGACGTTACTCCCTTATCTTTAGGTTTAGAAACTATTGGTGGTCTTATGAAGGTACTCATTCCTCGTAATACTCCAATACCAGTTAGACAATCTGATGTTTTTAGTACTTCTGAAGCTAATCAATCATCAGTTGTTGTTCAAGTACGGCAGGGGGAAAGGCCTTTAGCATCTGAAAATAAATCACTAGGTAAATTTAGACTATCAGGAATACCTCCAGCTCCAAGAGGGATACCTCAAGTACAGGTAGCTTTTGATATTGATGCTAATGGTCTTTTAGAAGTTAGTGCAACTGATCGAACCACTGGAAGAAAGCAAACAGTTACAATTTCTGGAGGTTCTAATTTAAATGAACAAGAAATAAATTCGATAATTGAAGAAGCAAAAGTAAAAGCTAATGAAGATAGAAAGAGAAGATCTGTAATTGATAGAAAAAATAGTGCTTTAACTCTTATTGCTCAAGCTGAGAGAAGACTAAGGGATGCTTCATTAGAATTTGGACCTTATGGGGCTGAAAGGCAAATGCGAGCTGTTGAATTAGCCATTCAAGATGTTGAAGACTATATAGATGACGATGATCCTCAAGAATTAGAAATTTCAGTAAGCGCTCTTCAAGAAGCATTATTCGGCTTAAACAGAAAATTTGCTTCAGAAAAGAAAACTGATAATAACCCCTTGCAGAGCATTAAAAACACATTTGGATCATTAAAGGATGAGCTCTTCTCAGATGATTATTGGGATGATGACCCTTGGGATAACCAAATGAATAGAAATTATAGAAATTCGAGGTATGGTAATTCTAGGGACGATGATCCATGGGACAATGACTACTTCCTCTAAAAAAGACTATTTGTCGATTTTGGGTTTATCCACTGATTTCGATGATAAAGAACTTAAAAAGGCCTTCCGAAGAGAAGCAAGAAAATGGCATCCTGATTTAAATAAAAATGATCTTAATGCTGAAGAAAGATTTAAATTAATTAACGAAGCATACGAATATTTACGTGACCCTAATAAAAGAAAAAATATTTCAGATGAAGTTATCCAGGATAATTACGAAAATAATAATTTCAAGACAGGTTTTCCTGATTTTCAAGATTATCTTGATTCATTATTTGGATATGAATACTCACCAAAGAATTACGAGGAATATGATAATGAAATAATTAATGATGAATCTACAAATACAAATAATGATGAATTTAATTATTATGAATATCCTACAACTTCTCCAGAAGAGCCGCCTCTAGTTAAACTCCATCAAGATATTGAAACAGTTATTGAATTAACTCCTGATGAGGCCTTAAATGGAGCATCAATTTTAATAGAGCTTGAAGATGAAACCGTAGTAGAAGTTGATACTCCTCCTTTTGCTGGAGATGGATGGCGATTAAGACTTGAAAATATTGCAAGAGGAGGCAAAGATCATTATCTACAGTTAAAAGTTCAAACCGAAAGCGGTTTAAGAATTGATGGATTAAGAGTTCTTTATAAATTGGAGTTATTTCCACATGATGCTCTTCTTGGTTGTGCAGTAGAGGTACCTACCCTTGATGGAAATGTCACACTTCAAGTGCCACCAAAATCATCTACGGGTAGAATGTTACGTTTGAAAGGTCGGGGTTTAACATTCGAAGATAATGTTGGCGATCAATATGTTGAAATCTTGGTTGTCATTCCTGCTGATATTAATGATGAAGAAATTGCTTTATATACAAGATTACAAGAATTATCACTTTCTGATTCTTAATCAAATATTATATTAATAGAAAAATCAATACTTATGAACATATTTGTTCTTTTATATAATTCAGGAACAGATAAAGAAGGAATTCATTCAATTGAACTTAAAGGAAGGACCATAGTTCTTATGTTTGAGGATAAAGATGACGCAACAAGATATTGTGGTTTACTAGAAGCTCAAGATTTTCCTTTACCAACTGTTGAAATGATCAACATAGAGGAAATAAAAGAATTCTGTATTAAATTAGATTATGAATACAAATTAGTAGAAAAGAATTTCGTTCCTAAGACCGTAGAAGATAGGTTATTAATTTCACCACCACAAAAAAACCTAGAAGTTGAAAATTGGGAGGAAGACAAAAATAGTAATAAAGATAACATTGATATAAATACCATTAAGGAAAACCTTGAAAAGTTGCTTTAGCTATTAAAATATCAAATAATTATTCAACATATAAAACATGACAACGGCATTATTTGAAACAGAGGTTGGGAACATTAATATTGAATTTTTCTCCGATGACGCACCCAATACAGTTAAAAACTTTACGAATCTGATTAGTGATGGTTTTTATGATGGTCTAACATTTCACAGAGTTATTCCTGGATTTATGGCTCAGGGTGGCTGTCCAAATACTCGTGATGGAGCATCTGGTATGCCTGGAACTGGAGGGCCTGGATATAATATTAAATGTGAAATTAATTCTAATAAGCATCTAAAAGGCTCCCTTTCTATGGCTCATGCAGGAAAGGATACAGGCGGTAGTCAGTTTTTCATAGTTTATGAACCACAGCCTCATCTCGATGGAGTTCATACTGTCTTTGGTAAAACTGATGATATGGATGTAGTACTAAAGCTTACTAATGGTTCAAAAATTCTAAAAGCAACTTTACAATAGTAATTTAGCCTTCAAAAACAATACTAAATGTCTCTTTATCTAGATTAAATTTTCTTGTAGACGAATATAAAATTTCATTATTAATAGTAAATTTAGTATTGATTAATTTAATGCTACTTTTTGGGTGTAATGCTTGTTCAATGTTCCTAGAAACAATAATTCCAATCTTTGAACTATTTTCATAATTGGATAAAAACTGGATAAATAATTCTATATTCTTTATTTCATCATCAGAGATGTTGGAATTTATCCTGCTTTGATCATGTAAAATTCGCCAAACTAATTTTGGTCGATTCCAAAAAGCCAATAATCTTGGAGTACTTTCCAGTTTAATTTTAATGTTGTGCTCACTACAGAATTTAATAACATTATTTTTTATTGGAACAAGATCAATAGATTTATATTTTCCGTCAAGAAAAATTGATATAAATGGATCGATATTCCTGGAATTAGATTCATCTTCATCAATCATGTGGCCTAGCTTCGTTTTTTTAACACTCAAATATTCTGCATTATTATCGTTTGGACAAATTACTAATGGAACTCTCTCAATAACCTCTATTCCATAACCACCTAATCCAGCAATCTTTCTTGGATTGTTTGTAAGTAATTTTAGTTTTTTTATCCCTAGATCGGTTAATATCTGTGCTCCAACTCCATAATTTCTGAGATCAGCAGGAAAACCTAATCTTTCATTAGCTTCTACAGTGTCCAATCCACCATCCTGTAAACTATAAGCCTTTAATTTATTTATTAGACCGATACCTCTGCCTTCTTGTCTCAAGTAAACAACAACCCCCTCTTCTTCTTTTTCTATTCTTGATAAAGCTGCCTCTAACTGGGGTCTACAATCACAACGTAATGATCCAAATGCGTCCCCAGTTAAGCACTCTGAATGCATTCTTACTAGTACAGGTTCGCTTAATTTCGATAATTTTTGTTTAACCAATGCGACGTGTTCTGAACCATCTAGTTCATTAACATATCCATAAGCTTTGAAATTACCAAAAATACTTGGAAGAACAGCATCAGATTTTCTAAATACAAATCTCTCAGTTTGAAACCGATAACTTATTAAATCAGCTATGGATATTAATTTCATTCCCCACTGTTTTGCATACTCTTTAAGTTGTGGAAGTCTTGACATAGAACCGTCAGGATTTTGTATTTCACAAATCACTCCAGCGGGATAAAGACCCGACATTGCGGCAATATCTACTGCCGCTTCGGTATGACCTGCCCTTTTTAATACTCCACCTTTTTTAGCTCTTAATGGAAAAATATGTCCTGGCCTCCTTAAATCATCAGGTTTTGAATTTGGGTTTATAGCAACTTGTATTGTCTTTGCTCTGTCTTCAGCGGAAATTCCGGTAGTAACATTATTTTCAGGTCCAGCATCAATTGATACTGTAAAAGCTGTTTGATTTTCATCTGTATTTCTATCTACCATTAATGGTAAATCTAAAGAATCAAGTTTTTCACCTTGCATTGCTAGGCATATAAGACCACGTCCCTCAGTAGCCATAAAATTAATTTGCTGTGGGGTTGCAAACTGAGCCGCACATATTAAATCTCCTTCATTTTCTCTTCTTTCATCATCTACAACAATTATGCATTCACCATTTCTTATTGCTGCCAAAGCATCGCTGATAGGATCAAATTCAATGTTAAAAGATTCATTTATATCCAAAATTGTTCCATTATTTGATTTGGGACTTGTTTCTTTCATTATTCCTATCAATATAGAAAAATAGTGTTTTAGTTAACTTAAATTCAACACTTTATAATCCTATCTCAAAGTCTGCCAATTCTAAGAAATGAATGTTGCAATAGTAGGTGCTACTGGTTACGGCGGTATTCAAGCGGTAAATCTCTTAAAGAAAATTAAAAAATACAAAATTTCATTTTTAGGAGGTAATAAAACATCTGGATCAAAGTGGAATGATAATTTTCCTTTTATTTATCTAGATAATGATCCTTATATTGAAGAAATTTCCGTAGATAATATTTCAAAAAATGCAGATGTTGCGTTGCTTTGCTTACCAAATGGCCTATCTTCAACATTGACAAGGAAATTATTAGATCGAGGACTTAAAGTTATTGATTTATCTGCTGATTACAGATATAAGTCTTTAGATGAATGGAAAAATGTATATTCCAAAGAAGCTGCTATTTATAAAAGGAATGATGATGATTTATGTAAAGAGGCAGTCTACGGTCTTCCTGAAATAAATAATGAAGCCATTTCAAAAGGAAGATTAATTGCCTGTCCAGGATGCTATCCAACATCTGCTCTTATTCCATTAGTTCCTTATCTTTCGCAAGGAATTATTGAACCTGAAGGAATAGTGATTGATTCTAAAAGCGGAACCTCCGGAGGAGGTCGAGAACCAAACCAAAAGCTACTCTTATCAGAATGTGGTGAAGGTCTATCAGCTTATGGATTGATAAACCATAGACATACCTCAGAGATCGAGCAAGTAGCATCTATAGTTTCTGGAAATAAAATTGAACTGCTTTTTACACCTCATTTGGTTCCAATTTCAAGGGGTATGCATTCGACTATATATGGGAGATTAAGAGATCCAGGATTAACTTCTGATGATTGCAGAATTCTTTTGGATAATTATTATAGAAATTTCAAAAATATTAAAGTATTACCTGTAGATACATACCCCTCAACAAAATGGGTTAAAAATACAAACCAAATTTTCCTTTCTGTTAAAGTTGATATTCGAAATGGAAGGATTATTATTTTATCTGTAATTGATAATTTGTTAAAAGGTCAAACTGGTCAAGCAATTCAAAATTTAAATATTATGAGTGGATTTTCAATGGATGAAGGTCTTGATTTAACTAATAATTATCCATAAAATTACTTCTTATCAAAAAACCAGCTTGAGAGATTGAGTGAGGTAAAATTTTATGCTCAAGCATTTGTATTCTTTTGGAAAGTGATTCAATATCATCATCATCTCTAATTGACAATGCAGCTTGCATTATCAATGATCCACTATCTACCTCCTCTTCAACAAAATGTACTGAACAACCAGTTATTTTTGAACCATTTAATATACAGTCCTTTATCGCAGAACCACCTTTATATGCTGGAAGTAATGAAGGGTGAATATTAATTATCTTATTCTTAAATTTATTGATAAAAAATGGGGTAACAATTTTCATCCAGCCTGCCATAACCACAAGTTCAACATCGTAACGAATTAAAGTATTTACAATTTCTAATTCAAATGCCTCCTTTTGCATAAAGTCTTTGCCTCTTATAATTTTGTAAGGTATTTTTTTACTTTCAGCTCTCTTTATACATCCTGCATCATCTTTGTTAGTTATTAGAACTTTTATATCTATATCTAATTGTTCTTTTTCTGAGAGATTAATTAATTCCTGAAAGTTTGTTCCTTTCCCAGAAGCAAGTACACCTATTTTTAATTTTGGGAAAAATCTTCTAAATTCAGATATCTCAGGCGAAATTATGTAATTAAAGGATCTATCCAATTTTTTTATTTTATTTAATGATAAATTCATATGAAATAAAAAAAACCCTTAATTTTAATTGTTTATATTCAAAAACATATTTATTTGAAGATAATAATTTAAACAAATTTAAATGATTCAAATCTATGTACTATTCGTATAGATATAATTGAATAATAAATAAAAGAAACAAATATATAAAATGAATGGAGATTTAAAATCTTGGGATAAATTCTGTAATTATCTTTGGTTTGATAAAAAATTAAATATTTGGCTAGACATAAGCAAAATTAATTTCACAAGTAAAGATATAAAAAATTTAGAAGATAAATTTATAGATGTTTTTTCATCGATAAAAGAATTAGAAAATGGTGCAATCTCAAATATTGATGAAAATAGACAAGTTGGACATTATTGGCTTAGAAATCCATCAATTTCACCCTCTTCAAAAATTGGAGAGGAAATTAGCGTAGATATTAATGCAATCTCTGAATTTGGAAAACAAATTTTAAATGGAGATATTAAGAATAAGAATAATCAGCATTATACTGATGTTCTATGGATAGGAATTGGTGGAAGTGGGTTAGGTCCATTACTTATTACAGAGTCACTGCAGAAATGTTCTAGAGGCTTAAATTTTTCTTATATCGATAATGTTGATCCATTTTTAATTAGCGAAAAGTTAGAAGAATTATCTGAAAAATTATCAACAACATTATTTGTAGTAGTAAGCAAATCAGGGGGTACACCTGAACCTAGAATTGCTATGGAAATTATTAAAAGTCACTGCGAAAAAAATTCTCTTGAATGGAATTCTAATGCTATAGCTATAACTATGAAAGATAGTAAGTTATTTAAAAAAGCCACTTCTGAAAATTGGTTAAAAATATTTAATTTGCAAGATTGGGTTGGAGGAAGAACTAGTATTACAAGTTCTGTGGGATTACTTCCATTAGCTCTTATTAATGAAAATATATCTGAATTTATTAGAGGTGCATCATTAATGGATGAAGCCACACGTATAAGTGATTTTAAAAATAATCCAGCAGCACTATTATCATCCGCATGGTATTTAACTGGGGATGGTATTGGAAAGAGAGATATGGTCGTATTACCTTATAGAGATAGGTTACAGGTATTTAGTAAATATCTCCAGCAATTAGTAATGGAATCATTAGGAAAGAAATTTAATAGGAATGGTGAAGTAGTTAATCAAGGTATTTCAGTTTTTGGTAATAAAGGATCTACAGATCAACATGCTTATGTTCAGCAACTGAGAGATGGTATTGATAATTTCTTTTGTATTTTTATTGAATTATTAGATTCTCCATCTACTAATATTTTTGATGAAAATGAGAATCCTAAAGAATATCTTTCTGGTTTTTTGCAAGGAACCAGATTAGCACTCTCTAGTGAAAACAGACAAAGTATCACTATCACGTTAGAAAAGTTAAATTGTTTTTCACTAGGTGCCTTAATCGCTTTATTTGAGAGGGCTGTTTCCTTCTATGCCGAATTGGTAAACATAAATGCATATGATCAACCTGGAGTTGAAGCTGGAAAGAAAGCAGCCGCAAATATTATTGAGTATCAACAAAAAGTAAGTAAATTATTAGACGAAGGTGGCGAATATTCTATAAGTGACATAACATCTTTATTTGATAATTCAGTGAGTGAACCTATATTTTTTATACTCCGTGAAATGTGTTTCGGTAATGATAATTATTTAGTTAAGGGCGATTGGTCAAATCCAAATTCATTAGTTATTCAAAAAATTAATTCTTAAACAACAATATTCATAATTTTTCCTTTAACAATAATTATTTTTCTTATTTCCTTATCTTGAGTCCATTTTAATATGTTAGGTCTATTAAGAGTCAATTCTTTAATTTGATCTTCACTCATATCATTATTAATATTTACTTTGTCTCTAACTTTCCCATTCACTTGTATTACTAGTTCATATGAATCTTCCTTTAGTGCCTCGGCATTAAATGAAGGCCATTGTTGTAAATGCACAGATTTTTTAAATCCTATAAGATCCCATATTTCTTCTGCAATATGAGGGGCAAATGGAGCCAATAAAATACAAAATGTTTTTAAAGCATCAATCTTTAAATTATTGTTTACGTCATTAATGGAATTTGATAATGAATTATAAAACTTCATTAGTTCTGAAATCGCAGTATTAAATTGGTTATTTAATATGTCATTTGAAATTTCTTTTATAGCGATATTCATCGACTTTATTAAACTTTTTTCTTTATCTGGATAGGAATTAGATTTATTATTTATATCTTTTGCACAATTTATATAAAGCTTCCAAATCCTGCTTAAAAATCTAAATTGTCCTTCAACATCTGTATCTCCCCATTCCAAATCTTTTTCTGGCGGTGCTTTAAATAATATAAACATTCTTGCTGTATCTGCTCCATATTTTTTAATTACTGATTCAGGGTCTATTCCATTATATTTTGACTTAGACATCTTCTCGAAAAGAACTTCGAGTTTAGAGTTGTCAATTGGATCTGTAGGATTTGATAAATCAGTAATATCGGAAGGAGAAATATATTTACCAGTTTTGTTGTTTTTATAGGCTGCGGCCTGAACCATTCCTTGCGTTAATAGTTTTTTGAAAGGTTCATCAATATCAAATAGTTCATTATCTCGCAAAGCTTTAGTGAAAAATCTTGCATATAACAAATGCAATATTGCATGCTCTACTCCTCCAACATATTGATCTACAGGCAACCACTTATTAATTTCATTCTTTTCAAATGGCTTATTTGAACATTTTGAAGAAGGGTATCTTAAAAAATACCAAGATGAACACATGAAAGTGTCCATAGTATCAGTTTCTTTTCTTGCCGCTATTCCACATTTTGGACATGTTGTATTTATCCAATTATTATTATCACCTAAAGCATTAATCTTGTTAGCGGAGATTTCTATATCTTTTGGTAATGAAACAGGCAAATCCGATTGTTTTAAAGGAACAGCTCCACAATTTTTACAATTAACGATGGGTATCGGACATCCCCAATATCTTTGTCTAGATATTAACCAATCTCTTAAACGATATTGAATCTTATTTTCGGCCCATCCATTATTTACTCCCTCCTCTGAAATTTTTAATTTAGCAATAGTATTTGCTATCCCGTCGTATTGATTTGAATTAATTAGATATCCATTATCTACATAAGCATTATCAAGCTCATTACTTTGTTCACTTTTATCCTTTACTATTACCTGTTTAATATCTATATTGTTTTTCTTAGCAAACTCAAAATCCCTTAAATCATGAGCAGGTACACCCATAACAGCCCCTGTACCGTATTCATCAAGAACATAACTAGCCACCCAAATAGGTATAGGTTCAGAATTAACTGGATTTATTGCTATTAAGCTAGTTTTTATTCCAATTTTTTCAAGTTCATTATTTTTATTTTTTTTTAAATATTGTTTAAGATTTTCTATATCTTGTATAGTTTCTTGATCAGTAATTTTTTTAATTAATGAATGATTAACAGAAATTGCTAAATAAGTAACTCCAAATAAAGTATCTGGCCTTGTGGTAAATACAGTTATTTTCTTTTCTGGATTGGTATTGATATTAAAATTAATATTTGCACCAATTGACTTTCCAATCCAATTATCTTGCATTATTTTTACTCTTTCTGGCCAGTTATCTAATTTTTCTAAATCCTTCAATAACTCATCCGCATAATTAGTAATTCTTAAAAACCATTGCTTTAATAATTTTTTTTCAACTACTGCCCCAGATCTCCAAGATTTACCCTCTGAGTCAACTTGTTCATTTGCTAGAACTGTATTATCAATAGGATCCCAATTAACTTCTGATTCCTTTTGATATACAAGACCTGCCTTGTATAACTCTAAAAATAGATATTGAGTCCAAATATAATAATTTTCATCACATGTTGCAAATTCCCTATCCCAATCAACTGATAGTCCCAAAAGCTTTAATTGTGACTTCATATGAGAAATATTTTTTTTAGTCCAGACACTTGGACTAATTCCTCTTTCAATCGCAGCATTTTCAGCAGGCAAACCAAAAGCGTCCCAACCCATTGGATGTAAGACAGATTTACCCTTAAACCTTTGGAATCGAGCTATTAAGTCTGTAATAACATAATTCCTAACATGTCCCATATGAAGATTACCAGAAGGGTAGGGAAACATTGATAAGGCATAAAATTTATCGCTATTCTCAGTTAATTCATCGGTTTTGTATAAATTGTTTTCTGTCCATATTGACTGCCATTTTTTTTCTATTTCAGATGGATTATATAAATTGGTATCAGCCTCATATTGTTTATCTGGAGAAATCACTTAATTTTTATTTGTTAAATTATTATTTTAATATCCATTGTATAAAATAGAAATAGATTGTTAAAAGGAATAATTTATAATTAAAATTTAAGATATATTAATTACAAATGAAAAATATAACTTTTGAAAAATATCAAGGTAACGGAAATGATTTCGTAATAATAGATTCTAGAGGAAATGAATTTTATAAAAATTACAAGACAAACAAAATATTTGATATAAAAAAAATTTGCAACAGGCAATTTGGTGTTGGAGCAGATGGTGTGATTTTTATAGAAGAACCTAATGAAGATAATTATGCAAAAATGATAATTTTTAATTCTGATGGTTCTGAAGCACAAATGTGTGGAAACGGAATTAGGTGTTTAGTTGAGTATCTCCACGTAAAAGATTCAATGAAAAATAAAAATATAGAATATAAAATTGAGACTAAAGCAGGTTTAAAAATTGCAAAATATATAAATGATGAAATTACAGTAAAAATGGGAGTTCCAATTTTAGAATGTCAAAATATTCCAACAACAATTGAAAAAAAAATAAATTCAATTCCTTCACACGAATTTATTGAGAAAGATTTTAATAATATTGGTTATGCCGTAGGAATGGGAAATCCTCATTTAATATTCTTTGTAGAAGACATAGAGTCAATTGTTCTTTCCAGACTTGGTCCTATATTTGAAAAAAATGAATTATTTCCTGAAAAAACTAATGTGCATTTTTGTCAAATTTTAAATAGAGATAATATCAAAGTAAAAGTATGGGAAAGGGGTGCAGGTCCAACCTTAGCTTGTGGAACAGGTGCATGTGCTATCCATGTGGCAGCTTATAAATTAGGCCTTTGTAGTTCACAAACCATAGTAACCTTACCAGGAGGTAATCTTAAAATTGATTGGTCAAAAGACGATTGTGAAGTAATGATGACCGGTAATGCTAAAAAGGTTTTCTCAGGATCAATGTTAGTAAATTAATGAAAAATAATTTTATCTATTTAGATAATGCTTCCACAACTCCGTTATCTGAGAATGTTTTAAATATAATTAATTCAACTTATAGGAATTATTGGCATAACCCCTCATCTACATATGAGCTAGGGATAAAATGCTCTACTTATCTTGAAAAAATTAGATCTAAAATTGCTTATATATTCGATGCAGATCCAGAGGATATAATTTTTACATCTGGTTCTTCGGAATCGACAAATATTGTATTTAATAATATCTATGAGAAATTTAAAAATGGTAGGGTTGTTATTTCAAATGTTGAACATCAAGCAACAACTATTTGTGCTAATAAACTAAGAAAACAAAATTGGAATATTTACGAATGGCCTGTAAATAATGATGGAATTTTAAATATTTCAGATATCAAAAAATTTTTAACCAATGATACTAAGCTTGTATCAATTATTTGGGGTCAAAGTGAAATTGGGACAATACAACCTGTCCAATTTATTGGTTCCAAATGTGAAGAATTAAATATAATGTTTCATTTAGATGGAACTCAAATATTAAGTAATGGAATATTTAGTTGGAAAGATCTTAAATGTGATTTTTTAAGTTTATCCGCTCATAAATTTGGAGGTCCAAAAGGGATCGGTATTCTTTTAACAAAAGAAAAGTCTAGACAAATTTTAAAAAATTATGACATATCAATTACTCAGGAATTTTCAATTAGACAAGGTACACAAGCTTTGCCATTAATCGCTGGAATGTATGAATCATTAAAGAATATTGAAGGAAAAATAAAATTATATGATTACATAACTGAATTTCCTTCTAATAATATTAATAAACTTAAAAATTATTTTTTTCAAAAAATTAAAGATAATAATCATATAAAGATTACGGGTAGTATTAACCATAGACTTCCCAGTCATATTTCTTTTTTACTATTAAATAAACTATTTGAGCCTATAAAGGCCTATAAGATTGTTAATTTCATGTCAGAAAATAAAATAGCCATAAGTAGTGGCAGTGCTTGTTCAAGCTCATCTGGGAAACCTAGCTCTACACTTAAAAATATTGGTTTAAAAGATGATGAACTATATTCAAATATTCGTGTTACTTTAGGTTCAATAAATAATAAGTCTGAAATAGATAAATTTTTAGAACTTATTCAAATATGTATTGACAAATTTTAATGGAAACCAATTACAGACTACCTAAAGATTTAAATGAATCTCTTAAGAATATGGAGGATGCAATTATTCCAAGTTTATTAGATTCAAATAAAAGATTTACTATAGAATTTAATTTTGAAGGGTTGAAATTTAACAGAATTGGAATAACTATCTACAAGATATTGTCTAAAAATAATAATGTATTCATAACATTTGCTGATCAAGGTGCTGTGGCTTTGGCTCAAAGAGACTATCCTGATATCAAAGATAAAATCTTTACTTTTAAATCATTTAATGAATCAAATAATATAAATAATATTGATAGTGTAATGATATCGATACTACCTCAGCCATATGATTTCGATTCATTTGAACCAATGTCTGATAATTATCAAGGTACGCATTATTCATTAAATCCAAAATTTGAAGATGCCAATATTGGTATAGGAAGTGTTATTAGAGAGCGACGTAAAAACTTTGTCAAAACATGGAAAAATATTTATTTTCTGCAGCCTTTAAATAAAGCTGCTCTTATGCATATTTATCCAAATAACTGGTTGCTCTTCAAAGAAGAAAATAAAAGGTATTTTTTTAAAAAAGAATTTGAAATTAAACCCGACAATGAATCTATTTTTGTAAATTTATAGATTGAATGTGAT
>NZ_CACMSM010000009.1 GCF_902616385.1 uncultured Prochlorococcus sp. | reverse complement strand
TTCTTGATATTGACTTCAATGGCTCTGAAGGTTGGTTAATAGGACAGCCCTCTTTAGTAATGCATACTGTCGATGAAGGTCAAAATTGGACAAGGCTTTCTCTTGGTAAGTTACCTGGACAGCCTTTTTTAGTTACTACTATTGATGATGGAGTTGCTCAGTTGGCAACAACCTCTGCAGCAATTTATGAAACCTCAAATAGCGGTGAGACATGGGAGGCAAAAGTCTCAGACCCTTCGGAACAGGGAGGCATAAGAGATTTAAGAAGAACATCTAATGGTGACTATGTGAGCGTAAGTAGTCTTGGGAATTTCTTCTCTACTCTTGATAGTGATAGCAATACTTGGATTGCTCACCAAAGGGCAAGTAGTAAGAGAGTTCAAAGCATAGGTTTTAACCCAGAAGGAGGTTTATGGATGCTTTCTAGAGGTGCGGAGATTAGGTTTAATGAAGATAGTAATGACCTAGAAAGTTGGACCAAACCTATTATTCCAATTCTGAATGGATATAATTATCTTGATATGGGATGGGACCCAAACGGCCACATATGGGCTGGCGGGGGTAATGGAACTTTACTAGTAAGTGAAGATCAAGGTAAAACTTGGAATTCAGATCCTATCGCTACTGCATTGCCTACTAATTACATAAAGATAGTTTTTCTTGATAAAGATAATTTAGATAACCAAAAAGGATTCATACTTGGTGAGCGTGGATATGTTCTAAAGTGGAACGGTTAACTTAAAATTTTTGGATAAAAAATAAAAAAAAGCTTAATTTTAAATAAATTTAGCAACTGTCTGTAACCAAGCTGTTAATTTGTTCGCGAACTTATGATTTTACACTGTAAGATCATATGGTAAACATTTGTGATTATGGCCGCAGGTTCAACGGGTGAACGCCCATTTTTTGAAATAATTACCAGTATTAGATACTGGATTATTCATGCAGTAACATTACCAGCTATTTTTATAGCAGGATTTTTGTTCGTATACACAGGTTTAGCTTACGACGCTTTCGGCACTCCTCGTCCGGATAGTTATTTTCAGGCCTCTGAAGCAAAAGCTCCTGTTGTAACACAAAGATTTGAAGCTAAGTCCCAACTAGATTTAAGAACAAAATAACTATGTCTAATTCTCAAGCTCCAATGCAGGCTGTTGAAGTCCGCGTTTATCCTATATTTACTGTTAGATGGTTAGCAGTTCATGCTTTAGCTATTCCTTCAGTATTCTTTTTAGGTTCAATTGCTGCTATGCAATTTGTAGCCCGATAAATTAAACTATCATGCAAGTAAACGAAAATCCTAACAAAGTTCCAGTTGAACTTAATCGTACAAGTCTTTATCTAGGCTTATTATCAGTATTTGTTTTGGGAATTTTATTTTCCAGTTACTTTTTCAACTAAATTAAAATTATGAGTAAATTAAAAGGACCTGATGGAAGAATCCCAGATAGACTTCCCGATGGTAGACCAGCAGTAGCATGGGAGAGAAGATGGACTGAGGGAACTCTACCTCTTTGGCTTGTTGCTACAGCAGGTGGAATCGCAGTAATCTTTGTTTTAGGAATTTTTGTCTATGGATCCTACCAAGGTGTCGGAGCTGGAGGCTAACATTATCCTTAACCTGGAGCTGTAAATCACCAAAACCTAATAATCTAATAAGAATCTGTAAATATCCTTAGTTTTTCTCTTGTGGAGCTTGGGATATTTTCTTTTTGGGTTATCAATCCATCTTTTAATGAAAAATGAGACTTACTTTTTGGTCTTTCTTTTTCAATTAATTTAGCTACTTCGAAGATTATTTTATTAGCCACTTCAGTATTAGACCTTAGATTATCCAAAACCATTTCTACAGAAACTTCTTGATGAGTTTGATGCCAGCAATCATAATCAGTAACCATAGATAATGATGAGTAAGCTATTTCAGCCTCTTTAGCTAATCTTGCTTCTGTGTGGTTTGTCATTCCTATTATTGAACATCCCCAACTTCTATATAATTTAGATTCCGCTCTTGTTGAAAAAGCGGGACCTTCCATTGCTAGATAAGTACCCCCTCTATGTAATTGTCTGCCGCCAGGAATATTTTTTTCTCCGATTTCACTTAATATTCGGCATAAATTTGTACAGAAGGGATCTCCCATAGTTACATGTGCTACAGCTCCCTCATTAAAGAATGTTGCTGGTCTATTTTTTGTCCTGTCTATAAATTGATCTGGCACGACTATATCAAGTGGCCTTATCTGTTCTTGTAATGAACCAACTGCTGATGGAGCAATAATCCATCTTACTCCTATTGATCTTAAAGCCCAAATATTTGCTTTATAAGGAATTTCAGAAGGATTTAATCTATGTGTTCTGCCATGTCTAGGAATGAATGCTATCTCAAGATTTCCAAGATTATATACTCTTATTGAATCAGACGGTTTACCATAGGGAGTATTGATTTCTATTTCTCTTAAGAACTCTATTTGATCCATTGAATAAAACCCACTCCCACCAATTACTCCTAATTTTGATTTTTCAATTGGTAATAAATGTTCTTTATTCATAGTGATGTAAATGACTTTTAATCATCTAGTACTAATTGGAGGAGGCCACACAAACGTTCTTCTAATGAAGAAATGGCTAATGTGTCCTAAATTAATGCCAGATATTCCTGTTTCGATTATATCTAGAGATTCTCATTTGGTTTATTCGGCGATGTTCCCATCGGTGCTTTCAAAATCAATTTCTTTAGAGGAGAGTTTAATTGATATAAAATCTTTAGCAAAAAATGCAAAAGTATCTTTTGTAGAAGAAGAAGTAAAGGATATTGATTTCAATTTAAAGAAAATTGTTTTAAGTAATAGACCTTCAGTTAATTATTCGAAGTTGGTGCTTAATTATGGAAGTCAAACAATAATTCCAAAAGAATTTGAATCACTAGTTAAAAATCGAAATGCTTTTTCAATTAAACCTTTTTTAAGGGCTTATGACTCAATACTAAAAGAGGACATTTGTGATTCAGTTAATGAACTTCCATTTGTAATTGTTGGGAGTGGCCTTGCTGCAGTAGAAGTATCATATGCTTTGAGGAAAAGATGGGGATATAGACCTTTAAAACTATTATGTGATTCAAGAAAAATTAATAATACAATTCTGAAAAGTTTACGGAATTCCAATATTGATTTAGTTGAAAAACTTAATTTTGATTATGGCAAGATTCTTTTATGTACTGGAAATACATCTCCGTTATGGGCACAAAAAAAATTATTAGATTCGGATTCTTATGGCAGAATAATTACAAATCAGAATTTGCAGATAAAAACTTTATCTGGAATCTTTGCTGTCGGTGATTGCGCAGTTGTAGGTTCAGCAAAAAGACCAGCATCGGGAGTTTTTGCAGTAAAAGTTGTAAATACATTAGTCCAAAATCTAAAAAAGGATGTAGAAGGAGGATTATTAAAAAAGTGGTTTCCTCAAAACATCGGATTGCAAATAGTTAATACATTTCCAAGCCATCATTCAAAGGCTTTTGCTATTTATCGCAATTTTGTTTTTGGCCCTTCTTTTATTTTTTGGATCCTAAAGCATAAAATTGATCTCAACTTTATTAATAAGTTCAGATTAAAAAAGCTAATTATGAAAAGTAGTGAAAAAAATATTTCATTGAATGATTGCAGAGGATGTGCAGCTAAAATTCCTCAGTTAGTTTTGAATAAATCACTAATAAATTGTAATTTAAATTCTTTTGCCTCATCACCTGAAGATTCAGTTGAGATATATCAAAATGGTCAAGATATTATCTTGCAAAGTGTAGATGGATTTCCTGCTTTGGTAAGTGATCCTTGGCTTAATGCGAAAATTACTACTTTGCATGCATGCTCAGATTTGTGGGCATGTGGAGCAAAAATTTCATCCGCGCAGGCTTTAATTTCATTACCAAAAGTTGAAAGGGAATTTCAGAGTTACCTCTTTTCTCAATCCCTTCAAGGTATTAAATCAACAGTTGAGGATCATGGAGGTGAATTACTTGGAGGACATACTTTCGAGGCAAGAAGTTTAGTAAATAAACCTTATTCATTAGGAATAGATATTTCTTTAACTGTCCAAGGCATTTTAAAAAATGGCGCAAAACCATGGCTTAAATCTGGAATGAATGATGGAGATATTCTTATGATGTCTAGACCTCTCGGCGTTGGGATTTTCTTTGCCGGTCAAATGCAAAATATTAATATGCTAGGTAGTTCTTCTGAAGTAATTAATAATTTAGTAAAGAGTCAGCAATATTTGATTAATGAAATTTATCTTTTTCAAAATCAATTTAAAGAATCATTAGTCAATGCGGCGACTGACATTACTGGATATGGATTTATTGGACATCTTAAAGAAATGGTTGAATCATCTAATTTAAATAGGCAAAGCAATAATCTTGAGCCACTAAAAGTTTTATTAGATTTATTTGCATTTAAAGCTTATCCTGGAGTATTTGATTTAATAAGAAAAAATGTTAAAAGTACTTTCTTTGAATCTAATAAAGAAATTTTTGACAAAATTTATAAAGTAAATAAGCAAAAAAGAATAATTAATTTTTTAAACGAAAATTCATTAGATCAAGAGACTTTTAACGAGAGAATATCATTACTTTTAGATCCTCAAACATGTGGCCCTTTGTTGATTAGTTGCAATCGTAAATATGAAAATGTTCTAAAGGATAAATGGTACAAGGTTGGAGAGGTTGTGAAAATGTAATTAATTTCTATTTAATTTGTCAATTTCCAAATATCTTAATCTTTTGATTTCCTTTCCCATCTCCTTCCCTGGGTCCCATCCTTCTTTTTTTAATATTTCTCCATCTTTTTTTGATTTTATGAATTTGTAAATAAATAACCACTTAAACAATTTACGCCAGTATGGTACTCCATCACAAATTAATAATTTGACTGTCTCATCGTTAAGGTTTCTGTCCTCAATAAATTCTGTCCAACTTGATGGAGAAAAATGATTGAAATTTTTTTGGTTTGTATTTAATATCTTTTTGATATTTATATAATCTTCTAGTATTTTTAACTCACTATTATTTACCAAAAATCTTTGACATGCTTTTTCTAAATCTTCTGAATCTTTTAATAAGTAAAGCATATGATTTCCCTTTAACTTCTTAATCCAATTTAGTCCTCTTAAAAATCTTTTATCGACTTTAATATTTTTATTTAAGATTGAGATAATTTCCCATTTATTAATTATCGAAATTACATTAGTCAAATTATCGTGTTTGCATATTTCAGCTAGTTCCATCCTTATTCGTATGCCTAGTGCAGGAGGGTAAATCATTTTCTGATGAGTTTCTGAACTTTTCCATGGCCATTTTCTAACTGTTTCTTGAGATTGTTTGAGGGAATTATTTGAAATATTGAAATCTAACCTTGAAGCATATTTTGCACATCTAATTAATCTACTTGGATCATCTGAAATACTATTACTGTGAAGCAAGTTCAATCTTTTACTTTTTATATCAGAAATTCCTCCATAAAGATCATAGATTTTTCTTTTAGAGACCTCGAAGGCTATTGAATTTATAGTGAAATCCCTCCTCTTAAGATCCTCCTCAATAGTACTTTTATTTACTGTGGGATTTAAGCCTGGAGCAGAATAAATTTCTTTTCTTGCAGAAGCAATATCAATTTTATAGTCATTAATATTTATTTCTACAGTGTTGTATAAATTAAATTCCTTGATTAAACATAAATCTACATTTACAATATTTTTTTTTATAAATTTTGCAAGAGAAATAGAGGATCCTTCAATAACAAGATCAATATCTACAGGTTTAGAAAACGATTTTTTGTGGAATTTACTAATTAGTAAATCTCTTAAATAACCGCCTACAAAAGCTACTTTAGTATTATTATTAGTTTCTATGTATTGAGCAATTAGGTTATATAGATTAAATGGAGTTTTGATTAATTCCCCTTGGATGTAATCAGTGATATCGTTCATGAGTTTTAACTTACATAACGAATTGGTGCTAATCTGGGATCTAGAATTTTACTTCCTTTATCACCAAATTTTACTGCTAAAGATATTTTTTCCCCACTCCCAAAAATATGTATGATTTCACCTTTCCCAAACTTTGAGTGGATTAGCATATCTCCAACTATCCAGCTTTTCCCTTTACTGGGTCCTGAATATAATTTTCTTACTGCATTTATTGGTTTGTTAACAAATTGATTTGGATTGTTTCGATCAACTCTAGTTAAACGATCAAGATGCCAATCTCTTCTAATTGACGCACCACCAGTTTGTGGTAATTCGCCATCTATTAAATCTTCAGGTATTTCCGAGAGAAATATTGAAGGAATTGTTGCTTCACGCATTCCACCCCATAATCTTCTTTCTCTGGCATGACTTAAGAAAACTCTTTCTTTAGCTCTAGTAATACCTACATAGCATAATCTTCTTTCCTCTTCAAGAAGTGAGGGAGTATCTATTGATCTATGGCTAGGGAAGAGACCTTGTTCTAGCCCAGTGATAAAAACATTTTGAAATTCTAAACCTTTACTATTATGCAGAGTCATGAGAGTTACAGAGTTAGGATTATTTTTCTTTGTATCATTATCAGTTGTTAAGGCTGCTGTAGAAAGAAATCCCTCTACATCTCCACTTTCTGTTTCTTCTTCATATTGAGTAGCTGCATTAATTAGTTCTTGTAAGTTATTTCTTCTATCTTCAGATTCTTCAGTCCCGCTAGAGAGCAAGTCACTTAAATAACCACTTTTTTCTAATATAAGTTGTAGTAGTTGAGCAGGACCTGAACTTTCTAGGTAACACAGTAGATCATTCATAATTTCAGTAAATTTATTAATTCCTTTTGATGATCTGCCTATTGTTTCTTCAAGACTTTGCTTGTCATTAAGGACCTCCCATAATGGGATATTTAACCTAATAGATAGTTCATTGAGTTTTTGAATAGTAGTCTTGCCTATCCCTCTTCTAGGAACATTTATGATTCGTAAAAGACTTACGTTATCTGAAGAATTAACCAGAACTTTCAAATATGCTACTGCATCTTTAATTTCTCTCCTATCATAAAAACGCAATCCTCCAAAAATTGTATAAGGAATGCGCCACCTCACAAGAGATTCTTCTAATACTCTCGATTGAGCTCTGGTTCGATATAAAATTGCAAAATTTTTCCAAATTGGGTTTTGATTATAGTTATTGAGTGATTTTATTTTATTGGTAATTGCTTCTGCCTCGGAAATTTCATCATCACAGCTGAGTAACGTTAAAAGTTCCCCTTTTTCTTTAGTAGCCTTTAAAACTTTGTCAATTCTTTCAGAGTTGTTTTCAATTAGTGAGTTTGCAGCATCAAGGATATTGGAAGATGACCTATAATTTTCTTCTAATTTAATTAAAGATGATTTTGTATCGTCGTTGATTGAAGTTTTAAAATCTTCTTGAAAACCAATTAAAATTCTGAAGTCAGCTGCTCTGAAACTATAAATACTTTGATCAGCATCCCCAACTACAAAAATTGAACGATCTTCCCAATTGAAGAATTTTTTAGGTTCAGTATTTCCAGCCGTAATTAATTTTATAAGTTCATATTGTGTTCTATTTGTATCTTGATATTCGTCAATTAAAATATGTTTAAATCTTTTGTGCCAATAATCTCTGACTATATCATTTTGCCTCAATAAGAAAACAGGTAAAAGTAGAAGATCATCAAAGTCTAAAGAATTATTTTTTGAGAGCGAAATCCTATATCTCTTGTAGGCTTCTGCAACTGTTTTATCAAAATTATTATCTGCTTTTTCTAAAAGATCATTGGAAGTTAAGCATTGATTTTTAGCATTACTTATTAATCTTTTAATCTTTTTGGGATCATATCTTTTTGGGTCAAGATTCATATCTTGACTGATAATTTCTTTTACTAATGTTTGAGAATCTGTTTCATCATAAATTGAAAATTGCCGTGTCCATTTTAGGCCTTCTGGATCAGTATATTTTTCAATATCGTATCTCAGAAGTCTTGAAAATAAGGAATGGAAAGTACCGATCCAAAGGTTCTGAAGCCTCTCTTGGTGAACGTTTGTTCTTAATTGATTTTGATCAATTTCTTTGAGAGTTGTCCAAGGCTGACCAAATTGATTAAAAGCTAATTCTTGGGCTAGAAGAACCTCTAATCTTGCTTTCATTTCTTTAGCAGCTTTGTTAGTGAAAGTGACTGCGAGAATGTTATAGGGATCTATAGAGTTACCTTCAATAAGGTTTGCAATTCTGTGAGTAAGAGCTTTAGTTTTTCCGCTACCAGCACCTGCTACAACTAATAATGGTCCATAAACATGTTTTACTGCTTGAAGTTGTTGATTGTTTAGGGACTTAAAAAGGAAATTGTTAGTTTGGGGCACTTTTGGAATGGTTTTTCAAAAATCAGACTTTACTATGAGATTCAGATTCCGTTTCTAGATCTTCTAACGCTTTTTTTAAATTTATAAGTTCATTATTGTTATTAATTATTTCTTCAAATTTATTTTGAGGCATCCTTAATTTCATACTTCTGTCTAGAATTTCTTTCTCCAATCTCTTTTTATAAGAGGAAATAAGTTTCTTTGATAATTTTAAATCGTGTTGATCCAAAACTTTATTAAAAATGTAGCCCTATATTAGCGGAAAAAATTTTTTTATTTGAATTATTTTAACTATCAATTTGGAATGAAGTTATTAATTAAAAAGCATTGCGTTAAGTTTGAAATTGCATTGTTTTTACTAGCTTTGTACTATTCTTAAGATCGGTCTTTAAATTTTTGCTTCAGGAATGTCAGTTTCAAAGAATAATCAACTATTGTCTGCCGATAAGAAATTAAATGATTTAAGCAATATAAAAGAATTTATTAATAGTGCAAACTCAAGATTAGATGCAATAACCTCAATAACCAATAATTCACATGCAATAGCAGCAGACGCTGTAACAGCAATGATTTGTGAAAATCAAGATTCACTTAATTCAAAAATATCTTTAAATACAACTAACAAGATGTCCGTTTGTTTAAGAGATGGAGAAATAATCCTGAGGATTGTTGCTTATCTTTTAATTTCAAATGACGAATCAGTTTTAGAAAAAAGTTGTTTGAAGGATCTTAAAAATACTTATCTTGCTCTTGGGGTACCTTTAAGAAATGCAAGAAGGGTTTTTGAATTAATGCGAGATGCAACTATCTCTGATTTGAATTCAACAGTTAATAATATGCGTGGAAACAAAGGCTTTCTTCCTAAATTAATATCTGAAACGGAGTTTCAATTTGAAAGGATAATTAATCTTTTAAATTAGCTAAATTCTTTATCTCTGAAGTATGGGAAGTCTGTATAACTGAGTTATTTTCCAGATTTCTAATAGTAGAAAATCTGGATCTTATATGAGTGGATAAAAAGGAAATTCTTTCTTCGGAAACTGTTGATTTATAAAAAGTTTTAATGTGTAAATTATTTTGTTTATCAACAAAATAATTGGATGATGAAATAAAGGATTCTGCATAACCTTTATTTCTTAAAACAATTCCTGAATTTTCATCTTTGGGTAAAAAAATCAGAATAGTTTCTTCTTCCTCACTGATATCATCATTGTCCCAATCACTAATAGCTTGCCAGTTTATAGAAATGGCTATGCTCTCTAGGTTTAAACTAAATTTATAATTTTTAAAAATTTCAACGACTTTTTTATTTTTTTTGTTGATATGTTTTATATATATTTTACTAGTTGAGTTTTCAAATTCCTGAAAAGCTAAAGTGTGAGTACTTCTAATAGATTTCCACTCTCCTATACTTTTATCAATGAATTGATTAATTATTGTTAGATTCTTCGTCAAGTTTATCTTCTACGGAATGATTTTCTGCTTTTTGTATCATTCTTACCATTGAATCCACCATTAATCTCTTTGCAGAAGTTACTTTTAATCCAGAAGGAGTAGTTGATATTTGTTCCCCAGGGCGATCATATGAAGTTGGTCTAAATGGAGTCATCTAATAACTTTAAAAATTAATCGATTTCTATTCTTGCATGAATCATTATTTATATAGTTATTGTTTGCGAAAATGTCATATCTTTCTTCTTTGATTACAGAATTATCAACTGTTTTGTTATCTAGGCATTTTATTTTTTGCCAATCCTGAAATAGTCGCTAAAGCAAACATTCCCAACAGAGCAATCCCTAGAAATAAGCCTGCTCCCTGGCTAACTCCAGCTCCTACGGCTACTAGTATAGAGTCACTGATTAGAAGACTTATTAATAATGCAGGAGTAAATATTTTCCAGCGAGTGCCTCCAATACCAATTGCGTAGCTTAGAAAATCAAAAAGGCCAGTCATTAGTAGACCTGTCATAAGAAAGAAATTTTCTTCTAGCTGGTTTTGATTAAAACTTTCAATCTTTTGCATTGCTTTTGGGCCAACTAAATTACGTACAGGAACCCGACCATAATTTCTTGCGATAAAGAAAGCAGCTTGGCAAAAAACGATATCAGAAAAAATTATAGTCATGTAACCTTTTTGAAATCCTAGTAATGAACCTGCTAGCAGAGAATAAGCAGAGCTTGGAAGGGCAGGTAAAATAATACTTACTCCTCTGAGGATGAATATTCCAAAAGGAGCCCAAATCCCCATACTTTCTATTTTGTTCCTTAAAGGTTCAATTCCATAATTTTGGATTAAATAAATTAATACAACAAATATTGCAATGAAAAAAACTACTGAGAGAAATTTCTGTATCTTATTCATTTTTTCTAATAAATTTATTGGAAGTAAATTCTTTATTTTAATATTTGATTCTATCTATAATAGAAATACTAATCAATAAAATTTTTTACAAATTTTAAATCTAATATTTCCCCACATAAAAGTTTTTTTATTTCATATAAAATCATGATTGATTCTAAGAAAAAGTTCAATTCAATATTTTTTAGAAATTTCATTAATTTAGTCCTTTTGATTATCGTTTCCTTTTGTATTTCAATTAAAAAATCAGAAGCTTTGCCTCATGAATGGGTTGGAGTCCCTAAAAGTGAATATGGTGAACAGTTATGGGATAGGCAAAGTATAAAAAGGAATGAAGACGGTTCTGTGAGAATATTGAGTAAATATATTCCCAAAACAAAAAGTGAAATTACAAAGGATATTCTTTATACAATGGACATAAATTGTCTTGAAAAATCGTTCAGAGACGTTGATGTCTCTACAGATGAAGTAAATAGTAATTTCAATGATTTTGCTGATTGGCAAGATCCAAATGGAGATAAACTGATTTTGGGTGTTATTGGTCAAGTCTGCAGAGTCGAAAACTAAAATTTTAAGTTAAAAAAAACGATAAATAACGAGTTCTCAATGATTTGAAAGTATAAAACCCTGTCTAGGACAGGGTTTTAAAGGTGCCAGGACCCAGATTTGAACTGGGGACACGGCGATTTTCAGTCGCCTGCTCTACCAACTGAGCTATCCCGGCTCTAATCTATATACTCTAAATTAAGATGTGTAGTTTGTGAAACCCTTTTAATTAAAAATTTTATATCTTCATCAAATATCTAAAAAAACTTTTATTTTGAGTTCATCGCTAACAAGGCGGTACCAAATGAAGTAGTTTTTTTACATGAAACTATTGGTATATTGATAATATTTTCTCTTATTTTTCTCCACTGAGGGTTTTTTGAACCTCCACCAATAGTAATAATTTTTTTTGGAAGTGAACCTGTTAGTTCGCCTAGCTTTTCCCATCCTTTCAATTCGATCTTAGCTAGACCCTCAAATAATGCATGTAAATAAAGTGAATCGCTTACTGGCCTTGGACCAAGTATCGGCTTTAAATTAGAATCATTAACAGGAAATCTTTCTCCTTTACTATTAAGAGGTAAAAGATTTAAAGAAGTGTTTTTTGAAGGATTTATTTGTCGACTGAGCTCTTTTATTTCTAAATCAGAGAAAAACTGAGACAATATACCACAGCCTGCGTTTGATGCTCCTCCACATATCCAATTGCCGTTTACTCTATGGTTTGTAATTCCTTGTTTTTTTATAGGATTATCAATAATTTTCTTAACTACAATAGTTGTTCCTAAAACTGTGAGACCATCTTCTTTGCCTAAACCTGCAGCTATTACACTTGCATTAGAGTCAGTAGTGCCTGAGATTAATATTAATTTCTTATTCAAGTTAAATCTCTTTGCTAAATCAAAATTCACTTGTCCAATAATTTTCCCGCTTTTAATTATTTGAGGCAGGCATTTTCCCCATGAAGTATTGAGATAGCTTTTTGGCCATGATTCTTTTTTTAGATCCCAACCAAGTTTTAGATTATTACCTTCTTCTCCATGAGTCCAATCTTTTAAAAACCAACCAGTAATCCAATCAGATTGATGTCGTAAAAGTATATTTGTCCCATATTTATCTATTAGTTTTAATGCTTTAGCAAGACTACTGTATGGAGTTCGCAGATGATCTTCTCCAGAAGTTAATGATTCAAGAAGGATCTTATGATCATTACATGCTTGGTCATAAGATATTGCTTCTCCTATTGGCTCTCCTCGTAAATTTGATGCGGTTAAAGTTCCTGATGTGCCAGATATAGCCAATTTTTGAAGGTTATTTTTTACCTTAAAAGGTAAACACCCTAAGAGTTTTTCACAAGAATTGATCCAAGAATTTGGATTTTTAAAGCTACATAAATAAGGAACTGAATTTGAATATACTAATTTCTTATGGAAATTTATTATTGATATTCTTGCGCCACTAGTTCCAAAATCTAATCCCCCATAAAAATTATCTGGCATAGAATAAATATTTTTATAAAAATACTTTGGAAGCCTCCGCTAATTGGGCTGCTTTTTCTTCTGCCTTTTCCCAAGGGAGATCTAGATCTCTTCTGCCAAAATGTCCATAGGATGCAGTCTTTCTGAAAAATGTACCACCCATTTTTTGGGGTAGATTTCTTAGATCAAATTCTTTTATAATTGCTGCTGGTCTTAAATCAAAGTATTTATTAATGAGCTCAGTCAAATTAGCTTGTGAAATAACGCCAGTATCAAAAGTTTCAACAAGAATGGAAATAGGTTTTGCAACTCCAATTGCATAACTTAATTGTACTTCTGCCTTTTTTGCTAATTTTGCCTTAACTATACTTTTAGCTACATAACGTGCTGCATAAGCAGCGGATCTATCCACTTTTGTGGGATCTTTACCAGAAAATGCCCCTCCTCCGTGTCTTGCGTAACCCCCATAAGTATCTACTATAATTTTTCTTCCAGTAAGTCCGGCATCACCTTGAGGCCCCCCTACTACAAATTTGCCCGTGGGATTTACTAGAAATCTTGTTGTATGAATGTTTGGTTTGATTTCTAAATCTTCAGTAGCAGGAATTACAACATGCGTCCATAAATCTTCTTTTATTCTTTGACGAATTTCTTCATCATTTGTCATACCATCTATCTCAGGATTATGTTGAGTTGAAATTAAAATGGTATTAATCGATAGTGGTACTCCATTTTTATAATCAATACTTACTTGAGTTTTACCATCAGGGAGTAGATAATTAAGCACGTTTTCGTGCCTTACCTTAGAAAGTTGAATGGCTAATCTATGAGCCAAGCTAATCGGCAAGGGCATTAATTCAGGCGTCTCATCGCAGGCATAGCCGAACATTATGCCTTGGTCGCCAGCACCGGTATTATCTTCTAAATCATCGTTAACATCATCTGCTTCGTTTACTCCTTGAGAAATATCTGGTGATTGCTCGTCAAGTGCTACTAAAACAGCACAACTATTTGCATCAAAACCACCTGCTCTATAGCCTTCATATCCAATTTCTTTAATTACATTTCTAACAAGTTTTATGTAATCGACTTTTGCTTTTGAAGTTATTTCTCCAGTAAGTAGACAAAGACCCGTATTAACAACGGTTTCGCATGCAACTCTACTTTCTGGATCTTCTGTCAATAAAGCATCTAAAACAGCATCACTAATTTGATCACATACTTTGTCAGGATGACCCTCAGTTACGGACTCCGAAGTGAAAATGAAATCACTCATTTACAAATAATTTTAAAATTAGACTTTATCCTAATTTAGACTATCGTTACAAATCAATTATTGTAAATTAAAAATACTTCTACAAGAATAATTTGGCTTAAGTTAAGATATCCATTCACAAAATAAATAAGTGAGTTTATACTTTTTCAGCTGAAGCTGCAGGGATCTCTTCATTATCGTCAGTTTGTTCGAATAACATTTGTTTATATTTTGCAGCCATTTCTTCAGCTTTATTAAAAACTTTTTGAGGGTCAGTTAGCATATCGCCTGGTTCGGGTTCAAGTGCTTTAGTAGATAATGAAATTCGTCCTCTTTCTGAATCAAGGTCAATAATCATAACTTTCATTTGGTCATTCACATTTAAAACATTATGTGGAGTCTCAATATGTTCATGACTAATCTCAGAAATGTGCAATAGACCGCTAACTCCACCAATATCAATAAAGGCTCCATAAGGTTTAATACCTTTTACAGAACCAACAACAACTTCTCCTACCTCAAGTCTGTTCATTTTTTTCTCAACCAAAGCTCTTCTATGACTTAGAACTAATCTATTTCTTTCTTCATCAACTTCTAGAAATTTTAAAGGCAAATATTCACCTTCTAAGTCATCTTTAATTCTTCGAGCACTTATATGAGAACCTGGGATAAAACCTCTCAAGCCTTCTACCCTCACAAGAGCCCCGCCTCTGTTTGTCGCAAAAACTTCAGAATATATAGTCGCATCTTCTTTTTGGAGTTGTCTAACCCTTTCCCATGCTCTTTGATATTCAATTCTTCTAATGGAGAGGGCTAATTGGCCATCTTCATTTTCTTCGCTCATAATGAAGAATTCTCTACTTTCTGAAGGTTGTAAAACATCATTAAGTCCTTCAACTCTATTTATTGAAACCTCCTGAACAGGCATAAAAGCAGCTGTTTTTGCCCCTATATCTATCATGGCTCCTTTGGGCTCTAAAGCAAAAACGGTGCCTTTAACTAGATCGCCAGGCTTGAAATTATAGTCATACTTACCCAAAAGTGATGCAAATTCTTCTTGTGTGAATCCAGCGTTGTCAAAATCCGTATTAGTTCTGCTAGAGGAGGAATCTGCTGAAGGTATATCGTTTTTCTCGAATGATAAATCTTCCTCATTCTGGGATGCTGAATCATAATTTAACTCAGACGAATTTTCAATTTCTTTATCCTCAGTAAGTTCTTTAATGGTTTGGGAAGAATTTTCGTTCATTTGTTGTATCGCAGACTACCTAAGGTAGTTAGAAAGGAATGCTACTAGCCTGCAAACCAATAGCAAAAAACATTTGTGATATGTATTCTACACTTTAAGATGCTGAATTTTATGAAATTGATGCTAATTGGTTTTTTGAACCACCTTTTAGAGATTCAAGAGTAGAAATAAAATCTTTTACACCATTAAATTTTCTGTACACTGAGGCGTATCTTATATAGGCGACTTCGTTTTCTTTTCTAAGATTTTTAAGTATTAATTCTCCGATTTTTGAAGATTTAATATCTTTATTAGAGTCTTGAACGATTTGTGATTCAATTCCATCTACGAAATTAATAATTGCTTCACTACTGAAGTTAGTCTTTTCGCATGCCCTTGATATTCCAGTAAATAATTTTTGTTTATCAAATAATTCTCTGCCACCGTCTTTTTTTATAACTGAAACTGGCATTGTTTCCACTCTTTCATAAGTTGTAAATCTAAAGCTGCAATTTAAGCACTCTCTTCTTCTTCGAACACTTTTGCCACTATCAGCAGATCTTGATTCCAAAACTCTGCTATCTGTGTTTTGACAGGTTGGACACTGCATGTGGTGAAATGATGCTCTTCAACCCTAATAGTAGGGTAATATTCTAATTATGAAAAGTAAAAAACCTCTTGTTAAAGAGGTTTTTTTTTTCTTAGATCATTTTCTATCAAATTTAGGTGGGTCTCTAAAGGCGACAGCAAAGAATAAGGTTACAACTGCGAGAGTTAGAATAAGAACGTAAGCGAAAGCTTCCATAAGATTAAGTAATAAAGTTTAGTTTAAACCCTTCCAGGGATTCTTCTTGTGGTTTCGTCTCCAAGTTTCTTGAATAAACCAAATTCAACTTGGTCGCCAATCTCAGCATCAATACCAGCAAAGGAATTTCTGTAAAGAGTTCTTGAAGCGTGCCACCAGTGCCCAAACAAGAATAGCAATCCGAAACATAAATGTGCATATGTAAACCATGCTCTTGGAGAACTTCGGAATACACCGTCAGATTTATAAGTCTCTCTGTCAAACTTGAATGCTTCTCCAAGTTGAGCCTTTCTAGCTAATCTTTTCACTACTGCAGGATCTGTAAATGTTTGTCCATCTAGGTCCCCTCCATAGATAGTTGCAGTAATGCCAGTTTGTTCAAATGAGTACTTTGCTTCAGCTCTTCTGAATGGAATATCTGCCCTTACATTGCCCTCTTTATCTTCAAGAATGACAGGGAAGTTTTCAAAGAAATTAGGAATTCTTCTAACTTCTAATTCGTTACCTTCCTTATCTTGGAAAGCAATGTGACCTTGCCAACCAGTTGGTAAACCATCACCATTAACAAGAGCTCCAACTCTGAATAGTCCCCCTTTAGCTGGACTATTTCCTACATAATCGTAGAAGGCTAATTTCTCTGGAATCGATGCATATGCCTCTGATTTAGTGGCGCCATCATCAATAGCAGCTTGTACTCTTCTGTTAATTTCAGTTTTGAAATATCCTGAATCCCATTGATATCTGGTAGGACCAAAAAGCTCTATTGGGGTAGTTGCTGAACCGTACCACATTGTTCCGGAAACAACGAAAGAAACAAATAGTACAGCTGCTAAAGCACTAGCTAGAACTCCTTCCAGACTTCCAAGTTTTAATGCTCTGTAAAGTCTTTCCCCAGGCCTATTGGTGATGTGAAAAATACCTCCAATAATGCCCATAAGTCCTGCCGCAATATGATTAGCTACAATACCTCCTGGATTAAAAGGATTAAATCCTTCTACTCCCCAGGAAGGTGCTACAGGCTCTACATGACCACTTAAACCATAGGGATCAGAAACCCAAATCCCCACGTTTGCACAATGAAAAGCTCCAAAACCAAAACAAGTAAGTCCTGCTAAAAGAAGGTGAATTCCAAAAATTCTTGGTAAATCAAGAGCGGGTTCACCAGTTCTTGAATCTTCCCACAAATCTAAGTCCCAATATGTCCAGTGCCAAATAGATGCCAACATCAATAGGCCACTAAATACTATGTGTGCTGCTGCAACCCCTTCGAAACTCCAGAATCCAGGATCAACTCCAGTAGCACCTGTAATATCCCATCCATTCCAACTACTTGTGATACCTAGTCTTGCCATAAAAGGCATAACGTACATCCCCTGTCTCCACATTGGATTGAGAACAGCATCAGAAGGATCAAAAATGGCTAATTCATAAAGAGCCATAGAACCGGCCCAGCCGGCTAATAATGCAGTATGCATAAGATGCACAGCAAGTAGTCGACCTGGGTCATTAATAACTACTGTGTGAACTCGATACCAAGGCAATCCCATCGGTTAATTTCTAGTAACTATGCTGTATGAACAGCTAAACATCACGATAGTAAGGGTTTTTTAGTCTTTGAGGGATTTTTGTAAATAAATTTATTTTCTTGCAAAAATTGGGCAAATCGATTAGTACAAAAGAGTTTACAAGAAATTTTTAGCTAAAAATTGTTAATATTTTGGTCACAATTCTCAAAGTAAAACGCCAAAATAGGAAAAATAACTAAAAAAATGGCAACTATCAGATTTATCCGTGAGGACTTAGAAGTTCAATGTAATCCTGGTGAAAATTTAAGAGAACTCGTAATGAAAGAGAATTTACAGCTATATGGATTAAAAGGTATTTTGGGAAATTGTGGAGGTGCTGGACAATGCAGTACTTGCTTTATTTCAGTTGAAGGTGGAAACAAAAATTCTTTGAGTCCTCTTACATCTGTTGAAGAAGAAAAACTCAAAAATAGACCAGAAAATTGGCGACTTGCATGTCAAACATTGATAAAGTCTTCTGCAGTAATTTTAACAAAACCACAATCCCCTCCCTCTAATTTGGAAGAACTAAAAAAAATTAGTGAGAATAAAAAATTACCACGCTAAATTGTTTAAGACTGTTAATCAGTTTATAAAATTTGTTTATTTTTCCACTTTATTTCTAGTTATATGTCTATAGTCTTATTACCTAACATAAAACTACCAACTAAATGGAAACAACTAACTTTGGATTCGTAGCTAGTCTTTTATTCGTAGGGGTGCCAACAATATTCCTCATTGGTTTATTTATTTCTACTCAAGATGGAGAAAAATCAAGCTTCTATTCTGACTCTAGTAAAGGTAGGCTTGGACCAAAACGCTGATGCTTTAATAAATGCTTAGCATTTCTGTAGAGGAATTTTTATTTTGGAAAAAAAAACAACTCTCAAAAGGTGGTGATCAACAAGCTTTTGAATTTTTACTTGATTGTGTGGGCGGTATTTCGGCTAGTGACTTAAACTTGAAAATTTTAAATCCTAAGGGAAACTTACATTTAAAAAAAAACTTAGAATTTTTAGAGTCTGTTTGGGAAGATCATTTATTAAAATTTTGCCCAATACAATACCTTTGTGGAATAACTTATTGGAGAGACTTAAAATTAAATGTTTCAAATAAAGTACTTATACCAAGGCCAGAAACAGAGCTCATAATTGATATCGTCTTTAATATATTTAGAAAAAAGTCAGAAAAATTATTTTTTGTTGAATTAGGCACTGGATCAGGCGCTATTAGTATTGCTTTAGCCTTGGCTTATCCATTTAGCGAAGGACTAGCAACTGATGTAGATCAAGATGCATTAGAAATAGCCACTAAAAATTATATAAATTCTTCTAAACAATCAAATTTGAAATTTTATTGTGGAAATTGGTGGTCACCTCTTGAGAGTTTTAAAGGACAATTAGACCTCGCTATTTCAAACCCGCCCTATATACCAAGAGATACTTATGAAAAATTACCCAAAGAAGTTAAAAATTTCGAACCTAAAGTTGCTTTATTAGGTGGCGAAGATGGGTTAAATCATATTAGGGAAATAATAGAAAAGGCACCAATATTTTTGAAGGAGAAGGGTTGGCTAATTTTAGAGAATCATTTTGATCAAAGTGAAAAAGTAAAACAACTACTTATTAAAAATAAATTTACATCAATAAAAATTGTGAAAGATCTCTCAGGTATTGGTAGGTTTACTATTGGGAGATATAAATAAATTACTATTAGGTTCAAAATCTAAATGAATATAGTAGACTACAAAATTGCCTTGAAGACTCTTAAAAGTGGTTTACCTATAATTTTCCCAACAGACACCTTACCTGCAATTGGATGCTTACCAAAATTCTCAAATATTATTTATGAGTTTAAAAAAAGAGATAGAAATAAACCCTTAATACTTATGGGATCAGAACAAAAACATTTAATTGATTATGTGCATGAATCAGCTAAAGAAGATTACGAAAATATAGCTTCAAAATATTGGCCTGGAGCCCTGACAATTGTTATTCCTGCTTCAGAAAAGCAGACTTTAAACCTCACCAGCAATGATCTTACTATTGGGTTGAGAATCCCAAATTCATATATGGCACAATCTCTTTTGAGAGAAACAGGCCCATTATTAACTTCAAGTGCGAATATTTCAGGTTTTAAAGGATCAAGTACTGTTGAAGGTATTGCTCTAGACTTCCCTTCTGTAAAAATTTTGGGTCCTATCCCCTGGGGAAAAAGTAGTGGGAAAGCAAGTACCATTATATTTTGGAAGAAAAGTGGAGATTGGAGAGTGATTAGAGAAGGGGAAGTATTAGTTAGGGAATTGTATTAATGTTTTTATTATTATTTTTTGTTTTATTAATTCAATTTTTAACTTATTGGATATTTGAACCCTTTGCATCTTTTCTAGAATATGTTCTCGAAATAAGATTTTTTCCTATCATTGCCCTGATAGGTTTAATCTTTTTATTTTCAGCAAAGAATATTGAACAGAATTAAATAAATCGAAATGCCGGCTAACAGATTTGAACTGATGACCTTCGCTTTACAAAAGCGCTGCTCTACCGCTGAGCTAAGCCGGCAATCTATTTATTTTACAATTAGGGAGGGTCAATTATCAGTATTTTTTTAGCTTTTTTTAAATTTATTACTTTTTGATATCTTTATTAGATTTATCAGTACTATCAGTTTTCTTAAATTTTATTTCTCCTGAAATAGTTCTTTTGATTGGCAAATTGGCAACTAATGCAGTCATTCTATCCTCAGTCTCTAAACTTACTGCTACCTCTTCAAAATCAATTTCAACATATTTAGCAACAACATCAAGAATCTCTTTCCTCATTTTATCTAAAAGATCAGTTGTTAAGGAACTCATATCAACTCTGTCATGAGCAAGTACAAGTTGTAATCTTTCTCTAGCTGTATTTGCACTAGACGTTTCTCTGCCTAGTAATTTATTTATAAGATCTCTGAGAGTCATCATTTTAAAAAACCTTTGTTTGCATTAATCTCATGAATTTATCTTTAAGACTTTTGCCTTCTTTTTTGGGATCGATAATTGGTACATCTTTATTTGTAAGTCTTTGAGAAACATTCAAATAACATTTTTTTGCAGGAGATCTACCATCTGTAAGTGTGAGTGGCTCTCCTCTATTTGTACTTATTATTACCTGTTCATCTTCTAAAACAATACCTAACAAAGGCAAAGAAAGGATACCTTGAACATCTTCGATAGATAACATTTCTTGACTAGCCATCATGTTAGGACGAACTCTATTTATTACAAGTTGGATAGGCTCAATATCTGAGGTATTTAGAATCCCTATTACTCTATCCGCATCCCGCACTGCGGATAATTCTGGGTTAGTAACAACAATCGCTTCTTTACAGGCTGCAAGAGCATTCTTAAAACCATCTTCTACACCAGCAGGACAATCTACTAAGACAAAATCAAAGTTCTCACTAAGTAGTTCACTGATTTTTTTCATATCTTCGGGTTTCATCCAATCCAACATCCTTGGATCTCCAGCGGGTAGAAGAGCAAGATTAGGTTCCTTTTTATGTCTAACCAATGCTTGGTCAAGACGACAATTCTTGTCTAGAACATCTTGAGCCGTATAAATGATGCGATTTTCTAATCCTAGAAGAAGATCTAAATTTCTTAAGCCAAAATCAGCATCTAATACAGCAGTTGTTGCACCGCTATTAGCAAGTGCTATGCCTAGGTTTGCAGTTAAAGTTGTTTTACCAACTCCTCCTTTGCCTGAACAGATTAATATTGTGCGAGTATTCTTCCCCACGATTTTAAAGATTTTTCAAATAATAAAGCTACTTACAGAAAGTTAAATATTTTAAAGATTAAGTAATTCTTAAATTTATCCAGTTTGAATTAATTTATTGCAAATTATTGATTAATTTTTATTTTCGATTATACGGTTTGATAACTATCGTTTGTTTACCTATAACCGCAATTTCTGGATAACAATTTTTTGGCTTATCCTTTGGTCCAATAGCTATCACATCTGCAATTCTCAGCTGTAAAGGGTTCAGATAAAGTGATGCAATAGAGGCATTTTTATTTCCACTTTTCCCTGCGAATGCGATTCCTAGTAATTTGCCCCAAACGTAAATATTTTCCTTAGCGGAAATCATTGCTCCCGGATTAACGTCTCCAATAATGCATAGGTTTCCATTTGAAGATATTCTTTCACCCGATCGTATTGTTCCTTTGTGAAGAATATCTTCTTTCTCTTTTGAATTGAATGATAGTAATTTATTTTTGATCTCTCGCTCTTTTATAAAAGCTGAATCTATTTTTAAAGACTTTCCACTTAGTATCGTATCCCTATTATTTGAGTAAATGCATAAGGAAGAAATATTACTGTTATCAAGATGATTTTTTAATTTTGATAATTGATGAGAACTTATTGACTCATTGACTGCGAAAATTTTTGCCTCTAAAGGTTCCTTGATGGAAGAAAATCTTTTGAAACTTTCATGTATATTATCTGAATCTAACAATGAAAAAATTTCTAAATATTTACTTTTAGTGTTTTTTAAAACTATTTCCATATGAATGAAATTTAGGAATTGTTTTTTATCAATGAAATTTCATTTTTAATTTCATTTTTTATAATCTCTGGATAAATAATAAAAGAGCTTTCCTCAGATCTCATTAAAGTTTTTATTAATTCAGAACTATTTTCTAATGCACTTTGATAAGTGCCGTCCCATATTTTTAGAGCATTATTAGATTCAAAACCTTTAAAAGACCTTTCCTTAATCCCGCAAAATATTTCTGAATCATAACCATTTTTTTCACATAATTTTGAGGCAAATGCAAGGATTTTTAATCTATTCATCTTACTTAAAAAACTTATGTCTGATGCCTTTAATAAATCTCTATCAATAAACATTTTGCATAGTGTAGAAAGTGGTTCAAAAGATTCATCTTTCCATCTAATCAAATGATAATAAAAGGTTATATCATCATTTCTTATGAAATCATCAAAATCAACCTTTGAAGGTGAAAAAATCCATTTGTATAGGGAATTATCTAACCAAATATTCTTTTCATAATTATGTTTTATTGTGTGTAATATTTTTTCCAGAATCCATGTTGATATTTCGTTTATCTTGTGATTATAGATTGTTCTATACATCAAGTTTCTAAGTACAAGGAAATGCTCAATAGCGATCAATCCTTTTGGTTTGATTCCAATATTTCCATCAGGTGAAAAGGTAAGAGCTGAAATTATTCTATCTAAATCTACTAGGCCATAATTTGTACCAGTGTTGTAACTATCGCGTAAAAGATAATCGAGACGATCGCAATCTATCTCACTACTTATCAATGTTTTTAAAGGTTTTGAAAATAATTGTTTTGATTGGAATAATTCACCAATTTTTCTGGGTAATTCGTTGTCATACTTTTTGAGGATTGAACTTATTGGAGAATAATTTGTAACTAAGTTTTCAGACCATTGTTCGTGATCATGCTTGAATATTTTTTCACTGGTATGGCTTAAAGGTCCATGACCTAAATCATGAAGTAGAGCAGCTCCATAAAGAACAAATTTATTTTCACAAAATGAGGATTTACTTTCAATTAATCTCTTATAAATTTTTCTAGCTATACAAAAAACACCAATTGAGTGAGTAAATCTACTCGATTCTGCACCATGAAAAAGTAATGATGCCGCTCCAAGTTGTTTTATTCTTCTTAGTCTTTGAAAAGCAACTGTATCAATTAATTCCATAATCATTAATTCTTCTTGCTTTCCTGCATCAAATACTATTTCTTTATGAATTGGGTCATGAAAAATTCTTTTAATACTCATATTTTTATGATTTTATATTTTCAATCTTTAGCCATTTAAAGATTTTATTTCTTCATTGTTTAAGTCAATTGTTCGAACTGAAACTTCTTCTTTTTCTAAAAGCGACTCCAGAAATAATTCTGCATTTCTTAACCATTTATCGTCAGTACTTCCAAAATCACTTGCATCCGGTAGATCAAGTAATTTATCAGGAGTCATACCTTGGCCTTGAATATTATTACCTTTGGGGGTTAAGTAACTAGCCACTGTTATGGCAACACCACTATCTTCTCCCAAACTTTTTAGGGATTGAATTAAACCTTTCCCATAAGTTTGTTCTCCCATAAGAATTGATCTTTCATTATCTTGTAGAGAACCAGCAAGTATTTCACTGGCACTTGCAGTACCTTTATTTACTAAAGTCACCATTGGTCCATCAAATGATGTCTCTTTTTGAGAAATAATTGCATCTTTGATTCCATTTCTATCTTTTGTTTCGACTATAGGTTTCTCACTCAATAATGAGTCTGCAACTGCTATACCTGAGCTTACTAGCCCCCCTGAATTATTTCTAAGATCCAAGATCAAGCCCTCAACCTCTTTTTCTTTTAACTCTTGAAGTGCCTCTTCAACTTTTTTAGGTACGCTTTCGCTGAATTGAGTTATTCTTAAATATCCTATTGTATGTGAATCATCTCTTAATCTTTTTGTTCTAACTGGTCTGAGATCTACTGATCTCCTCTCTAGGTCAACTTCCCTAATTTCTCCTGATTCCGAAGATACTTCAACTAAAACTTTGGTACCTGATTCACCTCTTAATTTAGAGGCAGTACTTGCAAGCCCTAACTTTTTTGCTGAGATTCCGTCCACTGTCTCTATCAAATCCCCGCTTACTATTCCAGCTTCTTCAGCAGGCGAACCTCCAAGAGTAGAAATAACTTTAACTTTTTTTTCATCATTTTCACCTAATTGAAGTCCAACTCCATTAATTTCACTCCCAAAATTACTTGATTTAAGTAGTTCATAATCTTTTGGTCGTAAAACTCTCGTGTAGGGATCGTCTAGAGGTCTTAACATGTCTTCAATTGCGGAATAAGCCTCTTCACTTGTTTCAATTTGTTTCTGTAGTGTTTTTTGTCTAATTCTTTTCCATTGGATTTCATCAAACTTTTCTGGATCATAAAAACCTTCGTTTACCAAGGTCCAAGCGTCAAGTACTAATTGCCTGCTATCACTGAGAGCATCCACTCTTTCAATCAAAAAAATATTGATAGAAAAAATGACGATCATTAATGCAATGAGCGGCGTTTTGAATGTTAAAAGTTTGTTAAAAGATGAATTCATTGGGTTAAGTATTAACACCAAGTATAAGAATTTTAAGTAAGCTCTTTAATATCAAAGCTAATTTTTTTTTGGATGGCGAATTCTTCATCTGTTTATGACTGGTTTCAAGAAAGGCTTGAAATCCAAGACATAACTGACGACGTAACTTCCAAGTACGTACCCCCTCACGTAAATATTTTTTATTGTTTAGGAGGCATAACTTTAGTATGCTTCTTAATTCAATTTGCAACAGGTTTTGCAATGACTTTTTACTATAAGCCAACAGTTACCCAAGCTTATAATTCAGTCAGTTACCTAATGACCGATGTAAGTTTTGGATGGTTAATAAGATCTGTTCATCGATGGAGTGCATCAATGATGGTTTTGATGTTAATACTTCATGTCTTTAGGGTTTATCTTACTGGAGGTTTTAAAAGGCCAAGAGAATTAACTTGGGTTACAGGCGTCGTAATGGCAGTAATAACTGTTGCTTTTGGAGTTACAGGATACTCCCTTCCTTGGGATCAAGTTGGTTATTGGGCAGTTAAAATTGTTTCAGGAGTGCCTGCTGCAATACCAGTAATTGGTGACTTTATGGTTGAACTACTCAGAGGTGGAGAAAGTGTTGGACAATCTACTCTAACCAGATTTTACAGTCTTCATACTTTTGTATTGCCATGGTCATTAGCAGTTTTCATGTTGATGCACTTTTTAATGATTCGTAAACAGGGTATTTCAGGTCCTTTATAAACTCTTATACTTAAACTATTATTAGTTCTCCATATGTCTACTTTAAAAAAACCAGATCTATCTGATCCTAAATTGAGAGCAAAGCTGGCTAAGGGTATGGGCCATAATTATTATGGTGAACCTGCTTGGCCGAATGATTTATTGTATATTTTCCCTGTAGTTATTTTAGGAACTATTGCCTGTGTAGTTGGTTTAGCTGTCCTTGATCCTGCAATGCTGGGAGATAAGGCTAATCCCTTCGCAACACCCCTGGAAATACTTCCTGAATGGTATCTCTATCCTGTTTTTCAAATACTTCGGGTTGTTCCTAATAAACTTTTGGGAATAGCACTTCAAACATTAATTCCACTTGGATTAATGATTTTACCTTTTATCGAAAACGTTAATAAATTTTCTAATCCATTTAGAAGACCTATAGCAATGTCCGTTTTCTTATTCGGAACTTTTCTAACGATATATCTTGGTATTGGGGCATGTTTGCCTATTGATAAATCATTAACATTAGGACTATTTTAATTTCAAATTTTAAACATTTCTAAATCATTATCCTCACTTCTTAAAAAGTGATTCATTAATAAAAATCCAACAATTGTCCAAGTTTGATATGTTCTTGATTGTTGCCCAACCCAAGTACCTGTAGGACCATCAAAATATTCTGCCCATTCTTGCTTAGGCAATTGATTAAGTTGTGACCAATATGACTCCTCGATTAAAGATTTCATTTCTTCCATGAGTATTACATCGTCAGAACCGTAATGTTTTTGATGTAATAGGACAGCTGTACCAAAAAACCAAAGTAAACTTGGCCAATGTCCACCGTTATGGTAACTCCAAGGCCAATTCTTTGGATCAGATCCAGTTTTATTTTGCCATTCTTCCACGTCCATATGAGGATGACAAATTCTCATGGGCATTTGAGCCATCAAATGCTGTCTGTTATGTAAAACTAATCTAAATAAAGCTCTTTGTTCTTCAGGAGGCAGTACTCCGAACATACACGCTAAAGAATTGCCTAAACTGTAAAATCGAAAGTCAGGCCTTCCTGTCCTAATATTACCGATTAAGTAACCACCTCTATTTTCTAGCCAATCTTGTAGCCATGAGGGAACCACTTGAGGTTGAACGTTAAATTCATTGAAGTGTTGATCATCACCATACTGCTCAGTTGGCCTTCTTCTTAAAATTTGCATTGTTTGGCTGGTAACCCAATAATGCTTTAAAAGAAAACTTCCTAAATCCTTAACCCATTGATTTGTAAGAATAAGTCTTTGGTCTAGAAGCCTACTAACATGATCTGCTCTACTTAATTCCATTAAATTGATACAACTTTTTAAACATCCATGAAGTAAAACTTCAACTTCTAGAGGCGCCCCCCATACATCCATAGGTCTATCAATCATAAATGCACAATCTGGAACAAAAAGTACAGGAGTACCCTCAAATGTTGGATGAAGAACTAGATCTAGTAGAAGTTGAATACCTCTTTGAACGCTTTGACTTTTTCCGAAAGCATAATCACCACTTTTATTAACATAATACCAACATAAAATGGGCCACCATAAACTTGCATCAGCTGAAGTAATCCTCCCTATTGATCTCTGACCATAGTCTCCAATTAGCTGTCCATTTTCTTCAACGAAACTAGTAGGGAATACGCCACGTGTTTGGTAATTAGAGCTTTGTAACTCAAGGCATACACTAAGGAACTTTTTGACAATTTCGTACCTTCTTTGGGTAATGAGGTAAATCATTACAGGAACATTGTCTCTTAGAAATATTTCTCCATAATTTAATTTTTTATTTTTTGTTGGGTGTTCTAGTGCAGCAACGCTACCCACTAACTCGCCTGATATCTCAACCAAAGTCTTTTCGAAGTGTTTTTTTGCATTTGTTACAATTTTCTCTTCATCAGAACTTGGTCTTACTCTTAAATTTTTTTGACTAAATCTTTCTGCCATTTCATTTATATCCCTTAATTTAAGCCTAGTTGTTTAATGAGACTTTGAACAAATAAAAAATTAATAAAAAATTTTTGTATAAAAGGTTGCACATTTACAGTCGGATGGTTTAGTATTTTCTTCTGGGCAAAAATATTCTTTTTGCATAATTCAAAAAATTACCTTAAATCTGATTTTTGGTAAATGAATGAATTTTTTGGAGATTTGATTTCAATCATTTTTTTCAGCCAGAAGAAGGGTCTTACCTTCGAAATGAGTTATTCACTTGTTGTTTAACTCTGCACCTAGAAAATTTAAAAACTTAGGAACTGATGCTTTTATTGCGTCATGAATAACTAAATTTTTTTGGTTATTTCAAGATGTACATGCAATAAAGGTGTGAGGTCCCGTCAAGAATATATAAAAATGTCATCAATTGCTAACTTATGGCTTTGATGCAAACGGATCTGAGATCTTGGAAAGTCACTTTATAAATATTTAATGTGCACTCAATGTAATCCTTAAAATTTAAGGAGGCTGAAACTAAATACAAATACTTATGTTTTTATTTGGATTAAGCAATTCAAATTGAGTAGATTTATCTACAAAAGGATTTGAACACAACGGAGAGTTTGATCCTGGCTCAGGATGAACGCTGGCGGCGTGCTTAACACATGCAAGTCGAACGAACCTTCGGGTTAGTGGCGGACGGGTGAGTAACGCGTGAGAATCTGCCCTCAGGAGGGGGATAACGGTTGGAAACGACCGCTAATACCCCATATGCCTACTGGTGAAATGAATTTCGCCTGAGGATGAGCTCGCGTCTGATTAGCTAGTTGGTGAGGTAATGGCTCACCAAGGCTTCGATCAGTAGCTGGTCTGAGAGGATGATCAGCCACACTGGGACTGAGACACGGCCCAGACTCCTACGGGAGGCAGCAGTGGGGAATTTTCCGCAATGGGCGAAAGCCTGACGGAGCAACGCCGCGTGAGGGACGAAGGCCTCTGGGCTGTAAACCTCTTTTCTCAAGGAAGAAGATATGACGGTACTTGAGGAATAAGCCACGGCTAATTCCGTGCCAGCAGCCGCGGTAATACGGGAGTGGCAAGCGTTATCCGGAATTATTGGGCGTAAAGCGTCCGCAGGCGGCTTTTCAAGTCTGCTGTTAAAGCGTGGAGCTTAACTCCATCATGGCAGTGGAAACTGAAAGGCTTGAGTATGGTAGGGGCAGAGGGAATTCCCGGTGTAGCGGTGAAATGCGTAGATATCGGGAAGAACACCAGTGGCGAAGGCGCTCTGCTGGGCCATTACTGACGCTCATGGACGAAAGCCAGGGGAGCGAAAGGGATTAGATACCCCTGTAGTCCTGGCCGTAAACGATGAACACTAGGTGTCGGGGGAATCGACCCCTTCGGTGTCGTAGCTAACGCGTTAAGTGTTCCGCCTGGGGAGTACGCACGCAAGTGTGAAACTCAAAGGAATTGACGGGGGCCCGCACAAGCGGTGGAGTATGTGGTTTAATTCGATGCAACGCGAAGAACCTTACCAGGGTTTGACATCCTGCGAACCTCTTAGAAATTTGAGGGTGCCTTCGGGAATGCAGTGACAGGTGGTGCATGGCTGTCGTCAGCTCGTGTCGTGAGATGTTGGGTTAAGTCCCGCAACGAGCGCAACCCACGTTTTTAGTTGCCAGCATTTAGTTGGGCACTCTAGAAAGACCGCCGGTGATAAACCGGAGGAAGGTGTGGATGACGTCAAGTCATCATGCCCCTTACACCCTGGGCTACACACGTACTACAATGCTACGGACAAAGGGCAGCAAACTCGCGAGAGCTAGCAAATCCCATAAACCGTGGCTCAGTTCAGATCGTAGGCTGCAACTCGCCTACGTGAAGTAGGAATCGCTAGTAATCGCAGGTCAGCATACTGCGGTGAATACGTTCCCGGGCCTTGTACACACCGCCCGTCACACCATGGAAGTTGGCCATGCCCGAAGTCGTTACTCCAACCCTTGTGGAGGAGGACGCCGAAGGTGGGGCTAATGACTGGGGTGAAGTCGTAACAAGGTAGCCGTACCGGAAGGTGCGGCTGGATCACCTCCTAACAGGGAGACAACAAAATGTTTAATATTATTATTTTGTCACCTTAGGTCGATCGGTATCTCACGTTCTTAATTCTTTAAGAATTTCATTTCCTAAGTTTTTCTAGGTCACACCCATTATTTTCCTGGGCCATTAGCTCAGGTGGTTAGAGCGCACCCCTGATAAGGGTGAGGTCCCTGGTTCAAGTCCAGGATGGCCCATATCTCTATGTTGGGGGTATAGCTCAGTTGGTAGAGCGCCTGCTTTGCAAGCAGGATGTCAGCGGTTCGAGTCCGCTTACCTCCACTGATTACCACCTCTTCCATAATATGTAGAAAGGAAAATTTTGTGTTGTGACTATAGTTCTGAACGAATCTAGCTTCCTAATAAAATCATTAAGATGCTGGACTCATTGAATTAATTTCATTGTTTTCAGAGAACCTTGACAACTGCATAGATTATTTTTAAAGACAATAAGCATCTTTAGTGATGCAGATTTATTATTTGTGCAAATGCATTAATAACAATTCTATTAAGCTGATGCTTCAATTATTGAAGTTATTGGTCAAGCTACAAAGGGCTCACGGAGGATACCTAGGCACACAGAGGCGATGAAGGACGTGGTTACCTGCGATAAGTCTCGGGGAGTTGGAAGCACACTTTGATCCGGGAATTTCCGAATGGGGCAACCCCATGTACGGCCAACTGAATATATAGGTTGGTGCGAGCTAACCCAGCGAACTGAAACATCTTAGTAGCTGGAGGAAGAGAAAGTAAATAACGACTCCCTCAGTAGCGGCGAGCGAACGGGGAACAGCCCAAACCGATAGTCTTGACTATCGGGGTTGTGGGACAGCAATATGGATCAATGATTCTAGAAGAAACGTTTGAATGGCGTGCCATAGAGGGTGAAAGCCCCGTAATCGAAAGATAAGTTGACCTAGCTGTATCCCGAGTAGCACGGAGCACGTGGAATTCCGTGTGAATCTGCGAGGACCACCTCGTAAGGCTAAGTACTACTGTGTGACCGATAGTGAAACAGTACCGCGAGGGAAAGGTGAAAAGAACCCCGGGAGGGGAGTGAAATAGAACATGAAACCGTGAGCTTACAAGCAATGGGAGCCCGACTAATCGGGTGACCGTGTGCCTGTTGAAGAATGAGCCGGCGACTTATAGGCACTGGCGGGTTAAACCGGAAATGGTGGAGCCACAGCGAAAGCGAGTCTTAATAGGGCGTTTGTCAGTGTTTATAGACCCGAACCCTGGTGATCTAACCATGGCCAGGATGAAGCTTGGGTGATACCAAGTGGAGGTCCGAACCGACTGAAGTTGAAAATTCAGCGGATGAGCTGTGGTTAGGGGTGAAATGCCAATCGAACCAGGAGCTAGCTGGTTCTCCCCGAAATACGTTGAGGCGTAGCGTCTAGTGCTCCAGCAGGGGGGTAAAGCGACCATTTCGGTGCGGGCTGCGAAAGCGGTACCAAATCGATATGAACTCTGAATACCCTGTGTGTAACTAGGCAGTCAGACTGTGGGGGATAAGCTCCATAGTCAAGAGGGAAACAGCCCAGACCGCCAGCTAAGGTCCCAAAATTAACGCTAAGTGATAAAGGAGGTGGGATTGCCCAGACAACCAGGAGGTTTGCCTAGAAGCAGCCATCCTCAAAGGAGTGCGTAATAGCTCACTGGTCGAGCGATCCTGCGCCGAAAATGAACGGGGCTAAGCGTTATACCGAAGCTGCGGATAAATTTATTTATGGTAGGGGAGCGTTCTATGTAGGGTGAAGCGTTAGCGTAAGCGGGCGTGGACAGCATAGAAGTGAGAATGTCGGCTTGAGTAGCGAAAACATGGGTGAGAATCCCATGCCCCGAAACCCTAAGGGTTCCTCCGGCAGGCTCGTCCGCGGAGGGTTAGTCTGGACCTAAGGCGAGGCCGAAAGGCGTAGTCGATGGATAACAGGTCAATATTCCTGTACCAGATGTGTTTTGAGAAGGGGGACGGAGAAGGCTAACCAGGCCAGATGTTGGTTACTGGTTCAAGCGTTCGAGGCTTTGAGAGATGGAGAAAACATCTCGAGCTAAGGCGTGAGTACGAGCTGCTACGGCAGCGAAGTTGGTGATGTCATGCTTCCAAGAAAAGCCCTATACTCGTTAAGACACAAATGCCAGTACCCGAAACCGACACAGGTGGGGTGGTAGAGAATACCGAGGGGCGCGAGATAACTCTCTCTAAGGAACTCGGCAAAATGGCCCCGTAACTTCGGGAGAAGGGGTGCCAGCGAGAGCTGGTCGCAGTGAAGAGGCGCAAGCGACTGTTTACCAAAAACACAGGTCTCCGCTAAGTCGCAAGACGATGTATGGGGGCTGACACCTGCCCAGTGCCGGAAGGTTAAGGAAGCTGGTTAGCTTTTAGTGAAGCTGGCGACTGAAGCCCCGGTGAACGGCGGCCGTAACTATAACGGTCCTAAGGTAGCGAAATTCCTTGTCGGGTAAGTTCCGACCCGCACGAAAGGTGTAACGATTTGCGCGCTGTCTCGGAGAGAGGCTCGGCGAAATAGAATTGTCTGTGAAGATGCGGACTACATACACCCGGACAGAAAGACCCTATGAAGCTTTACTGTAGTTTGATATTGTGCTCGGGCTCTGAATGCGCAGAATAGGTGGGAGACGTTGAAATAGTGCTTGTGGGTACTATTGAGTCATCGGTGAGATACCACTCTTTTAGAGCTAGGGTTCTAACGCTTACCCGTTATCCGGGAAGCGGACAGTATCTGATGGGCAGTTTGACTGGGGCGGTCGCCTCCTAAAAGGTAACGGAGGCGCACAAAGGTTCCCTCAGGCTGGTTGGAAATCAGTCGTTGAGTGCAAAAGCAGAAGGGAGCTTGACTGTGAGACCTACAAGTCGAACAGGGACGAAAGTCGGTTTTAGTGATCCGACGGTTCTGCGTGGAAGGGCCGTCGCTCAACGGATAAAAGTTACTCTAGGGATAACAGGCTGATCTCCCCCAAGAGTTCACATCGACGGGGAGGTTTGGCACCTCGATGTCGGCTCATCGCAACCTGGGGCTGAAGTCGGTCCCAAGGGTTGGGCTGTTCGCCCATTAAAGCGGTACGCGAGCTGGGTTCAGAACGTCGTGAGACAGTTCGGTCCATATCCGGTGTATGCGCAGGAATATTGAGAGGATTTCTCCCTAGTACGAGAGGACCGGGAGGAACGCACCTCTGGTGTGCCAGTTATCGTGCCAACGGTAAACGCTGGGTAGCCATGTGCGGAGTGGATAACCGCTGAAAGCATCTAAGTGGGAAGCCCACCTCAAGATGAGTATTGCCATGGCTTAAGCCAGTAAGGTCACGGGAAGAACACCCGTTGATAGGCTCTACGTGGAAGCTTGGTAACAAGTGCAGCGGAGGAGTACTAATAGACCGAGGGCTTGACCAAATAAACTTAATTTATTGTTTTTAATTTATATAATTTTCTATGCAGTTCTCAAGGTTCATACTATCCTGGTGTTCATGGCGATGTGGAACCACTCCGATCCATCTCGAACTCGGTTGTGAAACGCATCAGCGGCGAAAATATTTAGGGGGTAGCCCCTTGAGAAAATAGCTCAATGCCAGGTAAAAATATTTAAAAGGGTTTACTCTTCTTGGGTAAGCCCTTTTTTATTTTTGGCATTTAGGACACCAATGTGTACTTCTTCCAGTAATTTTTTGCCTTTCAATTAAATTTCCACATTTACGACATTCTTTACCAGTTCTCCTATAAACATTTGTCTGTAAACCAAAATTACCATTTTTTCCTTCCAAGTCTCTAAAATCACTGAAAGTTGTTCCCCCAGACCCTATACTTTTTTTTAATATAGTTACTATTGATTCTTTGAGCTTTATTAACTCATTCTTTTTTATTTTTCGAGCTTCCCTAAAAGGGGAGATGCCAGCAGAGTATAAACTTTCATCAGCATAAATATTACCTATACCTGCCACTATTGTTTGATCTAACAAAATAGCTTTTATAGATTTTGTTCTTTTTGAAATAACTTTCTTAAGATACTTTGCATTAAAGTCTTTAGAAAATGGTTCTGGTCCTAATGAGCCTAATCCTTTAATTATTTTGTTAAGTGATAGGTCTTTATTAATCCACCACATTTGACCAAAACTTCTTACATCAATGTATCTAAGCTCATTATTGTTTTTATCGAAAAATCTTATTCTTGTATGTTTACAGGGAGGACTTAAGTTTTCAATAAATTTAAAATATCCAGTCATTCTTAGATGAACTACAAGAAATCCTTTATTTTGTGAATTTTCTTGAGGAAATTGAGCATTCTCATTTTGAACCTCTTTTAATTGAGCTATTAAATATTTCCCTCTTCTATCCCATTTATAAATAAGTGAGTTCTGAAGTCCTTTAATGAATTCTTCTTTGTTTGTTGGGAATGCAACAGTCGAATCCCTACAGACGTCTACTTTTTTAATAATAAAGTTATTAAGTTTTTGCTCTAAACCTATGCGAACTGTCTCTACTTCAGGTAATTCAGGCAATTATTTAAGCTTTCTCTAATTCACTTTCAGCGAAATTATTTGTATTTGCTCCACCATCAGTTCCGCTAATCCCAGCGTAATTTACTTTATCAAATCTGACTACACAGTTATATTTAATACCTGAGGTATCAACTGAAGCAACTTTACCTATTTCGTTGTACCAATATGATTCTGGTCTTTTTACTCTTACGAGATCTCCTCTTGAAATAGCCATTACTATTAATTTAACTCTTTGTAGAATAACTCATCATTAATATTCTTAGACAAATTATTCACACATATTAATTAAAAGTTTTAACAAAAATCATTTATTAATTTATTTTCGAATTCTTCTTTAACAGGCTTACTTCCCATCCATTTCCTACCAGGTATTCTTACATCTAATTCATTTTTATCACAATTGATTGAAAGAATAAGTTTTTTATTTTCTTGATTAAGTACGTTTAAAACTTTTCTACCTTTAATATCTTTATATGATTTACCTTGGATAATTATAGGACCATAAATTTTTCTATCTAACTCAAGCAAGTCATTATTTTTTTTATTTTCAGTTGTTTCATGATTTTCTGAATTAATTGTGTTCTTATTTCTTATTATGAGCTTTTGCCCAACTTTTATTGAATCAGGATTATTGAGATTATTAATCTCTATCAGATCGATTACTTTTAAATCATATTTGTTTGATATCTCAGTAAGATTTTCACCAGTTTGAACAATATGATAATTATTTATTAAATCAGATTGTTTTGTAAGATTTTGATTAGATTCAGAAATAATTAGATTTTGGCCAACAAAGATATAATTTTCATCTTTTAAGTTATTCAATTTAATAATTAAATCTTTATTTACCGAATAGAATTTAGAGATACTTGATATTGTATCTCCACTTTTTACAATATGAATTTTTTTTATTTCAGTTTTTTCTTCAGTAATTGATTCTTTTTTCGCAATATTTTCAATTTTATTCTTTGCTGAAAATATTTTTTCTTCTGATTTTATCAATGATTGATTAAAAAAATTAATAAATATGGCAATTACTAAAAATGCAAATTTCATAAAACTTACTATTTATTTAAAGATAATCTTTAAATCTAAAATCGCTAGGTTTTTGAAAACAATTTTAATTTAAACCTGAAAAATAAACTTTAAAAATTTCTTTACTCTTTCGTAGGGAGGATACCGCAGATTTAAATCGAATAGAAAACCTTTAAAAGTAATAGATTTTTGATTTGAAAAATTGCGAAACCCCTCTTCACCATGAAATTTACCAATACCACTTTGCCCAACGCCTCCAAACGGTAAATTTGGAATAAGGACTGGTAACATTACATCATTTATACAAATTGTTCCTGAGCTGGTTACTTTTGAAATATGATTATGGATTTTTTTATTGCCTCCAAATAAGTAGATTGCTAAGGGTTTCGATGATTGACTAATCTGTTTTAAAGCTGATTCCTTATCATTGATCCCAATTACTGGAAGCAGTGAACTGAATAGTTCTTTCTGCAAAATATCTGTTTCATTTAATTGAGTTCTCAAGATTGTAGGAGATATTTTAAACTTTTTTTTACTAAAACCCCCCCCAAATAAAATTCTTTTTTCTTTTTTATATTGTTTGAGAATTTCTACAGTTGTTGTAAATTGTTTTTTCTCTAATTTTGATAGGTTTTCTGAAATAATTGGATTATCTCCGTAAAAACTTAATATGTATTTCTTTAATTTTTCTATAAAAATATTTTCAATTTCTTTATCTACAAAGATATGATTAGGAGCCATGCAGGATTGACCAGAATTAAAAAATTTGCCCCAAACAATTCTTTTTGCAGCCACTTCTAAATTTGCATTCTTGAAAACAATTACAGGATTTGTTCCGCTTAACTCAAGAGTTAATGGAGTTAAGTTTTTTGAAGCTAATTTCATTATAGATTTTCCAGTTTCAGTACTTCCTGTAAAAAAAATGTGGTCAAAATTTTGTTCAATTAATTTTATGGATTTTTTATTATCCCCCTCTACTGTCATCAGGACATCTTTATGGAAATATTTGGAAGTAAGCTTTTTAATAAGTTTTGAGGTCGCAGGACATTTCTCTGATGGTTTTATAACTGCAGTATTTCCTGCTGAGAAAATATTTACCAATGGCTTTAAAACATAAAGTAATGGATAATTATAAGGACCAAGAATTAAGACACACCCAAGAGGTTCATAAATAACTTTGGAGGATGATGGAAATAGATAAAAAGGTGTATCAATCTTTTTTGGTCGCATCCAAGAATTGAGCTTCTTTTTTATGAGTGAAATTTCTTCTTTTACTAAAAGTATTTCTGAAAGCCCTTCAATTTCAGATTTACCGAGATCAACAAAAAGAGAATTAATTATCTCTTTTTTGTTTTCATCCAAAAGTTTATAAACTATATTGATATGATTGATCCGCCATTTTATATCTTCAGTTTTACCAGTCAGAACTGTATTTTTTAATTTATAAATGTCTTCTGAATGAAATTTATCAGAAATTTTCATTTTTTACCTTTAAATATTATTAAATATATCAGAGGATAAATTGCAAATAACTAAGGTTTTTAGGCAATTCAATCAAAGCGAATGATTTATGAGAAATAATCAAATTTATTAATATTGCCTTTAAAAATTCAAATTTTTCTTGGTTAGTATATTTCTATGAGGGAAAATTTTTCAATTAGATTGATATCTTTAAATGAAATACCAGAAGTCACAAACTGGGCAAGGTTAGAAGGATTTTCTCCTGGAATGGATGATGTATCAATTTATAGAAATACAGATAAACAAGGGGTATGGGTAGCTTGTCTAGACAATAATCCTGTAGGAACTATTGCGTGTATAAAATATAATTCCTCGTATGGTTTTATAGGTTTATTTATCGTTAAAAAGGAATTTCGAAATAATGGATATGGAGTGAGATTATGGAAACATGCCCTCGAATATTTAAAAAATGTTGATTGTATTGGTCTTGAAGCTGCCCCAGATAGGTTAAATGATTACGCAAAGTGGGGCTTTAGAAAATCTTCCATTACAAATCGATGGAAATTAAATGGTTCTCAAGATTTGCCATTAAGAAATTTCTATAAAGATCAATTTCATTCTTTTAAAGTTGTCCCGGGTAATAAAATTTCCTCTGAAGCAGTTTTAATTTATGATGATCAAAGAGAACCTAGTCCCCGGCCGCATTTTCTAAATGACTGGTTGAAAAATTATCATGGTAATGTCAGTGCAATAGTCGATAATAATGGGATGTGCCATGGATTTGGCAGGATAAGACCTTGCGTATTGGAGGATAATGAGCAAGGCTGGAGAATTGGCCCTCTTTTAGCGGATACTCCACCACTTGCTGAATTATTAATAAGGGAGTTAGTGGGTGATTTAGATGCTCAAATTTTACTGGATTGCTCTAATCTGAACCCTTATGCAAATTATCTTTTATCAAGTTTGGGATTTGAGGAAATATCAAAAACTTACAGAATGTATAAAGGCATTCAACCTCCCTGCCCAATGAATCAAGTATACGGACTTGCCTGTTTGGAACTGGGGTGAGGCCCTTTAAGCGTTCATTTCCCCTTTTATTTTTGTAATACTGAAAGAAGTTTGTTTGATTAAGATTAACTTCCAGAGGGTTTCAAAATTTTTTCTACAATATCGGCGTTGATTATAGTTATCTCTCCACTGTCAATATTGGCAACTTGAAACAAGGTCCATGAATTTGGATTTCTAGCTCCTCCAATACAGTCGATAACTTGACCGACCCAATAATTTTCATTCTTTTCCTTAGTATCTTCGCAATTTTCTTTTTTAATTGCGACATAATCACCAGGCCTAACGAAAAGAAACTCAGGAGTTGCTGAGCTCACAATAAATGACTAATAGTATATAAGTACTATAGTAAATTATCGGTTTTGTTGCTGAACTTTGAATTATTTAGCAAACTATGGGTAATTTAAAAAAAAATGGAATCAATTCAAATTGCTATATTTTCAACATTATTAGGGTTAATTCTAGCTTTAACTGACGCTTATATAGAAAGAAATATTCCCGGATAATATTTCCAATTCATTTCTTAAATTAAATAAGATTTAAGCTGGTCTAATATGTCGGCACGGTTGGAAACTAATTTTGTAAAAACTAAATATATCAACCCTCCCATTGCGAGTCTTCCGTTAATTTTTTCTAACTGCTTTAGTTTTCTCAAAAATTAATCTTACGGTTAAATAAAATTTAAAGGGTATAGAAAATAAAAAAGTATTGATTACTTCAAAATTAAAAAAAAATTTAAAAAAAAATATAGAAATATTATTTCAAACACTAATTAAATTTAAAGCCAAGCTTCTTTCATCTCAAGATAAAGTCTCTCGCTTTCAGCAGAATTAACTTTGCTGTCTGAATAGGATTGCTGCTGCTGCTGTTGTTGCGGCTGTGTTGAATTAGTATTAGGATTTTGGACTTCGCTCATTAGAGAGGGTGAATTTTGTGTTTATTCTCTCATATTTAGAGCTTTTTTTGTCAACTTAAATTCTTAAATTTTATTTAAATTTTTTACGTTCTTAATTTTCCTATTTTGAGTGAAGTTATTTCGCTACAGTAGTTTTGGTATATAGGAATTTAACTTCCCAATATACAATTCCTAGGAAGATAGCACTTGCAATAATAATTTCAGAGATGGCTAGCATTTTATTTTTCAATACTGATCTAATTTTGGTATCAATTTACACAGAATGCAATAGGTACTAATTACATTTAAAATTTTAAACAATTTTATTTAATAAAATAACGCGTCGAAATAATATAAAATTTTAAGTTAGATACATATTTTTCTCGTGGGAAATTACATAAATTCAACAACTCTTATACCTTTAATACCTTTAGCAACTTCTTTATTTATTCTTATTTTATTGGTAAGTTTTAACAGAACACTTAACAGGTTAACAAAACCAGTTACTGCACTGGTTGCATTGTCTTTATTAAGTTCTGCTTTTATAAGCTCATTTAACTATTTTAAGAAAATAGAAAAAGAATTAGTTTTATCTGAATTTCTCAAATTTTTTGAAGAAAAAAATTTAGTTATACATCTCAATTTAGTAAATGAAAAAATTATAATTTTTTTCTCATTAATAATGTTAGTAATTATTGGAATATCTTTTTATAAATTGCCTAGGAAAAAAGGTTATGTCTCGTTGATGATTAGCCTAGGATTAATTTCTTCTTCGGTGATGCTCTCAATTTTGCTAATAGATTTCTCAGCACTATTCTAAACTGTAGTAAGCATTGACAAAGCATCGTTAAGTTCTTGGACGTGATTTAATTCATCTTGAGCAATTTCTTTTATTTTTTGATCATTTGGATTATCTATTAAATATTTGGAATAAGTTTCAAATGCATGTTCTTCAATTTTTATGTTGACATCATAAGCATTAGCTGGAGAAAGGAAATAATAAAAAACCATGATCCAGTAATACACAAGAACAAGGTGTCTCGCAAAAAATCTATCAATCCAGAACCTATCTCCTCCTCTTTTCTCCATTTCTTTAAGATGCTCAGTTTCGTTAATAGCTTGATAAAAGTGTTCTTTCATTAAAATCATTGTTTTCTCATTTTTAATTCCTAGAGATTCTTTAAAATGAAGAACTGAAAGAAATGCAAAATAAGGTGATCTAGCTATAACTTCTAAAACCCAAAATCTTTGCAAAGATCTACCAGAGTATATGAAGTCTAAGAAGTTAACTGTAATATTTAAAAATAAAGAATTTAATTTCTTCATAGATTTAGTTTTTCTTTAAGTATAATTACTCAGTCGCTCGAGAACTATGATGTATTGAATTAATTAACCAAAAATTAATATTTATAGTCTAAAAATTGTTACTTCCATTGAAATATTTTTTTTTCATGCATTAATTGGATAGATAAAAATCTTATATGACAACTACTGAAAAAATTGCAAATGCCAAAAAAAGGATTGATGAATTAGAAAGACTTATAAAATTTTGGAATGATTCAGACCATGATGAGGCAAAAATAGTAAATTTTTCAAAGAACATTGAAAATAAAGTTGCATAGATTGTGAAGATTAAGGCTAATTAAGTTTATCTACTTAAAGTTATTTAATATCTTTGAGGTTTCGAATATTGTTTAATTTATAAATAGAGCAATTAAACCTATTTTCAAAAACTGTAAGGGAGAAATAATCTAAAAGAAAAATAAATATGAAAACCTTTTCAAAAAAATATCTAGTTCCGATTAAATTTATACCATGGGTTTTTTGGGTATTTATATCTTTTATGAGTTTATATTTGTGTAAGATAGCCTGGGTAAATTGAATAATTAATGGATCTAGCTTCTCCTTAGCCAACCAGGAGCACCGCCAAACCAATCGGATATATCATCTTCATTAGGGTTGAAATGATTTTCCTTATCTAGTCCATCTATCCCAAATGATTGTAAGAGGTTATCAATCCCCCCATCATTTTTCGTGCCATTCCTTCTAAAACTGTTAGCTTTTTTCAGCCAAAGAGAAATTGTAGAGTTATGGTGTGCAAATTTCTCGACATATATTCTTTCTTCTAATGTAATTGATTTATCTTGAGCAATTCTTTTAATTATTCCTTGGATTTTTAGTCTTTTTGAATTACTAAGAAGCATTTTGCGATTAATTCATTATCCTTTTTATAGGAAGGATTACTAAATATATCTTGTCAATGTTAATTTCAACAAATTAACTATTTTAAGAGGTTTTTAAGCAATAAAAGTCTTAAGACACTAAAAAAAGGGATCAATAAGTTACTTATGATACTTTTATTCATTTATCAAACTTATAATTCCCACAAATTAGATAAAAAAAATCAATCCATTCTCAAAGACATTTTAAAATTTAAAAAAAGTAGACTCAGTTGTTGCATAATAGTAAATCTGTACTATTATTAGTACAGATGTATTGTTAAGACATGAAAGTGATTTCATCTTCTCCTTATGCCCCTTTTAATTCAAAAGAGTGGAATTCTCTAATAAGTAAAAATGTAAAGTTTGAAAATACTCCAATAAAGATTCAAAAAAAATTTTATAGAACTTTTATTCTAAAAAAGACTGAAAAAGATAAACTTTTGCAAGAGAAGAATGCATTGCACCAACAAATGCAACTCGTATTCGGATAGAAAAATATTAACTAACAATCTTTTTATTGAATATTATTTTACGAGATCCAATTTTTTGTTAGATTAGTAGAAATACAAGAAGGATTTAATTTGGCTGTTGATCGAGAACTTTTAAAAGAAGTTACCCAAGAACTTTGGAATACCGTAAAAAAACTAAGACCTGAAATAGATCGGCAAACTCGACTTCAATTAGTTTTAAAGGCCTTATTAACTATTGGAGATTTACCAGATCAAATGCAAGCTGCCATGGTAGTAGGTGTTTGTGCAGAAATGGATAAAAGTGATGTTGATAATGTTGAATCTAATTCACAAACTAAAGATTCAAGCGGAGTTGATACTTCTACAGGCAGAAAAGTAGTTAGAAGAAGTTCAGCTAAATAAACTTTAAACGATCATCCTTTAATTTTCTTTGATTCGTTTTTGTTAAGTCTATTGAATAGGTAATATGAAATTACAAGTAAGAGAGGAACGAATATTGAATGCAAAGTCATCATTAATTCTGTTTGGCCCATTCCTATAAGATTTGACTCGTTTGGAAGTTGTTCTGACCAAGTGCCAACTAAATGCCAGGCTTGAGGAATTGATAAGAAAAACATATAAGAGCTATAAGTTAAGTTTATGTTCAGATAAAGATTATCATTATTGAACGTTTTTGCTTTCTTTATTCTTATTTCTTAACTAAGTATTTGTAGAGTTATAAAAAATAACTTGATTCATAAATTTATTTTCTTAAGAAGAGTTTTAAACTCTTTTTTACCAATAATTTTTTCAGCTGCGTAAGCGCCACTTGCTGAAACAGCAGGAATTCCAATACCTGGAAATGTACTTGCGCCACAAGTAAATAAATTTTTCACTGGAGTTTTGCAGCCTGGGAAAAGACCTTTTGCTGCAGATAATGCAGGTCCGTAACTACCGCAATAGGTATTGGTGAATTTTTTATGAGTGATTGGGGTTCCTAGCATCTTTAAATCAATCCTTTCATCTATATCAGGGATGAATTTTCGTACTGCATTAAGGAATATTGAACATCTTTCTTCTTTCAAATTTCTATATTCTAATTCCTTTGGATTTAGGTTTTCCCAAATTTCCCAAGGTTCATTTGCGGGAGTATATCCATGAAGAACATGTTTTCCTTCAGGGGCCATATTTTTATCTAAAACAGATGGGATTGAAAATACCGCTATATTTCTTTCTGCGGTTATACCTTTTTCCCACTCATCAACATGTATTGCATGTATTGGCAAATTTTCAAGACCATCAGCGTCAAAACCTAGATGTATATGAAGGAAAGAATCACATTTATTAGGGTTAAAAACTTTTGTATTCCATTTTTTTGAAATTTCATTTGGAATTAACTTTTTTAAATTCCAAACATCAGTATTCGTGACAACAGATTCACAACTATAACTAGAACCATTATTCAGAGTTATGCCTGTGGCTAAATTTTTATTGAAGTTAATTGTCTTTACTCTCGAAGAAAGAATTAATTCTCCTCCATTTTTTTTAAATCCATTAATTAAAGCTTTTACGATAGATTCACTACCTCCTTTGGGGTATTCAAGGTATGAATTTGGTTCAAACCATTCGTTAAATAAAGTAGCCATCGCAGCTGTATTTGTATCATGCATTGACATGCCACTTATCAAAAAGCTCAATAAATCAACCCAATTCCTGAGAAAAGGATCCTCAAGATGATTATTTACTAAATTCCCAAAGCCTTTATTAATTTTTGGTATTTGATTGATATTAGGTAAAAATTTTGAGGTTAAATTTATTAAATCTAAGAAATTTATTGATTCGGGAGAAAATGAGAGTAAAGGTATTTCATTTATTATTTGGCTTAGAGGTTTTATTCCGGAAATAAATGATTCCCATTCTTTAACAGATTTCTCACCTCTTAAAGTTTTAATAGTATGTTTAAAAGGTTCTTGCCCCACATCAAGATTAAAATTGCCTTCTGGGACAATTACTTGCCAACCTTTGTATTGAAATAGTTCAACTTCTTCATCAAGTAATTTAAGAATTTGCCCTAGGGGATTAGTTGTCGGCCATTTACCTATTCCACTCCACAATGAAGGACCTGATTCGAAAGTGTAACCATTTCTTCTGAAACTGTGGGCAACACCTCCTGGCTGGCTATGAGCTTCACATATAAGTACTTTTTTGCCTGATAAAGCGAGAATCGAACCGCAACATAATCCCCCTATTCCACTACCTACTATTACAACATCGAACTTTTCCATTAAATATTTACTTTACTCTTCTCTCAAAACTAATTAGTTTTAGACAATTGTATTAGTTGAAGTTGTAATACTTAGTACAACAGCTAGGAAAAATATGTAAGGGACTACTTTTAGAGGGATGTATCCTTGACTTTTAGAAATAAAATCCATTGATTAAGTTACTTTATGTAAACATATTAACGAGATATTGTTCCTTATGTGTGCCATGAAATTATTTTTTTTGGAAATATTTTGAAATAAAGAAATCTTTTTAGAGATATTTTTAACTAAGAACATTTTTTATAAAGTTATCTTAGTATTTGATACTTAGATTAGAATCTATTATGAAAAAATTTCCTGATATTAATGAGATAAAACTTTTAGAAAAAAATTCTCAAAAAAACGGTAGCGGAATTTTATATGAGGAATTGTTAGGAATATGGAAGTTTAAGTATGTATGGGGAAAGGAGTCAAATGAAATCAAAAATATACCCAGTTCTATTCTCCAAGTATTGTCGGCAAGACTCGAATTAAAAAGTAAAAATAAAGAAGATCAAATAAATTATGAAATAATAAATTCAATTAATTTCGGATTATTAAATATTACTTTTATAGGCAGTGCAGAATTAAAAGGGCTTAGACCTTTATTGGCTTTTTATTTTGAAAAATTGAAAATTAGTATTAGTAGTTTTCCAGTATTTAATAAGGAATTAAAAAAACCAGAAGAAAAAAAAATGCCTTTTTTCTCTCTTGTAGGAATTAGCACTAAAGATAATTGGTTATGTGCTCGAGGAAGGGGCGGAGGGCTTGCAATATGGGTTAAGTCTTAATTTAGTGATATTCTCCTGGATGATCTACCTTTCTTACGGTAACTTTATCAACTTTTTGTCCATTAAATCTTAAGAGATCATCTCCGGAAAAGTCATAACCTAAGCGTTGACCAATTAGGGCTACATCATCCGCTGTAGAGGATGTTGTAACCTGCTTTTTTAATTCTTCATCAGATTGCATCTTGATTAAAAATTTTCTTATTTCAGAAAAACTCATTACTAGAATTTGATTGATGTAAAAGAAATTTATAAAATCTTTTTCTTAGTAAGAACAAGATAAATAGATAATCATTATACTATTTTTATGACTTACTTATTCCTATATATAGTTGGCATAATTTTAATATGGTGGATATATCGTGTTGGTTGGCTTGAGGCGCTCAAAACAGTAGTTAAAGTTATAGTCCCCTCAGCGCTTATTATTTTATTTAACATAAAAGCAGGAAGATTACTTTTTAAAAGTCCTGTAGTCGGATTATTAAGCGCTTTGCCTACCTCTATTTTTATTTTTAGAGGTTCATTGCCTCTAGTTAGTTATATAAATAACTGGATTGAAAATAAAATAAATAAGTATGATGATTCGGAAGTTATAGATACTGATTCTGTGCCTTTAGATGATTAATTTAATTCAATTCAATCAAAGCCAAGAAATAATTCTTTGTGTACAACAAGAACATCAAATAAAGTTGTTCCATGAATAGGACTTAATGGGATTTTGTCTATATTTAATGCTTCTGCACAAATTAAATGAGCATCCCATTTTGTATTGTGATCACTTATTTCAATTGACCACTCAATTACTTTTTTGAAATGATCTGGCATCTCCGACCCAATTTTTCTGCAAATTTGACATAGAACTGACAAAAGAGGAGGTTTTGATGGCCTTTTTAAATCTTTAATAAGACTAGGTTGTGTAAAAACACTTGTATAGCGGATGTAGTCTATCAATTCATATTCTTCTTTAGTAAGAGCTGCTTTATATAATGCTCTTTCAAATTCGTCTATGGGGGTTATGGGCCTATCCAAGATATTATTTTTTGCTGTTTTCTGAATCTATTTTTTCTTGATTAATTTCATTTGTTTGACTGCTTTCTATAGATTTAGGAGATTCATCTTTATCTTCTTCGTTTATAACTTGATCGATTTCATTTTGAAATTCATTCGACGCTTTTTTAAGACTTTTCAAAGTTTTACCAAGCTGTTTCCCTAATTCTGGAAGCTTTTTTGGACCAAAAATTAAAAGAGCTAAGATGAGTATTACAGTAACTTCAGGCAAACCTACACCAAAAATATTCATAACTGATAACTATTTAACTTATTAGAAAATCTACTATTAAATATAGTCAAATCATGTGAAAATTTCATTCTTAGAAAAGGTTTTTAATATTAAAAAATTTTGAAAAATATTATTGTTATTAATACTCCTTTAAAGAAAACTAACCAAAGTAATTGATAATTACTCAATTTGAATTTTTTTTGGTACCAATTTATAAGAGTTTTATGTTTATCTATTAATTTTCTCATTTTCACCGAGATTATTTATTACTATCACTTATTTTATATTAATTTCTTTTATTATTGTTCTTATAGAAATACTAGATTCTGCTCAAATTAGGTTTTTCTATTATATTTAAATTTTTTTCTAAATTAATTTTTTTCTAAATTATTGAAACTATTCGCTAAATATTTACTATTTTAAAAAAAAAATGAAGTACCTATTTTTTGTTTTTTACCTTTCTTTTTTAATTTATCCAGCAGAAGCTGTTACTACAAAAATGTTTAAAGTATTGGATACGTGTGCAAGATATCGACTCGGTGAGATTAATGCTAATGAGGCTATAGAAAAACTAAAATTAAAATTAACGAATTCTTCCACTAGTCAGCCAAAGGACCTAGTAAAAAAATATTGCTCAGTATTTACTCCAAATGAAAAAATTGAATTTTAATCTTAGCAATACATATTTAATTATTCTTTTTTGAATAATCTTTAGCTTTGTTTCGTATTTCTTTAACTTTTTTAAAATTAGTTATTTTTAAGTTAAAAATAACTCCCAAAAAAAGAATAAGAAATAAAATAATATAAATTATTAATTCCATATTATTGAATTAATAAATTCACCCTAGTTTATTTCGATAATTTTTTAGTATCTTTTAAAACAAAAAAACTGACTTTAATATCAGTTATTTGCTTTAAGGCCACAAAAAAAACATATTAACCTCTAATATGGAACTTTATAAGAATCATTGTGAAGATTGGAGATAAAATTCCAGAATTTTCTTTACTGGATCAAAATGGAGTTAAAAGATCAAATAAGGGATTAAAAAATCCCCTCGTGTTGTTCTTTTATCCAAAAGATGATACTCCGGGTTGCACTATAGAAGTTTGCGGATTTAGAGATAAATATGACTTATTTAAAGTATTAGGTGCACAAGTTTGGGGAGTAAGTAATGGAAGTACCTCAAGTCATTTAGCATTTGCCAATAAAAATAAATTACAATATCCATTACTTTGTGATAAGAATGACGCTCTTAGGAAAACTTTTAAAGTTCCTAAAGTTTTAGGTTTTATGGATGGTAGGGTAACTTACGTTATTGATCGCAAAGGGACAGTTAGGCATATTTTTAGAGATTTATTGAATGGTCCTGAACATATTAAAGAGGCTATTAGAGTACTTAAGGAAATTCAAAATCAATAAAATTATTATTCAAAGAATTTTTAGATTAATAAGTTTTGTTTTATTATAGTTTCAGCTTTTTTTTAATATATGAAGAAAATGGGAATGCAGGCAGTCGATCTTGCTATTCAGAATGGAGTGGATCTTGACGGTACTCCAATCCCTCAAAAAATGCTAGATCTATACAATAGAATTATGGATGAGGAAAATAAAAGACAAAGGAGTGGTGTAAAAAAATCAATGAGGAATAGATGCGTCAAAACGGGTTCTAAGCATTTTGATAAAGAAACATTGAATCAATTATTAATAGACTCGGGATGGGAAGGTCTTAAAGAAAAGGAAATTTTATTTTTTTATAACTAAAAGAAATTTTTAATTATTTAAAAATCATTTATGGTAATTTTTTATTTAAATTAAGAAACTGAGAACTAATTAAAATATTTTTTTAGATCTAATTTTTTGAATTATTTAAACCATCCTTTTTTTTCAGATGAACTTATTTTCTCTTTTTCAGCTTTTGTTTTATTACTTGCTTTTTTGTAAGCCAAGTTGGCTTCAATAACTGTAACTATTGATATAAAAAAAAGACCAGAAATTCCAATTATTTGTTCACTTTGAGAGGGTTCTGAATCTCCTTGTAAAAAAAAACCTAGAGCGAACCATGCACTAATAGCAGTGATGGTAAAAAAATAGGGTTTCCATCTTCTTTGATATATGTAACCCGATCCTAAACCAGGAAGAAAATTTAAAAAAGAGGCTAACCAACCTTTTGAAGATGCAAGTATTTCGTCTCTTGAGGGATAAGACATCTATGTTAGGTATTTATTAAATGTGAATTAATATAAGCAAAAGATATTGCTGCACAAATTACCCAACTAAAGGGTAAAAACATTCGTATTTTTTCTTTATTATTGTTCATTTTTTAATTATGGAAAATATTTTTAAAATCTGTGGATTTAATAGATACCTTAAAACTATAAAAATTAAAAAAGACGGTTTTTAACCGTCTTTGGAAAAAAGTAATTTCTCTAAAAATAAATTATTTATCTTTTGAGGCTGAGAATAATTTAAGTTCTTTTTTAACTTCTTTTTCTCTCTCTTCAAGATGTTTTAGTTGAGCTTTAAAAGCATCTTCAAGTCTTACTTTTTGTTTTGTAATTTCATCAAGCTCTTCTTGATGTTGGTTTTTCTTTAACTCCTTCATTTCACTATCGGAAATAACATATACTGGGCGATATGAAGGTGTTTCAAAAAGAAGATCAAACATTGAATACATAAGTGACCTTTGAATTAGTACAAATTCAATATCTGATAATTCTTCGAAATATGAAAGGATAAATACCGAAGATATTGATACGGCAAATACACCGAATTTCGGTTTACCTAACTTAACCGCCCAGTATTTACCGATCGAATTTTAAGGTATGTTTTAAAGTATTAAGGAGATGATCCTAAAGACCTAAATCAAAAAGAACTAAAAATGGATTTAAAAATTACTAAAACATTAGTAATCCCATCCAAAGAAATTAAGTGGCGATTTTCCAGATCCTCCGGTCCTGGTGGACAAAATGTAAATAAAATTGAAAGTAGAGTAGAGATTATTTTTAATTTAGAAGATTCCAAAGTATTAAATGATTATCAGAAAGAGATTCTTAAGAGAAACTTGAAAAACAAATTAGTGAATAATAGCTTACGTTTAGCGGTTCAAGAACACAGAAATCAATTATTAAATAGGCAGCTAGCTTTAATGAAATTTAGTTCAATCATAAAAAATGCTTTAAATAAACCATTTAAATTAAGACAATCTACACAACCCACTAAAGCATCACAAAAGAAAAGAGTTGAGGTTAAGAAAAAACGTGGCGAATTGAAAAAAAGTAGACAAAAAGAAAAAACATATCAAATATTAATAAACTAAATAAATATTTTCCTCGCAGATTACAATCAAACATGTGATAAATTTTATTTTGGTTTATTGAATTCAACTAATGATTTCTGGTTAATTGACTCCAATTTTGTAGGGGTGATGCGTTTTTATAAAGATAAAGATAATTCTGATAAATCCATTGATTATATGTTTATTGAAGAAGGAATTATTATGGGAATTCATGGAGAAAATCCTCCATTAATGAAAACTAGAAAAAAAATTGTTATAGAAGAAGCAAGATTATTGTGGCAAAAACTGTTAAATGAAGGTTGGCAAAAAACTAATAAAAAATGGTGAGGAAATTCTACAAAAACTTTTTTTAATTTCAGAAAATAAATGAACCTTTAGGATATAGCCTGGAAATTTTTTCCTGTTGTAAATATTTCTTTTTTTTGATGTTGTTTTCATATCTTCTCAACATCATTAGATAGTTTGTAACTCCAAAAATTATTAGAAACACAATAAATCTTATTCCTGCCTCAAAGTTCATATGAGTATTAAGCTTTATTTTAATCTAAAAATTACTTATCAAAAATCAATCGGTATTTATATCTAATTTAAACGTCTAGTAAAAATCTTTTTTGATTTTACTGTATAGAAAATACATAACAAAAGTAATATTAAAATTGCACTAAAGCTTCCGATTGGGTTTGGAATATTTTGTGTAAAAGGCCCTGCTAAAAAAGAAGGTGTATTTTCTTTGAATTCTATTAATCCGTTATTTAGTAAAAACCAAATACCCACAAGTCCTCCATGAATACCTATGCAATTCCATAAAGAACCTTTATATTTAATTTTTACTAATGATAGAAATATCCCAAGTAAAATAAATCCCAAACGTAATCCTACTATATTCCAAAAGATCTCATTTGATAAATTATGAACGAAGCTAAAAATTATAGCTTGTAAAGCTATTGATATTTTTGTACCATATTCAAATTTTAATTCTTCTAGTAACCAGCCTCTAAAAATTATTTCCTCTGCAAATCCGACACCTAATCCCAGCAAAATAGAATTTAACAATATTGTTAGCGAGAATTCACCTATCCAAGAAATATAATTTTTTTGCAATAGTGGTACCAGAATTAGAATTATTAAAACTAAAGCAAATAAAATACCTTGAGAAAAATTGACAAAGTTTTTTAAGAATTTGTCTTTTGTTATCCCAAGAAGTATCCAAGTACTTGTTTTGTTTCGTTTGATATAAAACCAATATGGGAGTAAAAAGATAAAAAGGAAGAAGGTAATAATAGTACCAATTAAGGATAAATTTTCTTTTTCAAAATTAAACAATAAAAGTGGCTGAGATAAAGCCCAGCCAATGCCATAAAGAATAGGAATAAAAAATATAGTGGATAAAAATCGTGGTCTTAAAAGGAAAAAACTTCTAATTAGTATCATTACATTTTTCATTTTAATTTGAATATTAATTAACCCCAGCCTTTGACTCTTATTATTCTAACTACTTGTTCAAAAAGTTTTATTTTTTTCTTTTTACTATAGTTTATTTTTTTTGAAAGGTTAGATAAATCTTTATAAAATTGCCGAGTTATTTTATCTTCTTTATCACTAGGCCAAAGTAAGTCTGAGCCCTCTTCATATTCTTCTTTATACCTTTCTTTATTCAAATGTTTTTTTAATATCGTAATAATTTAAATTTTACTTATTGCAAATGCTTAAAAGTGATGTTTATTAAATTTGTGTATTTATTTAAAATTCATGTTGATTAATCTTTCAACTTTAATTTTCACATTATTATCCCCATTGCTTATTTTTGTAGTAATAGTATCGGTTTACTTATTTCATTAGGGATTATTTAACAAATAAACTTAATTAATTTAAGGGTGAATTATGCCTACTTTTTCTAATGCAAATGATAAAACTGCAATTACAGCCATTAGTGTTAAGATCTTATTCTTTTTGATGAAATCCATAATGCATATTCATAATCTATTTATTAAATCATTATATAAAATAATAAATAGTTAAAATTATTATAACAATTACAATGGAAACCATATATGTAGGAGATTTAATTCCCTCAATAGCTTCTTATAAAAAGATTATTGAAAAAAATGATAAAGGTATAAAAGAAGGGGAATTCTATGAAGAACCTATTGGCGGAGATTTTAATTACCCTGATTGGTGAATATGCTTACTACAAAAATAACTTTTGCCTTGGCAGATTGGATTAGAGAGTGGCGTAACTGCCAGCATTAGAATCCTTCGATTGATGAGTGTGTAAAATTTGTTTAGTGGAAATTAGAAGATTATAAACTTTCTGATAGTGATAAATGAATAATTGAATCTATTTTGCTCTATGAATCTAAATAACTAAGGGATTATAGACTTTAATTTTTATATTTATCTATAAAAGCAAAGCATCGTTAAAATCCTCCTACAAATTAAGAAAAAAGTAAATCAGCATATTTACGGATTTACTGAAAATATAAAAAGGAGTAATTTATTAATGTTGAGTTCGGAGGCAATCTAAATGATTGATAGTCCGCCTGAAATTTAGCAAATTCCAAAATATAGGAAGCGTATTCCTGAGAATGGGATTATTCGAAAATTAAAGTTCAATCAATTAGTCTGATAAGACTTCGCTTTATAATTACTAGCGACAATAGGGACTGAAATTATCGAGAGAAATCCCCTTATTCACTTATTTTAGGTTTATGAGTAAATAGACTTTAAAATATGTAATTTTACATCCTGTAAGAAGGAAATCAAATATTATTAAAAAGGACTGTACATGCAGTCCTTTTTTTGTTTAAAAAATTTCTTCTAAACTAGACTTCTTTTTGGATAATATAGATTTACAAAGCGATTAAAAATATTTCAAAATGAAAGATCAAGTCTTGTTTCCGAAAATTGAAGTACGTGAAAAGGGTTTTTTACAAGTAAGTGATATTCATACTATCTATTGGGAAAGATCCGGTAATCCAAATGGCAAAAAAATACTTGTTATTCATGGAGGCCCAGGAGGAGGAAGTCAACCAAGATATAGAAGATACTTTGACCCAGATAAATTCGACATTATTCAATTTGACCAAAGAGGTTGCGGTTCTTCAACTCCTTTCTCCGAATTAAAAGAAAATACGACCAATCATTTAGTTGAAGATATTGAGAAATTAAGGATTCTTTTAAAAATAGATACTTGGCATTTGTTTGGTGGATCTTGGGGCTCAACACTTTCTCTTATATATGCAATTAAAAATCCCTCAAGAGTTATCAGCTTAACTTTGAGGGGAATATTTTTATGTAGAAAGTTTGAATTGTTATGGTTCTATCAATATGGTGCGAGTGAGATATATCCCGATGAATTTGAAGAATATATTTCTGTGATACCAAACAAAGAAAGAAATGATTTGATAAGTTCTTTTTATAAATATCTAACATCATCAGATGCAAATCTTAGATCAAAAGCAGCAGCAGCTTGGACAAAATGGGAACTCTCAACTAGTCATTTAATAAATAAAAAATTCGATTTTGATAAGTCTCAAGTTAATTCTTTTTCAGATGCATTTGCAAGGATCGAATGTCATTATTTTATTAATAATATTTTCTTAGAAGATGATTTTATTTTGAAAAATATAAGAACAATAGAATCGATTCCAACAAAAATAATTCAAGGTAGGTATGACGTTGTTTGTCCTGTTAGGAGCGCTTGGGATCTAAATAAGAAATTAAAGAATTCTGAATTAATTATTGTTAATGATGCTGGTCATTCAATGAGTGAAAAGGGCATTACTAAAGAATTAATAAAAGCTGTAAAAGGAATTCAAAATCTCTAAAAGAGAGAATATTCCTTTAAAAATTAAAGGCCACTATCTTCAATATTTTGTGCAATACTCCTAAGAAGTTCGACGATATCAGAATCTTCGCATTGAGTATCTTCTTTGAGCAAAATGCACTCGTCTCTAATACTTACATTAGTACTCCACCATATACCTGAACTATTGGTATCATCCCATTCAAATCTTTCAGACATAATTAATAAAATCTAATAAATACATTAAAGCTTGCATTAGTACATCGTGGATTTATATATTTAATTTCAAAATTACAAAAACTTTCCTAGGCGCTAAAAGGAATCTGGAAATTTCTGACAATAAAGTTTAGAAATCTAATTTCAATTCGTATTGTTTTTCCTTTTCCTTAGAAACAATTTTTTTATTATTTATATTTTTCCTAAGCCTTTTTCTAGAGCCATGCTTTAAATAAATTTCATTTGAGATATCCCAATATCCATCCTTTTTAGTGATTTCCTGAATTTTCTTCTTTGCAGTTTTAGTGCTATTAGGGATGTCAATTATTGGTGTTATGTAATTAATTTGTTCATATTCTTCTTGATTAAATCTAGATAGTAGCCATGGTTCATGAATGAAATTAAGTGATATATCCCTTAATTCTGGTATCCATTTTTTTATAAATTTTCCTTGAGGATCATGATCTTTTCCCTGCTTAATAGGATTATAAATTCTATTGGTATTTATAGACGTAGTTCCAGATTGCATTTGGCATTGGTTCCAATGTATTCCAGGCTCATAATCTACAAATTTATTTGCTAATTCAGAACCTGAATCTTGCCATGGTAGCCATAAATTATAGCTAGCAAAAGACATTAACATCGCTCGCATCCTGAAGTTAATCCATCCATTGAAATTTAATGAACGCATACATGCATCTATAAAAGGAAAGCCTGTATTCCCTGAACTCCATGAATAAAGTAATTCATTATTTTTTTCTCTAATATTTTTAAAAAAAGGATGGTATTCCCTAAACTCTAATTCTGGTTCACTTTCAAGTTTCTGAATAAAATGACAATGCCAAGTTAATCTGCTTTTTAACATCCTGGAATTATTGTTTTTTGATATAGTTGCCTTTTTAAAAATTTCTTTTAATGAAATGCATCCCCAACAAATATAAGGGGATAGTCTTGTACAACTATCAAATGATTTTTCTGGGTTAGAAATATCTTTTGAATAAGAATCTAATTTATTACTAAAGAAGTATTGCATTCTCTCTAATCCTTTCTTTCTTCCACCTTGCATTCTTCCTGGACAAGTTTCTTTTTTAAAGGAAAAAATTTCGTCTGAGGGTATTTCTCCAATATCGAAGTTAATAGAATTAATTCTTAATGGAGATTTAAGTAAGTTTTTTTCGGAATTTTTTTGCCACTTTTTAGACCAATTATTCCTATCTAAATTTCCTCTAAAAACTGAAAATTGTAGAAATTCCCTCAAAATAATATTTTTGCTTAAAGCCCATTCTCTTACTTTTTGATCTCTTTTATAACTAAGCCAATCTCCAGTTTCTTGATGGCTATATATACCTTTGATTTTAAATTTTAAACTAATTTCATCAAATATATTAATTACATTCCCAGTCCTAATAATTAATGGTTGTCCAATCTCAGCAAGTGCATCTCTTAAATCTATTAAACTTTCTTTGCAAAATTGCCATTGTCTATCTGAATGAGTATTTTGGCTCCAAATATCTAACTCAATAATATAAATAGGTAGAATATCATTATCTTTTATAGCCTCACAGAGAGCTTCGTTATCAAAAATTCTTAAATCTTTCTTAAACCATAGGATATTTATTTCTTTCATAATTTTTTATTCTAATCCTAGAAAAATAAGGTTAAGTTTGTAGGTAAAAAATATAAAAAATTTTAGAATAACTAAAAATCAAAAAAATGAAAATAACAAAAAAACTTTGGGAGGATAATTATGATATTGCTTTACTAAGTTTAAATACAAAATTTGTTCAAAGTTTAAAGAATGGAAGTCTTCCTAAAAATATATTTCAAGAATATTTAGCTCAAGATTATTTCTTTTTAGAGACTTTTGCTAAGGCATATGGTCTTGCTGTTTCCAAATCAAAAGATAAGTACTCAATAAGGAAGTTGAGTGAACTTTTAATGGGCGTTTCAGAGGAGTTAATACTTCATGAAACGTATGCAAAAGAATGGGATATTGATTTATCTAATAACTATATAAAAAAAGCTACTAAAAATTATACAGATTTCCTTGATGATACTTCCAAAAGACTTAGCTCCGTTGAAATAATGTTTGCAATGACTCCATGTATGCGACTTTATTCTTGGATAGGAAAAAGTTTGTATAAGGACGATTTTGACATTAAATATAAAGAATGGATAATTACTTATTCTGATGAAAGCTTTGAAAAGCTAGCAGATTCACTTGAAAATCTTATTGAGACCAATAAAGAAACATATGATATTAATCAGGCCAAATATTTATACAGGAAAGCTATGGAATTGGAGTTAGATTTTTTTAATGCATATTCAGATTTCTGATTTAAATTAAAATTTATTTATAGTACTTTCAAAATCTAGTTAATAAATTATGTATTCTAAAATTGCACTTTCAATAGGCGGTAGTGACTCTGGGGGTGGAGCTGGTATACAGGCTGACTTGAGAACTTTTATGGCCCTTAAAGTACATGGTTGTTCAGTTATTACATGTATTACTGCACAAAATAGTATAGAGGTTACATGCGTTGAACCAGTAAATAAAAATACTTTATTAAGTCAGTTAGATACTTTATTTGCTGATTTTGGTATTGATGCCTTAAAAACTGGAATGCTATTAAATGAAAGGATAATTAATGATACGGCTTCAAAATTAAATTCATATAAAATAACCAAAATTATTGATCCAGTAATGGTTACAAGAACTGGTTCTAAATTACTGGAAGATTCTGCGATTAATGCTTATAAAAAACTCTTATTACCAACTGCGGATTTGGTAACTCCAAATATTTATGAAGCAAATCTACTTTCTGGTTTAGAAATAAAGAGTAAAGAGGATTTCGAAAATTCAGCAAGAAAAATTATTAGTCTTGGAGCTAAAGCGGTACTTATAAAAGGTGGCGGTTTAAAAGATATGAAAGGGAAGGATTTTTTTCTTGACTTAAATGGTAGAAAAGATTGGCTATTTAATAATTTTATAAATACAAAAAATACCCACGGTAGCGGCTGTACTTTAAGTGCTGCTATTTGTGGTTACAAGGCTTTAGGGTTTGATCTATTTGATTCTATAAAAAAAGCCAAATTATTTGTTGAGAAATCTTTAGACAATTCTTATAAAATAGGATCTGGCCCTGGTCCCTTAGGCCATCATTAATTATTTATAGAAGTGGAGTTAGAACCACCATTTTCTGTAAGGCTTTTTTAAAAATAAGATTTCTTCATTCTCCCATCCTCCCTCCAACCACTCAAGATGCTCAAGTAATAAAGACTCACTTTCCCTTTTGCTTAATTGCCCAATTCTATTAGCAATACCATCGAACCTTACTTTCATCAATTCCTCAATCTTGATGTTATTCATAGGTTAAATAATAAATTTTTTCTACTTTTACTTGTATACATTTTCTTGTCAACGATTTAATTTTATTTGTTTACTAGCAGTACTTAAATATGTATTAAATACAACTTTTTAAAATAGATAGTAATTAAGACTTATTCACATAGATTTAATTAAAGATTAACTTATATAAAAATACTTTAACTATGAATAAAGAAGAAACAGCAAAGCAAAAAACTATTTTAAATGTAGGCTATTGTGAAACGACCTCTGAATGGCTCCATAGAATCATTACTGAACTGGCAGATGAAAATAAAAATTTTGTAGATTTGTCAGTTATTTGTGCTTGATTTTTTAGAAAATATAGTTTATTTTTGATTTATTTTCAGTTAGCTTTTGAATATAAGAGAAATTTAAAAGATTTTTTTGTGATGTGAATCCTAATAAAAAAAACATAGAAATAATTAAACAATTCAATTTGTCTCCTCATCCTGAGGGTGGGTGGTTTAGAGAGATAGTAAGGAGTGAGAATTCTCTAATAAGGGAAGATGGCCAAAGTAGAAACTTTATTACGGGAATTTATTATCTTTTGGAGAAAGATGCAAAAAGTGCTTGGCACAGAGTAAAAAATGCTGATGAAATTTGGATTTATTTAAGGGGCGATCCTCTGAATTTATGGTGCCTAGATAATGATAATAAGTTAATAAGAAATATAATTTTAGATTCCAATAATCCAGTAGAAATGATCCCATCTGGATATTGGCAAGCTGCAAAAAGTAAAGGCGAATTTACTTTAGTGAGTTGTTGTGTTGGCCCTGGCTTTGATTTTAAGGATTTTGAATTACTCAGAAATACGAATCATACTTCTAAATTGGATAAAGCAATTAATGATCTTATTTGAGTTATTTTTTTTGTTTATATTTTTAAAATTATCCTCTAGATTTATAGTGCTACTTAATCAATGTATTTGGGATGAATCAAAATTCTGTCAAAACAATTGGTATAAATGATGAACCAAGAAAAGATTCACACTTAGTATATGTAAATCAGGCTGATGGATTAAAAGGCGTCCTTAATAGGGATTTTGATGAATGGTCTAATTTTGATAGTTGGGAGAGTATTTCAGTTCAGCAATGGATTTTCTCAAGGGCTTTGGAGGTTTTCAGAGGTATGAAAATTGATATTAAATGCGATTGTTGTGAACATAATGATTTAATCCCAAATGATTTTGAGAGCATTAGAAAAGAAAAATGCTTTGGTAAAAAAAGTGCTTACATGATTGAAAAAGTTGTAGATGAAATTGTATTGGCTAAGGCAAGAAGAGAAAGTGATGGAACATACTCTGCGTAAGATTCATAAATATCTATGTAATGAAAAATCTTTTACTTACCAGTGAAAATTATCAGAAGAACCAATCGTTAAATTTTTAGTGGACATCTTATGGAACTTAAAGTGTACCGAATCACTGAACTCTTTTTCATCTGAGTAATTCACAAGATCCACTGGGTCGATGTTTTCATCGAACCATGCATCATATTCAATATGGTTTGGTTCAGCAAAATAACTCATATCCAATTAATAGCTTTCAGAAAACATATAAACGGTACATGCGATACCAAATTAACTTTCTTAATTTTTAGATAATCCATATTTTTAACTTGTTTATCAAGATTAGTTGCTAAAAAGATAGGAGAATTATCTATAAATTAATGTCTCTTGAAACTACTGTTTTCACATTTAAACTTTCAAATACATTTGAGGAGTGGGTAAAAATGTTTGATAGTCCAGAGATAGATGCATTTCATAAAACGGTAGGCCTTACTCCTTTATATCGTGGCAAAAGTTTAATTGATCCAAAAGAAGTGATTGTTATTCATCAAGCTGAAGAAGGTGTGGCTAAGCATGTTTTTTCAGATCCAGAAACTATCAAGAGTATAGAATCTGGAGGGCATATTTATAGCACAACGAAAATTACAAGTTGGGTTTCTGAGTAGTCGAAACACTAACTATTTAAACCTATGCAAATAATGCGAAACACGATTTCCGCATAAGATTTTTAAAACAAAATTAGGTTATACCAGAGTTTAAAGATAAGAGTATAAACTAATTAGTTTGACTAAATTATTAATAAGAATCTAAGTGCTAGAGGTAACCATAGACATAGAAGAAGTATTAGTAAAATAGTAATAGCATGGATATTTGGAATGTAATGCTCTTTTAAAATTTGTGTTTTCATAATTTATCTCGCCTTCTTAAGTTTGATTTCTCTTCTGATAAGCAATGCTATAACTACAACACACATGTTCATTAGAAATACGTCTAATGGCATTTAATAAAAAAGTCTCTAATTAATTAATAGCAAGATTTTTGATCTACGAATCAAGAAATGATTACTAATATTTATTGGCTTAATAAAATGAATTTAAAAATTAAATTTATGCTTAAATATCTCAGAACTTTTAACTATTAAATGGCTTATTCAGAAACAAGAATAGTAATAGGCGGTTTAGCTCATGTACCTGTTCTTATTTTTATAGCAAATTATATTAATGGTAAGTTTGGAATTAAAACTGAAGAGACAAAAGATACTGTAATTAAAGCAGAGCCAGTTAAAATTATTGAGGTAAAAGATACTTTAGTTAAAAAAGAAAAAGCAGAAGCTATAAAAGAAATCTCAAAAAAGCTGGACAGTATTGAACAGAAGGCTGATGAGGTTTATGAAAAGGTAAAGAAGAAAAAGAAAGGTAAGAGGAAGAAAAAAAAATAACTAAATTGAGATCCTATCAAGCATTAATACATCTTGAGCTTGGATTGTATCTCTCTTATCTTCGTCTTCTGGATCTTTATAAGATTCAATTTCAGCTTGAATTTTTCTCTTGTAAACTCCTTTGATATAGTCCATTTCTCTTTTTTCTTTGTCCAGAATTGAGAATGGTGATCTTTTTAAGTTCATAACTTTCTCCAAAATAAATAAAATTTAATCAGCTCCAGTTTTTATCAGATTCAACAAAGCTATCCAATGTTTGCTGATTCCTGATTTCTTCCTCAAGAAGTTCTTCATCTGATCTTTCTTCAATATCAGATTTATAATCTTCTTTTAATGTGGATTTGGTAGACATTTGCTCATGACTACTACATCTATGTTCTAACTAGTTAGAGAGGCCATTCGAGTAATAAATATGTACGGTTTGAGGTACTCCAATATACGGATAAAGGATCAACAATTGAATTTAAATATGGGTAAAGTAAACTCTTGATCAATTTTTGCCTTTAAGAATCATCAAAAAAGGTAGACCAATAAGCATCAAACTCCCATCAATTAATAAAAAAGTATTTAGGTTCATTTATCCATTCCTTAGGGTGTATCTCAATTAAGGGAAATCCCTTTTTTAATTGGTTGTTTTTTCATATCATCCATCTCTTTTCTGATTTTGTTGTAGTAGGCCAATTCCTCTGGATCATCAGAACCAAGACCATAATTCATGGTTGCTGCAATATATATTTTGTGCATCCGGTATGACGATAGTGCCATTACAAAAGGCAAACTATATTTAATATAGTCGAATTCTATTTAAAATGCTGATCTATGAGATCTCAGTTATATTAATCAAATGCTCAAGTGCCCTCGTCGGGACTTGAACCCGAGACCTCTCCCTTACCAAGGGAGTGCTCTACCGCTGAGCTACAAGGGCAATTTTAAAGTGGGCCGGGTTGGACCAATCAAGACTACCTGCAGCACAATGATTCTGAAGTGTGCAAAATAAATTTAGACGGCCTTTCTGTGGCTGTCAAATTATTTCTAGGGAGTGCTGCAACTTATCTTGAGTCCACTTTTTGGTAGATGATATTACTGCTGTGGGATAATTATATTGATTGACAGTCGATCTACAATAAGGAGCAATTAGCTCCTTTTTTTATGTCAATTGAAACAACTGTTTTAGATTTCAAATTAAGCAATACTTTTGAGGAATATGAGGCTCATATGAATGCTCCTGAACAACAGGCCATGTTTAAAGAGATGGGGGTAAAAACTTTTTACATTGGCAAATCATTGGAAGACCCCAAAAGAGCAACCGTTATGTTTCAAGGACCAGTAAATACTTGTTATGACATCTTTGTTAATCCAGAAACCAAACCAATAGTCGAAGCATCGGGTCATATTTATGAAGGGACAATAATAAACCGCTGGATTTCTGATTAATTTTGAAACGCCTACTGCTACCACTGCTGGTTTCCTTGGCATTACCTAATGCTCTTAATGCCAATGAAAAAGTTTCATCTGAAATGAGTGATATTGAAGCTAATAAAATATTGCTTGGTCAAGTTCTTTCTGTCTGCTATGCAGTAGATCGAAATCACATAACTATGAAACAGAAAATAGATATGTTGGGATTTGCTCTAAACCTCCATGAACGTGCTCATGGAAATAAAAAAAACATACAAGAAGATCAAATGAATGCTATTGGGAAAGTCCTGGATATCTTTCCAGATTGTTTCCCTGAAGTAAAAAAGGATAAATGAAACGCCTATTATTAATACCACTTTTGTTAGGTTTTACTTCTCCAGTAATAGCTAAAGAAATTTGTACTCTTACAAGTGAAGTTGAACCAGATGTAACTATAACTTTGAAATATACTGGTTCCGCTGGTGGAATAGGAACTCTAAATTATAAAAATAAACCATCATTAGGTTTCTATGTGGGTATCTGGAATGGATATGGAGGTCAGTATTACAATGCAAGATCATATTCACCTGAATTGTTAAACGAAGAAAAAACCTATCAGGAAAGAACAAAAAATACAAAAGAAATAGGTACAGGACATTTTATGAATTTTGTTGGCAATCAACTAGCAAGAGCGACTTCAAAAGAAGATAGAAAATCTGGAAAATTTAGGGCATTGATGCCGCAACTTTCTCAAAATTATTACTACTCAATTCCTTTTACAGAGAAGGGACAATATGGAAGACAGAAATTATCAAAAGAAATGAAAACTATTATTGATGCATCAGAAGGGTTCTTTGTTGATTCAGGTGGATGCAGAAAGTTTTTTCCTTATGGCTGGGATTAGATAAGGGAATTTTATTTAAATATTTTGTCTAGTTCTTTATAGTCATTTTCGTAATACAAATATACTTCTTGCGAAGCGTTATTTCATTTGGCAATATTAGTAACCGACTCCAAAATTGGCACATCCGAGTTGGATGTTTCCATTAATGGCCAGATAGAACTGAAGGGATAAAAGTCAGGGGATTTTCTAATATTTTCTTTCGGTTCAGCTGTTAAAAAGCTCCTACACACATACTGATAGACAATGAAAATTATTAAGAGACTAAGGTCGCTGCCGGGCGATTCTCTGGGCGTTATACGCCGCACTCCGCCACTTGTTTTCGCAATGGCTGTCTTATCTCTCGGAGGATTTATAGGTGCCTCTACGGTCCTTGTAAGAGGGTTCAGAACCGTTGAGAATACTATCACTGTTACAGGTGCAAGTACTGAAAGTTTCGAGAGTGATATTGCAAAATGGTCAGTCCAGGTAAAGACCTCAGGTCAAACCCAGATTGACTCATTTACCAAGCATAAAGAGTCAATGGAAAAGACAATGAATTTCCTTAAAGCCAATGGAATTGAGGACAGTGTAAAGCAGGATGTTTATCTTGGACCTGCGAGTATCAGTGAATATAAAACCAAGCATCCAAAGACCAATGAAATCATTAGAACTGAATGGATTACTTATCAAAATATTGAGATTGAAAGTAGGGATGTTTATAACATCCAGAAGACTCATAGTCAGATAACAGAATTGCTTGGGAAAGGGGTAAGGGTGAAACCAAGCCGTCCTGAATTCACCTATTCAAAGCTGGCTGATAAACGAGTTGATATGCTTGCTAAGGCAGCAAAGGATGCAAGAGTTAGGGCTGAAGCTATCGCTCTTGAGGCAGGATCTGAAGTTGGTGGTTTAAAGAGAGTGAATACCGGTGTTTTTCAGATAACAGTACCGAATTCCACGAAGGTAAGTAGTTGGGGTTCTTATGACACTTCAACTATCAAGAAAGACATCACTGCGGTTATGGGAGTGACTTTCGCAGTTAAGTAGATACTCAGGGAGTCTGTTTTTTGCCTTTCAGAATCATCAGCAAAGGCAGACCAATAAGCATCAGACTCCCATCAATTAATAAAAAAGTATTCAGATTCATTTATCCATTCCTTTGTGGGTATCCCAATTAAGGGGTATCCCTTTTTTAACTGGTTCTTTTTTCATATCATCCATCTCTTTTCTGATTTTGTTGTAGTAGGCTAACTCCTCTGGATCATCAGAACCCAGACCATAATTCATGGTCGCTGCTAGATAAATCCTATGCATCCTGTATGACGATAGTGGCATTACTGAAGACAATCTTTGTTAAATATATATGAATTTAAGACAAAATGCTGATCTCTGAGATCCCAGTTATTGCAATCGATTACGAAACCCCTCCATAATACACAGGAAGAAGGCGGAAAAGACAAGAAATTGAGTGGGGACTACTTACTGGATGTGTGTACATCATCATTGTAAGTACTGAAATAAAACACTCTCAACAACAACTAAACTACTTTTATTTGATACGTGGGTATGTGTGTAAACACATAATGCACGTACTGTATTTAGGTCCCTAAAGGTTGAGTATTAGAATGTTTTGACTAATACTTTATCCTTTAAAAGTTTTTGACAATTCGTACTCTGAAGTTGATAAATATTGTAGATTCAATAATAATAAAACAAAAAAATTTGTTTTCTATAAATGGATGAGAATAAAATAAGACCTTATTTTAGAAATTCAAATAGTGAACTAATTAGTATTGGTGAATCACTCATAAGGCAGAAAAATAAAAGACAGCTTATTTATTTAAAAGAGGAAATTAGTTTTAGAAAAAAAGCTAATTCAATTAAAAAACTTCAAATAATAAGAGAAAAAATAAATATATGTTTAGAGACCTTATCTTATGAGGAAAAAAGTAAGAAGAGTTTATTAGATAAATTATCAGAAGAATCAGATAGTATTCAATCGAGAAAGGCAGATGAGATGAAATTTAGATCATCTTTTCAATCAAATTTAAGGACTAAGAGAGAAGATAAACCGATTTCGGATTTTAAAAATATTTCTAAACCAATAAAAGAGAAAACTAATGATGAAAAAATTAATCCTACAGAAGAATTTAAAGAAACTAAGCCAAGTGAATATAGTGAAATTGAAGATGATGTGAATGATCTTGATAAACCTAAAGTTAAATCAAGGGAAATTATTATTCCTGCTGGCTTCTCTTCAATTAAAGACTATTTAGTTTACAAATTAAAAAATAATACTTCGCAAAATGAAGATCAAAAAGAAAATAATGATGACTCTCTATCTAAAAACTATACAGATCAAGAAAAAAATGTATTTGAAAAAATAAAATCTTGGGCAGACGAACTAGTAGATTTGTCTGGAAGAAATGACTTGATAAGTTTTAGACAAACAAAAACTACTTCCTATATCCCATCTGATGAAATAGTTGAATCTCTTTTAAATGGAGATTCAGTAAGTGTTTCCGATTTAGAGGATCTTGAAGCTGAGGGAAATATTAAAGGTTCTGTAAAAGAAGCTATTGATAATTATGAGCAGTATGGAATAGAGGTTTTTAGTCTTATATCTGGCTTTGCAATCTGGAAATCTGAAATGGTTAGTAATGCATATTCCCCCTTGCTTTACTACAAATTATCTATTGATAATCCGAAAGAAAAAAGAATAAAGAATATTACTTTTTCAATAAAGAATATGGAGCCTGAAGTTAACCCTGCTTTAGTACTTCATTTGAATAGAAGAATGGGTGAAGAAATTAGTGATGATTTATTGAAATTGGCTCAGCTTGAAGGAGAAGAAATGGTAAGAGGATATTTGCTAGAAGAAATTTCAAAAGACCTTGAATTCGAAATAGAAGAGGGTTATGCAATGAAAAACTTGCGTTATTTAAAATTTCCAATGGTTAAAGATATTTTGTCTGCTGGCGATGCTTTGATGAATAATTTATTAATTACGGCATTAGCTGGAGATAGAAATTCTATGAGAAAGCTTAGAGATGATATTAAGGATGTTGATATCAATGAACCAGATTATATTCCTCCTGCGAATGAATTTCTTGTTCTTGATGCAGACTCAAGCCAAGAATTTGCTATAAATTCTGCTCTAAAAGGACAAAATCTTGTAATTGAAGGACCCCCAGGGACAGGTAAAAGTCAAACAATTACAAATTTAATTTCTAGCTTGATAGCACAAGGTAAAAGTGTTCTGTTCGTCGCAGAAAAAAGAGCAGCTATTGATGCTGTAAAAAAAAGGATTAATAAGGTTGGACTGGAAGATTATTTTTTAGATTTGCATTCCATAGATACCTTTATAAAAAGACCGGCAGAATCATTTAGACAACAACTTGAAAGTATATTGAGCTATCGAAAAAGAAGAGTTCAAGAGAATAATAATTTAACTAGATCGAGAGATATTCTTGTTTCAAGAAGTAAAGCAATGAAAAGCAAAAAAAATATTTGGAATTCTTCTTATCTTGATGTTTTGAATCTTGCGATTAAAGCAAAAAAAAATAATGATTTTGCTCATGATATAACTGATCAAGAAATTGATAATCTGAATCCTGAATCTTTAAAAAAGCTAGAAACTTTATTAGCAGAATTATCTAGATTATCTTTAGATATTTTTGTAGATGAAAGTTTTCCTATGAGATTATCATTCCTAGAATCAAAAATAAGGACTCCTTCTCATATTCAAAAAATTTATATTTCAATAGATAATATTAAAAAAAATATTTTAGAAAT
>NZ_CACMSM010000008.1 GCF_902616385.1 uncultured Prochlorococcus sp. | reverse complement strand
AAAAAGAATTTTTCTACTATAATAACTTTTTTAAATCAAAATTTAGATTTAAACATGGTCAACAAAGTTGATAGTAGTTTTGGAGAAGATAACTCAATAAATATTAGGGGAGCTCGTCAGCATAATTTAAAAAATATCGATCTTTCTCTACCTAGGAATAAATTTATAGTTTTTACAGGCGTGAGCGGAAGTGGTAAAAGTTCTTTAGCCTTTGATACTATTTTTGCTGAAGGTCAAAGAAGATATGTTGAGAGTCTTTCTGCATACGCAAGGCAATTTTTGGGGCAAGTAGATAAACCAGATGTTGATAATATCGAAGGTTTATCACCTGCTATCTCAATTGATCAAAAATCTACCAGTCATAATCCTCGATCAACAGTTGGAACAGTAACAGAAATACAAGATTATTTAAGATTGTTGTTTGGTCGTGCTGGTGAGCCGCATTGTCACCACTGCGGGGTTCCAATTGCGCCTCAAACAATTGATGAAATGGTTGATCAAATTCTTCTTTTACCAGAAGGAACGAGGTACCAATTGTTAGCCCCTGTTGTAAGAGGTAAGAAAGGAACTCATACAAAATTAATAAGTGGATTAGCGGCTGAAGGATTCGCTAGGGTAAGAATCAACGGAGAGGTAAGAGAACTTGCTGATAGTATTGAATTAGATAAAAATCAAACACACAATATTGAGGTAGTGGTTGATAGATTAATTGCAAGAGAAGGAATACAAGAAAGATTAAATGATTCTCTACAAACTTGTCTCAAAAGAGGTGATGGCTTAGCAATAGTAGAAGTTGTTCCAAAAAAAGGAGAAAACTTACCTTCTAACTTAGAGAGAGAAAAACTTTACTCAGAAAATTATGCATGTCCTGTACATGGCTCTATTGTTGAAGAACTTTCGCCTAGATTATTTTCTTTTAATAGCCCATATGGGGCCTGTCCAGATTGTCATGGGATTGGTTATTTAAAAAAATTTACTGCAGATAGAGTTATACCTGATAAAACGTTGCCTGTTTATGCTGCAATAGCTCCTTGGAGTGAAAAAGATAATACTTATTACTTTTCTTTACTTTATTCAGTAGGACAAGCCTATGGTTTTGAATTAAAAACTCCTTGGAAAGATTTAAGTGATTTGCAAAAAAAAGTTTTACTTTTGGGATCAGAAAAACCAATATTAATTCAAGCTGATAGTCGCTTTAAAACTTCTAGTGGTTTTGAAAGACCTTTTGAGGGTATTTTGCCAATTTTAGAGAGGCAATTGAATGAAGCTAATGGAGAATCAGTTAAACAAAAATTAGAAAAGTATCAAGAACTAGTTCCTTGTAAGACATGTTCTGGAAAAAGATTAAGACCAGAGGCTTTGGCCGTTAAACTTGGTCCATACAGTATTACTGACTTAACTTCTATAAGCGTCTCTGAAACCCTTAACAATGTAGAGCTTATAATGGGTTTAGGTGAGACAAATAAGGAAAATATATCTTTATCAGAAAAACAAAAGCAGATAGGTGAATTGGTTTTAAAAGAGATTCGTTTACGTTTAAAGTTTTTAATTAATGTAGGTTTAGATTATTTGACCTTAGATAGACCAGCAATGACTTTGTCTGGTGGTGAGGCTCAGCGTATTAGATTGGCTACACAAATAGGTGCAGGTCTTACTGGAGTTTTATATGTATTAGATGAGCCAAGTATTGGTTTGCATCAGAGAGATAATGACAGATTATTAGAAACATTAAAAAGTTTAAGAGACTTAGGAAATACTCTGGTTGTAGTTGAACATGATGAAGATACTATGAAATCCGCGGATTATTTAGTAGATATTGGCCCAGGGGCAGGTGTTTATGGTGGGGAAATTATTGCTAAAGGATCTTATCAAGATGTTTTAGATTCAGAAAGGTCATTAACTGGAGCTTATCTCAGTGGTAGGAAGTCGATTCCTACTCCAAAAGAACGTAGATCATCTGTAAAAAAAAGTTTAATTTTAAATAATTGCTCTAAAAATAATTTAAAAAATATTTCTGTGGAATTCCCTTTAGGAAGATTAGTTTCTGTAACTGGTGTAAGTGGAAGTGGGAAGAGCACCTTGATAAATGAATTACTTCATCCTGCATTGTGTCATTCTCTAGGATTAAAAGTTCCTTTCCCTCAGGGTGTAAAAGAGTTAAAAGGTATAAAGGCAATTGATAAAGTTATCGTTATCGATCAATCTCCAATAGGAAGAACTCCAAGATCAAATCCTGCTACATATACTGGTGCTTTTGACCCTATCAGGCAAATATTTACTGCCACAGTAGAAGCAAAAGCTAGAGGTTATCAGGCTGGTCAATTTAGCTTTAACGTGAAAGGGGGAAGATGCGAAGCTTGTAAAGGGCAGGGAGTCAATGTTATAGAAATGAATTTTTTACCTGATGTGTATGTTCAATGTGAAGTATGTAAAGGAGCTCGTTTTAATAGGGAAACTCTTCAAGTTAAATATAAAGGTTTCAATATATCTGATGTTTTAGAGATGACTGTTGAACAAGCTGCAAAAACTTTCTCTGCAATACCTCAAGCTGCTGATAGATTATCTACATTGGTAGATGTGGGTTTAGGATATGTCAAATTAGGCCAACCAGCTCCCACATTATCTGGTGGAGAGGCTCAAAGAGTTAAGTTAGCTACAGAATTGTCAAAAAGAGCTACTGGAAAAACTTTATATTTGATTGACGAACCAACAACTGGGTTAAGTTTTTATGATGTTCATAAATTAATGGATGTGATACAACGTTTGGTTGATAAAGGTAATTCAGTAATTGTTATTGAACATAATTTAGATGTTATTAGATGTTCAGATTGGATTATCGATTTAGGACCTGATGGAGGGGATAAAGGCGGAGAAATTATTGCAGAAGGTACTCCTGAGGAAGTAGCGAATAATCCTAAAAGTCATACAGCAAAATATCTTAAAAAGGTTCTAAAATAAGAAGATTATTGTTGCATTTCTTTGTATTTTTAATTATTTCAGAAAAATGAAATGCTTTTTTAGAGGATATAAAACCTTTCTATTACTACTTTTTTAAAACTTTTATAATAAAAAAATTTAAAAATCATAATGCTTTCTTAATATTTCCTCAGAAAATTCAGCTTATTTGTATTAAAGGCCGTTGATCGGAGGATTTGCTAAATGAGATTGAAATTTTTACATTTACATTTACATGGTCTTATACGTTCTAAAAATCTTGAGTTAGGCAGGGATGCAGATACAGGAGGACAAACACAATACGTTTTAGAATTAATAAAAAGTTTGGCTAATACTTCAGAAGTTGATCAAGTGGATTTAGTTACTCGTTTAATAAACGACCCTAAAGTAGACGGTGAATATTCTCAAGAAGAAGAGTTTGTAGAACCTGGAGTTAGGATTTTAAGATTCAAATTTGGACCTAATAAATATTTAAGAAAGGAATTACTTTGGCCTTATTTAGATCATTTAACTGAAAGACTAATTTCTTACTATAAAAAACACAAAAAGCCTAATTTCATTCATGCACATTATGCAGACGCTGGATATGTAGGAGTTAAACTAAGTAAATCCTTAAACGTTCCACTTATTTTTACGGGTCATTCTTTAGGAAGAGAGAAAAAAAGGAAATTGCTTGATACTGGTTTAAAATCTAATCAAATAGAAAAGCTTTATTCTATTAGTAAAAGAATTGAGGCAGAAGAAAAAACATTGAATTCTGCAGATATTGTCGTGACAAGTACTAAACAAGAGTCAGTATATCAATATTCTCAATATTCTTCTTTTTTACCGCACAAAGCTAGAGTAATACCTCCTGGCGTTGATCATAAAAAGTTTCACCATATTAATTCGACAACAGAGACAGCTGAAATTGAGAATATGATGAAACCTTTTCTAAAGGATTCTACTAAACCTCCATTATTGAATATTTCTAGAGCTGTACGAAGAAAAAATATTCCTTCTTTGATTGAGGCATATGGAAGATCTGAAAAATTAAAAAGAAAAACTAATTTAATTTTGATTTTAGGTTGTAGAGATAATACTTCTAAACTTGACCCTCAACAAAAAGATGTTTTCAATAATATTTTTGAAACAATTGATAAATATAATTTGTATGGAAAGGTAGCTTATCCAAAAAAACATCTTCCAAGTCAGATTCCTGCTTTATATAGGTGGGCTGCCAGTAGAGGTGGTGTATTTGTGAATCCAGCTTTGACAGAGCCTTTCGGTTTAACTCTTCTTGAAGCGTCTTCATGTGGACTACCAATAGTATCAACAAATGATGGAGGGCCAAAAGAAATTCGTTCAAAATGTGAAAATGGACTTCTGGTTGATGTAACTGATATTAATGAGTTGAAGTTAGTTCTTGAAAAAGGAATTTCAAATAATAATCAATGGAAATTATGGAGCAGAAATGGAATCGAAGGTGTTAATAGGCACTTTAGTTGGAACACTCATGTACACAATTATTTATCAATACTTAGAGAAGAATTTTCAAGTTCAAATAATCATTCTTCATCTGACATTAAACAAAGTTGTTTAAAAGGAAGTTCCTCACTTACAAAACCCCATTGATCAAATACCTCAGGATCATGGTGAAGAATTAGTTGATTATTTTGAGTTTTTTTTAGCTTGAAGCCTTTCTTAGATAGTTTTTTCATTAAGTTAGCAGTTTCTTCAAATCTTGATGCCATTGCATCAAGACTTGAGCAGTCACTTGTTAATCCATTATCTTTCCATGTAAAAAAATTCATAACAAATTTTTTAAAGATTAATTTTTAAAACTATACCTAAAATTACAAGTAAAATGTTGATTTTCCAAAAATTTTCAACTATTTTTTGTTCACTAACTCCTTTCAGCTCAAAATGATGGTGTAGTGGAGCCATCAAAAATATGCGTTTTCCTCTATTAAATAATTTTTTTGTAATTTTAAAAAACGCTACTTGAATCATTACTGATAATGATTCGATAATAAATATTCCTGAGAAAATAGATAACGTAAAAACGCTATTGGTTAATAAAGCTATAGAACCTAGAATTGCACCAATACTTAGAGATCCTGTATCACCCATAAATATTTTTGCAGGATAACTATTGTACTTGAGAAATCCTAAGCATATGCCGGACATTGCAAAACATAAGATGCTAAATACAAATAGTTCTTGCTGTTCTTTCATTAATATTTCTGTTCCTAATCCATAAAAGACAATTCCACTGCATCCAGCTGCTAATCCATCTAGTCCATCAGTTAAATTAACTGAATTACTTATGCCTACTAGTACTAAAAAAGAAATAGGTAATAGGAAAATATTAGTATTAATTCCCCAAGAGTCAGATACTAAAATAAATGGATCTATAAAATTTTTTTCATTGGCTAGCAATATAAAAATTATTGAGACGAAACTTTGTAAGATAAATTTCTCTTTTGTTTTTAATCCTGTATTTTCTTTGTTTCTAATACTTAAATAATCATCTAAAAAACCTATACTAAAAAACCCAAAAATAGTTAGTAATAAAAGAAATAATTTTAGGGAACCTAAATTTATAGTTATTATTAGAAGAAAAATTAAAAAAGGGATTATTAAAAAAACCCCTCCCATTGTTGGAGTTTCACTTTTTTTATAATGATTAGAAGGACCTTCAGTTCTTATATTTTGAAGTAAATTTAATTTTCTGATTATTTCTGTACCATTCTTGGTTGTGAATAAAGTAATAAAAAAAAATAATGTAAAAACTACTATAAAAATAAAATTATTAAAAAGATATGAGGTTGCTACTAAAGCAAAAGTTTTTAATATTAATAACGACTTAAAGTTAAACTTTTTAATCTTCCCAATCATCTTCTGAAGGATCATCTTCAGTTTTATAATCTTCTTTTTCTCCCATTAGTGCTGAAAGTTCTTCTTCTTCTATAGTACTAATCTCTTGTGAGTCCCCTTCTTTTTCTGCAATAAGTCTTCCAGTATTTTCAAGCCAAGATAGCAGATCAGGTTCATCTCTTAAAGGCAAAACAGGAGCTGGATCATCTCTGTGATAGCAAGTTAAGGCGGGGTTAACTTCCGAAATATTATCTAATCTAAGTTTTAGTTTATTTGAATCCATTAAATTTTATGTTCTATATATAAGATAATACATAATGATGCACACGAAAACTTTGTTTGATAAAGCAAATTTAAAATACTTTTTTATCTGGGGAATTTCATTTTTGCTTTCGGGATTATTGAAACTTTTTGGATATTTTATTCCAAATGTTTTAATAATTAATAACTTTCTTCTCTTGTTATTAGTTTTTGGTCCATCTCTTTTAGTTACAATGATATTAGTTTTTAATAAGTTTTCAAATTCTTAATTACGTCAAAAATTTAAATTTATGGAGCAAATTTAGATGCAGCAGGTAAAAAAAGTTGTACTAGCTTATTCTGGCGGGGTAGATACGAGCGTTTGTATTCCATACTTAAAAAATGAATATGGAATTTCAGAAGTAGTTACTTTTGTAGCAGATCTTGGACAAGGCGAGGATTTAGAACTTATTAGGCAAAAAGCTATAAACTCTGGCGCATCTCAATCAATAGTTGGTAATTTAGTTAGCAGTTTTGTTGAGAGATACGCTTTTCCAGCTATTCGAGCAAATGCATTATATTTAGATAAATATCCTTTATCTACAGCTCTTGCAAGACCTTTGATTGCTGAAAATCTCGTAAATATTGCTCGAGAGATTAATGCTGATGCAGTTGCTCATGGATGCACTGGTAAAGGCAATGATCAAGTTCGATTTGATTTAGCAATTAATGCTTTAGGTCCTGATTTGAAAATAATTACTCCTGCAAGGGAGTGGAATATGAGTAGGGAAGAGGCAATAGTCTATGGAGAAAAATTTGGTATTCCTGCACCAGTATCAAAAAAATCACCATATTCAATAGATGTTAATTTACTCGGAAGGAGTATTGAAGCGGGGATTTTAGAAGACCCAATGCAGGAAGCACCTGAAGATATATTTGCGATGACATCGTCAATTGATAATTCACCTGATTCTCCTCAAGATATAGAAATTGTTTTTAAAAATGGTTTTCCGGTTGGAATCAATGATGAATCTTTAAACCCAGTAGAGATCATTCAAAAAGCAAATGAACTTTCAGGTGCGCATGGTTTTGGGAGAATAGATATGATTGAAGATCGAGTAGTGGGAATTAAAAGTAGAGAGATTTACGAAACACCTGGTCTCCTACTTTTAATCAAAGCTCACAAAGAATTAGAGAGCATTACATTAAACCCAGATGTTCTCGACTTTAAAGGAATAGTGGAAAAAAAATGGGGTCAATTAGTCTATCAAGGTTTTTGGTTTGGACCTCTTAAAGAAAGTCTAGATGCATTTATTTCATCTACCCAAACTTCAGTTAATGGAAGAGTAAAGATTAGGCTTTATAAGGGGAATGCAATGGTAATTGGTAGAATGTCGGAAACTAATTCACTTTATAGGGAAGATTTGGCAACTTATAGCAAAGAAGATGTTTTTAATCATTCTTTAGCAGAGGGTTTTATTTATATGTGGGGTATGTCTAATAAAACCTGGGCTGAGTTAAATTCTAAAATAAAAGATTAATATTTAAGAATCTTTATTTTCATTAGTTTCGGTAACATCTTTTTCGGAAGTTGAAGTTTTTGAACTTACTACTGGTTGTTTTTCCTTAGGTTCATCTTTAGTTTCTGGATTTTTTTTATCATCTACTTGAGTTGAACTCTTAGTAGAAGGTCTTGGAGTTGGCAGAGGTCCATCTTGTTTTACGGTCATATATCTTATTACATCTTCACTTAGTCTCATTGCTTTTTCAATTTTGAAAATATGTTGTCCATCACCTTGATGACTTAGTTGCACATAAATACCTTCTCTATGTTTTGCTATTTGATAGGCTAATCTTCTTTTACCCCTCATTTGACTATCGAGGATAACACCTCCAAATTCTTCTAAAAGCTTATTATATTTATCAATGTGGTTAGTTACTTCATCTTCCGCAATATCTGGGCGGAGAATGTACATGGTTTCGTAATAAGATTGTTGATTGTTCATAGTTTCAGACAAGGTCTTTGGCTCATGATATTAATCTGATGAGCGTCTGTGCATTATTTAACATACATTATGATGGGTAGTTTCTTAAAATTTTGGATCAATTTTTAAAGAATTTTTTAGTGCGTCATTCATTACATGAAAAGGCACCTCTAATCCATCTGTCCAAAATGATAATGATCCTATACCTTGAGCAACAAGCATGTCTAAACCATCGATTGTCATGCAACCTTTTTTGTTGCCAATTTTTAATAGGGGAGTTGGAGCAGGATTGTAGATTAAATCGTAAAGAGTTGTTTTTGAGTTAAGAGATTTCCAAAAATCTTCTCCATATGGCAATACATTTGTTTCATTCTTAGCTGTTTTCATTCCTACTGGTGTTGTATTTACAATTAAATCCGCTTCTTCGACTAAATTTTGAGCTTGATTATCACTATTCAATAAAGACTGAATTTCAATTTGATTTTTAAAATTTTTAGTTAATTCATCTAGTGATGATTTGTTACGCGATATTACTGAAATTTTTGAAAAATTTAAATTTATTAATCCTTGAATTACAGATCTTGCTGCACCGCCAGATCCAATAACTAATGATTGTCTTTTTGTTATGTTTAATTTTTTTAATGGATAAATAAATCCTTCTACATCTGTATTAGTTGCGCTCCATTCTTTTTCAGAATTTAATTTCAGGGTATTAATTGCTTTTAGTTTGTTAGCAATAGGAGAAATTTCACTACAAAGGTCAAATACTTTTTCTTTATGGGGAATTGTAATATTTAAACCTTTGCAATTGATTTTTTTTAAAGAATTAAGAACCAATTCTAGATCTTCATCTTTACAGGGTATAGCTATATAGATTAAATCTAAGCCCAAATATTTAAAGGCAGCATTTTGCATAATTGGTGACAGAGAGTGGCTTACTGGATTGCCAATTAATGCAATAAAAGATGTCTTACTTGAAATCATTTTTAGAATTTTTCCTTTAAAAGATAACAATCTGTTCGGGAACCACACCCCGTCTTTGAGTAACAATAATGACGCTGATGAACGATTATGGAGAATATTGAATTTGAGAATTTACCCATGGGTAAGGTTGTAGGAATTGATTTAGGAACAACTAATAGTTGTGTTGCTGTAATGGAAGGTGGTAAACCTACTGTAATAGCAAATGCTGAGGGTTTCAGAACTACTCCATCAGTTGTTGCATATACAAAAAATCAAGATCAGCTTGTTGGACAAATCGCAAAAAGACAAGCTGTTATGAATCCTGAGAATACTTTTTATTCAGCAAAACGTTTTGTGGGTAGAAGAGTTGATGAAGTTAATGAAGAATCTAAAGAAGTTAGCTATTCTGTCGAAAAATCTGGTTCTAGTGTCAAACTTAAATGTCCTATTTTGGATAAACAGTTTTCTCCTGAAGAGGTAAGTTCTCAAGTTTTGAGAAAGCTAGCAGATGATGCTGGTAAATACCTTGGCGATAAAGTTACACAGGCTGTAATTACAGTTCCAGCTTATTTTAATGACTCTCAAAGACAAGCTACAAAAGATGCAGGAAAGATTGCAGGTTTGGAAGTACTCCGAATTGTTAATGAGCCAACTGCAGCAGCTTTAGCATACGGTTTGGATAAAGAAAATGAAAAAATTCTCGTTTTTGATTTAGGTGGAGGAACATTTGATGTTTCGGTTATTGAAGCTGGTGATGGAGTCACTGAAGTTTTATCAACATCTGGAGATACACATTTAGGTGGTGATGATTTCGATAGATGTATCGTGGATCATTTAGCCAGTACTTTTAAATCAAATGAGGGGATCGATCTTAGACAAGATAAACAAGCTTTACAAAGACTTACTGAAGCAGCAGAAAAAGCAAAAATTGAGCTTTCAAATGCTACTCAAAGTGAAATAAATTTACCTTTCATTACAGCAACACCTGAAGGACCAAAACATTTAGACTTAAACTTAACTCGAGCAAAATTTGAGGAATTAGCAGCTTCTTTAATAGATAGATGTAAGACCCCAGTTGAGAGAGCTATAAGTGATGCAAAAATTTCAACTAGTGAAATCGATGAGGTTGTAATGGTGGGAGGTTCATCGAGGATACCTGCTGTTTTAGATTTAGTTAAAAAAATTATAGGTAAAGAACCAAATCAAACTGTTAATCCTGATGAGGTAGTAGCTGTTGGTGCTGCAATTCAGGGGGGAGTTTTAGCTGGAGAGGTTAAAGATATATTGTTGCTTGACGTTACTCCACTTTCTTTAGGTGTAGAGACACTAGGAGGAGTTATGACAAAAATGATTAATCGAAATACTACAGTCCCTACCAAGAAATCTGAAACATATTCAACTGCTGTGGACGGCCAAACAAATGTAGAAATACACGTTTTACAGGGAGAAAGAGAAATGGCGTCTGACAACAAAAGCTTAGGAACTTTTAGATTGGATGGTATACCTTCAGCTCCTAGAGGTGTTCCACAAATTGAAGTTACATTTGATATTGATGCAAATGGAATTCTTAGTGTTACCGCTAAAGATAAAGGAAGTGGTAAAGAGCAAAGTATTTCTATTACTGGTGCTTCAACTCTATCTGATAATGAAGTAGAAAAAATGGTAAAAGATGCTGAATCAAATGCATCTGCAGATAAAGAAAAAAGAGAAAAAATTGATTTAAAAAATCAAGCAGAAACACTTGTCTATCAGACAGAAAAGCAACTTAGTGAGTTGGGAGATAAAGTTGATGCTGCAGCAAAGTCTAAAGTTGAAGAAAAAAGTAATGCTTTAAAAGAGGCAACTTCAAAAGAAGATTACGAATCAATGAAAAAACTTCTTGAAGAACTTCAGCAAGAACTTTATGCAGTTGGTTCATCTGTTTATCAGCAACCTGGCAATCAGCCACCATCACCTGGCGCGGCGGGCGGTCCCAATCCTAGTGATTCAAATGAAAAAGGTGGAGATGATGTAATTGATGCAGATTTTACTGAAACGAAAGATTAAGAAAAGTAATTTTTAATTTCATTAGCAACCCATTTAGAACACGCTGGAGCAAGTAAAATCCCATTTTTATAAAAACCTGTACATATAATTAGCCCATCTTCAAGATTTTTCATTATCGGTGAAGGCTCACCATCTGGCCTTGACCTTATTCCGTACCATTTTTTAGAAATCTTCCCTTTCATCAGCCAATTTGGTTTTTTATCGAGAAAATTTGTAAGTTTTTCGAAAGTATTTTCTTCTGGCTTAGTACTATATTCGTCGGTTGATCCAATAATTATCCTATTTTTTGACTTTGGAATTATATTTTTACCATTTATATTGAATTGTTTTGGCAGCGATAATAAATCAACTTCTGCATCATTTACATCAATTTCTATAGCTTGACCCAAAACAGGTTTTAATGTGATGTTGTGAGATATGCCATCTATTAAATCAATTACTTTTAGTGAATTGCACAAAATAACCATATCTGATTTGATATTTTTATTGTTTCTTGTTGTAGAAATCCATTGATTGTTTAATTTTCTAATTTTTATTATTTCTTCTTCTGAAAAATTTATTTTTTTATGTTTTAGATATTTATCTAATGTTTGAAGTAAAGAAAAAGGATTTATTCTTCCATCTTTGAAGGAAATCATTCCTTTTATATTTTTTGTTTGGAAGGCTTTATTTATATTCTTGATAAATATTGAGTCTTCTTCTAAAATTTGTAAGCTTTGATCATTATTTTCATAAATAAATTTCTCTAATTTTTTAAACTTTTCCTCATTAGTAGTCAGTTGTATTAAAGGGTTTTCGATATTTAATTCACTATTAAATTTTTGCAGGAATGTAATCCATTGTGGCCATAATTCAATGCTTTGTTTCCTGAGATCCCAGCTTCTACCTCTCCTTTTTTGATACATATTACCCATTAGTAAACCTAAGGCTGCATAACTACTATTTTGGAGTTCAGTTGGATCTATTATCGTTACTTTGAAACCTAATTCTGATAGTTCCAAGGCGTTAAATTTTCCAATAATCCCTGATCCAATAATAACTATGTGTGCTTTTTGAAAATTTTCTTTTAAGCTTTTCATTGATATATTAGATATACTTGCTTATTTGACTTAATAGTTAAAGATTTTTTGGAACATCCTTCAATTATATTCAAAATTGTTTGTCCCGATCGTCCTGGCCTTGTAAGTTTACTTACAAGTTGGATTTCAAATTACGGTGGAAACATAAAACATTCTGATCATCATACAGATCAAGATGCCGGTTTGTTTCTAAGTAGAATTGAATGGAATAGTAACAATGCCTTACTTAAGAGAGATGAGATTTATAAAGAATTTGAAAAAATTGCAGATGAAGTAAATGGAAAATTTAACGTAAATTATTCTGATGAAATTCCAAATGTTGCTATTTTCGTGAGTAAACAAAATCATTGTTTGATTGATTTACTTTGGCGAGTAAGAAATGGAGAACTCAAAATGAAAGTTCCGCTAATAATTTCAAATCATTCTGATCTTGAAAATATTGCAAATGACTTTAATGCAAAATTTGTTTATATTGATACCTTTAAAATTGATAAATCTATTGTAGAAGATCAATTTTTACACTTACTAAAAGAATATGAAATTGATCTTGTTGTATTAGCAAAATATATGCAAATTTTGAGTGACTCTTTTTTAAAAAAGTTTTCTTCAATAATAAATATTCATCATTCTTTCTTACCCGCATTTAAGGGCGGGCAACCATATCATCGAGCTTGGAAGAGAGGTGTTAAATTAATCGGTGCTACTGCCCATTATGTTACTGAAGATCTTGATGAAGGCCCGATAATTGAGCAATGTACAGTTAATGTAAGTCATAGGGATGAAGTTGACGATTTGATTAGAAAAGGAAGAGATATTGAAAGAATAGCTTTAGCAAGAGCAGTTAGATTGCATCTGAATCATCAAGTATTTGTTTATAACAGCAAAACTGCTGTTTTTGATTGAAGATAGTTTTTTAGTTTTCTAATTCTATTTGTATTTGTCTTTCATAAATTGATTCTTCATTAAAAGCTCTTGCTATCAAGAAACTGGCAATACAGCTGATTAATACAGGTTTCATTATTAATAAATTTTTTGTTAAAGCGAATGCTAAAAACATTGCTGTAATTGGTGTTCGCGAACATCCTGCTACGAAAGCTCCCATTCCCGCAAAAATGTATGTACTTGGTGCATGCCCTGTCGCAATTTCTACCCAGCTACCCATTATTAGTCCGATTGACCCTCCTAAAGTAAGCATTGGATAGAATAAACCTCCTGGTGCTCCAGATGCTGCAGCTAAACCTGTAGTGATAAATAATACTAAAACTGCTAATAAAGCAATTCCAATAGTAGTGTTTTGTTCAGCTATTATTTTCTGTAATTCATCTAAATTATGAAATGTACTTGGTAAACAAGAGTAGATGCTTCCTAAAATAAGTCCACAGATACTCATTTTTAAAACAAATTTATTTTTATACCACTTTTTCCCAAGATTTTGCATCAACAAAACATATCTGCTGTACAGTTCTGCAAATATTCCAATAATTATTCCTAGTAAAACTAAGTAAAAAAAATCTACAGGTAAGAAAAAAACTGATGGGTCATATTCTTTTTGAATCAAAAATCCGAGGTTAAAATCAAAGCCTCCTGCTTTAGGATCTAATCCTAAGGCTTGAATAATATCAGCAGATGAATCTGCAATGAAAGTTGTAATTACTACTAATAGCAAAATTACTGGTCTTGCAGAGTTTAATAACTCTTCTATTGCATAGACAAACCCTCCTAATGGAGCGCTAAATACTGCAGCTATTCCAGCACCACCCCCTGCTGCTACTATGACTCTTCTAAAAGCTGTAGGAGCCTTGAGCCATTTGGCCATTTGCCAAGCTACTGATCCTCCCATTTGAACGGATGGACCTTCTGGACCCAAAGGGAATCCACTACCAATAGCAATAATTCCTGATATTAACTTTACTAATCCTACTTTTAAATTCATTGGAACTTTTTTATGTCTTAAAAAACCCATGATTTGACTCACTCCTGAACCTTTTGCAGCAGGTGCTATATTTTTGATCAAATATCCTGCAATAGCTCCTCCTAGAGCTCCAAAAATAGGTAATACTGCAATAGATGGGAATTGGTCTAATAATGCTAGTCTCCAATTATTAATAAAATAGATTCCAGTTTTAAAAGATATGCTTGTAATTGAGGCTCCTAAACCTGTTAATAAGAGCGAAAATGCTACGACTAGAGATTTTTGTTTTAATAATTTTTTGATGCTACGAGAAGAATTATTACTTGTTTTTTGAATATTATCTTTTATAAAGTTTGGCATAATCCATAATCATTTTGACAAACTGAAATTGTTTATTTCATCAAATTGAAGATAGCGATAAAGTTCATCTGAATATGGATTAATTTTATTTTTAGTAATATCCTGATATTCTTCAACTTCAGGTATTTTGCCAAGCAGTGCGCAAACTGCTGCTAATTCAGCGCTGCCTAAAAAGACTTTTGCATTCTTGCCAAGTCTATTGTCAAAATTTCTTGTACTTGTAGAAAATACTACGGAACCTTCATTTACTCTGGCTTGATTTCCCATACATAAAGAACAGCCTGGCAACTCTAACCTTGCACCACAATCTTCGAAAATTTTATAGTAACCTTCAGCTTTTAGAGTTTCTTCATCCATTTTTGTTGGTGGACAAATCCATAATTTAGCTTTTAAATTTTGTACACCTTCAAGAACTTTCGCAGCTGCCCTGTAATGGCCAATATTCGTCATGCAAGAACCTATAAAAACCTCATCAATATTTGTATTTGCAACATCAGTGATTTCTTTTACATTATCTGGATCGTTTGGGCAAGCAACTATAGGTTGTGTCACTTTTGCTAAATCAATTTCAATGATTTCTTCATACTGAGCGTTTGAATCTGGTTGAATTAATGATGGTTTTTTTAACCAATTTTTCATATCATTTATTCTTCTTGAAATTGATTTTGAATCTTCATAATTGCTTTCAATCATTTTTTCTAGCAGGCAAATATTGCTTCTTAAATATTCTTGTACAGTGTCTTGGGATAAAAGTATGGTACTACCAGCGCATGAACGTTCTGCAGTAGCATCAGTAAGTTCAAAAGCTTGTTCAAGTTTTAGGTTTGGTAATCCCTCAATTTCCATAATTTTCCCGTTGAATATATTTTTCTTATTTGCTTTCTCAACAGTTAAGAGTCCTTTCTTAATTGCGAAGAGAGGGATTGCATTTACTAAATCTCTAAGAGTGACTCCTGGTAATAATTCTCCCTTAAATTTAACCAGCACAGATTCTGGCATATTTAATGGCATTGATCCTATTGCAGCGGCAAAGGCAACAATGCCCGAGCCTCCAGGAAATGAAATGCCAAGAGGAAATCTAGTATGACTATCTCCGCCTGTGCCAACAGTATCTGGGAGAAGCATTCTATTAAGCCAGCTATGAATAATGCCGTCTCCAGGCTTAAGAGCGACTCCACCTCTTTGAGATATAAAATCAGGTAATTCTTTATGGGTAACTAGATCTACTGGTTTAGGATACGCAGCTGTATGACAAAAACTTTGCATCACTAAATCTGCAGTAAATCCTAAACAAGCTAGTTCTTTTAGTTCATCTCTAGTCATTGGCCCAGTAGTATCTTGACTACCAACTGTTGTCATAATTGGCTCACAGGTCATTCCTGGCCTAACTCCATCTAAACCGCATGCTTTGCCTACTATTTTTTGAGCTTGAGTAAAGCCGGCATTACTTTCTGTTGGATTTTGTGGTCTGGTAAATATTTCACTAGGTTGATAATCTAATTTATTTCTAATTTTGTCTGTAAGAGATCTTCCAATCATAAGATTAATTCTTCCGCCAGCTTGAATCTCATCAGTAAGAGTTGATGGATACAAGTCGAATTTGCTTATCAATTCTTCAGTATTGGAATCTTTTTCAATTTTTTTAATAATGCCTTTATAAGGATATATTTTAATAACATCTCCTGTTTTCATATGGGATACGTCAGCTTCTATAGGTAAAGCTCCTGAATCTTGTGCAGTATTAAAGAAAATTGGAGCTATTTTGCTACCAATTATTATTCCACCTGTTTTTTTGTTGGGAACAAAAGCGATATCTTCTCCTATATGCCAAATGAGTGAATTAATGGCAGATTTTCTAGAACTCCCTGTTCCCACAACATCTCCAACATAAGCTATCGGTAAATTTTGTTTTTTTAAATTATCAAGAATCTTTAGTCCATCAGGTTTTTTAAATTCCAACATAGCTAATGCATGCATCGGGATATCCGGGCGTGTTGTTGCATGTACAGCTGGAGATAAGTCGTCTGTGTTTGTCTCACCGTCAACTTTAAACACTAAACAAGTAATCTCTTTCTCCAGAACTTTTTTATTTATGAACCATTCTGCATTTGCCCAACTGTTTACGACCTCTTTTGCATAAATATTATTTTCAGATAATTCATAAATTTCATTAGCTGAGTCGTAAACAAGAATAATATTTTTTAAAACTTCTGCCGCTTTTTTTGCAAGTAAACTGTTTTCTCCTTTAAGTATTTCAACCAAAGAATTTACATTATATCCGCCTATCATTGTTCCCAGTATTTCAATTGCTTTTTCGGGATTAATTGATTTGCAATATTTTTCTGCATTAACAATAGCTGTAAGCCAGCTTGCTTTTACATAAGCAGCCTCATCAACTCCTGGTGGCACCCTATTTATTAATAAATTAAGTAAATAAGATGAATCGTAAGTACTATCTTGTTCCAATAATTTTGTAATACAATTTGTTTGCTCAGCATTTAAAGGTAAAGGGGGTATACCTTTGGTAGCTCTTTCAGCTACGTGATCTGCATAATCTTTTAGCAATGTTTCCAAATTCTTCATTAGTAAGGTTTAATGCCTAATCTATTGTTATTTTTAATATTGAAAAGGAGAGTATTCATAAATGCTTTTTTAAATATTCAAACTTCTTAATTAATCAATGACGACATCATCAAATAATTCAGCTTTAGAAAAGACATCAGATTTACATGTTGTTGAAACACGTCCATTAATACCTCCAAGCAGATTACATAATGATATACCTTTAGATCATGCCTCCGCTAATACAGTATCTAAAACCAGAAGATCGATACAAAATATTTTGCATCATAATGATCAGAAGCTTTTAGTTATTGTTGGCCCATGTTCAATTCATGATCTGGAGGCGGCAAAGGAATATTCAAGATATATTAAAAACTTTCGAGAAAATTATAAAGATAAATTAGAAATAATTATGAGGGTATATTTTGAGAAGCCAAGAACAACTATTGGCTGGAAGGGATTAATAAATGATCCTCATCTAGATGATTCTTATGATATTAATACTGGTTTAAGGAGGGCAAGAAGTTTGCTCTCATATCTAGCAACTCGTGGAATACCATCTGCTACAGAATTATTAGATCCAATTGTTCCTCAATATATTGCTGATTTAATAAGTTGGACAGCCATAGGTGCGCGTACTACTGAAAGTCAAACTCATAGGGAAATGGCATCAGGATTATCAATGCCTATAGGTTTTAAAAATGGAACAGATGGTTCTTTTACTACTGCAATAAATGCAATGCAGTCAGCTTCAAAATCGCATCATTTCTTAGGTGTAAACGAACATGGAATGGCTTCTATTGTTAATACTACAGGAAATCCAGATGGACATATAGTTTTAAGAGGAGGTTCAAAAGGTCCAAATTTTGAAAGTACACATATCAAAAGGATTTCAGCTGAATTGCAGCAATGTAATCTTCCTCATAAAGTGATGATTGATTGTAGTCATGGAAATTCCAATAAAGATTTCCGAAAACAGTCGGAAGTGCTAAAAAATATAGCTTCTCAAATTAGTAATGGTGAAAAAAATATTTTAGGAGTTATGATTGAAAGTCATTTGAAGGAAGGAAATCAAAAGCTTCTTAAAAAAGAAGATCTCCAGTTTGGTAGAAGTATTACAGATGCATGTATAGATATAAAAACAACAAAAGAATTACTCGCTATTTTATACAATTCACTTAGTTAGCTATAAAAAAATGAAACAATAATGCTGAAGAAATTGGAACAATAAAATTATCTATTCCCAAAACACTAAATTGTTCGAGCAAAGTAGCAAAAAAAGCTATTGTAAAGTAATTCAACTTAAGACTGTTTTGTTGGGAGTATCCAATTGAGCAAACTACTACTAAGCTTGTTAAAAACATTGTCAAGGTACCAAATAATGATTTTTTTTGTTTAAAAACAATCCAAGTTTTTGAGTTAAAGCTTTTTCCTATTAACCCAGCGAACCCATCGCCGAAAGTCATTACAAAAAATCCAATAATTAATGCATATGGATCTTTATCCCAGAAAAGATAAATCAAAACAAATAAACTTATACAATAAAAAATTGTTCCATAACTCTTTCTCTCAACATCTTCAATTGTTGGAAATAATTTATAGGTGTAATTGATAAGAACTATTAACGAAACAATTCCTGTAAAAATAAGAGCTGAATTTTGATCAATTTTCAAAAATTGTGCAAGTGGTATTGATGGGCCTATTCCAATATGTATTATTTTCCTTACGATTTCTTTACTATTTTCATTATATTTTTTAAAAATTATTGATATTAAGAAAATTGAAAATAAATATAATAAAATTCCAGTAAATTCTATCAATTTTTAAGCTGCTTTTTGATGAGTTGTCATTACTCTAAGCTTTAATATTGCTTTAGCTTCTAGTTGCCTTACTCTTTCTCGTGAAACATTAATTTGTCTACCTATTTCTGCTAGTGTTAATGGCTCTTCGCCATCTAAGCCAAATCTAAGTTTCATGATTTTTTGTTCTCTTTCGTTTAATTGTGAAAGCCAAGTTCCCAAATGCTCTTTTTGAATAGTTCTATCCATACCTTCCATAGGCTCTCCACAGTTTGGATCAGGTATGAGTTCACCAAGAGTACTTCTATCTTCTTCGCCTCTTGCGTGGGCATCTAGGGAAGCGCAAGGAGCACTTTGCGAAATTAAATCTTCTAAATCTTTTTGATCAATTCCCATTTCAGTTGCCATTTCTAATCTGGTAGGTTGTCTACCAAATTTATGTGATAATTCTCTTGAGACTCTTCTCATTTTGGATAGTTTTTCACTTATGTGAATAGGTAAGCGGATTGTTCTAGCGCTATTATCAATAGCCCTTGTCATTCCTTGCCTAATCCACCAGTAAGCATAAGTTGAGAATTTATATCCCATAGCAGGATCAAATTTATCTACAGCTCTTTCAAGGCCAATAGCTCCTTCCTGGACAAGGTCTAATAATTCAAGCCCTTGGTTTTGGTATTTTTTTGCAACGGAGACAACAAGCCTTAGGTTAGCTGCCATCATTCTATCTCTGGCTCTTTTGCCAATTTTAATTTGATAAAGATTTCGTTGCGTTCTATCAGATTCAGGAATTTGTAGCAACTTTTTCATGTTCTGAACATGATGAGCTAACTCTATTTCCTCTGCTGGAGTCAAAAGAGGTACTCTGCCAATGCTACTTAAGTAATATCCAATAGAATCTGAAGCTAATCTGCCAGATTTTTTTTGGCTTTGTTTTGAAGTAAGATTGGATTTCGATTTGCGAGACTTGCTCGCAGTGTTTGGTAATCTTGGCTCATCAAAATTATTATCTGAAGAGCTTTTCGCAGATTCCAGAGGGATCCCCATCACCCTGGCCTCCTAAATAATGGATTTTTTAAAAAGCTAGCACTGAAATCGAAATAAAAACTACTTTTACGTTGAAATTTTAAAGAGAAAAAATTTTTTTTTAATGCTTATTTCTTTAAATCCCTTGATATGAATGGATTTTAAAAAAATAAAAAAAAATTTAAAATTTTAAGTAATTTTTAAAATGTTGTAAAAATCAATATAAATTTTATTTTTCTATGAGGTCAATTTGTGAACGATTATCCGATGAACCTAATTCATATTTAGAATAAGAGCCATCTTCCTTCATTATCCAAGAAAAGTAATTATCTTTAATGTAAGTTTGCAAAAGTGAATATATTTTAGATTTCAATTCATAGTCTTCTATTGGAGTAACAGCTTCAATTCTTCTATCAAGGTTTCTTCTCATCCAATCAGCACTCCCTATAAAAACTTCATTATCACCGTTATTACAAAACCAAAAAATTCTTGAGTGTTCGAGAAAGTGGCCAATAATGCTTATGACTTTAATATTTTCACTTAAATTTTTTCTTTGGGGATATAAGCAACAAATACCTCTTATGATGAGGCTAATTTGTACACCTGAGTCTGAAGCTAAGTAAAGAAGTTTAATTATTTCTGGATCTACTAAAGAATTCATTTTTGCAATTATTTCCGCTTTTTTGCCTTCCTCTGCATTTTTAATTTCTCTCTTTATCAGAGATATAAATTTCTTTCTCATCGATGATGGAGAAACTAATAACTTTTGATAATTTTTTTGTTTAGAAAAACCTGATAAGTAGTTAAATAACTCAAGCAAATCAGATGCAATATCAGGATCAGTTGAAAGTAATCCTAAATCTGTATAAAACTTTGAAGTACTAGAGTTATAATTTCCCGTTCCTATATGGAAATAATTCCTTAATCGTCCTTTTTCTTTTCTTACTACTAAAGCAATTTTTGTATGTGTTTTAAATCCTATGATTCCATATACAACATGAATTCCAGCTTGTTCAAGTTGTTTTGCCCATTGAATATTATTGTCTTCATCAAATCTTGCCTTTAGTTCAACAAGAGTCATTACTTCTTTCCCATTCTCTGCAGCTCTCATTAAAGCTGCAATGATAGGCGAATCCTTGGAAACTCTATATAAAGTAATTTTTATAGCCATTACAAGTGGATCATCCGCTGCTCTGTTTATAAATTCTTCAACTGAAGTTCTAAATAAGTCGTATGGATGATGAAGCAGAATATTTTTTTTTCTAAGTATATTAAAAATAGAATTGACGTTTTTGTTTGAAGGTAAATCTAAATTTTTTAAGTTTGGGTGAGTTGTCCCAATTAGTAGATTTTCTTTTAAATCATCTCTATTAATTTTTGTAAGCTGATTTAAATCGTCAAGGCCTAAAAAACTTTTGCAAAAGTAAATATACTCTTTTTGTATTGAGATACTTTCGATGAGTAATTTCATAATATTTTCTGGCATATCTGATTCAACTTCTAATCTAACTACGTCTCCGCCTAATCTTCTCTTTTGCAAACTTTGTTCAACTGCTAAAAGAAGATCATCAGCTTCAAGTTCTTTTAATTCTAAATCTGCATCTCTTGTTACTCTAAAAAAAGAGTAATTTATACATTCCATTCCTTTAAATAAAGTATTTATATTATTCCCAATTAAATCTTCAACACTTATGAAAAAATATGTACTTTCATCAACATGTTGAATAATTTCATTGGGAATTTGTATAAATCTATTTATATTTTTTGTTGGTATTTTTACTCTGACAAACTGATTTTTAGAATCTTCTCCATCCCTTATTAGAGCTGCCAAATTTAGACTTAAATTACTTATAAAAGGAAAGGGATGTGCTGGATCAACAACTAATGGAGTTAATAAAGGGAAAATAGATGAAGTAAAGTAGTTATTGCACCAATTTCTTTGATTTTCGCTTAGGTCCTTATATTTTTTTATAATCACACCTTTTTCTTTTAATTCATTATTTAGTTCATTATTTATATAGTTTTCTTGTAGGGTAGTTAATCTTTTTACTTCTTTATTTATTTTTGTTAACTGCTCTTTAGGGGTAAGTCCATCAATACTTTTTTTTGTAATACCTGCTTCAACTTGAGCTTTTAACGAAGCTACCCTTACCATAAAAAATTCATCTAAATTATTACTAAAAATTGAACAAAATTTTACTTTATCTAGAATCTTGTACTCCTTTTCCATACCAGTAAGGAGTACTCTTTTATTGAATTCAATCCAACTTAATTCTCTATTAATAAAAACATTAGCCTGGCTTTTCATTAAAGAACTTTTGATTTTTGATTATTAAAAGAATTTTTATTTTTACCCTCTGCAATAAGGTATATCATGAAAAGTAAGATAACGGAACCAGCTATAAAAGGTGATTTAGGACCAAAACTATCATAAACCCTTCCAGCCATTGCAATACCTAAAACTCCTCCAAGACTCTGTAAACCCTGAAGGTTACTTAAAATTGATCCTTGTTTATTAACGTCTAATTTCTTTGATATTAGTGCTCTTAAGGTGGGCGTAATTAACCCTGCCCCAATAGCTAAAAATGAAACAGCTGAATAAATATTAAATGTCGCATTTTCTCTTGGAGCAGTTATTAAAAGAGCACATGCCACAAGAATGAAGCCTGATCCGATGAGTGTTAATCGCATTTCGCCAAATTGCCTTACAAGAGGGCCTATTAGTGCTCCTTGAACAATAATTGCAATTATTCCTACTACAACAAGAGTTCCACTTGATGCTTTGGTCGTCCAGTTTAGTGACTCTTGGAGGAAAAAAATAAGAATATTGGTCAATCCAGTAAAAGCAATAAAGTAAATAAAAAAAGCTAATGATAATTTTTTAATCTTTTCTTCTTTGAAAACTGTAAATAGCTCTTTTAAAGGGTTTTTTAAAATAGTTTTTGATTTATTTGATTCACTTTTAGGCTTAGTTTCTGGTAAGTAACAAAATACAAGGAAAAAATTTATTATTGGAATGACTGAAGCTATCAAAACTGGAATAATAAAATTATTATTTGTATTTTTTGCAAAAATTACAACAAAAATATTACCTAAGAAAAAACTCAAACCAAAAGCTACACCAATAAGACCAAATGTTTTTGCTCTTTTTTCAGGGCTTGAAATATCTGCAAGAATTGTAGTTGCAGTAGCTGCAGTCCCACCACTTAAACCGTCAATTAGTCTCGCTAAAAATAATAAAAATAACGGGATAGAAGCTATTGAATTTGTCCAATTAAAAAGAACCGTAAAAGATAATATTGATATTCCTATTACTGAACCAGTGATACAAAAAAGAGTGACAGGTCTCCTTCCATATCTATCGCTCATTAGTCCTATAAAAGGAGAAGCTGTAAATTGAGCTAATTGGTACGTGCAAGATAGTAAACCATATGTGCTTGCTTTAGAGTCAAAAAGTAAAACAAAAGAGGGTAATATGGGTAACAGTATACTTTCACTTAAACGATCATTTAGAAGAGTGATAAACGCACTAAGGAGAATAAATTTTTTTTTGGGTTTTAATAAACTTTCTTTCACAATATTTACCTTCATTGCTATTAACTTCTACTACCATACTTGTTAATGGAGATTATTGTGCCCGGCATTGTTTATTTAGTTGGAGCAGGTCCTGGAGACCCTGAGCTTTTAACTCTTAAAGCTTTACGCCTAATAAAAAATTGTGATGCATTAGTTCATGATGCTTTGATCCCGGATGAAATAACAAAAGAGGCAGGAAAAAATACAGAAATTTTCCATGTAGGCAAAAGAGCTGGGAAGTGTTCTGTACCTCAGGTTGAAACTAATGCTCTTATTTTGAAATTGGCAAAAGAAGGCAAAAATGTTGTAAGGCTTAAAGGGGGAGATCCATTTGTCTTTTCTAGGGGTGGTGAAGAAGTATCGCTTTTAGAAGAAAATGGAATTTCAGTTGAAATCGTTCCTGGTATTACTTCTGGAATAGCTGCCCCCACATATTTTGGTATTCCACTAACCCATAGAGATGCTGCTAGTTCCGTAACTTTCGTCACTGGACATGAGCGTGTAGATAAGGAAAAAAAGACAGTGAATTGGAGAGATTTAGCTAAATCATCAGATAGCTTAGTAATTTTTATGGGTATAAAAAATATTGAATATATTGTGGAAGAATTAATTCTAGGTGGTTTAGATAAGAATACTAAATGCGCTGTGATTCAAGAAGCTACTTTAAAAAATCAAAAATGTTTGATAGAGAAATTATATAATCTTTCAGATAAAATTAGAAATAAAGAATTTTCAGCTCCATCAATTATCATTATTGGAAAAATCGTTGAATTTAAGGTTAATAACAATATAACTAAATTATCTGATGTCTATTTACCAGATATTAATAAAGTTCAACTATACAATAAATCCCAAAAATAAATTGGATCGAATTTAGGTTTAAGCTTTAAATCATTAACTTGATAAATTTGTCTGCAAGATAAGCTATTAATCGCAACTATTATGTCATCATTTTGAAATTCTGGAGCAATTAATTCTTCTTTTACAATTTTCAATTTTAAAGCTTTAGAAATCATAATCCCCTCTAAACAGCCGCTCTCTTTTCGAGGAGTTATCCATTTATTATTTCTTTTAATTAGAAGATTAAATGTACTTCCACAACAAAGTTCACCTGACGTATTCAAAAGGATAGAATCATCAAATGATTTTTCATTAGCTTCTGTCAAAACTTGTATTGCCTGATTATATGAAAATGTTTTGCATTTACTTATAAGACTGAATTCATTTATTTTTTCTGTTTGACTGATGCAAACGCTTATTGGATTAAAATTTGGTTTGATTTTATAGAACTCAAGCCATATATTATCCAAATCTTTTGTTTCTGAAGTGCTATCAATTGTTAGTGTTCGACCTTCATTAGTTCCTCGACTATAGTTTATTCTTACTGAAGCAAATTGATCATTTTTAAGCGATAACTTTCTAATTCCATCGTGAATAAGTTGTCTCAAAGTTAATTTATGTATTTTGAGATTAATATTTAAAATCTTGCTACTTTTTTCTAACCTTTGAAGATGTTCATCAAAAAGAATAGGTTTGTTTTCTTTTATCAAAATGGTCTCAAATATACCATCAGCAAATTTTAATCCTCTATTATTAGCAGCAATAAATATTCTATCAATATCCAACCATTCATCCTTGTGCCAGCCTAATGTTTCAATCATTTGAGTGAATCAATTAATGGTAAAAGTTTCCACTTTAGTTCATTAGTTTCCTCTTCAGGGTTTGAGTCAATAACTATTCCGCAACCAGCATATATATTGATTTTTTTGTCTTTAATGAAAAATGATCTTATTAGTATATTGCTATCAAACTCTCCATTCCAGTCAAGCTTCAAAAATGAGCCACAGTATGGTCCACGTTCACATTCTTCTAATTCAAAAAGTCTCTGGCATGATCTTAATTTAGGTGCTCCAGTTATAGAGCCCCCAGGCCAACAAGCTTTTAGTAAATCAATCCAGTTTTTGTCTTTTTTTAATTTGCCTCTGATTACTGATGTAAGATGATGAACTTTTAAGAAACTTTCAAGCTTTAATATTTCAGGCACTATAATACTACCTGTTTCGCAAACTTTACTTAAATCATTTCTTATTAGGTCAACAATCATAATATTTTCGGCTCTATCTTTTTCGTTCGTTATTAAATCGATAGCATTCAGTGCGTCTTGATTTAAATCCTTATCTCTGGATCTAGTTCCTTTGATTGGTCTTGATTCTACAAAATTTTTATTATCTATTTTTATAAATCTTTCTGGCGAGGTAGATAATACAGCCTCTTTATAATTATCATTATTTATTATTATTCCTCCAAAGGGAGCTCTTAATTTCCTTCTTATTTTCAAATAAATATCAAGAGGATTATAGTTTTTGGAAGATTCAATTTCGCATTTAGTTGTTAGGTTTGCTTGAAATATATCCCCTAAGGAAATTAATTTTTTCAATTTTAAAATATTTTTCTGAAATTTTTCAGCCATTTCGTCCAAATTGATTTTTGAAAAATCAAAATTCAAATTCGTTTTAATAATATTTTCTTCTTCAATATTTTTAATATTATTGATTATGTTCTTATAATTCACCAGTTCAGATGAATTTGTGCCTTCGATAATTACTTCTTTTTTTATTAGATTACATTTAATGATTGGATCATATGATGCAATCCATAAAGTTGCCATTTTAGATTTTCGCCATGGGTTTTTGGGTTCTATGAAAACTCCAGCTTCATAACTTAACCATCCGATCCAAAATCCTTTTTCAATATTTCTTAAATTGTTAAATGGATTATTAGTTTTGTCTAAGTTATTGATATTTCTTGATTGGATTATTTTTTTAGGGTTAATTCCTATTATTGACCATTCCCCATTTTCTTTGCCATCACTGTCTAGCCAAGCTAATCCTTTATATCCGAATTTTTTTGTTAGATGATGTGTAATCAGTGCTGGATCTATCCATTTTTCTAGAATTATTTTCTTTATTTTCATTTTTTATTATTGTTATTAAGCCATTTTGCATAAGCGGCATTTCTAATTCTGCAACTATCACACTTGCCGCATGGTTTTGAATTACCTGAATAACAACTCCATGTTTTATCTAAAGGGACAAGATTATCAAAGGCTAATTTAATAATTTCCTCTTTATTCAAATCTAGTAGTGGTGTCCAAAGTTTTATTGGATTATTTTCTCTTCCTCTTTTATTGGCTAAATCTGCTAACTCTTGAAATTTTTTAATGTAGTCAGGTCTGCAATCTGGATAACCAGAATAATCTAGTGCGTTAACTCCTAATCCTATAAAATCAGCGTCTATTGCTTCGGCATAACTTAGTGCAACGGAAATAAATATAGTATTTCTCCCAGGAACGTAAGTATTAGGAATTTTGTTAGTTTGTACTCCTTCTATTGGAATATTTTTTTTAGTATCAGTTAATGACGAGCCTCCCCATAAAGATAAATCAAGCTTAATTATTTTAAATTCGTCGATATCAAAGTGTTTTGCAATTATTGATGCAGAATTTAATTCTTTTTTATGACGTTGACCATAGTCAAATGAAAGGCCAAAAATTTTAGCTTCGGATTTTTTGGCGATACCAGTAACTGTAGAAGAATCTAAACCTCCAGATAATAAAACTACTATCGATTTATTTTTAAGTGTCATATGATTTCAATTAATTTTTAAGTATTTGTGAGTTTGAAGGCTCAATTTCCAATCGGGGTTATTTTTTACGAAATTAATAGCAAGAGAAAAACCATTCGCATTGTTCCAAGCTGGCTGTAAATAAAAAATTTTATCTTCTTTTTGTAAGCCATCTCCGCTTTTAGAGAGTTGATATTGTTTTAAAGTTTCTTTTTTTATTTGAATAGCAAATTCAATATCTTCTATTTCATTTATGATTATTTTGATTTCATTAGAGTTTTTTAAAAAATAATTTTTTGGAGGTGAGTGTCTTTTAGGAGATAAAGTAATCCAGTCATAGCTCCCTGATATCGAATTAACTCCACTTGTCTCAATATGTATCTTCATTGGCTTTTGTTCTTCTCCCATCGTCATTTTTTTTATGGCTTTGCAAAAATTATCCAAGTTATGTTGTAAAGGTTCTCCACCTGTAATAACGCAAAAAGATGCTCCTTTTTTTCTAGCAATTTTTATGCGATTTATTATTTTTTCAATTGATATAGAAGGGTGTTTTTTCTCGTCCCATGAATTCTTGGTATCGCACCACGAACATCCAACTTTACATCCGGCTAATCTTATAAAATAAGCACTTTTTCCAGCGTGATAACCTTCACCTTGTAATGAATGAAATTGTTCGACTAAGGGTAAAAAATTTGTCATTTTCATTCAAAAAAATAAATAATATTAATTTGATTGAGTTAAATTATCTTGAGAGGCTTTTATTAATCCTTTAAATAAAGGATGAGGTTTGCCAGGTCGTGATAAAAACTCAGGATGATATTGACAGGCTAAGAAGTATGGATGATTTTCTAACTCAATTAACTCAACTAATCTGCCATCTGGTGATGTACCACTAATTTTGTATCCAGAATCTAAAAAACTTTGTTTGTAGTAATTGTTAAATTCGTATCTATGTCGATGTCTCTCATAAATAACATCCTCATCATATAAGTTTTTTCCAGTTGTATTTTTTGTCAATCTACATGGATAAACTCCAAGTCTCATTGTCCCACCTAAATCAACTACATCTTCCTGTTCTGGTAATAGATGTATCACTGGATTTGGAGTGTTTGGGTCTAGTTCTGAACTAGATGCATCTGGAAGATTAGCTACATTTCTGGCCCATTCTATAACTGCACATTGCATACCAAGGCACAAACCTAAAAACGGAATTTTATTTTCTCTTGCGAATTTTATAGCCGAAATTTTTCCATTTACTCCTCTATTACCAAATCCCCCTGGTACGACAATTGCATCAACTTCATTTAAGTAAGTTTCTGCTGAATTTTCCTCTATCATTTCAGCACTTACCCAATGTAAATCTAATAAAGCCTTTTGTTCAATGCATGCATGTCTTAAAGCTTCAACAACGGATAAATATGCATCTCCAAGTTCAATGTATTTACCTACTAAAGCAACTTTGATTGGAGCTCCAGGATTTCTTAGGTTGTGTATAAGTTGCTCCCAATTTTTCAAATCACATTTTTTATCTTCAAGGTCTAAATACTTCAGGGTTTCTTTGCATAAACCTTCTTTTTTTAACGAAAGAGGTACAGAATAAATACTGTCTGCGTCTAAAGCTTCAATTACAGAGTTGATACTTACACCGCAAAAACCACTAAGCTTCTTTTTAAGAGCTTCATTGATAGATTTATCACTTCGACATACAAGTAAATCTGGCTGAATTCCAATTGATCTTAATTCTTTGACTGAATGTTGTGTTGGTTTAGTTTTTATTTCGCCTGAGGTTTTGATGTAAGGAAGTAATGTTACGTGTATGTATGCAACATCATTTTTATTGACATCATTTTTGAATTCTCTTATTGCCTCTAAAAAAGGTAGAGATTCAATATCACCAACTGTTCCACCAATTTCAGTAATTATAATATCTGCATTACTGTTGGCGGCTACTCTATGAATTCTTTCTCTTATTTCTCCCGTAATGTGAGGTATTACTTGCACAGTTCCACCGTCATAACTACCTCTTCTTTCTTTGTTGATAACTGATTGATAGATAGATCCTGTAGTCACACTATTTAACCTAGTCATTGCAGTATCAGTAAATCTTTCATAGTGACCTAAATCTAGATCGGTTTCAGCCCCATCTTCGGTTACAAATACTTCTCCATGTTGGAAAGGGCTCATTGTTCCTGGATCAACGTTTAGATATGGATCTAGTTTTAATATTGAAACACTATATCCTCTAGACTTTAATAATCTGCCTAAGCTAGCAGCTACAATTCCTTTACCAATGCTAGAAACTACTCCTCCGGTGACAAATACAAATTTTGACATTAAATATTTTTAATTAAGCACAGCCTCCTTATATTTTATTTAAACAAAAAATTTTTAGAACATCCATTTATATACTTATTCATCAATTGTTATTTCAATATCTAATTCTTTTAATTGTGATTCAGAGACATTTGAAGGTGCATTTGTGAGAAGACATTTTGCTTGTTGATTTTTTGGAAAAGCAATCGTTTCTCTGATTGAATCTGCACCAATGATTAGCATGGTAATACGATCTAATCCAAACGCTATTCCACCATGAGGAGGAGCACCCATTTCTAAGGCCTCTATTAAAAATCCAAATTTTTCATCAACTTCTTTATCGGTAAGTCCAACCGTTTTCAGAACCTCTCTTTGTAAGTTCGCTTCATGAATACGTAAAGAGCCACCTCCTAACTCCAATCCATTGAGAACTAAGTCATAAGCATTTGCTTTAGAGTTCTCAATTTCTTTTTTCAAGTTTTCAGAATCTTTAGATTTTATATTTTTTGGAGAACAAAAAGGATGATGTAAAGCTTCATATCTATTTTCATCTTCATTTCTCTCAAACATAGGGAAGTCAGTTACCCATAAGAAATTCCATTTACTTTTATCAATAAGATTCAAGTCTTTAGCGATATATTGTCTAACCCTATCTAATGACTGATTGACAATTTGTTTATCTCCAGCTCCTAAGAGGATTAAGTCTCCATCTTCTGCTTCTGTGATTTTTAAAATATCAGCTATATGCTCTTCACTTAAATTATTTTTAATTGCCCCAATAGTCTCAAGCTCATCTCCTTTGACCCTTATAAAGGCCAAACCACCAGCTCCTGCATCTTGAGCTACTTGGAAAATGTCACCTCCTGGTTTAATCCTTACGTTGCTAATACTTGAATTACCTCCTTTGACTGTTATGGATTTTATATAACCTCCAGACTTAATTGCCTTGGTGAAAATATTAAATCCAATATCACCTAATACTCCTCCTAAATCTTTTAATAACATTTGATATCTAGTATCTGGTCTATCAGTGCCGTAATTATCCATTGCTGCCTGCCATGACATTCTTGGAAAAGCATTATTAAAATTAATATCTAATACTTCTTTCCATATTTTTTTTATGAGACTTTCATTAAAAGAAATTATTTCTTCTTCACTAATAAAGCTCATCTCAATATCTAATTGAGTAAACTCTGGCTGTCTATCTGCCCTTAAGTCTTCATCACGGAAACATTTTGCGATTTGATAATACTTATCTAAGCCTCCAACCATTAAAAGTTGTTTAAATAGTTGTGGGGATTGAGGTAAAGCAAAAAATTCTCCATTTGAAAGACGTGCAGGAACAAGAAAATCGCGAGCGCCTTCAGGAGTTGACTTTGTAAGTAATGGTGTCTCTACTTCTGTAAATCCAAAATTATCAAGAAATTCTCTAGCAACTTTAATAATCTTATGTCTTGTTTTTAAATTTTCTAGTAATTTTCCCCTTCTTAAATCAAGGTATCTATATTTTAATCTGAGTTCCTCTTTTGTATTTTCATAATCATGTATGGATACTGGAAAAGGTAAGTTGTTTTTAATTTGGTTGAGAACTTGCAAATCTTTAACCTTAAGCTCTAACTCTCCAGTACTTAAATTTGCATTTATTGAATCTTTGGGCCTTTCGTTAATAATTCCCCTTACCATTATTACTGTTTCGTTTCTTAGAGTTTCTGCTTGTTTAAATAGATCTGCACCATCATCGGGGTTAATTGTTATTTGTAGAAATCCACTATGGTCTCTTAAATCAATAAAAATTACACCACCATGATCTCTTCTTCTATCTACCCATCCGCATAAATTAACTAATTTACCAATATCTGTATTATTGAGTTCTTTGCAAATTTTGTTTCTCATCTAAGTATGATTTATTTATCAATAACTTATAATAATTCTTAAAGGGTGAATTTAGTTAATAATTTTTTTTATAAAACGCTCTTTTTGTTATAACCCCTTTGAATTTTTTGCCTCTTATTAATATTTGAACTTCATTATTTATTAGGGCATGCGAAGTATTGATGTATGCAAAAGCTATAGCTTGTTGTTTAGTTGGAGACCAAGTGCCGCTAGTGATTGTCCCAATATTTTCTTCACCTTTAAGAACTGCGCAACCTTTTCTTCCTATTGCTTTACCTTCTATAGAGAGACCAACTAACTTTTTTTGAATACCTAATCTTGACTGCTCTTCAAGAAATCTCCTGCCAAAGAATTCGTGATTATTTTCTAGATGTACTAACCAGCCTAACCCTGCTTCATATGGAGAAGTTTCTTCATTTATGTCTTGACCATAAAGATGCATGCCTGCTTCAAGTCTAAGAGTATCTCTAGCTCCTAAACCACAAGGTGCAACATTTTTGGAAATTGAGAAATCCCATAAATTAATTGCTGCTTTTTTAGATAAAAGTATTTCTAGACCATTTTCCCCTGTATATCCTGTCTTTGAAAAGAAAATTTTTTCTTTAGGCGAAATATGTTCAAAAATTTTATATTCGCAGCCAAAGGTAGGGATATGTGAGATCGAAGATTCAACCCATTCTTCAAATAAATCGAATGAGTTTTTTCCCTGTAGTGCTAAAAGTACTTTGTCTTTTTTAAAGTTTGTTATCGAAATTTCATATTTATTTAAATGATTTTTTATCCACTGAAAATCTTCTTCATATCTACTTGCATTAACTATTAATAATAATTCTGATTTGTCATTTTCTTGTATGCCAAGGTCATAAATTATTAAGTCATCTATTATTCCTCCTTTATCATTGAGCATTACTGTATAAAGCCCTTGACCTTCAGAAAATGAATATAAATTAGTAGGAAAAAGTTTTTGAATATAATCCTTTGGATTGATTCCCTTGATAGAAATCACCCCCATGTGAGAAATATCAAATAATCCTGCTGATGATCTAACTGATTCATGCTCTTTAATTAATCCTGAAAATGATATGGGCATTTCCCAACCTGCAAAATCCACTAATTTTGCATTGGCTTCAACATATTTTGAATAAAGAGGACTTTTTAGCAAATCCATGAAATATTTAGTTTGTATTTAGTATTTTTACACTGTAGTTTAGAAATTTTTTATTGCATATTTTCTAATGACAAAATTAAGCTTCTAAGTACTTTGGCTGCAACTATGCTACTTACTCCGCTTTTATCAATTTCTGGAGATAATTCCACAATGTCTGAAGCCACAATTCTAAAGTCTTTTAAAGTTTTCAGTATTTCTTCAAAATCATTCCAAAAAAATCCTCCCGGTTCTGGAGTGCCCGTCCCTGCTAATAAACTGGGATCAAACCAATCTAAATCTATTGTTAAATAGATTGGAGACTTAGCGAACGGTAGAAGAGCTTGTTTTAACTCATGTGCATTTCCGCCTGGACAAAAGTTAACTAATTGGTTGTTGTTATTCATAATTTCAAATTCTTCCTTAGTCCCACTTCTAATTCCTACTTGTAAAATTTTCTTTTCTGGTAGCACTTCTAAGCATCTTTTCATAGTACAAGCATGACTATGTTCATTTCCTATATATGATTCTCTTAAATCTGCATGAGCATCAAGTTGAACCAATATCAAATCTGGATATTTTTTTACTAATGCTTCAATAGCACCTCTTGTAATAGAGTGTTCGCCTCCAAGCATAATAGGACTAAGACGTTTATTAATTAAATAATTTGTTGCTGATTTAACCGATTCAATAACCGACTTTGAGTCATTTTTATCAATTAGTATTGATCCAAAATCAACATAAATAATATCCTCTAAGTCTTTTCTTATTTTTGGACAATATGTTTCTAAACAAGAACTGACTTGTCTTATTGCTTCTGGACCAAATCTTGCTCCTGGTTTAAAGGAACATGTCCCGTCATAATTAACTCCAAATATACCAATTGAGCAGTTCTCGGGACTTCTTTTTGCTCCCATATAAATTGCATTTTCGTTATCAAATAAATTTTTTGTCATCTTATTAATCTAGTTCTTTTACAATTTTATTTGGCATCATTTTGAATGCTGCATTTTGAAAATTTAAATTCCAAATTTCACATCCTTTTTCTATTTTTAGGATTTCATCACAATTTTGCTTTGATAAATTTAGATCTTCTGAAGAAGCGAATGTCCAACTCCAAATCCCGCTTGGATATATAGGCACAAAGGAATACATAGTTTTAGAAACTTTAAATATATTTTTTAGGGTTTTCAAAATACTTATGTGAATATTTTTGAAGGATTCAGGAGATTCACTTTGCGTTGCTAATATCCCCTTTGGTGTAAGTATTCTTTTACATTCTTTATAAAAAGAATCTGAAAATAATAAATTTGAGAATTCTGAGGGATCTGAACAATCTATAAAAATAACGTCGTAAAAATTATCTCTTGTTTTTTTTACCCATTTAACACCATCATCAACATGTATTTCTAATCTTTTATCGTTCCATGCTTCGCCTCCAATTTCTTTTAAAAATTTTTTAGATATTTTGATTACCTCCTTGTCAATTTCTACTAGATCAATTTTCGATATTTGAGAATATTTAACGCATTCTCTCGCTGTACCGCCGTCTCCTCCACCAATAATTAATACATTAGATTTTTCGTCAATGCTACTTAATGCTGGATGCACAAGACACTCATGATAATATTTCTCGTCTTTTAGTGATGTCATCCAACAACCATCAAGCATTAAAGCTCTTCCATAGTATTCATTTTCAATAACAATAATTTCTTGATATTGTGATTTTTGTTTAATTAAAACATCTCCATTTAGACCGAATCTTGAGCCTTTATGATATTCATCTATCCATGTTGAAATATTAGTCATTTGCTTTTTAAGAATTTTTTCTTTTAAGTTTTCGCTTGGCTATTTGCCAAAGCCGTTGAAAGTCTTTAGGAGTTTGTTTTTTTATATTATCGCCTGCATGATGTTCAATGATTGAAAACCTGTCTAAAAATTTTTTATTAGTTTTTTGTAGAGCTGATTCAGGATTTATTTTTAAAAAGTTTGAGAGATTCAGAAGGGTAAAGTAAATATCCCCAAATTCATTTTTTATTTCTGAATCATTATTGCTTTTAATTGCTTCCTTTAATTCATTAATCTCTTCTTCTAACTTTTCAAAAATCTGATCGGTACTCTCCCATTTAAAACCATATTTTTTAACAACATTTGTGATTTTATCTGTTCCAACCATTGGTGGTAAATTTTTGATTGTCATATTTAAATTTTTACTTATTGATGATTCCATATGAGGTGTTTCTTTTTCTGAATTTTTAATGTTTTCCCAAATTTGTTGCGATTTTTCAAGAGATACTTTTTCTTTTTTTTTAAAAATATATGGATGCCTATTAATAATTTTCTTGTTTAGATTTTTTATAACATCATTTAGTTCAAATTCTTTTTTTTCGTAACCGATTTCAGCATGAAGCATTACTTGTAATAAAAGATCTCCTAACTCTTCACATATGTTATCTGCCTTTTTTTCATATATCGCATCTATAAATTCATTACTTTCTTCATGTAAAAATGGGATCAACGATTTATGAGACTGTATTTTCTGCCAAGGGCATCCCCAAGTTTTATCTTTTAATGATTTGATATTAGATATTAAAATTTTAAAGTTTTCTAAAGTCTCTAAATCGGAATTTTTTTGTAAGTTATATCTATCGTTTGAGGACATAGGATATATTTTATTAATTTAATTTTGCCTCAATCATGAAATATTTAAATACTTAGTATAAATATTTCAACTTCATCTATTAGAATGATTTATTATAAGGGCGATTAGCTCAGCGGTAGAGCGCCTGCCTTACAAGCAGGATGTCCCTGGTTCGAACCCTGGATCGCCCATTTATTATTTTTCTAATGACTGAGATCGTCAATCTTTCAATCAGTCAAAGCGCTGCTTCAGAACTATCTAGGCAAGCTTCTTTTGGAGGTTCTCCAGGAGAAATGTCGATTGATTTGATAGAGGATAAAAATTGTTCCGAAGGATGGATGCATATTAAATTAAGGCCGGGTACATGTAATGGATCCCCTATTTCAAGAACTGAAGGAGTAACTTTATACGCGGATGTAAAAAAGTTTAATTTACTTAAAGATTTAAAATTAGATTATTACGGTGATTTGAGCGGTGGTGGATTTCTTATTTCAACACCAAAAAATGCAAAACGTTGTTCTTGCGGTTCTGGCTTCAAACTTTTGTAGTATGTATGTTTATTTTTTTGCAAACTAATATTATTTTCATTAATTGGCTGCTCTCAAGATAAAATAAACAAAAAGTTTATTGAAATAAAATTTGGACATGACAGAGATGAATGATCAATTATCTATAGAGAATTATTCACCTTTTGAAGTAGAGAAAAAGTGGCAAGAAAAATGGGAAAGTCTAAAGGCGTTTAGTCCTAATCCTGAGGATGATGGGGAGCCTTTTTGTGTTGTTATTCCGCCACCAAATGTAACTGGGTCTTTGCATATGGGGCATGCATTTAATACGGCTTTAATAGATGTTGTAGTACGTTTTCAAAGACTTTTAGGTAAGAATGTTTTGTGCTTACCAGGAACTGATCATGCTTCAATAGCTGTTCAAACTATTCTTGAAAAACAATTAAAAAGTGAAGGCAAAACAAGCGAGGATATTGGAAGAGATGAATTTCTTAAAAGAGCATGGAATTGGAAAGAACAAAGTGGTGGAAGAATAGTTTCTCAATTAAAAAGGATAGGATATTCAGTTGACTGGACTAGAGAAAGATTTACTCTAGATCAAAAATTAAATGAAGCAGTTATTGAGGCTTTTAATATTCTCTATAAAAAGAATTTAATTTATAGAGGCGAATATTTGGTTAATTGGTGTCCTGAATCTCAATCTGCCGTAAGTGATCTTGAAGTTGAAATGCAAGAAGTAAATGGTCATTTATGGCATTTTAAATACCCTTTAATTTCTGAAAGTGGTGAACAGTTAGATAAGTACTTAGAAGTTGCAACAACAAGACCAGAAACTCTATTGGGTGATACTGCTGTGGCAGTTAATCCTGATGATGATAGATATAAAGAATTTATTGGTGTCAAAGTAAAAGTCCCTTTCGTTGATAGAGAAATACCTATTATCGCTGATTCACATGTTGATAAAGATTTTGGTACTGGTTGTGTAAAGGTTACTCCAGCCCATGATCCAAATGATTTTGCAATAGGAAAAAGGCATAATTTAAAACAGATTAATGTAATGAACAAAGATGGAACTTTAAATATTAATGCAGGTATTTTTCAAAATTTAGATAGATATGAGGCTAGAAAGAAAATTATTAAAGAATTGGATAATTTAGGTCTTTTGACAAAGATAGAGGATTATAAACATACTGTTCCTTTTTCTGATAGAGGTAAGGTTCCAATTGAACCTTTATTATCAACACAATGGTTTTTGAAAATGGATGATATATCACAAGGATGTCTTAATGAAATTGATTCTAAAAAACCATCGTTTATTCCTCCACGCTGGGAGAAAGTTTATAAGGATTGGTTGGAGAATATTAATGATTGGTGTATTAGTCGTCAATTGTGGTGGGGACACCAAATACCAGCATGGTATGTTTTAGATGAAAATCAAGACTCAATAGAACAAAATACTCCATATATCGTTGCAAGAAATGAACAAGATGCCTTAATCGAAGCTAATAAAAAATTTGGATTAAATATTAAATTGGTTCGTGATAAGGATGTTTTGGATACATGGTTTTCAAGTGGTTTATGGCCTTTCTCAACCCTTGGTTGGCCAAATACAAATGATCCGGATTTTAAAAAATGGTATCCAAATAATGTTCTTGTTACTGGTTTCGATATTATTTTCTTCTGGGTGGCAAGAATGACAATGATGGGGAATACTTTTACAAATAATATTCCTTTTAAGGATGTTTATATTCATGGTCTAGTTCGAGATGAAAATAATAAAAAAATGAGTAAAAGTTCAGGTAATGGTATTGATCCAATACTATTAATTGATAAATATGGTTCTGATGCTCTACGATTTGCTTTAATTCGAGAAGTTGCAGGCGCTGGACAAGATATCCGGCTTGACTTTGATAGGAAAAAAGATACGTCTTCAACTGTTGAAGCTTCAAGAAATTTTGCGAATAAATTATGGAATGCAACTAAATTTGCGTTAATTAATAAAACCTCTACTAATAATTATTCGCTTAATGAGAGTGATGAAACTTCATTAGAGTTATGTGATAAGTGGATTTTATCGAAATTGAATCAAGTAAATATAAAAGTCGCTGCTTTGTTGAAAGAATATAAATTGGGAGAATCTGCGAAACTTCTATATGAATTTACGTGGAATGATTTTTGTGACTGGTATGTAGAATTTGCTAAACAAAGGTTTAATAATAAAGAGACTAATAATAGACAAATATCTGAAAAGGTTTTAATAAAAGTGCTCAATGATATTTTGGTGATGATTCATCCTTTTATGCCGCACATTACTGAAGAACTTTGGCATGTACTTCAACTTAAATCAGATAAAGAATTATTATCTCTTCAAAAATGGCCAACCCAAGAAAATAAATTTGTTGATAATAAGCTTGATAATTCCTTTCAACAACTCTTTGAAATTATTAGATTGATTAGAAATTTGAGAGCTGAATTAGGCCTCAAGCCATCAGAAAAAGTTCCTGTTTACTTGATTTCAGATAATGATGAATTGATTGATTTTCTAAAAATTTTAGTTGATGATATTCAAACTTTAACTAAATCTTCTGAAGTATTTATTTTTAAACCTAATGCTGTTGATAAAAAAGAGTTTGCTAAATCTTTTTCTGGGATAATTAGTGATTTAGAGGTTTACTTACCTTTTCAGGATTTTGTAAATATGGATGCATTAAAGGAAAGGTTAAACAAGGATTTAAAAAAGGTGACTATTGAGTTAGATAATTTAAATAAGAGATTATCTAACAAAAATTTCGTGGATAAGGCTCCAAAAGATATTGTTGATGACTGTAGATTTAAATTAAATGAGGGTTCGGTACAAATGGAGAGAATTACTAAAAAACTCGAACTTTTGAATTGAGAATGAACATATTTCTTGAAAATATTTATAATTTATCTTTTTTTTTTAATACTGGAATTGGGATATTTTCGTTTGTTTGTATTTATATTTTAATTGTTTTATTAATACTCCCAGCTTCTTGGTTATCTTTATTATCAGGTTTTTTATATGGCTCATATTTAGGATCAATTATCGTTTTTTTCTCCGCTTCCTTAGGAGCATCAGTTGCTTTTTTTGTATCAAAAAGTTTTTTTGCAAAAAAGCTTAAAAATCTTTTTAGTCGTTATCCAAAATTAATTGTTATGGAAAAAGTAGTTGAAAAAGGCGGACTTAAATTAATTTTTTTAGCAAGATTATCTCCGATATTTCCCTTCAGTATTCTTAATTATTTTTATGGTTTGAATAATGTTAAATTTCGAGATTTCGCTATTGGTCTTCTTGGAATAATTCCAGGAACTTTTCTTTATTGCTCAATAGGTAGTTTGGCAAAAAATATTCAGGAGCTAAAAAATGTCCAATCACCAAATAACTTATATATGACTATCATTGGAATTATTTCAACTTTTTTAGTTGTATATTTCTCAGCTAAATATTCCAGGGAATATTTTGAAAAATCCTAAGAATTTACTCTTTAATATTCCAATCTCTAATAGATGCAATTAAGATAAACCAAAAAAGCCTAAATTTACCTAGTAGAGTTTTGTTGGCTTCTAATTCGATATATTTTGCTTGTCCACAAGGTGTTTTTATGAAGTTGAAAACTGTTTTCTTCGTCATAATTCTCTCTAAAAGTCCTGATAATTATTCTTACATTTTATAGCTAAGATTTTTAGTTTTTTTACTTAAAAACCACATTTTTCATTGACTACTTTTTAAATATAATTTTTTAAAATTTAGACTTTTTCTCCAGCTTTAAATCCTCTAAAGCATTTGAATCTCGGAAACCTCAGACTAAAAGCCACCCCATCCTTGGATTTAGTTTTAGCATCAGCTCTGATTTCTACAAGTTGACCAATAAGTTGATTCCGTTTTGACCAATATTCTTCACGTTGGATATCACTAAATCCGCTTCCACAACTAAGACTGTATTCATGCCCATCATCTTCACCTTCTACTAGTACAGCACCTAGTCTACCTTTATTGCGACCTGTCCCTTCCTCAACAGATACAACTTTTAAGGTGACTTCAATGAAAGGTTTTGCTTTTAACCAACTGTGTGTTCTTTTACATTCATATATTGCATCAGGATCTTTAATCATTACCCCTTCATATCCACCCTCTACAGCAGATTTATTTAGCTCTACAAATCTTTTCTGTCCTTCAATGGTATCTAGATCTACATTTTCCCAGTCAAGTGTTTTTATATGTCTAAGAAGTAAAGAATGTTTTGCTACCCATTCTTTTACTAATAAACTTCTTGCTGTTTGACTAGTGTTCCATCGCCCTTTTTGGAAGTCTTCAAGGGGACATAAATCAAATAGATGTAGAACTGCGTCTTTTGTTTGTTTGCCATCTTTTCTATGTACCTGTTTCATTAAATCTTGAAAGTTAGCGCTCATCACTTCACCATCGAGCACCAAGTCATAAGGAGCTGGATCTTCTTTTAAGGCGTTTTCTATTTCTGAGATAATATGACCAAAATTATGGAATTGTTTCCCATTACGAGAAAACATTTCTACTTTATTTTGTCTAATAATAGTTAAGACGCGTACACCATCTAATTTGATTTCAATTTGCTTTTTCCCTATCATTTTTTTTTCATGATTTGCACTGTCATGAGCTAAAGGACAAGAAAAAATAGGAATAGCATATTTGGGAAATTTTTTTGCTATCTTGTTGATTGTTTTTTCAGATACACCACATCTAAGATCTTTAATTAAAACTCGTCTATAAAATCCATTCCACTCTTCTTTTGTTGCAGATTCCATAGCCGTAAGAATTGCATCGCGAGCAGCGTGACCAGTAAGTTCTCTTTGAATAAGCTTATTGGCTAATTTTCTAAAATCTCCCCATAAAAAATTTTGACTTTTTTCAGTCTCTTTCTCAGGGACAATTTTTACACCAAAAGTTACTAATGGATCAAGCGCCATACGTATACCCTCAAAAAAATCATCTAGACCATCTTCCATTGCTTCTGAAATGATTTTTTCTTTATCTAATCTACTTGGGTGTAATTCTAATTGATGTATTATTTCTTCTTTAAACAATTTTTTGCCTCACAAGAAATTATTAATTAACTTTAGCTATTCTGTCTATTTTCCAATCATTGTCAGTTTTTGCAAAAGTAAAATCTAATGGGAGTTCATCTTGTTTGTCTTCTGATTTTAGATTCAAAGTTATTATGATTTGATCTTCTTGGACTCTAGGTCTTCCTGATTTTAAATTTCTATATTTATTGAGGTTTAAACTAGCTAAAAATTTAAGAAAATCTTGTCGTTTTACATGCGTTTTATAAGTTTTTGTAGTCAAACCATAAGCTGCATCAATTCTGCCAGCAGCTATTTGATCGAAAAATTTTCTTACTAATGGATTAATTCCTCTGGCGCTTATAACTAATTTGACTGCATTAAAAGTCCAAAAAGAAACTAGTACAGCTCCACCAACTAATAATGCTTTAATTCCGATATCTTTAACTAGTGTTGCATCCATGTTGATTTGAGTTTTTTATTACTTTAAGAAAAGAAATCGTTTTTGATGGCTTTTTTTGTCAAAATAATACTAATTTTAATCCATAATGCCTGTAATTCCTCTTTTACCCTTATTTCATAGATTTAATAGCCAATATTTTGAAAATTCTTTAACGGTTAATAATCACCCCTTAGTAAAAGTTAGATGGAGTGATAATAGATTAAAAACTACTGCTGGTTTTTATAAAAGAAAACGCATTAATGGTTTTATAGATTCTGAAATTATCTTATCGAAACCTATTTTGAGTAAATTATCTACTAGTGAAATAAACAGTACTTTATGTCATGAAATGATTCATGCATGGGTAGATAGGATATTAAAAAAAAATGAGATACATGGTCCAAATTTCTTAGAAAAGATGAATGAAATTAATGAGAAAGAGAAGAATTTTCAAATTTCTGTGAGGCACTCATTTCCTATTGAAAGGAGAGAATTAAAGTACATAGGAACTTGTCAAAATTGTGGTGAGAAATTTTTCTACAGGAAAAGGATAAAGAATATTGCTTGTAAAAAATGTTGTGTCAATTTCTTTAATGGATCATGGAATAAAAACTGTTTAATTTTGTTTGATTAAAAATATAAGATGTGTTTTTGTTTCTATATTTGGAATTATTTATTTTTTTAATGTAATTTATATTTTAAAAAGCAAAATAATTTATGGATTCAAGGAGAATTAGAAACCTTAGAAATAGTTTTGATAAAAATATTGTTGATAAACAGGTTGATAAAATTTTCGAAACTGGAAGGCAATTTGTTGATGGAGTATCTGGTGCTAGACCAGGAAAAAGAAGGAACTCAGATTTTCAAGGAATAACAAGTAAGAGTGTGAAAAAAGTAGGAAGATGGGTATCTGAAAAAGTGGATTTATTTTTTGATGAAGATAATGATGATTGGAATGATGAGAATTTTTATGATGATAACAGCGATATTAAGACATTTTCTAGAGAATCAAATTCTTATGAATCAGCTAAACAGTATTCAAAAAGACCTTTAGAAGCAATATCTTTAAGGCAACCAAAAAATATAGATACAACTGAGCAAAAAAAATTACCTTATGTGAGAGAGAGTAAGGACGAAGATTGGCCAGATGAGATGGATTTCAAAGTTGAAAGATGGCAAAGAGATTCAGAAAAAGAGAATAATACTTCGAGAGTTCAATCAAACCAACAAGTTCAATCAAAATCAAGAAATCTTCCCAGATCAAGAAGAAGAAGAGTATAGTTTCGTAAATTCTTTTATTCCTGAGTAGCCTAATAAACTTTCCAAGTAAGGATTAAATACTTCTCTAATAATTGTAAGGGGCTTTTTGTCTCGAAAAAATCTATAATTTCTTGACCAGAATGGACCTTTAAAACAAAATTGATCTTCTAACCAATTTGAATTAACAAGTGAAATTCGATCAACTTCTCTAAACAATTCTGATCTGTCTTGTGTCAAGTTTTTCCAAATTGGTTCTTCTTTGGCTTTTAAATTTTCATTCACTTGTTCTGCATTCCACCAACTTTCAGCCCATGCTAGGTTTTTATTATTGTTTTTAATCCATACTTGTCTTCTAATTAAAGGTCCATTTAACTGATTTAATTCATTAGGACCTTCTTCAATGAATAGAGGATCAACTCGCATTGAAATTAATTTAATTTTTGTCTCCTGATTAGTTAAAAGCTGTAAATGTCTAGTTGGACTTCCATCTCCAAGAAGCATTAATTTCCATGGACCAGATATTTTTGGTAATGAATTTTTCACTAAAAAAGTAGAGGCTTTTTCTTCCCATAAAATTTTTGGTGAGTTAAAAAGTTTATTATTCAGTGCTCAGACGGAATGCTTTTAAGATGATAACTTTTTTTCGACAAAAATATTTGCCTTTTCTTTTTTTATTTCTCTTATTTTTAGCCAAACAAGTAATGCAGTTAAATCAGCTTTGCTTACTCCAGGAATTTTTGAAGCATCACCAAAATTTTTTGGCTTTATCTTATTCAAATTTTCTCTAGCTTCTAAGGATAATGTATCTATCTTTTCATAATTTATTTCTTGAGGCAGAGATTTACAGCTTTGACGATTAATTTGTTCAATGTTGTTTTTTTGCCTTTTAAGGTAACCCTCGTATTTAATATCTATTTCAACGCCTTCCTGTATTGAAGAACCAAGACTTTTTTCAGTCAAATTATGTTTCATTAAATCTGAATAATGAAAGTTTGGTCTTTTTAAGAGTTCTTTCAAAGTCGTTGAGCCTTTGATCTTTGATCCCGTTTCTAATTCTATTTTTTTTGATATTTCATCGGTATTTTTTAAACGAGTGTTATTTAATCTTAATTTCTCTTCCTCGAGGAGTTTCATTTTCTCTTGATAGGCCAACCATCTTTTCTCATTAATTAAGCCTATTTGATAACCTAGTGGAGTTAATCTTCTATCCGCATTATCTCCTCTAAGAGTTAACCTATATTCACTCCTACTAGTGAGAACTCTGTATGGTTCTTTGAGATCTTTAGTAATTAAATCATTGATCATTGTTCCTATATAACTGCTTTCTCTAGTGAAAATTATTGGATCTTTTTTGTTTAGTTTTCTTGTCGCATTGACTCCTGCAACTAATCCTTGTGCTGCTGCTTCTTCATAACCAGTAGTCCCATTAATTTGTCCTGCGCTAAATAAATATTCAATTTCTTTAGTTTCGAGTGATGTTTGGAGCTGTGTTGCGGGTATATAGTCATACTCGACAGCATAAGCTGGTCGCAACATTTTACATTCATTTAATCCAGGTAAGGTTCTTAGAAGTTCTAATTGAATACTTTCAGGTAAACCTGTAGAGAATCCTTGAACATATATTTCAGGGGTATTAATTCCTTCTGGTTCTAGGAAAATTTGATGTGATTCTTTATCAGCAAATTTAACGATTTTATCTTCAATTGATGGACAATATCTTGGCCCCTTACTATCAATAAAACCGCCGTAAATGGGAGTTAAATGTAAATTGTCTCGAATTAGCTGATGCGTTTTGGTAGTTGTTCTCGTGATATGACAACTAACTTGGGGCATATTATTTTTGATATCTGGATCAAAAGAAAAATATTTATCTGCTGCAGTACTTGGTTGAATATCTAATTCATCAAAAATGATACTTCTTTTATCAACTCTTGCTGGAGTTCCTGTTTTTAAACGTTCTGTTTTGATACCAATTTCGTGTAAATTTTGAGTAAGACCTTTTGCTGCTTGTTCGCCCGATCTACCGGCTGACATTGATTTATTTCCTATCCATATTCTTCCTTCTAAGAACGTACCAGCTGTGATGATAACTGATCTTGCTGAATAATAACTACCAAAGAAAGTTCTTACACCCTTTATTCTTTTTTTTACGATTTTTTTTGAGTTCAATCCAATTTCTTCAGTTTTTCCGATATCCAGTTCAGTAATCATTGCTTCTTTTAATGATAAATTATCTGTATTTTGTAGTATTTCAATCATCTTTTTTGAGTATTCTCTTTTATCTGTCTGAGCTCTTAATGCCCATACAGCTGGACCTCTACTTGCATTTAATATTCTTTTTTGTATAGCTGTCTCATCAGCTAATTTACCAATAATTCCACCTAATGCATCAACTTCATGTACCAACTGACTTTTTGCCGGGCCGCCAACAGCAGGGTTGCAAGGTTGCCAGGCAATCCTATCTAAATTGATAGTAAATAAGGCTGTAGAAAATCCCAATTTTGCTGTTGTTATGGCGGCTTCGCATCCTGCATGTCCTCCACCAATAACGATGACATCAAAAGATTCATTTGATGAGTGATGATCTTTCATTTTAGGATCGATTTAATTAGCTAAATTCCTAAATCTCGTAAATTGAGGTTCAAATAATAATTTAACAGTTCCTACGGGTCCATTTCTATGTTTAGTGACAATGATTTCTGTAATTCCTCTATCTTCAGTCTCTGGATTATAGTATTCGTCTCTATAAATCATTAATACTAAATCTGCATCTTGTTCAATAGATCCTGATTCTCTTAAATCGCTTAACATTGGTCTTTTATTTGTTCTAGACTCTACCCCTCTACTAAGCTGAGATAAAGCTACTACTGGTACTTTTAATTCTCTGGCCATGCTTTTGAGACCTCTTGTGATTCGTGAAAGTTCTTGCACTCTATTATCAGGGGTTGATCCTTCCATTAACTGGAGGTAATCAATCACAATTAATCCAAGTTCTTTTTTTTGTTCAGCTATTAATCTTCTGCACAGAGATCTCATCTCTAAAACACTTAAGTTAGGCTTGTCATCTATAAATATTGGTAATTGACCTAATGAATTGATACCTTCTCCGAGTAATGGCCATTCATCTTGCTGCAATCTTCCTGTTCTTAACCTGCCACTCTCGATTCCAACTTCCATAGAGAGCAATCTATATGTCAATTGTTCTTTACTCATTTCAAGGCTAAAAACACACACAGGTAAATCTTGCGATTGTGCAACATTTTTTGCCAGGTTAAGAACTATTGAAGTTTTTCCCATTGAAGGTCTGCCAGCAACAATTATTAAATCACTTCTTTGAAAACCTTGAGTCATCGCATCAAGGTCGTAGAAATTTACTGGAATACCAGCTACTGAAGTACCTAATGATCTTGACTCTATTTCATTGAAAGTACTTGTAAGGATTTCAGCTGCTTGAGTCAGGCCTTTTGAAGGTTTTTCTTGGCTGATTTCAAATATTTTTTGCTCTGCTTTATCTAGAACTTCATTAGTATCTTGAGTTTGATCAAAACCTAGTTGAACCACTTCATTCCCAGATCTGATAAGTTGCCTTCTCATGAATTTGTCGTTAATTAAATTAGCAACTTGTTCTATGGAAGCTGTAGAGGAAACATTTTCAACTAGTTCTACCAGTTTGCTGTTCCCTCCAATTTTTTCTAGTGATCCATTATCAGCTAACCAAGCACTCATTGATGTTAAATCAGTTGGTTTACCCTGGGTATGCAACATTAATGCTGTTCTATAAATCTCTTGATGGGCATTTATATAAAAAGCTTCAGGTTTAATTAAGTCTGCAATTCTTCCGATCGCGTCTGGATCAAGAAGTATGCCACCAAGAACAGCTTCCTCTGCTTGGACGTTTTGAGGAGGTACTAATCCAGAATTTTCACTATTAAAATCTTTTTTAAAATTTTTATTTTGCCCATTATTTGGAAAAGGTACGGAAACCATATATTTAATTGCTTAGATATATACTCTGGCTACTTTTCAAAATAATGCAACAAATTGATTAACTTGTTACTTCAATATTTACTTCTGCATTTACTTCTGGATGTAATTTTATTTTTGCAGTAAAGGAACCTAAATTATGAATATCAGGAACAGTAATGTTTCTTCTATCAATTTCTTTTTTAGTTGCCGCTTCTATTGCTTCGGCAACATCTCCATTGGTAACTGTTCCAAAAAGGACACCATCTTCTCCAACCTGTTTTTTGATAGTGAACCTACCTATTGTAGATAATGCAGTTTGGAAATCTAAAGCTTCTTGCTTTAATTTATCAGCAGCGATTTTTTCTTTTTCTTTCTTCCTTTCAATTTGCTTAAGGACTGCTGGTGTTACATTCATTGCCTTGCCATAAGGTAATAGAAAATTTCTTGCGTATCCAGGTGCTACTTCAACTAGATCCCCTTCTTTACCTAGTGATGCGATTGATTCTGTTAATGCGATTTGTACTCTTTTAGCCATGAAAATATTGAACAATATAATTAATAATAAGACCTAGAGGGTAACTTTACTTTTTTTGCAAGACCAAATTTCGCAAGAATCTTAATATGTTCCCATGTTAAATCTATCTGGCCTCTAAATAATCCTTGTTTTGCCGAATTGGGAAATGCATGATGATTATTATGCCAACCTTCTCCAAATGTTAATGCAGCAACCCACGCATTGTTTTTAGATGAATCACCACTTTCAAATGGTGCTTTACCCCAACAATGCGTCGCGGAGTTTACTAGCCAAGTTATGTGATAAACAACCACAAGCCTCAATGGAATTCCCCAAAGGACTAGAGCCCATCCTCCAACTCCTAATTTTTGACCAATTGCGTACAAGGAAAGTCCAATAGGAATTTGCAAGAATAAAAAATATTTATTTAGAAATCTATAGTATGGATCCTTGATTAAATCTGCACTTAGTTTTGGAACAGCTTTTAGTGCTTCTACGTCTTTGAACATCCAACCCATATGACTCCACCAAAAACCCCTTTTACTATTGTGATGATCTACTTCAGTATCTGAAAAAGAGTGGTGATGCCTATGTAAACCTACCCAATCTATTGGTCCATGCTGGCAACTTATGGCTCCACAGGTAGCAAAAAATCTCTCTAACCATCTTGGGACAATGAACGATCTGTGTGATAACAATCTGTGATATCCAAGGGTGACACCTAAACAAGCAGTTACCCAGTAAAAAAATAATAATGAAGTGATTGCAGGGAGACTCCAAAATTTTGGTTGTAAAGCTACAAGGGAAAGAATATGAATTGCAACCATAAAAACTATTGTTCCCCACGTTTTATGTAGTCTTGGAGGATATCTTTTTGAATGACTGGAAGGTTCCAGTAATTTTTCTGAGAGTTCTATAACTTTTTCAGCTGGAACAGGTTTTTTTAATTTTGCTGTTTCTTGGAAAATTACTGAGTTCATGATATTGAAATACTATTTTCAAAATTACCGATATGTAATATTATCATACTATACTATTGATAAGTTTAATTATCTGTGAGTCTCGGATATCGCGATAAATTATCTAGAGGTCGAAGGGCTATGGCTCATTTGATACACCTCTGGCATGAAAGAAATGGTTGGTCTCACAGAGTATTACCGTTACTTTCAGAAGTTCTTGATTTAGGTAAAGTTCATAATTCGCAAATTTCTAATCTTAGGAATGGGAAGTTATCTTCGCCAGGTCCTGAAGTTTTTCTTGCTTTAGCTCAAGTTAATACGATTCTTGATCAAGGCATTGAAAAAATCAGGGATCGTTTTGAAAGTGATTACCCAGAGTTATGGAAATCTTTGGAAGAGTCTGCATTACCCCTAAAAAATGATTCTGGTAATCCATTGTCGGCAGGGGAGTTGTTCGAGATATTTTCAGGATTAAAACCTCTACCTTCATCTTTTGACTGGTATATAGAAGATGAAGAAGCTTCTGCTTTAAGTGATGCTCTTTCAGTGCATTTTTGTCAGAATAAGGCTTGGAGATCATGTAAAATGCAGGTAATGGAAGCCTATGCTGTCAATAAATCTGCCCGTAGAGAACGTTTTGCTGAGGTAATTGCAGGAATTAGAGATTATACGGCAGAAGAATTAGATGGAGAACTTCTTGATTTATATGAGGCTTCAAAAAAACTTTCTTATTTTCAGGGCAGGGGACCTAATGCTTTCCTCGCTGAATTAAGAAATTTAGCTTCTGAAAAATAACATGAATTTTCATAATAAATGACTCTTGAAAATAACTTAAAACTGGCTGAAAACACTGTTCTATCTGTCGAAGAGAGTTTAAGTAAAGTTTTCCAAGAAAGGTCCAATCAGGTTTTCCAGAAATTAGAAAATATTTTGACAATTTTTAAGGAAGAAAAAGTTTCTACTAGTCATTTCAATCAATCTTCTGGTAGTGGACATGATGATATATCTAGAGAAAAAATTGATGCGGTTTTTGCAAGATTTTTTCTTGCTGAAAAGGCTGCTGTGAGGATGCAATTTGTAAGTGGAACCCATGCAATAAGTTCTGTCTTATTTGGAATTCTTCGACCTGGAGATGTAATGTTATCTCTTACAGGACAACCATATGACACGTTAGAAGAAGTCATAGGAATAAGGGGAGGAGGAAAAGGATCACTTAAAGATTTTGACATTGAATATAAGCAAGTAAATATCTGCGAGAATTTTGATTCTTTTGAAGAAAAAATTGTTCAATTTTTTAAAGAAAATTCATGTAAATTAGTATTCATACAAAAAAGTTGTGGATATAGTTGGAGAAAGTCTCTTACGAATCATCAGATAGAGAAAATTTGTAGTCTTATTCATTCTCTTGATCCTAACTGTATATGTTTTGTTGATAACTGTTATGGGGAGCTTGTTGAAGATAGTGAACCAATTTCTAAAGGGGCAAATATAATTGCTGGATCATTGATTAAAAATTTGGGAGGAACAATAGTTCCTACTGGTGGGTACGTTGCAGGAGATGCAGAGTTGGTTGAGATGGCATGTTCTAGATTAACCTCACCAGGCATTGGTTCTTCTGCAGGAATAAATTTTGGACTAGGAAGATTAATTTTGCAGGGTTTGTTTTTAGCACCACAAATTGTTCACGAATCACTAAAAGGTGCAGATATGGTTGCAGCAGTCTTTAAAAATTTGGGATTTAAGGTTTTACCAGAGCCAGCAACTTATAGATCTGATCTTATTCAGTCAGTAAGATTGAATAATCCTGATTTGGTACAAAAAGTTTGTCAATCTTTTCAAAATTCTTCACCAGTAGATTCTTTTCTGAATGTTGTTCCATCATCAATGGATGGATATGATTCAAAATTATTAATGGCAGGAGGTACCTTTATTGAAGGGAGTACAAGTGAATTTTCTGCTGATGCCCCTCTAAGAGATCCTTACAATATTTTTGTTCAAGGTGGTTCTCACATAGCTCACATCAAAATTGCATTAATTCGATTATTATCTGAACTATTAGAGGAGAAATTAATTTCAAAGGATTCTCTACTTCCTTTATCTACTTAATCATGTCTTATAAGTTTCCAGACAACCTCAACTATGCTGATACTCATGAATATGTCTTGGAAGAAAATGGATTATTAAAAATTGGAGTTAGTGAATTCGCTATTGATCAGTTAGGAGATATTGTTTTTGTTGAATTAGCTGATGAAGGTGCAACTTTAGAGAAAGGCGAGACTTTTGGAACAATAGAATCAGTTAAGGCCGTTGAGGAAGTCTATCTGCCTTTTTCAGGGGAAATAGTTTCGATAAATGAAAGTGTTATTGAGAACCCTGAGCTTTTACAGAATGATCCGATTGGAGACGGTTGGTTAGTGATTTTGAAACCAGAATCAGAAGCATCAATTGCTGATTTGATGACTTCTGAGGAATATCAATCAAAGGTTGTACCAAAATAAGGCAAACTTTTTAAAAAGAGCTATTTTAAAGAAAAATATTTTAATATGACATCCAAATTCGGGTCTGATTTGTTTATAGATAGGCATCTTGGCTTAGGTCATAATGATGAAATAATTATGCTGAACAAGCTTGGTTTTAACAATATTGATCAATTTATAAATCAAGTTATTCCAGAAGATATTCAGCATAAAGATAAATCTTCAGAAATATTGCCCCAGGGTTGTTCAGAAATTGAGGCTTTAAATGAATTAGAAGAGATTGCGAATAAAAATACCAAAATGAGATCACTTATAGGCCTTGGTTATTATGACAATCACATGCCTAAAGTAATCCAAAGACATGTTCTTGAAAATCCAAGGTGGTACACGTCTTATACTCCATATCAAGCAGAAATTGCACAAGGAAGATTAGAAGCTCTATTTAATTTTCAGACTATTGTTTGTGAACTAACAGGATTCCCTGTTGCCAATGCATCTTTGTTGGATGAGGGTACTGCTGCTGCAGAAGCTATGGCCATGAGTTTTTCCGCAAGAAAAAATAAATCTTCAAAAGTTTACTTAGTGGAGTCAAATGTTTTTGATCATACTTTTAATGTTCTACAAACCAGAGCAAAACCTTTAGGAATATCTTTAAAACGCTTTACTCAAAGCAACCTTCCTAATCATGATGATGTTTTTGGAATGTTGTTGCAATTACCAGGTAAAAATGGGGAATTATATGATCCCACATTCTTAATATCCCAAGCACATAGATCAGAAATTATTGTTACGGCATGTATTGATCCACTAGCACAAGTTTTGATTAAACCAATTTCTGAATTTGGTGTTGATGTAGCAGTGGGGAGTATGCAAAGATTTGGTGTTCCAATGGGTTTTGGTGGTCCCCATGCAGCATATTTTGCTTGTAGCGAAAAATATAAAAGGCTGATACCCGGAAGAATTGTTGGGCAAACTCTATCTAAAAATGGAGAAAAGTCTCTAAGACTAGCACTGCAAACAAGAGAGCAACATATTAGAAGGGAAAAGGCCACTAGTAATATTTGTACTGCTCAATCTTTGCTAGCCATAATTTCTTCTTTTTATGCTATTTATCATGGACCCTCTGGATTAACGCAAATTGCTAAGAGATTAGTTGAGTTGAGAATAAATTTAGAATCAAGTTTAGCTGCTTTAGGTTTTGATATTCCTGATGGGATTAGATTTGATAGTGTTGATGTTTATTCTGAGCACTCCCAAAGGATCCATAATGAAGCTTTAAGAAATGGCTATAACTTAAGAATTTTGCCGTTGGGATCAACTATTGAAAATTCAACTGGCTTTGGGATCTCTTTAGATGAGCTTAGTAATGAAAAAGAAATAAAAGATATTTTGACTTTCATAGCAAACCTTATAGAAAAAGAAGAAGAATTAGAGCATATAAAATTTGATAAAGAATTTCATCTTGAAAGTTTAGCTTTGAGATCCAGTGCATGGATGCAGCAAGATATATTCACAAATTACCGAAGTGAAACTGAATTAATGAGATATATATTCCGACTTGCAGAAAAAGATTTTTCTTTGGTAGATGGGATGATGCCATTGGGAAGCTGTACTATGAAGTTAAATTCTGCAGCAGAGTTAAATCCAGTCTCTTGGGCTAATTTATCTTCTATGCATCCTTTTTCTCCACCAGATCAAACTAAAGGCTATTCAAAAATTATATCTGACTTAGAAAAATGGATAAGTGAGATTGTTGGTTTAAAATCAGTTTCTTTTCAACCAAATGCTGGCTCTCAAGGAGAGTTTGCAGGTTTATTGGCAATAAATTCTTATTTTGAATCAAAAGGTGAACTGTTAAGAAAAAAATGTTTAATTCCAAAAAGTGCTCATGGAACAAATCCTGCTAGTGCAGTTATGGCAGGTTTTGAAGTGTTAACTGTTGAATGTGATGACGAAGGAAATATTGATTTTCAAGATTTGTCGATGAAGGTCAAGAAATTTGATGACCAAATAGGGGCACTTATGTTGACTTACCCCTCTACTCATGGAGTTTTTGAATTACAAATCAGAAAGATATGTGATTTAATTCACTCAGTTGGAGGATTTGTCTATTTAGATGGAGCAAATTTGAACGCTCAGGTTGGATTATGTAAACCAGGGAATTATGGTGTTGATGTTTGTCATTTGAATTTACATAAAACATTCTGCATTCCACATGGCGGCGGTGGTCCAGGAGTAGGTCCAGTTGCTGCATCAGAAACTTTAAGCCCATTTCTTCCTACTCACTCTTTAATTGATAATAATTTATCTAATAGTTCCAATTATGTATCTTCTGCCAATCATGGGAGTGCAAGTATTCTTCCAATAAGTTGGATGTACATAAAAATGGCTGGTCTTAGTGGTTTAAGGAAAGCAACTGCGCATGCAATTTTATCTGCAAATTATATCGCGCACTCTTTAAAGCATAAATTCAAGATTCTTTATAAAGGAAAAAATAATTTTGTCGCACATGAATGTATTTTAGATTTTAGAGATTTAAAATCCAAAACTGGTTTGACTGTAAATGATTTAGCTAAACGATTAATAGATTATAGTTTTCATGCCCCAACTATAAGTTGGCCTGTTCCAGAGACCATAATGATAGAACCTACTGAAAGTGAAAGTTTGGTTGAATTAGATAGATTTTGCGAGGCTATGCTATTAATTGGAGAAGAAATCAGCGAAATAGAAAAAAATAGTGAATTAAATAATAATAATGTAATAAGTAATGCTCCTCATACGCTGAAAGAGTTAATTGCTGATAATTGGCATTATCCTTATTCAAAAGAAAAAGCTTCTTTTCCTTATAAAACTTTCACATCTATTAAGTTTTGGTCTTCAGTTTCTAGGATCAATAATGCATATGGCGATCGCAACTTAATTTGTTCTTGCAATGTAAATCAGGGCGAGACTTTCGAAGAAAAAAAATGTGCTTAAAGGACTAGCGTCTTTATATTTACTTAGTTATTATCAGTGAGAATAAAAATTTAATATTTTCTTATAGAATTTTTTTAAATTTTTTTATTAAAATACACGAGCATCAAATTTTTTGGGGTATTTGAAGCTATGACCAAAGATTCTAAATCTGGTAATGTTACGAACCTGCCAGTTAAAAACGTCAACTTACCAAATTTTGTTACCAATTCTTCAGGAGATAACTTAAATATTTGTTCAATTGAGGGAACTAATGTTATACGAGTGCCTTTTGGTAAAAAATTCTCAAAGAAAAAAAGACCTGAAAAAAATCAAAATATCGCTACTCTTATACTTCCTTTAACTTCATATAGTAATCCGACTCCTCCACACGTAGCATAATAATTTAGATCAAATTTAATCTATTTCTTTGAGCGTATCTGAATAATAATTTTGTAGTTGTAACGTTGCTTGATTCCAATCCCATTTTTCTGCTTCGTTTCGTGCCTCTTTTCTCATAATTTCTCTTTTATCTTCATTTTCTAGAATTTTTTTTGTTGCTTCAATCAAACTTTGTACCCCATTATCTTTTTCATCTGGATCATATAAACAACCATTAATCCCATCGCTAATTATATCTGGAATCCCCCCCTTGTTGGCTCCGATAACTGGACATCCTGCTGCCATTGCTTCGAGTAAAACTAAACCAAGTGTTTCTGTACTAGAGGGAAATAAAAATATATCTCCAGAGGCATAGGCGCTAGCAAGTTCATCACCAGATAAATATCCTATGAAATTAGTCTTGGTATTTTCGAAGATTTTTTCAAGCTGGTTTCTATACGGTCCGTCACCTACAAGTGCTAGACAAGCATTAGGGATACTTTCTAAGACTGGTTTAATTCTCTCAATTTGTTTTTCTGCGGATAATCTTCCTACATAAATCAATAAATAATTAGCATCTTTATATTTTCCAAATAATTTATCTCTCATTTTCTCACTTCTTAAATCTGGTCGGAAACTGTAAGTATCGACTCCTCTTTGCCAAAGAGCAGTCCTTTGAATACCTTTATCTTTTAATTCATTGACCATAGCGGTGGAAGTACACAAATTTAACAAGGCTTGATTATGAGCTGCTTTAAGTAATTCCCACAAAAGTGGCTCTAGCATACCCATACCGTAATGTTCCAAATATTTCGGAAGATGAGTATGGTAGCTAGCAATTAAAGGAATATTATTAGTTTTCGCCAACCATATGCCACCTAAGCCAAGTACAGCTGGATTAACAACATGTATCAAATCTGGATTAAATTTTTCTAACTTATCTGAGACTGCAGGGCCTGGTAAACCAAGCTTCAACTCTGGGTATAAGGGTAATGGCATTGCAGCAACTCCCACTACAGTTGCTCCCATATATGATTCTGGACACCCCTCTGGACAAAAAATTATAACTTCATCACCATTTTTTATTAAAAATTCAATTGTTTTAGTCAGTCTTGTGACTATGCCGTCAACTTTAGGTAAAAAAGTTTCAGTAAACAATGCAATTTTCACTTTCTTAAGGTAACTATTTCAAAAATTTTAATTAGTCTTTATAGCCTCAGCTTGTTTTTTTGTCCAGGATGAAACACAAGGTATGCGGTTAAGATCACATCTATTGGAGTATTTTTTAGCAACTTCAACAACTTCTTCTAATAAGCCATTATCAAGAGTAGTTGGGTTTAAACCTAATTCTATAAAGCATTTATTATCAACAATTAGATCATTTTCTACTGCTTCATTCCTTGGATTTGGTAAATAATTGATATCAGCTCCAGTTAGAGAAGCAACTTTTTTAGCTAGTTCTCCAACTTGATGACTCTCAGTCATTTGATTAAAGATTTTGACTCTCTCTCCGGATTTTGGAGGATTTTCAAGAGCAAGTTGTACGCATTTTACAGAGTCTTTTATATGTATAAATGCTCTTGTTTGCCCTCCTGTTCCATGAACACTTAATGGATATCCAATTGCAGCTTGCATTAGAAATCTGTTTAAAACAGTTCCATAATCTCCGTCATAGTCAAATCGGTTTGTCAATCTAGGATCTTTTAAAGTTGCTTCTGTATTTGTTCCCCAAACTATGCCTTGATGTAGATCAGTGATCCTTACAAGATCATTTTTGTTGTAGTAAAGAAATAATAATTGATCTAAAGTTTTAGTCATGTGGTAGACACTACCTGGGCTTGCAGGGTGTAATATTTCTTCTTCAAAGCGGCTTCCATCAGGTTGTGGAACTTCAACTTTTAGATAACCTTCTGGAATTGTCGCACCTCTATGTGATCCATATCCGTAAACTCCCATTGTTCCTAAATGAACAACATGAATATCTAAATTACTCTCTACTATCGCAGCAAGTAGGTTGTGGGTGCCATTAACATTATTGTCTACTGTATATCTTTTGGTAAAACTCGATTTCATCGAGTATGGTGCTGCTCTTTGTTCTGCAAAATGGATCACGGAATCTGGTTTTTCATCAATGAGCAAATTGAGTAATTTTTGATATTGTTTAGAGATATCCATGTTAAGAAATCTCATAGGCTTGCCTCCAGTCTCTTCCCATGCAGAAAGTCGTTCTGTTATAGAAGAAATTGGAGTTAAAGATTCTACCTCTAGATCAATATCAATTTTTCTACGACTTAAATTGTCGACAATAATTACATCATGATTTTGCTCTGCTAAATTCACCGCACAAGGCCAACCGCAAAAACCATCTCCACCTAGAACAATAACTTTCACTCAGAACTCCAGAATTAAAAGATTCATAATATATTTATTAAATTACTACAGCGTGCTTCCACTTTGCGAAAAAACATTGTAAATAGTTTCAAATCTTCTTTCTTAATACGATAAATAAAAGCAAATAATAAATTTTTACTTTCTTTTTAAACTTTTCTCAATTTAGAGAATTAGATAGATATATTTTTTTCAGGCGAACTTGCTACTGCAAAGTCTTGTTTTTTAATTCTTCCTGCCAGAAAAGCTTGCCTGCCAGCCTTCACACTATAATTTATCGCTTGAGCCATTAGAGGTGGATTTGCAGCTTGTGCTATTGCACTATTGATTAAGACACCATCAGCTCCAATTTCCATAGCTTGAGCAGCTTCACTAGGCACCCCAATTCCTGCGTCAATTATTACTGGCACTTTTGCATTCTCAATAATAATCCTTATATTTGATAAATTTAACAAACCTTGCCCTGAGCCTATAGGAGAGCCCAATGGCATTACAGTTGCACAACCTATTTCTTCTAGTCTTTTTGCAAGAATAGGATCTGCATTGATATAAGGTAGTACAGCGAAACCCTTTTTTATTAAAATTTCGGCTGCTTTAAGAGTCTCTATTGGATCTGGTAGCAAATACTTTTTGTCAGGAATAACTTCTAATTTGACAAAATTATTTTCTTCTTGACCAGATAATTTTGCAAGTTCTCTACCTAAAATTGCTATTCTGACTGCCTCATCAGAATTAACACAACCAGCTGTATTAGGAAGCATCCAGTATTTTTCCCAGTTGATCTTTTCGAGTAAATTTTCTCCGGTCTGATCATTTTTAATTCTTCTAACAGCGACGGTTATAATTTCAGTTTCAGAATTTGACAAACTTTCCCCCATATCTTGAGTAGATTTGTATTTGCCAGTACCAACCATTAATCTACTGGAAAATTGTTTTCCACCAATTAGTAAAGAAGAATAATTTTCCATATTTAGAATCCCTTATCTTTAATACCTTTATAAGGTTCATAATTGTTTCTTTTTTCTAACTCCTTACTTTTTTTAATTGCTGTTTTGTTTTTTGGATCTATCACCAAAACCTTTTGATAAGTTTCATATGCCAAGTCGTACTCAAGTAAACGCTGCTGTGCTGATGCGAGGTTATTTAGGGCTATAGGATATTCTGGAAGTGATTTTATTGCAGATTTATAGTGTTTAATTGCTTTCTTAAATTCATTTTGAGCAGCATAAGAAAATCCTAAAGCATTATTTATTATCGCTTTTGCTTCATCAGGTTCATTTTCATAATTTTCAATTGCTTTTAAAAAAGTTTTAGTAGCTTCAGAATATAATCTTTTTTTTATCTGAATAGATCCAAATTCATATAATTCTGTAGCTTGAGTGAGAGAATCTAAACCTTTTTGCTCGAATTTTACTAAATTTAATTCTTCACTTCTTGTTTTTAGAAATTGTCTAAATACAAAAATAGAAATTATTATTAATACAACAAAAAGAATTATTAAATAGGATTGAAAGGAAGATATTTCCATTATTTATAACTACTTTTCTAGATTATATTCTTTTTTCTACTTACTAACGGAAGAAACAATTTTTTCAAAACACTTAGGATCGTTTAAGGCTAATTGAGCAAGCATTTTTCTGTTGATGATAATTTCTGCATTTTTCATCCCATTAATTAACTTGCTATAGTTTGTACCATTTATCCTCGCAGATGCGTTAATCCTAGAGATCCAAAGTCTTCTAAAATCTCTTTTTCTTCTTCTTCTATCCCTATAAGCATTACAAAGAGCTTTCATAACTCTTTGGTTTGCGGTTCTGAAAAGATTTTTGTTGCCGCCTCTAAAACCTTTTGCAAGATTTAAGATTTTGTTTCTTCTTTTTCTGGCTATGTTGCCTCTTTTTACCCGTGCCATGAATATCTAATAAAAATTGGTTAAAGATTTATGCGTATGGAATCATTAATTTTACATTATCAGCATCTCTTTCATCAACTACGGCTTTTGTTGATAGATGTCTTTTTAATTTTGAGCTTTTATGATCAAGTAAATGATTATGGAAAGCTCTTCTTCTCATGAATTTACCCGTCGCAGTAGCTTTAAATCTTTTGGCAGCTGATTTACGAGTTTTTAATTTAGACATTTCAGTCAAATGTGTTTAATTAGGATAATCTAAACCTTTATACGCATTGGTGCAAATTAAAGTTTTTAATTGATAAGGAAAGTTCTAATTTATGAAACTTAAATTTGCCTTTTTAAACTTATTTTTAGGCTCTATTTCTCTTTTAATAGTAAACACTAAATTTATTTCAAATGCAAAAGGAGAAGAATTGCTAAAGGTTGAACTCCATAATGAAATTAAAAAAGGAAAATTTTTAATTGGTTTAAAGCAATATTTAGGCGGGGAGAATGATAGTTTTTCGCAGAAAAAGAATATAAATTTTACAACAAATAAAGGTTTTTTAAACTTGATATCGTCCAACGGTATTAAACATAAATCAAAACAGATAAATATTACCTGGGCGGATATTCCCGTCAGAAATCCAAAAACAATTGAGAGAATTGTTTTTGGTCCTTTTGCTAGCTATGAATCGGCAAAAAAAGAATCAGATAAACTAAGAGATAAAGGATTTGAGACGACTGTTGCCTACCCTAAAAATTGGGAAGTATGGATTCCATTTCAAGATGATCTGCCAGAGTTTGAATTAAAAAATAAGATTTTCAGAAAAATAAAAAATTTTCAAATTACTCCTGTTCTTAGAAATGACTACAGTGGTATCAAACTTGAAGGTCCTATATATATTTATTCTGAAGAGAAAATAAAAATAAATGGTGTTAATTTTGGCAAAAATTTTTATTTAGTAAAGGATTTATATGGAACTTGGACCTTAGTTCAAAAAATTGAATTTGATGACTATTTGGCAGGTGTTTTGCCATATGAAATTGGACCGAATTCTCCTTTAGAGGCACTCAAGGCTCAAGCAGTTATTGCAAGAACTTGGGGCATATTTAATTCTGATAGATTTAATATGGATAAATATCATTTATGTATAAGCACTCAATGCCAAGTTTATAAGCCTTCTGAAATTTCATACAAAAACGTACAAAAAGCCATAGACGAAACTTCAAATTTAATTCTCACTCATGAAAATCAACCAATAAATGCTTTTTACCATGGTTCTAATGGTGGAGTATCTGCTACTGCAGGGGAGTCTTGGCAGATTCAAGATTATTCTTATTTCAATTCAATCATTGATGGTTCTAAATCATTAAATAAAATGTTTAAACTTCCAATTACAAATGAATCTAATTTAAATAATTTTTTAGATTTTGATAAAGAACAGTTTTATGGGAGTAATCATTCTCTTTTTCGATGGAATAAGAAAATTTCTAATCTTGAAATTAAAGAAAAGTTAATTAAAAACAAACTTATAAATATTAACGAAGATGTTTTGGATTTAAATTCTATTGAACGTGGGTCTAGTGGCAGAGTAACAAAATTGGAAATACAATTGGACAAGGGTAATAAATCTATTGTTCTTGTTAAAGATGATATTCGACGGGTATTAAATTTTATACCAAGTAATTTGTTTACTATTAATAAATTAAATGATGATTTATGGCTTTTGAGAGGAGGAGGCTTTGGTCATGGTGTAGGTTTATCTCAGTCAGGGGCAATTGAAATGGCTAAATTAGGATTCTCTTATGAACAAATATTGAATCATTACTATCGAAATGCAAAACTAAAAAAATTTGAGATATTGTCTCAATGGAAGTTAAGTAATTAACAATTTACTTTTATGAGTAAGGGTTTTTATAAAAATCGAAGATTGAAGTCATTTATATTTCTTAGTGCTTGTTTTTTAGTAGCTTTTATTCCTCATGTTAACAATATCGAAAATTTCTTTTACATAATATTGACTCTTTCTTTTGTGATTGTTTTTTACGGTTTAATAGTTATTTCTAGAAATTTCAAAAGGAACAACGTCTTAAATACTGTAAGCAGAAGAATTAGCAATAAAGAGTTACCTGTGCTTGATATTTTAGTAGCAGCTAGAGATGAAGAGAATGTCATATCAAGGTTAGTTAAAAGATTATTTAGTTTAGATTATCCAACAAATAAATTTAATATTTACATAATCGATGATGGTAGTTCTGATAAGACGCCTTTAATTTTAGATCGATTATCTAGACAATATGACAAGCTAAAAGTCATAAGTCGTTCTCCAAATGCAGGAGGAGGAAAGTCAGGAGCTTTGAATTATGCCTTGAAATTTACTCATGGTGAATGGTTACTAGTTTTGGATGCTGATGCTGAATTAAAACAAGATTCCTTGATAAGGTTATTTAGTTTTGTAGAAGAGGGTGATTGGTCTGCAGTTCAACTAAGAAAATCAGTAACAAATGTAAGTAAGAATTTTTTAACTTCCTGTCAGTCAATGGAGATGGCTATGGATGCAATCTTTCAATATGGAAGATTATCAGTTGCTGGAGTTTCCGAATTAAGGGGAAATGGTCAATTAATTAAGAAAGAAACATTATTAGCATGTGGTTCTTTTAATGAAGATACAGTTACAGATGATCTTGATTTGAGTTTAAGATTATTATTATCAAAATCTAGAATTGGAATCTTATGGGATCCTCCAGTAATGGAGGAGGCAGTTGAGAATTTAAATGCTTTATTAGCGCAAAGGCAAAGATGGGCAGAGGGGGGGTTGCAAAGATTCTTCGATTATGGAGATCAATTATTGACTAATAAAATTGATTATTTGCAGAAATTTGATTTAACTTACTTTTTCATCTTGCAATATGCATTACCAATCATTTCTATTTTTGATTTAGTTTTCAGTATTGCTTTTTTAGATTCACCAATTTACTGGCCTATTTCATTTACAGCTTTTATGTTATCTGGAATTGCTTTTTGGTACGGTTCTTCTTGTAAAAGTGAAGTACCTGTATTGCAAAAAAGCAATTTTTTGATGGTATTTGTATCGGTTTTTTATTTATCTCATTGGTTTTTAGTAATCCCTTGGGTAACTGTAAAGATGTCTATTTTTCCCAAAAAGATACTCTGGCGAAAGACTCTTCATACTGGAGTTTAATCTATTCATCAAGGTCTATAATTTCTCCATTAAAAAAATTTGCTAAGTTTTTTGAACTATCATCATAAGTTTCCTCGCTAGATATTTTTGTTGACGAATTAGTGTTTGGTTTTATTTTTTTTATTGGTCTGAAATTATTTACTTCAGTTTGGGTTATTTCTGGAGTGTTTGTTGGGTTACTTTTATTTAATTGTTTGGTTGAAAAATTAAGTATTATTCCATCTCCAAATATCTTTTTTACAGTATTTTCAATTATAACTTTTCTGCTTTTTATCATACTTTCCCAGTTTGGAGATAATGCAATTGTGATTTTCTCCGAATCAAAACTTTCAAGTTCGGCTTGTTGTGAAAGTAACATTCTTGTTGATGGTAACTCTACTTTAGAAAGAATTAATTCCCATTTATCTTTTAAATTTGATCCAAGATTATTGTGGTTATTTTCAGAAATATTTTCAATACTTTCTTTTTCAAGAACTTCAAATTTTTCTAATTTTGCGTCTTTTTTTTCGATCAATTCCTTGTGAGTTATCTCTTCTTGGATAATTGGTTTTGGTCTCTCATCTGAAATATTTTCTTTATTAATTGGAATGTTTTTTCTGCTTTCATGCTTCTCCTCAGTCGTATTGTTTTTACTTTCTTGTTTATTTTCAAAACTATTTATCTCTTGACTATCCATAAGACCAGTTAAATGTATTTCAAACCAAAGCCTTGGATTATCACTTGATTTGATTTGATATTCAATATTTCTCAGATTATTATGCCAATTAATTATTGTTGATTTATTTATTGTTTTTGAGACTTTATCTAACTCATCTCGAAATTCATCAGATGTATAATAAAGATCTGTATATTTATTATTAGTAGTGTGTAATAGTAGATCCCTTGTAATATTCAATAATCCGATAATTATTTGAAGAGGTTCGTTTCCGGCATCATATAATTTGTTGGAGGTTTCAATTAATGACTCTGGATCATTCTCAACCAATGATTTAATCAGATTTGTTAATTCACTTTCTGATACTTCTCCTAGGAGGTTTTGGAAATTATTAATTGTTATCCCTTCTGGTAAAAGATTCAATTGTTCAAGGAGGCTTTGTGCATCTCTCATACCTCCATTAGACCTTTTTGCAATCATTTTTAATGCCTGAACTTCGTACTTAATGGATTCTTTTTCGGCGATTTCTGATAAATGTTGAAAAATATCGCTAGTGCTTATTCTTCTAAAATCGAACTTTTGGCATCTACTTTTTATTGTATTTAATACTCTCTCAGGATTTGTCGTCGCAAGTATAAATACAACTCTTGAGGGAGGTTCTTCAATAGTTTTTAGTAAAGCATTTGAAGCTGCCGTTGAAAGCATATGACATTCATCAATTACATAGACTTTCCATCTCGCTTGAGTAGGTGCAAATCTCGCTCTTTCTATAATTTCTCTTATATTTTCTACGCCTGTATTTGATGCTGCATCAATTTCGATAATATCTAGAGCTCTCCCATCTGTAATTTGTCTACATAAGTCACATTTACAACAAGGAGTTGTTGTAGGTTGGTCGAATGCTTGGCAATTTAGAGATTTTGCAAATATTCTTGCACTTGATGTTTTCCCAGTGCCTCTTGGACCATTAAAAAGATATGCAGGAGCAATTTTTTTTGTTAATAGAGCTTGTTTGAGTGTAATGGATATAAATTTTTGCCCAACCAGTTCGTCTAAGTTGTTTGGTCTATATTTTTGATGAAAAGGCTTATGTATATTTGGCATTTATTTTTCATTAATTAGAAAAATTAGTGATTCAATCAAAAAAATTAAATTCTAATTTTATGCAGACTCTTTAATGATTCTTTTTGATCCTGAAGGTAGTTTAACAATTTTAGATGAAAATAAATTATCTACCATTTTTTTCGTAATTGTGAATTCTTTTACATTTTCTTCAGAAGGCAAAGTATACATTATGTCTAGCATTAGCTCTTCAATTATTGATCTTAATGCTCTTGCACCTGTTTTTCTTTTGTATGCTTCATTTGCTATCGCTTCAACAGAATCAGGCTCAAATGATAATTCAACATTATCCATACTTAGCAAAGTTTTGAATTGCTTTACTAATGCATCTCTTGGTTGAGTCAAAATAGATTCTAAAGTTTCTTTAGTAAGACGATCTAATACAGCGCAAACCGGAATTCTTCCAATAAATTCTGGAATTAGGCCATATTTTACTAAGTCATCTAATTCTAAATTTTTTAGGGAATCTCTTGGGTCTACTATTTTTTTTGTATCCACTTTGCTTTGATCTGAATTAGTGGTAAATCCTATAGAGTGTTTACCCATACGCTTTTGAACAATATCCTCTAAACCTATAAAAGCTCCCCCACAAATAAATAGTATTTGACTCGTATCAATTTGGATGCAGTCATGATAAGGATGTTTTCTTCCGCCTTGAGGTGGCACATTAGCAATTGTTCCTTCAAGCATTTTTAATAATGCTTGCTGTACCCCTTCACCGGAGACATCTCTAGTAATTGAAGGATTCTCGCTTTTTCTTGCAATTTTATCTATTTCATCAATATAAATAATTCCTTTTTGAGCTAGTTCTACATTCATTTCTGATTTCTGTAGAAGTCTTAAAAGTATGTTTTCAACATCCTCCCCAACATATCCAGCTTCTGTCAAAGTCGTTGCATCAGCTACTGCAAAAGGAACATCTAAAAACTCTGCTAAAGTTTGCGCCAATAATGTTTTTCCACTTCCAGTAGGGCCGATGAGTAAAATATTTGATTTTTGTAATTTAGTTGCTTGTGAATCAGTTGAATTGCTATTTTTACTGTCTTCTTTAACTTTCCAAGCTAATCGCTTGTAGTGATTGTATACGGCTACTGATAATATTTTTTTTGCAGATTCTTGTCCAACAACTTGATTATCTAGAAAACTTTTTATTTCTAATGGCTTAGGAATTGAGGTTAATTCTAAAGGAACAGATTTTTTTGGATTATCTGTTGGTAATTTCTTTTTTACTTGTGGAGAGTTAGTTGTGTTCGCTTGATTATCAAGTAGTTCTTCATCGAGGATCTCATTACAAAGGTCTATGCACTCATCACAGATATAAACCCCAGGACCAGCTATAAGCTTTCTTACTTGGTCTTGTGACTTCCCGCAAAATGAACATTTAAGATGGGCGTCGAATTTAGCCATCGATTATAAGTTTTTAAAGTGAAAGGTGTTAAATATTCCCTATTCACTAGGATTGCTCATAAATATCGATTCGTCATCATATTCTTAAAAAATCAGAACCCCTTGTCACTTTTTGATAACTTTATCAATTAATCCATATTCGACTGCTTCTGAGGGGGATAAAAAGTAATCTCTCTCTGTATCTTCATTAATTTTTTCTAAAGGTTGACCAGTATGTTCAGCTAAAAGTGAATTTAATGTTTTCTTGAGAAAAAGTATTTCTTTAGCTTGTATTTCAATCTCTACTGCTTGACCTTGTGCACCTCCCAGAGGTTGATGAATCATAATCCTAGAATTAGGTAAAGCCAATCTTTTCCCCTTTGTTCCTCCAGAAAGTAGAAATGCGCCCATACTTGCGGCTACTCCAAAACATATTGTCACTACATCAGGCGATATTTGTTGCATGGTATCGTAAATGGCCATTCCTGCAGTTACTGAGCCTCCAGGAGAATTGATATATATTTGTATGTCTTTTTCGGGATCTTCAGCTTCAAGAAATAATAATTGCGCAACAAGGGAGTCAGATACTTGGTCATTAATTCCAGTACCTAAAAAAATTATTCTTTCCCTCAATAATCTTGAATATATATCAAAAGCTCTTTCTCCTCTACCTGATTGTTCTATAACGGTGGGAACAGCTGCAATAGTTTTATGATTACTTTCGTAAGAACTTATTGAGCTTTGGATTAAATGTTTTTTTTCTGAGTTCACAAATTAGTTTTCGTCTTATAAATAATTTAGGAGGTTTTTGTTTAATTAGTAGGAAATTTCATAAATTATTTTTTTTCTTTTTTATTTCGAGTTTTTGTAGTTCCTGTAGTTTTTGTAGTTTTAGTCGCAGTTTTTGCGGCTTTTGATGTTTTGGAGGTTTTTGTAGCGTTAGAAGTTTTTGTATTTTTTTCTTTTACTTCAGAATTTTCTTCAAGCCAAATTATTAATTTTTCTTTGAGTAGATCGTTACTTACTACTTCTGTTAATCTTTTAAAATCAATTTGTTTTGAAGATTGAGAGATTGCATCTTCATAATCTTTCATTTTTAAATCAATTTCATCTTTCTCAACTTTTATGTTTTCTGTTTCAGCTAATGCTTTTAAAGCTAAATTTCTTTGAACGTTTTTTTCAGCTTGAGGCCTTGTGGACTCTGCTAGTGACTTAACTAATTCCGGAGTGAAAGTAGACTTTACATCAAGACCTTGTTGAGCAAATCTTTGAGCGGTTTGTTCAATATTATTCCTCACTTCTATATCAATCATAGATTTTGGAATTTCAGCAACCAATTCGTTTGTTAAGGCATCTAATAAAGCTTCAATTTTGATATCTTTTTGAGTTTTTTCAAAATTGTCTTTAAGTTGCTTTTCAATATCTTTCTTTAACTCTTTTAATGATTCTTTGTTGCCTGACTGTTTTGCAAAATCGTCATTAAGTTCAGGTAATTCTTTTTCCTTCAGATCCTTAAGATTTACTTCAAAAATTGCCTCTTTGCCTCTTGAATCCTCATGAGAATAATCATCAGGAAATTTAAGGTTAAGTGTTTTAGTATCACCAATTTTCATCTTTACGATTCCCTCAACGAAACCGGGAATCATTTTGTTCTTTTCTAACTCAAGATCCATTGATTCACTTGTTCCACCATCAATCTCTTTACCAGAATCTTTATATTTTCCTTTGAAACTAACTACTGCAATATCTCCTAATTTTGCTGCTCTATTGGTAACTGGAATAATGTTTGCAAACTGATTTCTAGATTTTTCTAGCGCTTCATCAATTGACTTAGGATCAAACTTTGTTTTTGATATTTCAACACTTAGTCCTTTAGATTTTTTAAGTTTTAATTCTGGGGCAACATCAGTTTGAAGAGTAACCTTAAGTGATTTTTCAGGACTAAACTTTGCAAGTAAAGATTCAAACCCATCTACCAATTCTGGCTCACTTAGTGGCTCTATAGATTTTATTTTTAAGGCTTCTTGCCATGATTTATCAATAATTTTTTCCAAAGCAGAAGCATGTAATTGTGTGATGCCAATTCTTTGGATTAAGACTTGTTTAGGAATCTTACCAAGTCTAAATCCCGGAATTTTAGCCGAACGACTGATAGAACTGATTGTTTCATTTACACACGTTTTGCATGTCTCAGATGGTATTTCTAATTCGAATGAAATTCTGCTTTGAGGCAGAGGAGTTGTTTTGACTATTAGTGCATCTTTAGCCATGTTTTTCTAAGTTATTACTATGAGCCGAATCTTAATTATTTCACATTATGTGATTTCCTTGAAAGTTAATTTTTTGATAAAGTAAAAAAAATAGTCAATCTATTTATAAAAATCATTTTAAAGTGTGAGACAATCTCCGTATTTGCCTAATAGGCCATTAAAAGTTGCTGTTTTAGGTTCCTCAGGTGCTGTGGGATCTGAATTGCTAAAAATTCTTGAACAACGTGATTTCCCAATATCAGAATTGGTCTTGCTTTCATCAGAGCGATCAGAAGGAAAAAAAATTATTTGGAAAGATGAAGAATTAGTTACAAAAAAAACAACTAAGGAAAAATTTAAGAATCTTGATTTAGTTTTGGCTTCAGCTGGCGGAAGTATTTCAAAAAAATGGTTGTCTACCATTATTGATCAAAATGCTTTACTGATAGATAATTCAAGTGCTTTCAGATTAGATAAGAACGTTCCTCTTATAGTCCCTGAAGTTAATGCTAGTGACGTACTTAATCATGATGGGGTAATAGCGAATCCAAACTGCACTACCATTTTGTTGACATTAGTTTTAGCTCCATTAAACAAACTTTCGACTATTCAAAGAGTTATTGTCTCAACATATCAATCTGTCAGTGGTGCAGGCCAACTGGCGATGGAGGAACTAAAACTTTTAACTGAACAATATCTTCAAGGAAATCCTCAAAAAAGTGAAGTTCTGCCATACTCCCTTGCTTTTAATTTGTTTTTACACAATTCCCCTATGCTTTCAAATAATTACTGTGAAGAAGAGATGAAAATGGTTAATGAAACAAGGAAAATATTAAATATTGCTGATTTAAAGCTTTCTGCTACATGTGTTCGAGTCCCAGTACTAAGAGCACATTCTGAATCAATCAATATTGAATTTGCCGATGTAGTTGAGCTTAAAGATGCTCTTGAAGAATTAAAAAAATCTCCTGGAATTGAAGTTATTGAGGATTACAAAAATAATAGATTTCCTATGCCAAATGACGTTATGGGAAGGGATAATGTTGCTGTTGGCAGGCTAAGAACTGATATAAGTCAGCCTCATGGATTAGAATTATGGTTATGTGGAGATCAAATAAGAAAAGGAGCAGCTCTGAATGCTGTTCAAATAGCTGAGTTATTAATTCCAAAAAAATGATTACAGACAAAACTGAGTGTAATAATCCACTATTTGGAAGAATATTGACTGCAATGGTTACTCCATTCACTCAGAATGGAGATGTAGATTATGAACTAGCTATAAAACTTTCAAATTATCTTTTTGCAAACGGTTCTGATGGAATTGTGTTGTGCGGTACTACTGGAGAATCTCCGACTCTTTCATGGGCGGAACAGCATGATTTATTTATTGCGGTAAGAGGATCTTTGGATGCAAGCTGTAAAGTAATAGTTGGTACTGGTAGTAATTGTACAAGCGAAGCTGTAGAAGCTACAAAAAAAGCTTACGACTCTGGTGCAGACGGTGCTTTGGTCGTTGTTCCTTATTACAATAAGCCGCCTCAAGAAGGTCTTTATAAACATTTCAGTTCTATTGCTAAATCTGCAAAGGATTTGCCTCTTATGCTCTACAACATTCCTGGGAGGACTGGATGCAATTTATTACCTGATACTGTGAAGAAACTTATGGATTTCTCAAATATTCTCAGTATTAAAGCTGCAAGCGGTAGAATAGAAGAAGTAACAGAACTACGAGCTATTTGTGGCTCCGAACTCTCTGTATATAGTGGCGACGATTCATTGTTGCTTCCAATGTTATCTGTAGGTGCTGTAGGAGTAGTAAGTGTTGCAAGTCATTTAGTTGGATTGCAATTGAAAGAGATGATTTATTCTTTTCAAAGTGGAAAGGTTTCCAATGCTCTTTCTATTCATGAAAAACTTCAGCCTCTTTTCAAAGCACTCTTTATGACTACTAATCCAATCCCAATTAAGGCTGCTTTGGAGCTGTCTGGATGGGATGTAGGTAATCCTAGAAGTCCTTTGTCACCTTTAACCAATGACATGAAAAAGCAACTATCTTTTATCCTGAATTCCCTATAATAGGGATTATATTTAACTTGATAATTAAATTTAAATAAACCTTATTTGATTACAAGCAGGCCTTCATAAATTTCAAAATTATGCAATCAAGTACAAATTCAACTGTAAATAGATCTACTCATGATTCATCTAGATCTAAAAATAATATGCCAGCTCTAAGAGTAATACCTCTTGGAGGACTACATGAAATAGGAAAAAACACTTGCGTTTTTGAATATGGTGAAGAATTAATGCTTGTTGATGCTGGCCTAGCTTTCCCATCTGATGGTATGCATGGCGTAAACGTTGTTATGCCTGATACAACTTTTTTAAAAGAAAATCAAAGAAGAATAAAAGGAATGATTGTCACTCACGGGCATGAAGATCACATTGGAGGTATTTCTCATCATCTAAAGCATTTTAATATTCCCATTATTTATGGCCCAAGACTGGCAATGTCAATGCTTAGAGGAAAAATGGAGGAAGCAGGGGTATCTGATAGAACAACTATACAGACAGTAAATCCAAGAGATGTTGTAAAAGTAGGACAACATTTTTCTGTTGAATTTATTCGAAATACCCATTCTATTTGCGATAGCTTTTCTTTAGCAGTTACAACACCTGTTGGCACAATTATTTTTACGGGAGATTTTAAGTTCGATCATATGCCAGTAGATGGAGAGCAATTTGATATTGAAAGAATGGTGCATTACGGAGAGAAGGGCGTTTTATGCATGTTCAGTGATTCTACTAATGCCGAAGTTCCAGGTTTTTGTCCTTCTGAGAAGACTATCTATCCCTCTTTAGAAAAACATATTGCAGAGGCAAAAGAACGAGTTATCCTTACTACCTTTGCTAGTTCTGTGCACAGAGTGACAATGATCTTAGAATTGGCCATGAAACATGGAAGAAAGGTCGGTTTGTTAGGTAGATCGATGATAAATGTTATTGCTAAGGCAAGAGATATTGGTTATATGAAATGCCCAGATGATTTGTTTGTTCCTATCAAGCAAATTAGAGATTTGCCAGATAGGGAGACCTTATTATTAATGACGGGTAGTCAAGGAGAACCCCTAGCAGCGTTAAGCAGAATTTCTCGTGGTGAACATCAGCATGTTCGTCTTAAGACTACTGATACTGTAATATTTTCAGCCAGCCCAATTCCAGGTAACACTATTTCTGTTGTTAATACAATAGATAGATTAATGAAACTTGGAGCAAAGGTTGTTTATGGAAAGGGTGAGAATATTCATGTTTCTGGTCATGGTTTTCAAGAAGATCAAAAGTTAATGTTGGCGCTCGCAAAACCTAAGTTTTTTGTTCCTGTTCATGGAGAACATAGAATGCTTGTTTGTCATGGTAGGAGTGCACAAACTATGGGAGTTCCAAAAGACAATATTTTAATTATTGAAAATGGAGATGTAGTTGAGTTAACACCTAATTCTATTCAAAAAGGTGATCCTGTAAAAGCTGGTGTTGAACTGCTTGATAACTCAAGAAATGGGATAGTAGATGCTCGAGTATTGAAAGAAAGGCAGCAATTAGCTGGGGATGGTGTAGTAACTGTTTTAGCTCCTATTAGTACAGATGGGAAGATGGTTGCGCCTCCTAGAGTTAATTTAAGAGGAGTTGTTACTACAGCAGAGCCAAGAAAAATGTCTATGTGGACAGAACGAGAAATAAGCTGGGTCTTAGAAAATAGATGGAAACAATTATCCAGACAAACTGGGCCTAATAATTTTGAGGTAGATTGGATTGGTGTACAAAGAGAAATTGAAAATGGTTTATCGAGAAGAATGAGAAGAGAATTACAAGTTGAACCACTTATTTTGTGTTTAGTTCAACCGGCTCCAAGTGGAACTCGTGCTTATATTCCAAAGATTACCGAAGAGCAAAATTTCTCCAATAGAAATAGAAATAATAATAATTTCCATAAGAAATCAAACAATAAACATCCTAATAGTTCAAATAACCCACAAAATAGCCAAAAAAGTCCAAAAGTTTCACAGAATCCATCAGCTGAGACTGCTACAGAAGATTCATTTGAAGGTAGAACAAGAAGAAGAAGATCTGCTGTAACATCTTAACTTTTTTCAAAATTTATATAGTTTTTATCCCAAACAATTTTTAAAAACTCTTGTAGATTAATTTGGCCTTTATTTTTTTCATAAATTGAAGTTGCTAATTTTGTCAGATTTTTAGAACTACATTGCTTTGAAGATATTTCTTTTAAAAATCTATTTAAAATTGTGCACCTCGCTTCAATACACATACCATTTAGGAGATTCCTATCGATACCTTTAACATCTTTACAATATAAATACGCTAGTTCACTAAGATCATTACGTTCATTATTGTATTTACTCATTTTTTGGGAAAAATTATTTATTCTTTCAGAACAACCAGGATAGATGACTTCTAAGGTAGGAATAATTTTTTTTCTTACTAAATTTCTTTTTAATTTAAGATCTGAATTTGTAGGATCTTCCCAGACTGGGATCTTCAAATCATTGCAAAATTGTTTTGTATCTTCCCTACTGAAAATTAGTATTGGTCTTATTAAATAAATTTGATTTTCTATTAATCTTTTACTCTCAATATTACTCAGACCTGCAAAATTGCTTCCTCTAGATAAATTGAGGATAAATGTTTCTGCATTATCACTACTCGTGTGACCAGTTAACAAATAAATATTATGTTTTTGCTGGTTTTTATTTAATAAAGTTTTGGCTCTTTCACATAATTTTTTATATCTCCATTCTCGTGCTTTTTCTTCTGAAGAAATACTTTCTTTATTTGCTTGATCAAAAGAGAATGAAATATTTTTATCTTCGCAATAATCTTTTAATTCAAGAGCATATAGTGATGATTTTTCGTGCCACTGATGATCACCATGCCAAACACTAATAGACCAATTATGTAGTTTTTTTTAGGTCATTAATTAGGGTTAATAAGGTCATTGAGTCTTGACCCCCCCGAAACACTTATTAAAATATTGGATCCTTTGGGAATAAATATTTTTTTGGTAAGAATCTCCTTATGAAGCTGATGATGCCATGATGACCAATTTTTCTGACTTAATTTTTTATCAGTCATTTTGTGTTGCTCAGATAATATTTTTTAAAAAATGCACTGTTTTACTAAAACAATGTCACAATCGGGTAATAAATTCATTAAGTAAATGAGTCTGATTAATCTTTTGCCACAAAAAATCAAAGAAGAGTTAAGAAGCAAATCCTTACTCAAAGTTATTTCAGGATTGAATAATTTCGATGTTCAGTCTGTGAAAATAATTGTTGAGGCTTCTTCATTAGGAGGTGCAGATCTTGTCGATATTGCTTGTAAACCTGAACTTGTTGATTTAGCACTTAAGAATTCAACACTACCCGTTTGTGTTAGTTCAGTAGTGCCTCGATCTTTTCAAGATTGTGTGAAAGCAGGCGCATCATTAATTGAAATAGGAAATTACGATACTTTTTATGAAAAAGGCATTCATTTTTCAGATAAAAAAGTTTTAAACATTACAAAAGAGACAAGGGATTTATTGCCTAATTTTCCTTTATCAGTAACTGTTCCTCACACTATGCCTATTGATAAGCAAGTTGATCTTGCTGTACAGCTAGTGGAAGAAGGCGTTGATATTATTCAAACAGAAGGTGGTACCAGTTCTTCTCCTTACTCTCCAGGAATTCAAGGTTTTTTTGAAAAATCAGTACCAACTCTTGCAGCTACCTATGCTATTCATCAAGAATTTAAGAAACAATCTCTGAATATACCAATCATGAGTGCCTCTGGATTAAGCCAAGTAACTTGTCCACTAGCAATATCCTCTGGAGCCTCAGCAGTTGGCGTTGGATCTGTGGTTAATAAATTAGATGATTTAATTTCAATGATTGCGGTTGTTAGGGGCTTGAAAGAATCTTTGAAAAATTCAATAATTGGAGAAAAAATTTCTTAGTATAGCAACATCCTTTAGCTACTAGCTTGATGAACAACTATAAGCTTCAAGCTCCTTACGAACCAAATGGAGATCAACCAGAAGCTATTAAAAAATTAGTTAAAGGCGTAAATAATGGTAAACAGTTTCAGACTCTTTTAGGAGCTACAGGAACTGGTAAAACATTTACCATTGCCAATGTAATTCAACAAACAGGAAGACCTGCACTTGTTTTAGCCCATAACAAAACGTTGGCTGCACAACTATGTAATGAATTGAGGGAATTTTTTCCAAAAAATGCGGTTGAGTACTTCATTTCTTACTACGATTATTATCAACCTGAAGCTTATGTACCTGTAAGTGATACTTACATAGCCAAAACTGCTTCAATTAATGAAGAAATAGATATGCTTAGGCATTCTGCAACACGCTCATTATTTGAGAGAAAAGATGTAATTGTTGTAGCCTCAATAAGTTGTATTTATGGTCTTGGTATACCTAGTGAGTATTTAAAAGCTGCAGTTAAATTTGAAGTGGGAAAATCAATAAATCTACGTTCTTCTTTGAGGTCTCTCGTTGAAAATCAATATACTAGAAATGATATTGAAATTACTAGAGGTAGATTCAGAATTAAAGGTGATGTTTTAGAAATCGGTCCAGCTTATGAAGATAGATTAATAAGAATTGAGTTATTTGGTGATGAAGTCGAGGCTATTAGATATGTTGACCCTACTACAGGAGAAATACTTGAAAGTTTGGAACAAGTTAGCGTTTACCCTGCTAAGCATTTTGTGACTCCAAAAGAAAGACTTGAGAGTGCAATAAGTGCAATTAGAAGTGAATTAAAAACTCAACTCGATAAATTTACATACGAAGGAAAATTATTAGAGGCTCAACGTCTAGAACAACGCACAAAATATGATTTAGAAATGCTTAAAGAGGTTGGTTATTGTAATGGAGTTGAGAATTATGCTCGTCATTTATCTGGCAGGGAGGAAGGTTCACCACCAGAATGCTTAATAGATTACTTTCCCAAAGATTGGTTGTTGGTAGTTGATGAGAGTCATGTAACATGCCCTCAACTTCATGCGATGTACAACGGTGATCAATCTAGAAAAAAAGTTTTAATAGATCATGGTTTTAGATTGCCAAGTGCTGCAGATAATAGACCTTTAAAATGTGAAGAGTTTTGGGAAAAATCAAAACAGACATTATTTATAAGTGCAACCCCCGGTCAATGGGAATTAGATCAATGTGATGGTGAATTTATTGAGCAAGTTATAAGACCAACTGGGGTATTAGACCCGGTAATTGATGTAAGACCTAGTGAAGGCCAAATAGAAGATCTGTTATCTGAAATAAGAATTCGAGCTGAAAAGAATCAAAGAGTGCTTGTGACAACACTTACTAAGAGAATGGCTGAAGATCTAACTGATTTTTTATCTGAAAATAAAGTAAGAGTTAGATATTTGCATTCCGAAATCCATTCAATTGAAAGAATTGAAATTATTCAAGACCTTAGAATGGGCGAATATGATGTTTTGGTAGGAGTTAATTTATTAAGAGAGGGACTAGATCTTCCAGAAGTATCCTTAGTCGCCATTTTAGATGCTGATAAAGAAGGTTTTCTTAGAGCTGAAAGGTCATTGATTCAAACAATAGGAAGAGCTGCCAGACATGTTGAAGGCGTTGCCTTACTTTATGCAGATAACTTCACAGATTCAATGAAAAGAGCAATATCTGAAACTGAAAGAAGAAGAACTATTCAAAAAAAATATAACCAAATCAATGATATTACTCCAAAACCTGCAGGCAAAAAAATAGAAAATTCAATATTATCTTTTCTAGAACTTTCCAGAAAACTAGATGCAGGTGGTTTATCTAAAGATTTAATAAATATAGTTAATAACAAAACTGATGCGATTCTCAAATCTAACGATAATCAATGTTTGCTCGAAGAATTGCCTGACTTAATAGAAAAGTTAGAAATTAAAATGAAAGACGCTGCAAAAGAGTTAAATTTTGAAGAAGCAGCAAATTTGAGGGATAGAATCAAAAAATTAAGACAAAAATTGGCAAGAAATAATTAAAAAGAACTTATTTTTCTAATTCGAAATGATTATGAATCGCATTAACTGCTTTGTCACAATCTTTTTCTAAGACAATACATGAAGTCCTAATTTCACTCGTGGCAATCATTTCAATATTGATATTTTGGTCAGCCAATGCTCTAAATATTTTTCCAGCTGTCCCAACCTTAAATGCCATTCCCGCTCCTACAGTACTTACTTTTGCTATAGCAGGGCCATCTTCAATGTATGATCCGGGTAATTTTTTTGATAAGGCCTCAAAAACTAAGTTAGCTTTTTCTCTATCTTGTTTATTCATGGTAAGACTAATATCCTTGGTTTTTAAAGAGGAAATTCTTTCAGACTGAACAATAGTATCGATAAGTAAATTATTTTCAGCTAATGCCAAACATATCGATGCTGCTACACCTGGACGATCAGGCAGTTTTCGAAAGCTTACCTGAACTTGGTTTTTATCTAATGCAATTCCTCTTACTTCAGGTTGATCTTTTTTTTCATTGATTGGATTAACAAATATTTGTGTATCGGATAACTTAAATTTCTCAGCAACAAATCTAATAGCTTTTGGTACATTATTAATTTCAATTACACAACTGACTTTAATTTCACTAGTAGCTATTAACCTAACATTTATATTCGCTTGAGATAAAGTATCAAATAAATCAGCTGAAACACTAGGTCTGCCCATAATGCCTGCTCCTTGAATACTTAATTTAGTCATGTTGGTTTTTAAGTTAAATTCTCCCCCTAATTGACTAGTTATAAGTTCACATTGTTCTGCAGTCTTTTTTACTTCTAATGCACCAACAGTAAATGTAATATCGTTTTTATTTCCATCATTTGTCGCTTGTATTATTAAATCTACGTTAATACTTGCTTCTGAAAGTTTTTCAAATATTTGCGCAGCAATTCCAGGCCTATCAGGAATATTTGAGAAACTGAATACTGCTTGGTTTTCTAATACTTCAAGACTATTAACTGTTTTTGTTAATTCTAAGCTGCCTCTTTTTAGCGGGAGAGGTTGGATTTGACTTTCTAGTAGAGTCCCACTGGAGTCACTTTGGCTTGATTTGACACACAATTTAATTCCATAATTGCGAGCAATTTCTACTGCTCTTGGATGCAGAACTGAAGCACCGACGCTTGCAAGTTCAAGCATTTCCTCGCAGCTAATTTCATCTAAGAGTTTTGCATTAGGAACAATCCTTGGATCAGTAGTAAGAACCCCTGGAACGTCTGTATAAATTTCGCAAGTCTCAGCTCCCAAAGCTGTTGATAAAGCTACCGCGGAAGTATCTGAACCACCTCTACCCAAAGTTGTAATTTCCATTGAACCCGTATGGCTTAATGTTGTTCCTTGAAATCCAGCCACGACAATTACAAAACCCTGATTTAAATAATTTTGGATCCTTTCTGTTTTAATATCCAGAATTCTCGCTTTCCCATGAATTGATTCAGTAATAATTCCAACCTGGCTACCAGTCATTGAAATTGCAGGTATTCCGTATTCGTTTAATGCCATTG